>CANRJR010000007.1 GCA_947631005.1 uncultured Clostridia bacterium | reverse complement strand
ATTTGTCCCGCTTTTAATACGCTCTTTATCGGCTCTCCCGCGATATATTTCAAGAGTTCGGGACCGTTCCCGAACAGGGTGGCGTTCGTCCCGTTCAAGAGGATATGCCCGCGCTTCAATCGTTCTTTCAGACTGCGGACAACGTCATCACGGAAATTGATATACAGTTCGGTGTCCTCGAAGTCCGAGCATTTGAACATGAGCGTGAAGATCACCTCGGCGCGTTCCGCAAGTCCGTCCTGCCGTTCCGTTTCAACGTCCTTCTCCCTCGCAAAAGCGTCCGTGAAGTGGTAGCGCATAAAGTCTATGTCGCCGCGCAAAAGGGAAATGTAATCTATACTTGGCTGTAATAATTCTTTAACCTGCGCTTCGGAAAGTCCGAGGGTATTCAGAAGCTGATAACTGCTCTGTACCATTCTCCCGTGGAAGAAGCGGGTGGGTTTATCCCATTTCACCACGCCGAACGCGCCGTCCGCGTTTTCTGCCCATTTCTTGATATTCTTCTCGGACAGTCCACCCGCGAATTTGAGATATTTCAAGCTGTTCGGCGTTGTCACCATGCCGATCTTTGTTACGTCGTCCGCAAGTGTGATAAAACCGCGCGCTTTCAGTTCCGCGAGCGTGATATTCTTATCTTTGATCCATTTTTGGAGTTTGGTTTTGAACGCGCACGACTTGAAGAACTTGTTTCGGAGAAGCATCATGTGTCTGTCCGCGTATTCTCCCGCAAACAGGCTCTCGTCCAACAGACTTTCTCCGTCCCATATATCGTTTGTGATCTGCGTTTCTTTTGTGTGCGCAGTGAACTTTCCGTCCTCGATCTCTACCGATACGACTTCTTCCGTGAACGTGCTTTGATAGTCCGGCACAAAGAGGATGCCGTCCAAAGGTATCTCTATTGTTCCCTTGATACTACTCAAAGATAACGCTTTATACGATTCCCACGAGGCGAGGTCTGCTTTGGGTTTTAAGCCGCACTCGCTCCACTTTGACATGGCGCGGGAGAGGCGTTCGTCTATGAAAAGACACTTACCTTCGCGCGAGCTGCCCGCGCTCCGCTTGTATCTCACATACCGAACGCCGTCTACGCAGAAGCCGTTTTCATAGAAATGTTCCCGTAGTTCTTTGATTTTTACGGGTTTTCCGTCCGCGGGTTTGAATACATAATTGAATTTGACGTTGACGACGGCGAGGGTGTAAGCGTTTTCGTACTCGTCTTGAAAAGCGAATTTCCTGCGGCAAATGCGCGTATATGCCTTTTCAAGTTCTTTTAAGTCAAGGGAATCGTCCAAGAGTATCTTGAACAGCCGAAAACGCGCGTCGCCCTTTTCGGGAAGCCGATACCCGACGACCGCGCCGTTTTCCTGTTCGTTCTTATATATGTCCGCCGCTTCGACCGACAATATCCGATACCCTCTGCGCATACGGGTATTATAGCATCTTCCTTTGTATAAGGCAACTGGATTATCAAGTGCCTATAAAAGTGCCATATCTACCCATCTTTACAAAAGCGCAGAAAATACGCATTGTGACAAGCGCGCTTTTTATTCAAGTATGGAAATTTAAATCACGAATATAGTCTATAAGCCGTTTGCACTCGCCCCCAAAATCGCGAAACCAGTCCATTGCCCAAATATGGTATAAATGCCAGCCATGCTTTTCAAGCATTTCGTCTCGAAGTCTTGCATACTCACGCACAGATTTCGCGCTGTTCATGGTCGCCTCTAACACAATTCCCAACTTATATGCGCCACTCTTCTCCGTACAAACTGCTACATCAATTTTGCATTCGGAATCGCCAATCTTGCGCGCATAGGCAATCCCATTATCTGAAAGCAATGTGCAAATTTGTTTTTCCAAACCAGCCACTGACTCCTCATATTTGAATCTGCTTTTGCTCCCTTCAGTTGATTCGACATATTCTAGAAATTCGCATAAGATCTTCGCCCCCTCAATATGCTGCCCCTTGCTGGCTGAAAGTAACGCCTCCAACTGAGCATGTCGCATGGAAGTAACAACAATCATGCGGTGTCGTGAACGAGTGATTGCAACATTGAGCCGATTTTTACCCCCATCATTCATGAGAGGACCAAGCGTCAAAAGATTAAAATTGCCACTCTTATCTCTACCGTAGCACGTACTAATTAGAATCGTATCACGCTCGTCGCCCTGAATGGAATCTAAGTTACAGATAACCAGCGGCTCTTTTTTATGTTGAAAAACCCATTTTTCGGTAAGTGCTCGACCATCGTTTGTGGAACAGAAATCAAGCCAAATCTTTTCTATATATTCTGCCTGTGCCGCACTAAATGCCACGATTCCTACGGAATAATCAGGAAAGTTGCAAATCTCTTCTTTTATACGTTCTATAATCCACAACGCTTCGTTGCGGTTGATATGCTGACCTTTTCCGGATTCGTAACACCCATTGACGTTATAAGGAATGTATTTGCCGAATATCCCATCCGTTTCGACCTTCACCGCCGTAGGGAATGTAATCAAGCAATTGTTATAAAAATGCCGATTGGAAAAGGTAATCAATTCTTCGTCATAGCTTCTGTAATGCCATCGCAGTGCATAATTCTTTTCCAGCATTTTTTGCGCTTCGTTTAATAACGAACAGGATACATTTACAAAATGCGCACTTTCCTCCTCTTCACCCCTTTGCACACCTGCCCGAAAGAAATTAACGGGAGGCAATTGTTGCAAATCTCCTGCGATGACGACCTGTTTCCCGCGGAATATTGCCGCCAATGCATCTTCGACAAAAATTTGCGAAGACTCATCAAAAACCACTAGATCAAATCGTAATGATGGGTCAATGTATTGCGCGACAGAGAGCGGAGACATCATAAAACAGGGTTTTACTGTGGAAAGTATCTTCCAATTGCTGCTAATCAAATCTCGAATGGAAGCAGCGTCCTTCTGTTTAAAGAATTTTGCGCCATCACCATGGGCAATCTGCATTGACTCCAGCGTTCCAATCTTTCTGTTTTGCAAGGTAGAATACACTCGACGAACTGCATTTTTAATTGACGCTTTGTCGCCCAATCTAAATTGCTGCAGAATGCGCTCAAACACGGTCCGTGAAAAAGAATTTAATGATATAAACTGTGGTTGCGAAAGGATTTCATTAAGAAATTTCATCCAATAATTACGCAAGAGCGCACCTTTAGCCCGTGAAGCCTCCTCCACATTTTTGGAAATAAGCACCTCTATTATATGCAAAAGTTGCGCATTATTTTTTATCTCGTCATAGTATATGTTAAACCTTATCCACGATGTCAAAAGGTGCTTATTCCTCAATACTTTTTTGAATATCTCCGCAAGCTCATCAAATGATATACAATCGAAATCAAATATCTTTTGATCAAATTTAGATTGTAAAGATATAAGGTTCGTTTTCAACTCAGCATAGATTGTATTGATTTCCTGGGCTATATGCGAAAGTCGTCTAACAGTATCGTCATGCGTGCTTCCCGTTAATAGCTCAAATAGCCTATCATTAAAATATTTACTATCATGGATATTCTCATAAAATTGAACGATAGTAAAAATTCGATTGTGTAGCGTCTCCCAGTCGTAGTCTATGCCAAGTGCCACATCATTATCGAAACAATTTTCTTCCGCTTCAGTCTTAAACTTAGAGACATCCCGTTGAAAAGCTTGATATTGTTCTATTTGATCGAGTATATTCAATGCCGCCTTGTAATTAATCTCAAAAGGAGGATTGCTTTTACATTTTGCAAGATTTTTCACACAAGATTTATACGCCTTTCCAAAGTGAAACAAAATGAGTTTTTTCTTCTTCAAAAAGGTACGGTACTCCTCCACGTTTAAAGCTAACGCTTCATCGGCTAGCCCATAATCCATGATTTTTCGCCTGCGCTCACGCAATTCTTCGGCAAATTGCTTTATTCTCGCAGTTTTTTTTAAAAGTTTTTTGGACCACTCTCTTCTGTTCTGCTCCCGCAGCCAACTTCTTTCAAAAATTGGCAAAAGCACTGCTTGCTCTAAAGAGTCAGCCAATAAAAGTAGCCCTTTTAAGTCGCGTGGGCACGATATGTGCGCCGATTCGAGCCCAAGCTCAGTACAAGTTTTATATATTTGTTTAATCTTTTCGAAATATTGGATAACATCCATCATATTGCTCAGCGAAGGGGCTGAGTAATCTTGCTCACGATAACCATACAATGGATGCGCTTTAAAATTCAAATAACCCTCAGGCAAATATCCGTAAAATTTTTCCACAGCATGATTTAAGAAATCAATAGATAGCCGCGAGGTCGGAATCCCACCGAGCAAATCAAGATTCTCCTCCTCTGCATATCGCATAAAAACATCAATAATCTGCATGATGGATGCTTTTGAACCATTGACTTCTACGAGATATTTGTCCCGATTACCAAAAAGCTGATTGCGTAACTCCTCTATTTCCGCCTCGTTGGATTCATTGTTTGCATCTATTACAGGGTCTATATTTAGCATTTTACCAAAAATTTCATTCATGTGATCTTTGAACGATTTCTTCGTAATGCCATTTGCGCTACTTGTGAGAGCATCAAAATTTAAGCAATAATCAATTAAAGAATTATCGCCTACACTGCGTTCCCGCATATTGCTACAAATAATTTCGCGAGCCGTGGATTTCTGTGTAACAAACAAAACTGTTTTCCCGCGCGCAATAAACTCTGTAATAAGATTTGTTATTGTTTGGCTTTTTCCGCTCCCTGGCGGTCCCTGCAACACAAATGATTCTCCACTGATTGCCTCATCTATAACAAGTTGTTGGCTTGCATCCGCATCACAGATGCTAAACTCTCCCCCATGAATAAAAGTACAACTTGGCAAGGACCGCACTCCCCCGCATATGCGATTTATAAATGGATTAGCGAGATATTCATCAAAATACCCCTTGATTTCCTCCTCCAGTTGGCTTTTTTGATGATTAAACAGTCCAAGGACAGCTGCCTCCTCCACCGTCCACTCAAGATTGAACTTTGCAATCTCTTTTTTTACTCGATGCAGGTATGCTCCGAACTCCTCTTTCTCATAGGAAGGAATTGTAAATGACAAATCTCGGCTATAATGCCCCAAAATATATTCCAGCGTCTTATTGATACTGACCGCCTCCGATGCATCGCCGTCCACCGCAAGACAATAATTTTTATTTGCATCTTGGTACAGGATAACTCTCAAAAGCAGAAGAGGAGATCGGTATGTCAAACCAGTAACATCTGACCAATTTAAAAATCCGAATGCCATATATAATGCACGCAAGCCAAAATTCTTTTGCATATTTTTATCTCGCGAAATCAGCTTGTGTGCAACGTCCAAAGCCCGTCCGAAATCGAGAAAAGCCGAATTATCGTTCATGATTCTTTTCTCCTTCAGCCCTTTCAGAAACACAAAAGGATACGACTTTATTAGCCCCTCACCGCAAATAGGACACACGATGCTTTCCGCTGTTTTACTTTCAAACAACTCAGTAGGAAGCCTGACTTGTTCTCCGCAACCCACACAATTGACCACCATCTCTTGCTCCACAGAAAAAAACGGCTTTTCCTCGAGCGGTGCCATATGCTTCGATTTGCCATTTATACTGTCGCAAATCGGGCAATATTCCAATTGATTACTAGATTTTGCGATGTACTTGCGAAACATATATTTACCGCATTCAGGGTTGCGACAACGTAGTATCTGTTTTAAACCTGCGCGCTCCCAATTTACGATCGTTAAAGTTTTGCCCTCTAACAACATCTTAAATAGATTACGCGTGGATGGATAACAGAACGATAGCATTGCATTTTTCTGTTGCTTAAAATTAACCAATCGATTGTTGCGGGAGAGGTTTTTTAATCGATTCTGATATTCAACAAGCGTCTGTCGACAGGCATCTCCCGCCAGTGAAATATCAGAGTCAAAAAGCAACACCGATTCGTCAATAACATTCTCATCCAAATCGTCTACACTCGTATCCGTTTGTGGATAACCGAAATAATCCATATATAATTTTGTGATAAATTCAGCTGCGCCATAAGTAAATCGTATTGAGGAAATATCCTCTGCTCGTTGCGCAACATAATCTACAACGGATTCAAACAGAGCATTAGCTTCATGCCGATTTTGGGGCATATCAGTGCTTTCTAAGCACGAAACCACATCATCGCTTAGGGATTTTAATGCATCAAAAAAGGGACCCTTTTCTGAATGATACATATCCTCAATCCATGCATTAGGATGTTTTGTCCATTCAGGACGGTCCTTTTTTAGCTTACGCAACAGATTCAAATATTTGTCATACAACTCTTTATTCACAATTTTATCCGCGGAACGCTCAAAAACTTCTTTCGCTTCTTCCGTTTTCTCCTTTTGTTCACTTGCTCTTGTTCATCCCATTGGGAAATTCCTTCTACCAACTTCTGATAAATACAAAATCATATCATCTGAATTACACTCTTTCTATTCCAATAAATATCTTGCTGTTGCCGGCTTGAAAAATCCGCATACCTTCTTCTATAACAATCTCTTTCACATTAGAACAACAATAGCGATTATTCTTTGAGGCCTCCAAGTTCCAAATGCCCATTTTAACAAACACCCACTCATTACCATGCTTTTTCACCTTGCCAAATCCTCCCTTAGAGTTTGAATCCACAAAACTCATAGGGATTAAGGTTTCATCGTCTGTTAAATAAAGCCTGTCGCCAAATGAATTAAATAGATATAGTCCGCAACCATTTTGCAAATTCGGCTTGTTTGAATAACTTAATTCTTCCTTGCCCGAATTGTCTGGGACTGTGGAGCACGCATCTTTATTCAGCAACTTCTTTAAACGTCTTTCCCACGCCAAGGGCAATGGACGCTTCGTGTAACAAGCTGGATTAAGCGGGTTCGAAAATGCTTTATACAGTAATTCTTTCAGTTCATTCGGAACCTCATTCCAATTTTTAGTTATGCCTTCAAGATGCCTCAAAAGTCGCTTATTGGATTCTTCTTTCCACTTTCCCTTGACTTCTTTGCAAAAATCTTCCAAACTATTGACATGATTAGTCGGATCGAATGTAAAGGTGAGAAAATCTTCAAGCTCATCATCTTCCTCCGCACGCTCACATGCAATATCCATATCACCAGCATCCCGCAAAGAAAAATTCTCGTATAAGACACGACCATGATACGGAGAATTCGTCGAGCATGTAAGAATAGAATAATACAGTGCGGCCATGGCATAATAATCGGAAGGTTTTGCCGCGCATTTTACCAAACCCGCACCCACTTCTGGCGCCATATAAAAGCCCTTTCCTTTAACGAAAGCGGCCTCTCCATTTTCGACCATGTACGCATCTGTCGTATTTTCCGTATCGATTACAGTCACCAGTTTTGATACGGTATCATAAAAAATATTTTCGGCATTAATATCCTGATAGCAAAGAGCGTCTTGACTTAAAAACAATAATGCCTCATTAATTTTCCATATGACCTCCAATCTCTCCTGTAGCGAATATTTATCGAAAGTTCCGTCCTCAATAAGCGTAGAAACATCTTTCCCAGTCGCCCACTCCATGAGATAGGCTTCTTCGCCGTCCACTTTCGTTTCCTCGATTGGAAACGTGAATGTAAAATTTCCATTGTCCCCAATCTTTTGGTCCAATTTAGCCTTCCGACGCAGTAATTCCTTAATATTCTTGCATTTTTGTTCGCCCAGCGGATCATCTTTTGAAAACAGTATTTTGAAACCGTAATTTTTCCCATTGAAATCCGCAAAATACACGGTCCCTTGTCCCCCCGCTTGTCCTGCTTTTTTTATTAGCTTTATGGTTCCGTTCTTCAATTTGATTGTTTTTCCAGAATAATCTTGCATATTCCGTTCCTCCGTATTTGTCTTTACCATTACCCTTATATGGTCAAAACATTTATAACTTTTTGTTTGAGCGCCGCAAATAGACCAATGAACAATCGTCTCCACCGCCACCGCCCGTTACGCTGACACGAGAAAACCTACGTACATAATAATCCAAAGTTTCCCGCACATCGCTTTTTTCGCCATTACCAATGAAGGGTAACTTGGACAGGGAGTCCATAACCTTTCTTCCATTTACATGATCCGCGCAGAATACCATTTTCTCGTTGGGATTCGGACAATTCCCGGTTTCTCCGTTTTCAATGCCGCTTGAAACGATTGTCGACCCCGTCGCTTCGCCATTCGTCTCATCCGAAGTGTATAACAGATAGTCAACCCCATCCGAGCCCATCAAAATCGCATCAACATCATCTGCAGGAAAGGAAAACAACTTTAACACGTTTGGCTTGCTACCCAATAACGCCACATTGTAGGGGGCTCCATTCTCCTGAATTGAAGAGAATCCATCTGTCAGCCGCAGGAAACCCGCCGTCGTTTTTATCATGAATACCCCGTCTCCAACAATTCCGCAGGTAATAAATTTTTTGATCTTGAACGCAAAAAGCAACGTTGCGCCGTAATCAAATATGTTAATGTCCGCACCGAAACGCTGCTTCAAAATCTTCTCCCAGCATACGAACAATTCACTCGCAAAACTTGACACTGAGCTAGCATCGTCTTTATCAAGCTGCAATTTGTCACTCTTACATGGGTGAAACGTCGCATCGTGATACATACGCGTGACAACTTCTATAACCGCCTGCGCAATTGCCTCTGAGCCAAAGCGGGAATTCTCGCACGCGCTAACACCGTCTGAACATACCGCGGCAAAACCCTTACCGCGCCCACTAGATATGTCCGCAACCGTACTGAAATCGTCACATGTCTCATGGTCGGCACCAATTACGGAAATTGAGCTACCCTTCCAATCCAAAAAGCTCAGCGTTTCTTGAGTGCGAGGAACAACGGTCAGGCGATTGCGTTCCGCGCTTAAAACTTTACACCAAAGTTCTGGCTTATAAATTGACTGCCCGCACACTATAATGCGTACAAGCAATTCGGCAATGCGAAAATTTTCAAATGCCGCAACGTTTAAAAGCGCACTTACACGGTTCAACGTGTAGGGCATTTTTTCATCAAAGCTCTCTCTTTCCATTTGATGAAAATCAATTTCTGTCCAAATCTCCCAAGCATATTTCCCTCGTGTGAATATAACTAATAGTAAATGACCAACGAGCAGGTTGTTGTAGACCATGGCACTCTGTGATTTCGTAGCAACCGAAATACGAACTATCTCGTCAATCTCGTCCATTTTGAAATGGTCCTGATCCTTCAGTGTCGTAAAGATTTCTTCCTCATATGCAAACGTTTGACAGTCACCGATTGTTTTTGCAAGCTCGAACATTAATTCCAAAAGCCCCGATTCGGTAGACGGAAAATCTTTTAAGGACAGCCTCCACTTCCCTTCCCCGTTTTGCGCTTCGTCCCCAGATTTATTTTCTTCATGAACAATCGCTACATCCAAGGACTCGGTAGTTTCTGTAAGCAATTCGACATTATTGTTTTCGACGGATTTATCAACCGATTGAACATGAGTGCTCTCCGTTGATGGCATAACCGATTCCACAACTGTAGTCAAACTATCACATGGTGTATTTCTTGCTTCCTCTTGCTCGCGCAGTTCATCTTGACAGGTCGAAAGAACTACAGGAGTCTCATCCAATTGACTTTTTTTTAACTCATCATTCATCTCTTAACTCCTTTAAATGAAACAGGAAAAGGAATCATAAATTTTGTTCCTTCCCCCGTTTCATAAAAAACGTTAATTGCTATACTGTTATATCGTCAATGAAACCGTTTCTGTCACAAACTTAATGATATCAATGAGCACGTCTTGATATTTCGAACTGGTGTCATAATATCCCCTAAGTCCGCTGGAAACCATTCGCTTTGGTATTTTCCCAAAGCGCTTTACCTGTTCTCGCGCCTCGTCTGCGACATCGATACCAATGGCAACGCGAATAGAATGACGGAAGAAAATACTGTAATTAACGCACTCCTTATCTTCATATTCCAAAACTTCATCATATGAGTGATAGCTGGCTGGCTCTCCACCGTCCGAAATCAGTATAATGGCAGGAGCAAGCGTCCTCGCATCAACTTCCATTCTGTTTCCATTGTTAATGACCGCAAGAATCCCGTCTTCTATAGACGCACCGCCATCGAACAAATCTTGAGGGAGATCCGTCCACGAAATATGATCATTGGCAATCTCTTCCATATCCATCTCGTCGATTACCCATTTCACCCCATCGGGGAATTGGTCGGAAAACAACAGCACGGCGATGGACAATTCTAGCTTGCTGTCACTCCCCGCAATAACCTCGGGAATCACTTCATCAAATACTTCCTTCATCGCGGTATTGACAATCCCTGCTCTTTCGCCCGCCATCGAGCCAGATACATCGATTACGAAATAAATCGTCCTTTTTATCATCGTATTCGCTCTCTACACGATTAAACAGGAGCTAACGACGTCATCTTCGTTACACTCTTAATAATTTCAATGAGCTCGTCTTGATATTTATCACTATGGTCATAATACGGTTTCAATCCTTTGGCAAGCATCCCTTTTGACACTTTTCCAAACCGCTTAAGCTGCTCTTTTCCCTCGTCTTCGACATCAATGCCAATAGCAACGCGAATAGAATGACGGAAGAAATCGCTATAATTGACGTGCGCCTTATCTTCATATTCCAGGACTTCTTCGTAACTGGGGCTACCTGTATTCGCTAACCCATCTGAAATCAGTATAATGGCAGGAGCGACCGTGCACATATCTACTTCCCCTCTGTTCTCACTTTTACAGTTATTAATGATCGCAAGAATTCCTTGTCCCGTAGGGGTGCCGCCATAGAACAAATCTTGAGGGAGATCCGTCCAAGAAATATGATTATTGGCAATTTCTTCCATATTCGTCTTGTCGATTACCCATTTCACCCCATCGGGGAATTGGTCGGAAAACAACAGCACGGCGATGGACAATTCCAGCTTGCTGTCGCTCTCCGCAATAATTTCGGGAATCACATCGTCAAATACTCCCCTCATCGCGGTGTTGACAATCCCCGCTCTTTTGTCCGCCATCGATCCAGATGCATCGATTGCGAAATAAATCGTCTTTTTTTTCTTAACAGTTTCCATTTGTATATCTCCTTTTTGATTTCTTTTGAGGTTTCACTTAAGATTCAAATGTAAATGTAAATGAATAGACATTTTGCAACTCACTCTCACTAGACGAATAACCTACTCCCATCCCCGTTTCGTCATAAAAGGTCCGCATGGCTTTCTGCACAAATTCCGTTACCTCCTCTTCCGATATATTCAATGAGGCACGAAAGAGAAACGTATTCTCATGTGGATGATTGGCATAGTTTCTCAAAAAACGCAATATCGCCTGATAAATCTCCAATGGTTGCAAGAAAAATCTGTTGAATTGGTAAAAATAATTGAATTTCTTGCAATTGCAAACGAGATTGCGAAGCTTTGACGGATTGTCAAGCGTGTGGTCGTACAAAATTTCTTCATCGGTCAAATTGAAATAATTATATTTCACACGGCTTTTGTCCTCCGTCATACATATATCGTGCGAAACATCAAGATGATAATAGCTTCCTTCTATGCAGACTATCACCCATGCATGCCCGCCGGGTTCGTCCGTCGCAAAGGAACGACTCGTTCCTTCGACATATATTGCCTTTAACCCAGCCTCTAACAGGAGCAACTGGGTAAAACGTGCAATCCCCTCGCAAACAGCTTTACCGTTTTTCAAAGGGCCTTCTACTGTATGATTCTCTCGTACGCTTCGATTGTCTTTTATTTCATCATGATCGAAACTAATATTTTGCACGATGTAATCATGTATAAATATTTCCTTGTCGTATTCGGTTTTCCGCTCATTTGCGCCCTTTATAATCTTTTCGAGCCGTGAATGATAGAAGGGACTTCTATAAATTGATACGACAGGTGTGGTAAAACGTATCTCACCATTGCCATATTCGATTGACCAATGAAAAAATGCAAGCTCAGGATGATCGCTTTGTATAGAGGTAATTATTTCCTCAATCTTTTCGCCAGATGTTCCCTGCAGGGACGCATGCACGACAGGATTTTCATCTCGTAGTGATTTATAAATCGCATCGTATAGCTCGCGATCACGACGACTTAAAAGCATGTAGTAATATTGATATTGGGGCATAATAGTAGATTCAATCTTTCTTCGTAGTCGTTATGACAACACCCTCGGCATTTGTCACAACCTCGATCCCATCATGCAGATAGACATAACATTTCTTTCCGTCCCTAAAGCTTTCCGTTCGAGTGCCATTTTTTAGACAATTATCGACACACATGGCAGGAATCGAGCTACCATCTACCACGTGCCCACGAGAATCGCGATAATAAATAATACCACTCCCCCCGTCTGCGTTGCCATAACGATGACCACTCGGCTGCATGCCTGCTACCGCATGATCGGTATATCTGTTCCCATAGGAGTCCACGAAATACTCCTGTCCCGGCTTCTTTTCTCCTATAGAGAACGAACCTGTTTTCCCTTTTACTTCTGACATATGTTCTCCTTACATTTTTGGATAGTTAAATATATTCCCATATCACCTTTTAATTATAGCATAAAAGGAAGCCTCTGTCAATGTCTTAAAAACATTTTCTTGTTTTGTCTTGTAGGATTACAATAGATGTAAGACAGTGGGAATAGGAAAAGAATCTCAACAAAACGATCCATGTGATACAATTTAAGTGTTAACCAAAACCATAGAAAGAACAAGCCGCTAATTTGATTCAAAGTTTAACGCATATTCCACACCATGGCTCATTTGGCTTTTCCCTTATCCTATCCCTGCGATGCTTCAACTTATTTTCACTTCTCTACTTCAATACCTTCCAATATCCCGTCTTATCCGAACCAACGCGTTCAATGTAACCGTTTTGTTTTAATAGTTTGATCGCGCGCTTGATGGTTTCTCTTGAAACACCGATTCTTTCGACCAAAATTTCAAGGGTAATATTGCCTTGCTCGCCAATGAGTGCCAATACTTTTTGCGCCGTGGCGGTCAATTTTACAGGCTCATTTACAGGCTCATTTACAGGCTCACCGTGAACAACCGCGTTACGCACTTTCTTTAAGACTTCGGAGTCGTACTTGAACTCGGTAATGATAAAGTTGTCGGAAATTTGGAAGATGCTTCGATCATAAACGCGCAAAATGCGTTGGATCCCCGAACCGAAGTTTTCTACAAACTCCATGTCGCGGAATACCCGCATCAGTTCTCTGTTCCTCGGCATAGACCGTCCGCTGAAAAATTCTTCCTGCGTCAATCCGCCCACAAGCCCGCCGTAAGAAACAACTGTGATACGGTCGTCGTAAATCTCAAAGAGAGGTGCGCCGCCGCTGATATAATCGTTGTGAACGATGGCATTGATAACGGCTTCACGCAGGGCAACTTTATCGACCAAAAACTTTTCCACCCGCTTGGGATAGGTAATTTCCACGGAAGGCAAGTTATAATTGTCCAAGTAGGCAAGGATGTTATAGACGCTTTTCAGGATACAGCAATAGCCGAATTCTTTGCTGGTGACAATTTCATTCTTGTCTGTTCCTTTGAAACGGGCAACCTTCATCGTAACATCGTTTTGGTCGGACAGGAGCATGGCGAAGTAATTGAAACTGCCGTCGGAAGTGTACATCCCCAAGTTTCGGAAGAAATGATCTCCGCTCGTATCAAAGCCGTTTTCTTCGTAAAAAATCCGAAGTTGAGTAAACGTCAGATCTTGCCGAGGGGATATAATTGTGCTCAAAGTGCGGTTGACTCTGTGCGAAAATAAGGTTTCGATCTGCGCTTGTTCCATCGGCGTACTCTGCGTTCCGATGCGCACAAAACAACCTTTGGGGCTCATGCCGTATTTTTTGATATAATAGGGTTTCTCCAAGCCGCCTGCAACGGAGATTTTGATGTATTTCTTCTGCTCACCCAAAATATCGATTTGGAAAAGCCCGATGACGGACGGGCTGATATTGTTTTTCAAACGGTCTGCCACTTTCAAGCTAATATCGTCGGGGGCATCAATCCCCACGACTTCGCCGTTGTCTTCTATTCCGATTAAAATATCCCCGCCAAGTGTATTCAAAAAGGCAACGACTTCCTTCTCCAAGCCGTCCGTCAATTCTCTTTTGTACTCAGTATAAGCGTTTTCCATATCCATACGCCCCTTATGAGAATGATTACATTATAGCATATTTTAAGAAGAAAAGCAAGTACTACGACTATACCTCTCGATAATCATTTCAAATATAAAAGACGAACTTGGATAAGAAAAAAGCTTCGCGTTATTCCACGAAGCCCTTTATGCTCTGCTTAATGACCGTTTTAATAGATTTTTTTGATTTTTTACTGTATCCCTAATCCTATTGAACGCACTCTCCCCAATCGAGGTCACGCCGCTCCCGATCGTCACGCTCGTAAGAGATTTGCAATCACAGAACGCATCCTCCCCAATCGAGGTCACGCCGCTCCCGATCGTCACGCTCGTAAGAGATTTGCAATCACAGAACGCATAGTCCCCGATCGAGGTCACGCCGTCGGGGATCGTCACACTCGTAAGAGAGCGGCAATAATAGAACGCATATCGATAAATCTCATACTGTTTTCCGCTCGGTGAAGTAGTGGGTAGAGTTAATTGGGTTTCTTTTCCCATATATCCGAGAAGATAATTTTCCTCGCCGTCCTCATAGAAGATATACCCGTCGTCCGTCACCGTCTGTTTGCCAACTTCGTCGCCTTTATAAATTTGCTCCGCATAATACGCAATACAACCATAGTTGGCACTTCCTCTTTTCAGTTCCAATGTTGAATGATTCCAAACTTCTATAAGTTTATAGCAACCTTCGAATGCCCACTTCCCAATCGTGGTCACGCTGCCCCCGATCGTCACGCTTGTAAGCGAGGTGCAATAATAGAACGCTCTCTCCCCAATCGAGGTCACGCTGTCGGGAATCGTCACGCTCGTAAGAGAGTAGCAATCATGGAACGCATCCTCCCCAATCGAGGTCACACTGTCGGGAATCGTCACGCTCGTAAACGCACCACCACAGAAAGTGAACGGCTTAATTTCCGTGATCACGTCGGGAATCGTGAGTGTGGTCACCTCTTCGCCTTTCAAATACAAATGGTAAGCATAATAGAGCGGGTTAGCAGTATCGCCTCCAAAATCAATTTTACACCACGCCGCAAGGTCGGTAATATTCACTCTCGTAAGTTTCGTGCAACCACTGAACGCACTCTCCCCAATCGAGGTCACGCTGTCGGGAACCGTCACGCTCGTAAGTGAGGTGCACTGATAGAACGCCACATCTCTAATCGAGATCACACTGTTTGGAATTGTCACGCTCGTAAGTGAGGTGCACCACCCGAACGCCCTATCTCCAATCGAGGTCACGCTGTCGGGGATTTCAATACGATTTATTTTGCAACCGAAAAAAGCATACGAGGCAATGTTAGTCACATCATTCGGAATGTTTATTTCCGATAACGAACTATTTTGAATTGTAAAATCGACGAATGCCGGCTCGTAACCCCCATCGGAATTATAATCTCGTAATCCCGACCAACATCCTTTCTCTTGTTCTGCCCATTGTTTTACAGTGCCTTCATAATTGACGCGAACGCCGTCACGGCAACCCCAAAATGCTATATCAATCTTGCCAATTTTTTCGCCCAAATCAAAACGCTTTATCATTGTGCAGTTCGAAAACATATAAGCACCGAGATCTCCCTGCAAAACCGTTACTGTTTCCAACTCTGCGGGGAGATATGCCGTATAATAGTTTTTTATGTCTGCTTGATTCGTTCTCTTTGCGTCTTGCTTGATTTCCACACTTCCGCTATAATATTCGTCGCCGAAAAGGGTGTGCATGGGATAGCTGTGATAGCGTCCGCACAACCATTTCACTTTGAGATTTTTTAGCTTCCCCAACCCAGCGAGCGGAGCTTCTTGAATACTAAATGAGTTATCTGCCCAATCGGTATTTACAAATAGATTTTCCACATTGACAAACTGCGACAGAGTATAAACCGTTCCGCTTGTAATTGTTAAATCGGTGATTTGATCTGCGGGCAACAGATCTAAATTGTCATAGGTTGCCGTGGCTTTTGAAACACCGCTATTGGAAAATATGTTAGTTCCCTTACCTCTGATATACGGTAGTACGATTTCTTTCAATTCCGACCGATTCGCAAAGGCTTTCGTTGCAATCGAACTCGTATCCTCTTTCACGGTATAAGAAGAGGGAAGGCTATCGTTTGTAGCGATCAAATGTGCGCCGATATACAGCGCGCCATTGTCCCAATTTTTGTTATTTTTATAGTAGGCGGTATTTTCAAATGCGCTTTCACCAATCGTGATTCCGTTTGTTCCGAGGGTAATGTCTTTTATTTTACTGCACCCGTAAAACGCTTGTTTGCCGATCGTAGTCACAGAGGCGGGAATATGCAATGCAGTCAAGCTGATGCAATAGGAAAAGGCGTTCATGCCGATCCCCGCCACGCCCTTGGGAATATAGACGCTCGTTAAAGCGTCTTTCCCGTTGAATGCTTCGGCGGCAATTTGTTTCACCGCTTTCCCCGCATGATTAGCAGGGATCACGAGGTCTGTGTCCGTCGCAGTCCCCATTCCTTTTACGCGATAATATTCTCCTCGGGGATATTCGGTCTCCTCATAGAGTTCATACTCCAAGCCGACGGTGGGAACAAGTTCGAAGCCGCAATCTTTACAGACATTGCTGTCGTTAAATGTGTGATCTTTGGCGGGAATGGTTTCCGTCTCCGCCTTGCCGCATTCGTCGCATGTCCGTGTACGCGAGCCTTCCTCGGTGCAAGTCGCCTCTTTGACGATCTCCCAATCGCTCCAATCGTGCGTTTCCTGCTCTTCCGCATTGCCGTCGTTACCGCCTTGCGTGCCGCCGTTACCGCCTTGCGTGCCGCCGCCCGTCCCGCCGCAGGCGGCGAGACCCAATGCGAGGCAGACGCACGCAATGAGCGTACAAAGGATCAAGAAAATTTTTCGTTTCATGTTTTTCTCCCTTGATTCAGTTAATAACTGAATTTTCTTTATTATACAGTTTGAAACTGTATAATGTCAAGTGTTTTGAGGAAAAAATGAAAGAATTATACCGATTGCCGCAAAACTTAAAACAACTGCGAAATCAATACGGTTATACATTAAAACAAGTCGCCGAAACGTTGGGGATCGCCTATCAATCCTACCACGCTTACGAGCGCGGGCTGACCGTGCCGACGTTGCAGAATTTTATCAAGCTCGCCAAGCTGTACGACGTTTCCATGGAAGAATTGTTAGAATAAATGCCCCGCCCGTTTGCTTTCTAATATGTCATCATGTTAAGCCAAAAACCCGCGCCTGCTCGGCGCGGGTTTTTGTGTCGAAACATCTCCCTTATTTTTATCGTTTTTATTCCGATGTCATTTCGAACGGAGGCGTAGCCGCAGTTGAGAAATCCCCTCGGTCGTTGACTATGCTTATGAAATAATAAGGGAGATTTCTCGATTCCGCGGGCTTCGCCCGCTTCACTCGAAATGACAACGTAAGACTGCGGGAGATTTCTCCACGCACTCACTGCGTTCGTTTGGTCGAAATGACATAATTGGGAATGTCACTTCACTCGAAATGACATATTGGAAACGACGGTTTGGGACTGCGCCCTACGGGCTCGTACCGCCCTTGGTCTACAAACAGAAGCCGCGGGCGGGGCGAAATGACAATTAGAATGCCTGTTCGCTTCTAATTTGTCATGTTGAGCGGAGGCGAGTAAAACGAGCCGTAGTCGAAACATCTCCCTTATTTTTAAGGGCAATAAGACTGCGGGAGATTTCTCCACGCACTCACTGCGTTCGTTTGGTCGAAATGACATAATTGGGAATGCCGCTTCACTCGAAATGACATAATTGGAACGCCGCTTCGCCCTGAATGACATATTGAAAATGGTTCGAAATGACATAATTGGAACGCCTCTCCGCCCTGAATGACATAATTGAAAATGGTTCGAAATGACTATTAAGCGTGAACAGGCGGCAATTTTCGATTTTCCGTAAAAATGTTTGAAATATGCGCAAAGGTGTGATATAATAGTCAAAGAGGTATTTCGTATGGACAACGAGATCTATACCAAAATCTTATCCGTCATCCCCATGCGCACGCAGGTGATCTTTCCGCATACGACGGTCGCATTCGACGTCGGGCGGGGGATCTCGCTTGCCGCCGTCGAGCGGGCGGGCATGAACGATTCTTTCGTGTTTATCACGCGGCAGAAAACGTCCGAAAAGGAATTCCCCGCCCCCGAGGACCTCTGTGCCGTGGGGACGGTCGCCGTCATCCGTCAAAAAACGCGGCTTCCCGCCGACCGTATGCGCATCGTCGTCGAGGCACTCTACCGCGCCTGTGCGCGCGAATTTCGCGTGGAGAGCGGCTATATCTACGCCGTCACCGACAGCGTCCCCACCGTCTCCGAGGGCAGTATGCTTGAAGAGGCGCATTTCCGCACCGTAAAATCTCTGATGCAGGAGGTCGTTGCGGGGGACGGGAAGATCTCCAAAGACGTGGGTGCGGCACTTACGGGCGTCGCCGATATCGACGCATATATCGACATCGGGGCGCATTATCTGCGCCTCAAAGACGAGGACAAGCAGAAACTTCTCGAAGAGAACGTCCTTTTGTCCCGTCTTCGTCTCTTTGAGACGTTCGCCGAGCAGGAACTCAACATCCTGCAATTAGAGCGCAAGATCGCGCAGGACGTGCGCAACAGCATCGACAAGGCGCAAAAGGAATATTTCCTCCGCGAACAGCTCAAAGCCATCCATGCCGAGCTCGGCGACGAGGACAAGGAGATCGACGAACTGCGCGAAAAAATCAAGAAAAAGGGTCTGCCCGAGGCGGTTTGGGAAAAGGTCTCGGCGGAGCTCTTCCGTCTCGAACGCATGCCCGCCTCCTCCCCCGAAGCGACCGTCCTGCGCAACTACGCCGACTGGATCGCCGATCTTCCTTGGAGCGAGGAGACCGAGGACACCGCCTCCCTCGACGACGTGGAACGCATGCTCGCCGAGGATCATTACGGGCTCGAACAGATCAAAGAGCGGGTCATGGAGTATCTCGCCGTGCTCAAACTCACGGGCGAACTCAAAGCCCCCATCCTCTGTCTCGTCGGTCCTCCCGGGGTCGGCAAGACGAGCATCGCAAAGTCCATCGCCCGCGCGCTCGGCAGGAAATTCGTCCGCATGAGCCTCGGCGGCGTGAAAGACGAAGCGGAGATCCGCGGGCACAGACGCACCTACATCGGCGCGATGCCGGGGCGCATCGTATTCGAAATGAAAAACGCGGGCTCGGTCAACCCCGTCTTTTTGCTCGACGAGGTGGACAAGATCTCGGCGGACCTGCGGGGCGACCCGTCGAGCGCGCTGCTCGAAGTGCTCGACCCCGAACAAAACAACACCTTCCGCGATCGCTATCTCGAAGTCGAGTACGACCTCTCCAAGGTCATGTTCATCGCCACGGCGAACACCCTCGACACCATTCCCGCGCCCCTGCGCGACCGTATGGAGATCATCGAACTCTCGGGCTATACGCCGCAGGAGAAGCTCGAGATCGCAAAACGCTATCTCGTCCCCAAAAAATTGCGGGAGAACGGGCTCACGGCGGACAATTTGCGCTTCACCGACGGCGCGATCTTCGCGATGATCGAGGGCTACACGATGGAAGCGGGCGTCCGCTCGCTCGAACGCACCATCGGAAGCGTCTGCCGCAAAGCGGCGGTGCGCATCGCCAAAGGGCGGGAACAGTCTATCGCGGTCAATAAGAACAATCTCGAAAAATTCCTCGGGGCGAAACGCTTCCTGCACGACGGCGAAATGCTCGAAAAAGACGAGGTGGGCGCGGCGACAGGGCTCGCATGGACGGCGGTCGGCGGCGCAACGCTCACCATCGAAGTGTCCGCCATGGAGGGCAAGGGCGACGTTTTGCTCACGGGCAAGCTGGGCGACGTGATGAAAGAGTCGGCGCGGGCGGCGATCAGCTACATCCGCGCGCACGCCGAAAAGTACGGCATCGACGCCGAGGACTTCGAAAAGAAAGATATCCATATCCATATCCCCGAGGGGGCGACCCCCAAAGACGGTCCGTCGGCGGGGATTACGATGGCGACGGCGATCCTCTCGGCGTTTACGGGACAGCCCGTACGGCGGGACGTCGCCATGACGGGCGAGATCACCCTGCGCGGCAAGGTCTTGCCCATCGGCGGGCTCAAAGAGAAGGCACTCGCGGCGAACCGCATCGGCATCCGCGACGTCATCATTCCCGAGGAGAACCGCAAAGACGTCGAGGAGATCCCCGCGGAGATCAGAAAGAAGCTCAACTTCATCTGCGTGAGCGAGGTCGACCAAGTGTTCGAGACCGCCGTCGGAGGGCGAAATGGCGGCTGACGCGAAATTTATCACCTCGGCTGCCGCCGCGGGACAATTTCTGCGCCCCGAAAAGCCGATGATCGCGGTTTGCGGCAAGTCCAACGCGGGCAAGAGCACGCTCATCAACATGCTTGCGGGGCAAAAGAATCTCGCCAAGACGAGTGCCGCGCCCGGGCGGACGCGGCTCGTGAACTATTTCGACTTCGGTTCGTTCCTGCTCGCCGATCTCCCCGGGTACGGCTACGCCGCCGTCTCCAAAGAGGAAAAGGCGAAGTGGGCAAAGACGCTCGACGACTTCTTCGCGCGCAAGGAGGAAATTTGCCACGTTTTCCTGCTCACCGACATGCGGCGCGACCCGTCGGAGGACGACTTGCAGATGGTCTCCTTTTTGAATTACCATATTTTGCCGTTTACGGTCGTCGCCACGAAATGCGACAAACTTTCGCGCATGAAGCAAAAGGAGCGGCTCGCGACGGTGGCGCGCGGGTTTTCGCTCGGGATCGGGAACGTCGTCGCCGTATCGGGGCTGACGGGGCAGGGCAAGGACGATCTCATGAAAAAGATCGCGCAGATCATCGCAAAGTGAGCCGCGCAAAGGATTCTCGAAAAATAATCGGCGCAACGCCGCATATGGGAGAAAGCCAATGACAATGCAACCGAACGTATTCGTATTCGATCATCCGCTCATCAAGCACAAGATCTCCATCTTGCGCGACAAGACCACGGGCGCGAAGCAGTTCCGCGAACTCGTTGAGGAGATCGCCATGGTCATGACGTACGAGAGCATGCGCGGGGTGGAACTCGTCCCCGTCGAGGTGGAGACCCCTCTCGAACGCACCACCTGTTTGCGGGTGAAGTCGGAGAGCGTTGTCATCGTCCCCATCCTGCGGGCGGGGCTGGGCATGGTGAGCGGCGTGCACCGCGTATTCCCGACGGCGGCGGTCGGACACATCGGCATGTATCGCGACGAAGCCACCCTCGAACCCCGCGAATATTACTGCAAACTGCCCCCCGACATCGGCGAAAAGACGGTGTTTTTGCTCGATCCCATGCTGGCGACGGGCGGGTCTGCGTGCGACGCGATCGCCGCGCTCAAACAGCACGGCGCGAAGAAGATCATCTTTATGGCGATCATCGGCGCGCCCGAGGGCGTGGAACGGGTCGCCCAAGCCCATCCCGACGTCTCCGTCTATATCTCCACGCTCGACCGTTGTCTCAACGCGCAGGGGTATATTCTCCCCGGGCTCGGCGACGCGGGCGACCGCCTCTTCGGCACGAAATAACCAATTCGCAACGGGCAAAGCCCGCGGAAGTTGTACAATAAGGGAGATGTTTCGACACGAAAACCCGCGCCTGCTCGGCGCGGGTTTTTGGCTACTTCGCGGGCGTTGCCCGCTCGTGCCGCCCTTGGAACGTATCAGAAACTGCGGGCGGGGCAACATGACATATTAGAAGCGAACAGGCATTCCCAATATGTCATTTAGAGCGAAGCGAAGAATCTCCCGCAGTCTTATTGCCCTTAAAAATAAGGGAGATGTTTCGACTTCGGCTCGTTACACTCGCCTCCGCTCAACATGACACATTAGAAGCGAGCGGGCGTTCCCAATATGTCATTCAGAGCGAAGCGAAGAATCTCCCGCAGTCTTATGCAGTCTTATAAGGCGCGCGCCCGCGTCGGGGAGACGCGGGCGCGCAAAATTGTGTTCTGCGGCGAAATTACGCGTCAAACATCGTCACATTCCCGTTTTGGTCGATCGTGCCGTCCGTGCAAGTAATGGTATAATTGCCCGTGTTATAATTCCAACTATCACCTTTTTGAATTTTTTGCCACTGCGCGACCGTCCCTTGGAACTCGATTTTCGTAAGCTTGGTACACCAAGCGAACGCATCTGCCCCAATCGAGGTCACGCCGCCCCCGATCGTCACGCTCGTAAGTGAGGTGCAATTATAGAACGCCCTCTCCCCAATCGAGGTCACACTGTTTGGAATCGTCACGCTCGTAAGTTTGATGCAATAATAGAATGCACTGTTCCCAATCGAGGTCACGCTATCGGGGATCGTCACGCTCGTAAGAGAGGTGCACCACCCAAACGCCCTCTCCCCAATCGAGGTCACGCCGTTCCCGATCGTCACGCCCGTAAGCTTGGTGCAATCACAGAATGCACTGTTCCCGATCGAGGTCACACTGTCGGGAATCGTCACGCTCGTAAGCGAGGTGCAATCATAGAACGCACTCCCCCTTATCGAGGTCACACTGTTTGGAATCGTCACGCTCGTAAGCGAGGTGCAACCATAGAACGCACCTACCCCAATCGAGGTCACACCGTCGGGGATCGTCACGTTCGTAAACGCACCGCCACAGAAAGTGAACGGCTTAATTTCCGTGATCCCGTCGGGAATCGTCAGTGCGGTCACCTCTTCGCCTTTCAAATACAAATGGTGCGCATAACAGAGCGGATTAGCAGTATCGTCTCCAAAACCAATGTTACACCACGCCGCAAGGTCGGTAATATCCACCCGCGCAAGAGCCTTGCAATCATAGAACGCACTCTGTCCAATCTCGATCACACTGTTTGGGATCGTCACGCTCGTAAGTGAGGTGCATCCCTCGAACGCATTCCGCCCAATCGTGGTCACACTGTCGGGAATCGTTATGCTCGTAAGAGAAGTGCAATTACAGAACGCATGACGCCCAATCGTGGTCACACCGTCGGGGATCGTCACGCCCGTAAGTGAGGTGCATCCCTCGAACGCATTCCGCCCAATCGTGGTCACACCGTCGGGGATCGTCACGCCCGTAAGCTTGGTGCAATCATAGAACGCACCTACCCCAATCGAGGTCACACCGTCGGGGATCGTCACGCTCGTGAGAGAGCGGCACTCATAGAACGCACGCCCCCCAATCGAGGTCACACTGTCGGGGATCGTCACGCTCGTAAGAGAGCGGCACTCATAGAACGCCATCTCCCCAATCGAGGTCACGCTATCGGGAATCGTCACGCTCGTAAGAGAACTGCAATACTCGAACGCATCCTCCCCAATCGAGGTCACGCTATCGGGAATTGTCACGCTCGTGAGAGAAGTGCAAGTTCTGAACGCCCAACCCGCAATCACTTTTGTTCCCTGTGGTACGGTATAAACACCCGACAGCGTAGTTTTCGCTCGAATCAAATACTGTCCGATGTAGAGCACGTCCCCCGTCCAATTCGACGTGTCATTATAATATCCTGTATTAGAGAACGCACGCCCCCCAATCGAGGTCACACTGTCGGGGATCGTCACGCTCGTAAGAGAGCTGCAATCATAGAACGCCTGCTCTCCAATTGAGGTCACGCCGTCGGGAATTGTCACGCTGGCAAGTGAGGTGCAACCATCGAACACCGCCTGCCCAATCGAGGTCACGCCGCCCCCGATCGTCACGCTCGTGAGAGAAGTGCAATTTCTGAACGCCCCACCCGCAATCACTTTTGTTCCCTGTGGTACGGTATAAACACCCGACAGCGTAGTTTTCGCTTGAATCAAATATTTCCCGATGTAGAGCACGTCCCCCGTCCAATTCGACGCGTCATTGTAATATCCTGTATTCGAGAACGCATTCGTCCCTATCTCGACCACGCTGTCGGGAATAATCACGCTCGTAAGGGATTCGCAATCCTTGAACGCATTCCCACCAATCGAGGTCACGAATTTTCCGTTGTGCCCGTAAGGGATGACGATATCGCCGCCCGCCGTGCCAATCCCGTCTACACTATATCCCCCGTCGGAATTTTCCCTGAACTCCAACCCCTCGGTGTATTTCCATTCCGCGCCGCAAACACTGCATTTGTTTTCTGCGGTATAGGTATGCCCTGCCTTGCACTTGCCGCCGCCATTACCGCCTTGCGTGCCGCCGTTGCCGCCATTACCGCCTTGCGTGCCGCCGTTGCCGCCATTACCGCCTTGCGTGCCGCCGTTGCCACCGTTACCACCGTTGCCGCCGCCCGTCCCGCCGCACGCGGTGAGCCCCAGCGCAAGGCACAAACAGGCAATCAACGCGAACATCAGCAAGAAAATTTTCCGCTTCATCTTTTTTCTCCCTTTTTCATGAGTTCCCTGTTGTTGCCACATATTATATAAGAAGTTTGGTTCTTTGTCAATCTTTTTAAGAAGATTTCTTCTAATATTGTTGTATGGAAATCGCTTCACGGATCAAAGAATTGCGTACGGAAAAAGGTCTTTCGCAAGCACAGCTCGGAAAGGCGATCGGGACAAGTCAAAAAGCCATAAATTTTTGGGAAAGGGGGGTGCACGAGCCCAAGGCAAGTTATATTATTGCCCTGTGCGACTACTTCGGCGTGTCCGCCGATTACCTGCTCGGCAGAAAGGAAATCGAATAAAAAACGCCATAAAAAATCCGCCGAACGGGGTGCGTTCGGCGGATTTTTTGTTTGTCATTCGGCGGAAAAGTCCTCTTTCCCCACGCCGCAGAGCGGGCAGGTGAAGTCGTCGGGGACATCCTCCCACTTCGTGCCGGGCGCGATCCCGTTGTCGGGGTCGCCCGCCGCTTCGTCGTACTCATACCCGCAGACGTTGCAGATATATTTTGCCATATTTGTTCCTCCTTTTATTTTCCCCGCCGAGGCGGGCGTTCCTCTTTTTTACGGCTCTTTTACAGCGACTTACAATCTTCGGCGACGTCCGCGCCGAGCGCGACAAGCTTCTCCCGCACCGTCTCGTTGACGGCGGAAAGGACGGTTACTTTGTTGGCAAGGCGTACCATGCCCGTCATGGAATCGAGCGCGTCCTCCATGAGCGTGCCCGCCTGCGGCGACCAGCTCCCGTTCTCCACCACGGCGTACCGTCTGCCGCGGAAGTTGTGCGCCTTTAAGTCGTTGATAAAGTTCTCCATGTTGATGAAAATGCCGTTGTTGTACGTCGTGGAGCAGAACACGCAGTGCGAATAGCGGAACGCCTCCGCAAGAAGCTCGGAAACGTGCGTGACCGATACGTCGTACACCTTGACGGGCACGCCGCGGCGGGCGATCTCGGCGGCGACGATCTCCGCGGCGTTCTGCGTGTGTCCGTAGACGGACGCATAGAACACGACCACACCTTTCTCCTCGGGCGCGTAACGGCTCCATACGTCGTACTTCTGCAAAAACCACTTGAAATTTTCCCGCCAAACAGGACCGTGAAGCGGGCAAACGAGTTTGAGGTCGAGCCCCGCCGCCTTTTTGAGCGCGTTCTGCACCTGCACGCCGTATTTGCCCACGATATTAAAGTAGTAGCGGCGGGCGTCGTCGAGGAAATCCCGCTCGAAATTCCCGTCGGCGAAGATGTTCCCGAGCGCGCCGAACGTGCCGAACGCGTCCGCCGTGAACAGAATGCCGTCCTCCGCGACGTACGTCATCATCACCTCGGGCCAGTGCACCATGGGCGCGAACACGAATTTGAGCGTGCGCTTGCCCACGCTCAAAACGTCGCCCTCCTTGACGGTTTGCACGTTCTCCCCCGAATACGGGAAGAAGTTCATGAGCATCCGCTTGACCTTTTCGTTGGTGACGACCACCGTTTCGGGATGCCGCTCAATAACGTGCAGAAAGCTCGCCGAATGGTCGGGCTCCATATGGTGGACGACGAGATAGTCGAGCGGTCTGCCGCCCAGCGCAAATTCGAGATTTTCGTAGAATTGCTCGCTCACCGCAAGATCGACGGTGTCGAACAGCACCGTCTTTTCGTCGGTCAATAAATAGGAATTGTACGACACCCCGCGCGGTACGGGAAACGCGCTCTCGAACAGCGCGATACGGCGGTCGTTCCCGCCGAGATAGTACAGATCTTTTGCGATCTCGGTCACGTTTTGCATGAAAAAATCCTCTCAATAATATTTTTACCCTTTCGGGCGAAATTCATAAGCGCGGGCGAAATTCATAAGCGCGCTCAAAGGAATTTGAACGCCATCATCCCCGCCGACAACAGCACGAGCACGACGCCCGTCACCCGCTTTTGCAGACGCTCCGAAGAGACGTTCGCCAGCGTCGACGCGATCTGCGCGAACAGGCAGGTCGCCACACAGCACAGCGCGAGAATCTTCCAGTCGAAGATCCCCCCGACCACAAAATGCGTCGCCGCACCCGTAAGCGCGGTGAACGTCATGACGAACACGCTCGTCCCCACGGCGGTCTTTAACCCGTAGCCGAGCACCGCGGTGAGCACGATGAGCATCATCATCCCCCCGCCCGCGCCGATATAGCCGCAGATCATCCCGATGAGCGCGCCCGAGAGCAGCGTTTTTACCATGCGCGCAGGGTCGTCCCCCCGCCGCACGCGCAGCGGCGGTGCGAGCGTCCCCTTTTGTCGCGGCGGATTGGGATTGATGACGAATTGCAGTCCGACGATGAACGTCATCACAATGGAGAATACGCCGAGCTGTTCCTCGCTCGCCCTCGACGAGAGCAGACTGCCGAGGTAGGTGAAGAGCAATACGCTCGCCATGAGCAGCGTCCCCCCGCGCAGGTCGATGCGGCGATGCCGCGCGTACACGACCGCCGAAAGCGCGGAGGCGAGCACGTCGGACGCGAGCGCGATGCCGATCGCCTGATAGGGCGGAACACCGAGGAAGGTGGAGAGCATGGGCGAGATCACGGCGGCGGCGGACATGCCCGCCAGCCCCGTGCCGAATCCCGCGCCGAGCGACGCCGCCATGCACACCGCGATCACCGTCCAAAACTCCATCGTCCTCTCCCGCCGCCGTCAGAAATTCGAGCCGTTCCAGCCCCAATCCGCAACTTCGCGATAGGTCACATACACCGCGTTCGCGGGGATGCCGAGTTCGTCCGAGAGGATGCGGCAGATCTCGCCCGTCATGCGGTCGTAATCCTTGCTCTCCGCCGCGCCGAACAGGCTGACCTCCACATACGCGCCCTTTTCGAGCTTTTTCCCGCCGAAATAGAGCGAATAGTTGTCCTCGAAGCCGACCATGAGATAGCCCTCGCCCTTATGCAAGATCGAGATCGCCTTGCCGAGCTTGCTCTTGACCGCCTCCTTCTTTTCCTCGGTGAGCGGCACCGTAACTTTGCTGTCGATAAACGGCATATCTTTCTCCCCCTCCCGCGGGGTCGGTTTTCGGACGCGCCGAAATGCGTCCCGCCCGCGGCATTTCATGGCATATTATACCACACAAATTCGCGAATGTCTTGCAAAATAAGCGCGTTTTTGAAATTCCCCGCGCAAAAAAAACGGGCGCGCCGACGTACCGGCTTCGCCCCTTTTTGAAAATGCGGACGAAAAAAGCCGAAAAGCCTTGCGTCGCGGAAAACGCGCGCCGCTTCGGCGCGCGTTTTTCGAACATATCTCTGCAAACGTTTGAAATGTTACTTTGCGGGCGCGGTCGCCGAGGGCGCATAGACGCGGGCGGCGAGCTCTCTGTCGAGCGCGTGAAGTCCCTTGGCATCCGTGCCGAATAAGGTCATATTCTTGACCATGTCGTCGGCGGTCGTCTCCTCCTCGCCCTGCTCCTTGATAAACCAATCGAGGAACTGCATGGTGCGGAAATCTTTCTGCGCGAACGCCTCGGCGTAGATCGCCGTGATGAGCGAGGTGACGTATTTCTCGTGTTCGAGCCCCGCTTCGAGGGGGGCGATGTGCGAAGAGAACGTTTTGTCGGGCTTTGCAACCGCGAGGAACTCGACCTTTTCGCCGTTGTTGAGCAAATATCTGCGGATCATGAGCGCGTGATCGCGTTCCTCCTGCGCCTGCACTTCGTACCAATGCGCGAAGCCGTTCAGTCCCTCGTCCGCATAGTAGTTGGCAAAGTCGAGGTAGAGGTAGGCGGAATACAGTTCCTTGTTGACCTGATCGTTGAGCATCGCCGCGATCTTCTTGTTTAACATATCGAAATCTCCTTTTTGTTTTGTCCTATATGATATATACCCGCCTGCGGGCGGGTACAAACGTCGGTTTGAAAATTTTTACTCGGAATTGCCCGACTTGAAGTTGTAGACGGGTTTGGCGATGGCGACCGTCTCCACGGTGTCGCCGATGAGAGACATGATCTCCGCGGCGGGCTTATACGCCATGGGACACTCGTCGAGGGTGGCGGCGGTGGCGGTGGTGGTGAACACGCCGCGCATCTCTTTGCGGAATTCCTCCACCGAAAAGAGCTCCTTTGCCTCGCTCCGTTTGAGCGCGCGTCCCGCGCCGTGCGGGGCGGACTCGTTCCAATCCGCGTTCCCCTTTCCCACGGCGATGAGACAGCCGTCGCGCATGTTCATGGGAATGACGACGCGCTCCCCCTTGTGTGCCGAGATCGCCCCCTTGCGCAACACATTGTCCTCGCCGAGATAGTTGTGCACCGTTTCAAAGACCGACGCCGCGCGGACGCCCGCAAAGCGCAGAAGTTCGTCCGCGATGCACCTGCGGTTGAGGGAGGCGAAGGCTTGGCAGATGCGGAGATCGTGCAAATATTCGAGCATATCCGTCCCGTCGAGATAGCAGAGCGGCGCGGGGATCTTGGTGCGGTACGCGTGCGCGGCGTTGACCGCGGCGATCGCGTCGGGAAGAAGTTCGGGGGAATCTTTGAGGGCGGCGATGACGCGGGCGCGCTCCTCTTCCGCGCTCGACTTGCACGCCTTTACCGCGCGGGCGCGGTAGTGCGCCGCCACTTTGAGCCCCAACCCGCGCGAGCCCGTATGGACGACGAGATAGCGGTTGCCCGCCCCGTCGGCGTCCATCTCGACGAAATGATTGCCGCCGCCCGTCGTGCCGAGCCCGCGCAACGTGCGCGAAAGATCGCCGAGCGTCTTGCGGCAGGCGAGATCCTTTACGAGCGTCTCCGCCTCCCCGACGCGCTTGGGAACGCCGCGCACGGCGAGCTCCTTGACCCGCGCATCGAAGGCGGGAAAGTCGATCTCGGCTCTCCCGAGCTCGGCGGTCAGCATGCCGCACCCGAGGTCGGAGCCGAGCACGTTGGGAATGATTTTATCGGAGAGGGTGGCGGTAAAGCCGACGACGCACCCCTTTCCGTAGTGCACGTCGGGCATGATGCGCACGCGCTGTCCCTCGAACGCGGGCTGGGCGAGGAGGGTATAGACCTGATGCGCCGCCTCGGGCTCGATATTCTCGGTGAAGATCTTCAAATCGCGCATGCGTCCGCTTTCCCTATTTCGCCCCATTGACCTCGACCCGTTTCAGCACGACGAGCGTCTCGACGTGGCGGGTCTGCGGGAACATGTCGAACGGACGGACGAGCGAGACCGAATACGGCGCGCCGCCCTCCGTTTTGACGAGCTCGCCCTCCCGCTCGCAGAGAGTGCCCGTCAACAGCCCGAGATCGCGCGCGAGCGTCGCGGGGTTGCAGGAGACGAGCACGATGGTTTCGGGCTGTGCGGAAAGCAGCGCGCGGACGACGCTGCGGTCGAGCCCCGCGCGCGGCGGGTCGAGCACGGCTACGCCGTCCTCCTTTTCCAAAAGCGCGGGCAACACGTCCTCCACCCTGCCCGTGACGGGGAACATTTTATCTTCGAGCCCGTTCTTTTGGGCGACGCGGCGGGCGCATTCCCCCGCCTCTGGGACGACTTCGATCCCATAGACGCGGGCGCATTTTTTGGCGAGCATGGCGGTGAGAAGTCCGCCGCCCGCATAGCAATCGAACACGGCGTCCGTCTCCTTGACGAGGGAGACGATCTGCTCGTACAGTTTGGCGCGCACGCCGTCGTTGACCTGCACAAAGGTGTTCGGACCTGCCTCGTACAAGATCCCGCCCTCGGCGCATTCGTACGTCCCCTTTCCCTTGACGGGAATGAACTCCTCACCGAACACGACGTTACTGTCGCCGTCGTTGAAATTCAGGTACAGACTGTATTCGGGAAAGATCTTGTCGAGCAAAAAGGTGAAGTAGTCGATGCCCATGATCTGCCGCACGGTGACGACGAGGGTGACGATATATTTCTTTTTGAGCTCGCGCACGACGATATGGCGCACCTGCCCCTTGCCCGTTTCGGGGTCGTACCCGTCCAGCCCGCACTTCTCCATAAACCCGAGCAGGGCTTCGATGAGCGGCTTGGACCACTGCGGGTGGATGGGGCACTCTTCGGTGGGAATGATGCGGTGGCTGCGTTCGGCGAAAAATCCGACGACGTTCTTTTCGCCCTGCCGCCCCACGGGAAGCTGTAATTTATTGCGGTAGCCGTACTCCTTGTCGCTCCGCTCGCAGGGGGAGACCTCGGCGCAGACGCCGCCGATCTTCTTCAACGTATCGCGGACGAGCCCCGTTTTGAATTTGAGCTGGTCGCGGTAGCGCAAGTGTTGCAGTTGGCAACCCCCGCAGCGGTAGAACACGGGGCAGGCGGGGCGCACGCGTTCCTCGGCGGGCGTGACGATCTCCTCCGCCTTGCCGTAGGCGACGTTCCCTTTCACTTTCAAGATCCGCACCTGCGCGCGTTCGCCGGGGAGAAGATAGGGCACGAAAACGGTAACGCCGTCCGCCTTGGCGATGCCCTCGCCCTGCGTTCCTACGCCGTCCGCAATAACCGTGATCACGTCGTTTTTTTGCATGTCTTACCTCCTGATCCGCGCAACGGCAAGGTCGACCGAGCGTTGGCAGAGAAATATCATGGGATCGTAAAGCGCAAAGAAAAGCGTGCCTCCGACAAAGAGCACAAGATAGAAATATTTTTGCACAAAGGGATACCATGTCGCGTTTTCGACGCCGAAAACGGGCACGAACACGACCGTCCACGCAAGCCACATCGCGAGGTCGAACCATGCGGCTTTGCCCAAAAATACGAGAATGTGCAACGGTTTTTTCTTGACGAATTTTTTCTGCGCCCAATTCGCGAGCGGGTGTAGCCCGAAGAACGCCGCGAACGGCAACAGACGGAAGATCGAGAAAGCGCAGAAGAAAAAGGCGAGGATGACCGCGCCCAAAAACGCGAGGATCTCCCCCCAAACGAAGTTCTTGGACAGGGGGACCATGAGCGCGAACACCGCGACGACATACCCCGCCGCGAGCAGAAAATCGACGTAAGAGCCGAGCGTCAGCGCGAGCGCGGCGACCGCGCAGGCGATCGCAGACAGCGCGATCTCGAACGATTTCGACGGGCGTTTCATGTCAACGGCATCCGCAGCAGAGATTGAAGAGGCAGTTGACGCAGAGGAAAGTATAGCACGCGTTGACGCAGCTCACGCACCAATTCCCCCCCATCTGCTCGCCGCCCGCGTTCGCAGGGTCGATATGGGGCGCGTTGCCCGTCTGCGGCGTGTATTCGGCGCGCGCTTTGAGCTTTTCGTACGCCGTGCGGTACTTTTCGTTGCCGCCGTCCATCTGAATGGCGATCTCGAGCTGTTTCTTGCTCTCGTTGATCCAATTCTTTTTATAGAACACGACCGACTGCAAATAGTGCCACTCCGCACCCCGCTCGTTGAAGCCGTCGAGCAGGCTCTGCGCTCTGGAAAGGTCGCCGCTCCTGATCGCCGAGGACACCTCTTCATACGCCGCCGAGCCGCCCGCCTCGTCGTGCGGTTTCTCGTGACGGGAATCTTTGATCTCCTGATAGGCGGCGTCGAGCTTGCCGAGCATACGCGCGGCATTCATGCCCTTTTCGCCGTCCTCCCACTTTTCTTCGTTGTAGCGGGCTTTGAGCTCGCCGTACCTTTCTTCGAGCTCCTCGTCCGTGGCGGTTTCGGGCAAGCCGAACAGTTCATAACTTTCCTTTAACATGATCGCTCCTTAAAATTTCGACGTCATGGGGGCGCGCGGTTCCCCCTTGATCACGCGCATGGTTTCGAGGGGAATTCCCCGTAAGATCACATTGTCCGTGAGATCGCGGTTAAAATAAAACTTGATCCCCGCGAGATGTTCGCGCATCGCGTAGAACAGCGTGTCGAAGAGAAAAGATACGTCCTCCCCGTGCCGCCGCATGAGCGTTTCGCGGTCCTCCCGCCCGTACGCGTTGACGAACGGGTTGAAGTTCCCCGCCTTGCCGTCCTTCTCGTAGTCGTCGAGCGCGTCGATGAGATACACCCACTTGCCGAGCGCGTAAAAGAGTTCCCCCGTGTCCTCGGTCGCCTTGTCGCCCAAGAGCGCGGCGGAGACGGCGCGCATCATGCACGCGGTGGGATCGGCGGCGATATCGGGGGGCGCGCTCTCCCGCTCCACGCCGTTTTGCGCGGCGAGATAGCGTTCGACGATCCCGACGATCTCGGGGTATTTCTTCCGTGCGCGGCGAAAGCCCGCCTTGAACCAGCTGCGTTTGCCCCGTCCCTTGCCGCCGTCCTTAACGTCGTCGGACAATTTATAGTAGATGAGCGCGGTATTGAGCGCGCCGAGCCGCATGGTCAGCTCGTCCACCCGCGCGATGGGACGCTTCTTTATGGCGTGTTCGAAACAATTCTGCCGCTCCACCACGATATCCGTCCCCGAAATATTATGAAGCAAAGCGGAGAGAAATGTCATATCGTAGGTAAGACCCATCCGCGCGCGCTGTCCGCACGCCGCGCCTATGCTCTTGCACAGCCCGCAGTAGAGTGCCTTGTAGAGCATGACGTCTTTCACGAACAGGTTGGGAAAATCGTAGCGAACGTATCCGAACATCATTCCCCCCGATAGAATCCGACCTTGCGGTAGACCTTAAAGAGGGTGCGGCGCGCCGTCTTGTACGCCCGCTCCGCGCTCTCGTTCAAAAGCGCGGAGAGGGCGGGCTTGTCCGCGAGAAGCTCCGCCTGCTTGGTCTGGATGGGCGTGAGGACGCGGGCGACCGCTTCGCCGACTTCCGCCTTGAAATCGCCGTAGCCGACGCCGCGGAAGAGTTCCTCCGTTTGGGCGACGCTCTTGTTTTCAAAGGCGCAGTAGATGTTGATGAGATTGGAGATCCCCGGCTTCTCGGGGGCGTACCGCACGCAGTTTTCGCTGTCGGTGACGGCGCGGCGGAACTTGCGCAGCACCGTATCGCGGTCGTCCGAGAGAAAGACCGAAGCGGAGGGATTTTCGTCGGACTTGCTCATCTTTTTGGAGGGATCTTGCAGGGACGCGATGCGCGCGTCGCCCCTCCCGATGAGCGGCTCGGGGACGACGAACGTCTCCCCGTAGCGGTTGTTGAAGCGGACGGCGAGGTCGCGCGCGAGCTCGACGTGCTGTTTTTGGTCCGCCCCGACGGGCACTGCCGACGCGCCGTACAGGAGGATATCCGCCGCCATGAGCACGGGATAGTCCATGAGCCCCATGTTGATGTTGTCGGCATGCCGCGCGCTCTTGTCTTTGAACTGCGTCATGCGGGAGGCTTCGCCCACATAGGTGATGGTGTTGAGCACCCAAGCGAGCTCGGCGTGCGCGGGCACGTGCGATTGGATATAGAGCGTGCAGAGAGAGGGATCGACGCCGCAGGCAAGGTAGAGCGCGACGAGCTCCAACGTGCGGCGGCGAAGCTCGGCGGGCTCTTGCCGTACGGTGATGGCGTGCAGATCCGCGACCGCGAAAAAGCACTCGTATTCCTGTTGCAGGCGCACCCAATTGCGGATCGCCCCCACGTAATTTCCGATGGTCAGTCTGCCTGTCGGCTGGACCGCCGAGTAGACGATTTTCTTCTTTTCTTCCATACCGATGCCCCGTAAGCCGCCGCGACGCTTCCCATGCGGCGACCGTATAGTACGATTATACCATATTCTTCCCCAAAAATCAACGGGTGAACGGGAACGAATGATGAAAATTGTGTAAAGAATTGCCCCGCGGACGGTCGGTGCGGGGCGAAAAACATCATTTGCAATATTTTTTTACTTCGTCCGCCATCTTGTCGGGCGGGACGACCGTCTTGAAGCGGACGGGCAGATAGCGGATCGCCTTGATGGGCTCGGGCACTTTCATCGCCGTGAGCAGGTGGATGCGCTTGACCCCCTTGTACGAATCTTTTACGTCGTTGCCCGTGAGCGCGTACAGCACGTCCTGCGGAAATTTGTAGGGGCTCGCCGTGGAGACGACCACCATGGGACGGCGTTCGGCTTGGTCGTCGGACGTCTTTTTGAGATAGCGTTGGGCGATATTCATCGCAACGCCCGTGTGCGTGTCGAGCGGATAGCCGTATTCGGTGAAAAATTCATAGACGCATTCCACGGTGTCGTCCTCGCCCGTACAGCCCGCGGCGAACGTCTTTTTGAGCTCTTTGAGCTCCTCGGCGCGGATGGTGTACTTGCCCGACGCGGAAAGCGCGTGCATCCGCTCCGCCGTGAGCGAAGCGTCCCGCCCCGAAAGCTCGAAGATGAGCCGCTCGAGGTTGGAGGAGACGAGGATGTCCATCGACGGGGACATCGTGCGGAAGAACGGACGCTTGACGTCGTACGTGCCCGTCTTGATGAAGTCGGTGAGGACGTTGTTCTTGTTGGAAGCGCAGAGCAGTCTGCCCACGGGAAGTCCCATACGCTTGGCGTAGTAGCCCGCGAGGATGTTGCCGAAGTTACCCGTCGGCACGGAGAAGTCCGCCTCCTCCCCGAGCGAGATCTGCGAGGAAGACACGAGATCGAGGTACGCCGAAAAGTAATAACAGATCTGCGGGGCGAGCCTGCCGAAGTTGATGGAATTTGCCGAAGTGAGCAAATATCCGCTTTGTTTTAATAGCGTTTGTACGGTTTCGTCGCGGAAGATCTTTTTGACCGACGTCTGGCAGTCGTCGAAATTGCCGCGGACGGCAACGACGTTCACGTTGTCGCCCTCCGCCGTCCCCATCTGCAACTTCTGCATTTTGGAGACGCCGTCCTCGGGATAGAACACGAGAACGTCGACGCCCTCTTTCCCCTTGAATCCCTCGAGGGCGGCTTTGCCCGTGTCGCCGCTCGTCGCCGTGAGGACGAGAAGCCGCTCCTTTATGCCCGCAAGGTCGCACCCCTTGCGCATGAGATAGGGCAATACGGCGAGTGCCATGTCCTTAAAGGCGCAGGTCGGACCGTGGAAGAGTTCGAGAATGAACAGCCCGTCGTCGATGCGCACGAGCGGGGCGGGGTCGTCCCCCTCGAAAGAGGAATACGCCGCTTTGAGCGCGGCGAGCATCTCCTCTCCGTCGTACTCGTCGAAAAACTTCATGAGGATGCGGGCGGCGCGTTCGGGATAGTCCATCGCGAGCATTTCGTTCAGCTCCTCCCGCGAAACGGCGGGGAAGCGTTCGGGAACGAACAGCCCGCCGTCCGACGCGATCCCCTTTACGACCGCCTCCGCGCCCGTTACGGTCTCTCCTCCTCTCGTATCGATAAATTTCATGCTTCCTCCGCAAAATCTCTCTTATGACGCAGAAGCCCTTCGCGCAAGCGCAAAGGGCAATCGCATCCGATATCCTGACCGTGGCTCAAAGGTATTTCTTGGCGAAATCGGGAAGTTCCTCTTCCGTGCAGCTGCACGTGATCCAAATTTCCAGACCGCGCAATTCGGCGACCTTTTCGAGCATATAAAAGAGCTGCGCCATGTCTTTGAGAGCCTTGCCCGCGATGCGCGCCACGCCGTCGACATACACATACTCGTTGTCGTAACTGCCCGCGATCACGCCCTTGATGAAGCCGCAGAGCGCGTCCTCTCCCGCGATCGAATAGTCGCTTACGTCGACGAAGCGGATCGCGCGCTTCAAATCGTACATGTATCTCTTGGTATCGGTGATAAAGACGAGATGCCCTTTCGCCGTTTCGGAGGCGATATTCGCCGCGTCGATGATGCGTTTGGTCTTGCCGCTGCCTTTCGGGCCGCAGATGATTTTGATCATGAGATCCTCCTTGCCGCCTTGCGGCGGTTATTCTGTCTCTATTCTATCAAGTTTTTACGGATATTTCAAGAGGTTTCGGGAAATTTCCGTAAATATTTTTACCGTAAACTCTGCAAAAACGCGTCGATCCTGTCCAGCCCTTCGAGCATGTCGCGCATGGAGAGCGAATAGGAGAGCCTCACGCACTCGTCCGCCCCGAACGGCGCGCCCGGGACGACTGCCACTTTCGCCGCGTCGAGCAGCGTCTCCGCGAAATCGACCGAATTTTCGATCGCGCGGCTGCCGAACTTCTTGCCGTAGGCGTCGCTCACCACGAGCATGCAATAGAACGCGCCCTCGGGAATGATGCAATACGCCCCCTGCATCTCGGAAATGCGCTCGATCATGGCGAGCCGCCGCCGCGCAAAGCGGGCGACCATCTCCTCCACCGCCGCCTCGGGCGAGGAAAGTGCCTTGATCGCCGCATATTGGGCGATGGAATTGGCGTTGCTCGTCGCGTGGCTCTGGAAGGAGTCGATCGCGGCGGCGATATCCTTGGGCGCGGCGAGATATCCCACCCGCCAGCCCGTCATGGCGTACGTCTTGGAGACGCCGTTCACGGTGATCGTGCGCGCCTTTGTCTCCTCCGAACACGCCGCAAAGGAGAACGGCTTTCCGTCGCCGTACACGAGCTTTTCGTAGATCTCGTCGGAGAGCACGAAGATACCCTTTTCGACGCAGACCTCGGCGAGCGCGCGGACTTCGGCTTCCGAATATACCGCCCCCGTGGGATTGCAGGGCGAGTTGAAGATGAACAGCTTGGTCTTTTCGGTGATCGCCGCCCGCAGCTGCGCGGGGGTGATTTTGAAGCCCGTGCGCTTGGACGCCTTCACGATGACGGGCACGCCGCCGCATACCTTGACGACCTCGGGATAGGTGAGCCAATAGGGCGCGGGGATGATCACCTCGTCCCCCTCGTCGATGAGGGCAAAGCAGACGTTGAAGATGGAATGCTTCGCGCCGTTCGAGACGATGATCTGCGAGGGTTCGTAGTCGAGCCCGTTGTCGCGGCGGAATTTACTGCAAATGGCGCGCCGCAGTTCGGTGAGCCCCGCGGACGGGGTGTATTTGGTGTGTCCGAGGCGAAGTGCCTCCACCGCCGCGTCCACGATGTGTTCGGGCGTGTTGAAGTCGGGTTCGCCGACGCCGAACGAGATCACGTCCTCGCCCGCCGCCTTCATCGCCTTCGCCCGCGCGCTGACCGCGAGCGTCAATGAGGGAGAAATGGTTTTGATGCGCCTTGCAAGCCTCTCCATGCTGTACCTCCGTGCCCCGCGGGCTCATTGCGCGGCGAGCTTTGCCGCGACCTCGGCGCGGGCGAGCGCGTCGATCATCTCGTCGATCTCCCCCGACAAAAACGCGTCCATGTCGTGCAGGCTCAATCCGATCCTGTGGTCGGTGATGCGGCTTTGGGGGAAGTTGTATGTGCGGATGCGTTCGCTCCTGTCTCCCGTGCCGACGAGGCTCTTCCGCTTGCCCGCGACCTCCCCCGCCGCGCGGCTCTCGTAGAGGTCGTAGAGGCGGGATTTGAGGACACGGTATGCCTTTTCTTTGTTTTTGAGCTGGCTTCGCTCGTCTTGGCAGGTGACGACGATGCCCGTCGGAATATGGGTGAGACGGATCGCCGTTTCGGTCTTGTTCACCTTTTGCCCGCCCGCCCCCGAGGAGCGGAACAGATCGACGCGGACGTCCTTTTCGTCGATCGTCACGTCCACCTCCTCCGCTTCGGGCAGGACGGCGACCGTGCACGTCGAGGTGTGGATGCGCCCCTGCGATTCGGTTTCGGGCACGCGCTGGACGCGGTGCACCCCGCTCTCGTATTTGAGACGCTTATACGCGTTTTCGCCGCTCACGATGACGACGGCTTCCTTCACGCCGCCGAGCTCGGTTTCGTTGAGGTTGACGATCTCCCAGCCGAAGCGGTGTTTTTCGCAAAAGGAAAGGTACATGCGGTAGAGCTCGTACCCGAAGAGGGCGGCTTCCTCGCCGCCCGCGCCCGCGCGGATCTCGAGCGTACAGCCGCGGCTGTCGTTCTTGTCCTTGGGCAAAAGTAAAATTTTGAGCTGTTCTTCGAGCGCGGAGAGCCGCTTTTGCACGGCGTAGCCCTCTTCGACGAGGAGATCTTTCATCTCCCCCGTTTCGCGCTCCGCCTCCTCGAAGTCGGCGCGCATCTCCCGCTGCGCCGCCAGATAGGCGTCGTACGCCGCCACGATCTCCCCGAGCTCTGCCTTCTCCTTGGAGAGGACGCGAAGCTGCTCGCCGTCGCCGTACACTTCGGGCAGGGCGAGGCGGCGTTCGAGCTCCGCGTAGCGCGCCTTGATCCCGTCGAGCCGTTCGAACATGTCAGAACCCGAGCTTGACGACCCGTTCGACGCCCGCGTAGTCCTTTACGACCATCGCGAAGTCGCACCGCGCCGTCGTCTTGAAAATTTTAATGACGTCCTGCGCCTGGTTTTCCCCGCATTCGAGGATGACCATCCCCCCGCGCACGAGGTGACGGCTCACTTTTTCGGCGATACGGCGGTAAAAGTCCAGCCCGTCCACGCCGCCGTCGAGGGCGATACGGGGTTCGAAATCGCGCACGTCTTTGGGCAGAGAGGAGATCTCCCCGCTCCGCACATAGGGCGGGTTGACCGTGATGAGGTTGAATCTCCCCCGCACGTTCTCGAAGAGGTCGCTCCGCACAAAGGTGACGTTCGCCTTATTGACGCGGGCGTTCTCCCGCGCGACGGCGAGCGCGTCCTCCGAAATATCCGCCGCCATGACGGTGACCGCCTTGTCTTTCGCCGCTTCGCAGGCGACCGCGACGGCGATCGCGCCGCTCCCCGTGCAGAGGTCGAGCATGCTGTCCCCCGCCGAGAGCGCGGAAACCGCCTGCCGTACGAGGATCTCCGTTTCGGGACGGGGGATGAGCACCCGCTCGTCCACCTTGAACGAATATCCGTAAAACTCCGTCGAACCGTAGATGTACCAGAGCGGTCTGCCCGTGAGGCGTTCCTCGAAGGCGTCGAGGATCTTTTTGCACTCGGCGCGCTTGACGATCCGCTCGGTTTTGAGCGCGCTCCGCGGGACGTTGAGGGAGATGCTCACGATCCACTCGGCGTCCGCCTCGTCGATCTCCTTTTCCGCAAAGCTCTTCTTCATCATTTCGAGCAGCTTGGAAAGTTTGACCTGCGTCGCGAAATGCTTTTCGGGAAGTTCGGGGTCGTTTTCCATCGCGAGCGTCTTTTCGAAGGCGAGGATGGCGCATTCGATCATGGCGTCGTCGGGCTCACGCGTCGTGAGCTTTTGAAGAAGATAGCCGGGGGCTTTGAACGGAAAAACGATGGGCGAATCGATGTACGAGAGCAGTTTCAAGATCTCGTACGACACCCCCGCCACGATGGGCAAACACAAAATTTTCACCGCGATGGAGATGAGGTCGGTCGCCACGCCTTGCAAGCCGATCTTCTCGTAGAACATCTGCATGGGCACGCCGATGAGCGCGAACACCAAAATGGAGATGATGAGCACGATAAAGAGAAAGGTCGTGCCGCAGCGGTCGTGGAGGCGGGAACACTTTCTCACGTTCTCCACGGTGAGCGGCATGCCGTATTCGTAACAGTTGATGGTCTTGTGCTCCGCGCCGTGATAGCCGTAGGTCTCGCGCAGAGATTTGAAGATGAGCGTGAACAGAATATACAGGATAAAGATACACAGGCGCAGACCGCCGTCGATGAGGTGATACCATATCCCGTAGTCTGCGGCGGGCGACACGGCGGGGAACGCCGCGGCGATGCGCGACGTGACGAAGTGGGGCAAAAACACGAACAGCCCCACGGCGATGATCACCCCGAGCACGACCGCCACCGCCGAAAGGATATCGCTCATGCGCACCTTGAATTTATTTTCCACCCAATGGGAAAGTTTGGTCTCTTCCTCCTCGTTGTCGGCGAGGGCGACGTCTGAACTGCGCAGAAGCACGCGCATGCCGTCGACGAGGGAGAAAAAAAAGTTGACAACCCCCCGCACGAACGGAATGCGCATGGCGATCTCCCGTTTGCGGGAGACCGAAAGGCGGACGGCTTCCGTTTGCAATTCTCCGTTGTCGTCGCGGACGACGGTAGCCATGCTCCGTTTTCCGCGCATCATAACGCCCTGTATGACGGCTTGTCCGCCGATATAGGTGCGATTTTTCTTTTTTTTCATGGGCTTCTCCCGTCTTACGCGGTCATATGGCGACCCCATAACAAAACAACCCCGTCACCGAGGCTGTTTGCTGTACTGCTTAAATGCCGTATCTCTTCTTGAACTTATCGACGCGGCCGCCCGTATCGACCAGCTTTTGTCTGCCCGTAAAGAATGGATGGCATTTGCTGCAAATATCCACTTTCAGAACGTCGACGTCTTTGGTCGTACCCGTTTTGAAGGTTTCGCCGCAAGCGCAAACGACCGTTACTTCGTGGTATTTGGGATGAATGTCGGGTCTCATAACCTCACCTCGCTCGTGATTTCTCTTAACACTTCTCACATTATATCCGTTTTTTCGGGGTTCGTCAACTGATTTTGAAAGACAAACGAAAAAAATGAGAAAAGGATGGGCGGTTTTTTTCGGCGATCTGCCCAAGATACGGAAATCTCGCGGGAATCGCTTGCAAAAAACCCGCGCTTGCGGTATAATAAGAATGGAACACGTTAAAAGATGCAAGGAGCGCGCTATGAATCTCTGGCAACTTGTCGGTCCGAATAAAATCGAACGCCGCGAGCAGCCTCTCCCCGAATCGCGGGAGGACAAGATCCGCGTAAGGATCTCCAAAGTTTTTGTCAACGACACGGACGCCGCGCTCGCCGCGGGTGCGGTGCGCGCCAAACTTCCCCTCGTCCCCGGGCGGTACGCCGTGGGCATCGTCACCGAGGAGACGGCGAACCCGCTCTTCCCCAAGGGAACGCACGTCGTCCCCCATACCTATCGCCCCATCCCCGATACGGGGACGGAAAAACGCGACTTCTCCGAAGAGGAATACCTCGTGTGCGGCAAGACAGCCGACGGCTTCCTCTCCGATTTCGTCATGCTCTCGCCCGACGAAATGACCCCCCTGCCCGTCTCCGTGAGCGACGCAAAGGCTCTCTTTTTGCATCAGGTCGCCGTCGCCAAGGCGGCAGTCGACCGTCTCGAACCCAAAAAGGGACAGCACGTCGCCGTGGTGGGGGCAAATCCCGTGGGCATCCTCGCCGCCGAACTGCTCATCTACCAGCAAGCCGCGCCCATTCTCGTGGACGCCGACGAATCCCGCCTCGCCTTTGCCCGCCGCTGCGGCGTATATTACACCGAACTTGCCGACGAGGACGCGGTCGGACGGATCGCGTCGGTCACGGGAGGAAGGCTCGCGGGCGGCGCGATCTGCGTCGTCGGGTCGGAGGAGAACGATCCCTCGCTCGCTTTCTCGGTCTGCGCGCGCGACGCGAACGTCGTGATGTGCTCGGCGGGTCTGCGCAAGGTGGTCGTCGACCTCGAAACGGCGATGCGCCGCCACCTCGCCGTCCATTGCGTGACGGGCAGCGCGGACTACCTCGAAGCCGCCATCAACCTCATCGCGAACAAGGCGGTCGACCTCGACAATTTCCGCATCGTCACCGAAAAGGCGGCGGCTGCCGAACGCAACTTCGTAAAATTCGCCGCGGGCGTGCGGCAGGACGTGAGCGTCGCCTCGGTCTACGACCTCCTTTGACCTGTCCGCATACATAATGCGGTTTCGATATCTTCGCGGAAGGCTCGCCTTTCTGCTTGCGCTCGCGGGCGTCGTTTCGGCGACGGTATGGCTCGCGATCTATCTGCCCCGCCTGCTCGCGCCCGTCGCGATCCTCGAACGGGCGTTTTCCCTTGCCGCCGCGGGTGCGGTCTTTGTCTCGGACGACTTCGAAGAAAACAAACTCTCCAAGTTCTGCCTTCTGCTGTTGCCCTGGCTGGGCGCGGCGATCCTCCTGTTGCCGCGCGGGAGAAAGAGCGCGGCTCTGCCGCTCCGCAAAAGCAGGGCGCGCTCGGTGCGCTACTTTTCCACGGGACGGGAGATGTACGAGAGTTTGCTCCGCGATCTCTCCCGCGCGAAAGAGCGGATCTATCTCGAATATTACATCATCGCAAGCGGCGTGTTCTGGAACGACGTGTACGCCGCGATCAAAGAGCGCGCGGCATGCGGCGTGGACGTGCGGCTCATCTACGACGACTTCGGATGTCTCTTCACCCGCCGCCGCGCCTTTGTCCGCGAAGCCGAAGCGCAAGGGGTGAAAACGGCGCGCTTCCGTCCCCTCCGCGTCGGGAAAAACGCGGGCAAGCGGGATCACCGCAAGATCGCCGTCGTCGACGGCGCGGTGTACACGGGCGGGATCAACCTCGCGGACGAGTACATCGGCGAAACGATCCGCTTCGGACATTGGAAGGATACGGCGGTGCGCGCCGAGGGCGACGTTTCGGACGACTTCGCGGAACTGTTTTTGCGCACCTATTGCGCGATCCGCAGGGATACCATGCCCGCCCTGCCGCGCAAACACGCGGACATGCCCCCCTCGCATTGCAACTGCGTAGCCGTCTCGGACGGGGCGAACGGGGAGGAGAGAACGGGCGCGGTGCTTCTGCCCTTTCTCGTCTCCCGCGCGAGGGAAAAGATCTACCTGTTCACCCCCTATCTCGCGCCCGACGCCGCGCTTGTTTCCGCGCTCGCGTTCGCGGCGAAGCGGGGCGCGGACGTCCGTCTCATGATCCCGCATATCCCCGACAAAAAGTGGGTGTTCTTCCTCACCCGTTCCTATGCCGATTCGCTCGCTTCGGCGGGCGTACAGGTGCGGGAATACGGCGCGGGATTTCTGCACGCCAAGTGCGCGCTGTTCGATAGGACCGCCTTCGTTTCGAGCTACAACCTCGACTTCCGCAGTTTGTATTTGCAAGCCGAATGCGGGCTCGTCTTCGGCGGCGGCGCGGCGGAAGATGTAGAGCGGGACTTTCTCTCGACGTGGGAGCAGGGCGTTCCGCTCAAAACGCCCTCCCGCGCGGGGCGCGCGCTCGGGCGGCTCTGCCGCGTATTCGCGCCTCTCATTTGAACCGACTACGATGATAAAATTTATTGCCACGGACCTCGACGGTACGCTGCTCGACGGGGCGCGCAAGCTCCCCGAAGAGATCTACGGTCTCGTCCGACAACTGCATGACGCGGGCATTTTGTTCGCCCCCGCGAGCGGGCGGCAGTACGCCAATCTCAAAACGCTGTTCGCCCCCGTGGCGGACAAGGTGGTTTTCATTTGCGAGAACGGCGCGCTCGTAAAATACCGCGGGGAGACCTTGCATCTCTCCCCCATCCGCGACCTCTACATCAAGGACGCGCTCGACGCGATCCGCGCGCTTCCCCATCTCTATCCCATGCTGTGCGGCGCGGAATGCGCCTACATCGAGAACGAGCGGCAGCCCTTTTACCGCTACTCCATGGACGCCTACACCAACTGTAAAAAGGTGAACTCGCTCGACGAGGTGATCGGGAAAGAGGACATCTGCAAAATAGCGGTGTACGACGAGATCGCCGCCGCCGACAACTGCATCAAGGTGTTGCCGCCAAAACTTCCCAATCTGCGCACCATCATCTCGGGCACGGATTGGTGCGACGTCTCCTCGCCCGAGACCAACAAGGGCGTCGCCATACGGCATATCCGCACCCGCTTCCATCTCAAACGGGAGGAATGCGTCGCGTTCGGCGACCATATGAACGACTACGAGATGCTCGTGGAGTGCGGCAGGGCGTTCGTGCCCGAAAACGCCTATCCGCCCCTCAAAAAGCTCGTCGGGCGCACCATCCCCTCCAACGAGGAGGGGGGCGTGCTCATCACCATCAAAAAAATTCTCGCAAACGGGGGAGAACTATGAAATTCGTCATCGCATCGGACATCCACGGCTCGGCTTACTATTGCCGCCTGCTCAAAACGCGGTTCGAACAAGAGAACGCGGACAAGCTGATCTTGCTCGGCGACCTCCTGTATCACGGCGCGCGCAACCCCCTCCCCCGCGAATACGGCACGCTCGAATGCGCCGCCGTCCTCAATTCCATGAAAGACAAGCTCGTCTGCATCAAGGGCAACTGCGACAGCGACGTGGATACGCTCGTCCTCGAATTTCCCATCGAAGCGGAGAGCATGCTTCTTCCCATAGGCGACCGCCTCGCCATCCTCACCCACGGGCATAAAACGCCCGTCGTCCCGCGCGCGGGAGATATCCTCGTGAACGGACATTTCCATGTGCCCGCCCTCGAAGAGCGCGACGGCTATACCTATGTGAACTGCGGCTCGGTCTCCATTCCCAAAGAAAACTCCCCCCATTCATATCTCGTCTGCGAGGGGCATACACTGATTTGGAAGGATCTGGAAACGGGACTTGCCTTCAAAACCGCAACCGTTTGAGCGTCGCTTCTTGCCCCGTTCCGCCGCTTACTTTTTTGTAAAAATTTTTTTCAAACTCTTGACATCGCTTGTCGAAGTGTGTAAAATGAAAGTATAAAAAATCTGTAAGGAGATATAGAGATATGGATAAGTGGTTTCACTCGCAAAACAAGTTGGTCCAAGTCCTTCTGCTGATCATCCCGTTTATCAACTGGATCGTTGAGATCCTCGTAAGATGGTCGGCGGCTCTCCGCAAGGGCAGCGTGCTCAAGATCGTTTTCGCTTTGGTCGTTACGATCTTCGGCGTTGTCATCGGTTGGCTCGACGCGATTTGGACGCTCATCTTCAACAAACTTATTCTTGAATAAGAACAACTAACAAAAAAACCGCTCTCCGAGCGGTTTTTTTGTTGTCGTTTTTTTGCTTTTTGGACGAATTGGCATTCCAATATGTCATTCAGAGCGAAGCGAAGAATCTCCCGCATTTTTATTTCGTTTATATCACGATGCCATTTTAAGCGGAGGCGAGCGTAAGCGAGCCGAAGTCGAAAAATCCCCTTGGTCGTTGATTGGGCTTATAATAAGAATAAGGGAGATTTCTCCACTTCGCTCGTTTCACTCGCTACGGTCGAAATGACAAATTGGAAATGCCCTTATGCTTCTAAATTACGGCGTTAGGCAGAATTCACTTCTGCCGTGCGCGACACAATTTGCGCGAAACCTCGCGCTTATTGTCTTACAGAGCGAACGAGACGACCAACTTAATTAAAGGGAGAGCTGGTTTCCCTCACGAAATTTTGTTTTGGCGAAGCACAAAACAAAATTTGTGAACAAACAAAACGCGCGGCGCGAAAGCGCAACGCGCACGGCACAGAAAAGAAAATTTGTGAACCAATCAAAGGTCAAACGCGATTGCCGTAATGTCGTCGTCGAACGTGCCGCAGAAGTCTTTGAGGGCGGCTTTGAGACGTTCGATGAACGCGGCGGCGTTTTCCGAGCGGTGCAGAACGTCCTCCACGCGTTCAAGCGAGAACATCTCCCCGCGCGCGTTGCGGCTCTCGGTGACGCCGTCGGTGAGCATGACGAGAATATCCCCCTTGCAATAGGCGATCTCGCCGTCGGTATAGCGGTAGTCGGGCATCCACGTGGAGACGGGGGGAGACGCGCCCTCGATCTCGGAAATGCCGTCTTTCCCCTTTAAGAGGAGGGGGGCGTTGTGCCCCGCAAAGGCGTAGACGAGCGTCCCGTTGCGCGCGATGCGCACCGCCGCCGCCGTGACATAAGAACGTTCGTCGAGGTTGAGTTCCTGAAACTTGGCGTTGAGCAGGGTGAGGGCGCGGGCGGGCGAGCGTTCGGCGCGATCCCAGCCCGCCTTGACGAATGCGGACAGCATCCCCGCGGAGATGCCCTTGCCCGAAACGTCGGCGAGGAATCCCATGGTTTCGCCGTCCGTCTCGTACACGTCGGGCAGATCGCCTCCGATCTCGCGGCAGGGGATATAGGTGAACGAATAGGGCGTGCCCTCCCCCTTTGCGGGCGGGAGGAGACGCTGTTGGATGCTCTGCGCGGTGTACATTTCCCGCGCGATCTCCGTTTCGTAGGCGTTGTCGACGACGCCGAGAAAGTATTTCCCGAGCGGGCGCACCTTCATGCGGAGGGCGAGCCCGTCGTTCCCGCTCCCCACGAAGATCTTGCGGAAAGCGGTCTTGCCCGTCCGCACGACCTCGGAAAACAGGTTGCGCAAGGGGCAATAGGCGCATTTTACGCCCTCCCCGCACGGCTCTTTCACGTCGCACCCATAGATATCGCGAAGCGTGCCCCGCCGCTTTCCCTTGGGAAAATACTCCGAAAAGGCGCGGTTGAGATACCGCACCCTGTAATTGGAATCGACGACGAGCGCAGCCGTCGGGAGATTGTCGAGCACTTCGCGATATAAGTTTGCCATGTCAGCCCCGATACATCATGAGTTTGCCGTGCACGATATGCGCGGTCAGCGTGCGGGAGGATACGATCTCGCCGTCGAGCTGGACGGTCTGTCCCTCCGTCTGCACGATGCGCGCGCTGTCGCAGAGGATATGCCGCGTGATGGGACGTTCCAAAATTTTTCCGCGCATGAGACGGATGAGCTCGAACGGCGCGGTAAGCCGCCTGGGACGGGATACGACGACGAGATCGAGCTTGCCGTCGTCGATCGTAGCGGCGGGGCAGATGGGAATGCCCCCGCCGAATTGGCTTCCGTTGCACACCGCCGCGATGTACGCCTGTACGTCGAACCGCTTGCCGTCGGCGGTGACTTCGATGCGCTGTCCCCTATAATGAAACAGAGATTGGATGAGCCCCTTGAAATATTTGCTCTTCGCGTTGCCGCGCTTCATGCGCGCACACCGTTCGAGGATATCCACGTCGATCCCCAGCCCCGCGATGTTCATACTGCGCAGTCCCTCGTCGCACTCGATGAAGTCGGTAGGTTTGGGTTCGCCGTGCAAAATGAGGTCGAGCGCGCCGACGCCCTCGGGGATGCGCGCCGAAGCGGCGAAGTCGTTCCCCGTCCCCGCGGGGATCAGCCCGAGGGTGAGACGGGAAAAGTCGGACACGCCCGACAGCACGTCGTTGAGCGTGCCGTCCCCGCCGACGGCGACGAGCGTACGCGCCTCCCGTTGTTTGGTGAGACGGCGCACCGTTTCGCGCGTCTCCTCTTTGGTGGGAAGCGCGTGGACGACGTATTCGCCCTCGCCGAGCCGCGCGACCGTCGCACGGAGGACGGCGTTCGCCTTTTCGGCGGTCGGATTGACGATAAAATCGAGCATGCGCACCTCCGTAACGATCGTTCTTTGAATGTTATTATACAATATCTTTTTGGGAATTGCAATTTTTTTCGGAATTTGCTATAATGTTTTCAGAAAAAATTTCGCAGGAAACTATGAGAAATTTGTTGCCCGAATCGCTTTTACGGCTCGCCGCCGCCCTGCCCGCGCCGCTCTATCTCGTGGGAGGAAGCGTGCGTGACAGCCTGATGGGCCGCCTGTCTTTGCCCGTCGACTTCGATCTCGCCGCCCCGCTCGGCGAGGAGGTTTTTCTCTCCGCCGCCCAAGCGTGCGGCTTTGCCGTGCGCGCCGTGTACCGCAACACGGGAACGGTGAAGATCGAACGGGACGGGATCGGCATGGAATACACCCGTTTCCGCACCGACCGCTATGCGCGCGGGACGCACGCGCCCTGCGGCGTCGCCTTTACCGACGATATCGCACAGGACGCGCGGCGGCGGGATTTCCGCGCCAACGCCGTTTACTACGACGTCGCAAACGACGTATATTGCGACCCGCTCGGCGGGCGGGACGACATTGCGGCGGGACTTCTCCGTACGACGCGCCCCGCCGCGGAGGTGTTCGGCGAGGACGGCTTGCGGCTCATGCGGCTCTCCCGCCTCGCCGCCGAAACGGGGCTTTCCCCCGACGCGGAATGTATCGCGGGGGCGCGGGAACACTGCGCGCTCATTGGCGACATCGTCCCCGAGCGCGTCTTTTCGGAGCTCTCCCGTCTGTTGCATGCCGACGGCAAAGGGGGAGAGCCGTACCGCGGTCTCGTCCTTCTTCGCGACACGGGGGTGTTGGGGCAGATCTTGCCCGAACTTTCGGCGGGGGCGGGACTTCCCCAACCGCCCGCCTTCCACGATCACGACGTGCTCGAACATTCCCTGCGCGCCGCAAAGTACGCCGCGCCAGCCGTCCGCTTCGCCGCCCTCCTGCACGACGTCGGCAAGCCGTTTTGCTACTTCCGCGACGGCAACTATCACGCCCACGCCGAGGAAGGCGCGCGGATCGCGGGGGACATCCTCACCCGTCTCAAAGCCCCCCGCCGCCTCACCGACGACGTCACCTTTCTCGTGAAGATGCACATGGTCGACCTCGACGGCTCGATGCGGGAGAGCAAGGTGCGAAAGACGATCGTGTCCTGCAAAGACCTGCTCCCCGCCCTCCTCGCGCTCAAACAGGCGGACTATTCCGCCTGCAAAGACGACCTCTCCCCCGCCCCCTGCGTGACGAAATGGACGGGCATCCTCGACGCGATGAAGCGGGAGGGCGCGCCGCTATGTCTCAAAGAACTCGCCGTCGACGGGGACGACCTGTTGCGCGAGGGCGTCCCGCCGCGGGAGATCGGCGCGTATCTCAACGCGCTGTTTGAAAGCTGCGTGCTCGGCGCGCCCAACCGAAAACCCGCGCTTTTGAAGCGCGTACGATCCATGCAAAGGAGAAAATCATGCCCACCGTCCTCATCGTAATTGCCGCGGTCATGTCTGCGCTTGCCGCCACCATGTCTGCGATCGCGCTCTTCAAACGCGGACATGGTACGTCCGCGTCCCAAGAAACCGCCCTGCGCCGTCTCGAAGAAAAGACGGACGCCGTGGGAAATTTGTGCGACTTCAACGCCCGCTCCATCGAGAACCTCAACCGCGCGACCGAACAGCGGCTCGGATTCATCCAGAAGAGCCTCACCGACGACATGAAGTACATCGTCGACGCCAACGCGCAAAACCTCGAACGCATCCGCAGGACGGTGGACGACAAACTTTCCTCCTCCATCGACGGAAAGCTCTCCGAGAGTTACGCGCGCATCTCCGAGCGGCTCGAAAAGATGTACGAGAGCGTGGGCGAGATGAAGAGCCTCTCCGAAAACGTTTCGGATATCCGCCGCGTGTTCGTTAACGTGAAACTGCGCGGCACGTGGGGGGAGGCGCAGCTCGACGCCCTGCTCGCCCAAATGCTCTCCCCCGAACAGTACGAAAGGAGCGTGAAGATCGACCCGCTCTCGGACGCGCTCGTCGACTTCGCCGTGCGCATGCCCTCGCGGGACGGCGGGACGACCCTCCTCCCCATCGACAGCAAGTTCCCCGTCGAGGAATTCGAGCGGCTTGCCGCCGCCTCCGAACGGGGCGACCGCGAGGGCGCGGAACGGGCGAGAAAGAACCTCTGCGCCGCCGTTAAGACGCAGGCGGATTCCATCGCCAAAAAATACATCCTTCCGCCCCGCACGACCGACTTCGCCCTCATGTATCTGCCCTCGGAGGGACTGTACGCCGAAGTGATGCGCGCGGAGGGGCTCGGCGACCACCTCATGAAACGCCGCGTGATCGCCTGCGGTCCGACCAACCTCGGCGCGCTCCTCTCCACCCTACAAACGGGATTCCGCTCGGCGGCGATCGAGCGCAGGTCGGGCGAGCTTCGGGAGATGCTCGAACAGTTCCGCGCCGACTTCGAAAAATTCGCCGACGCGCTCGAAAAGACGCGCAAGAAATTGCAGGAGGCGCAGGACGCCGTGGACGTCGCCGAAAAGCGCAGTTCGGTCATCCACCGCCGTCTCGACTCCTTCCGCGGGGAATTGCCCGGCGGCGACGAATAGGCGACAATACCATTGTCAATAAATTGTCAGCTTGCACGTCCAAAAGACGCGGGCGCGGAAGCGCGATCTGTCTTGGAAAAACTTCCTTGCCTCTTACGGACAACAAAGGGCGTAAAACGCTTGCTTTTTGTGCGCGCGTGTAATATAATATTGTAAAACAAACAACCAAAACAAAATTCATCTCGATTCAGAGAGGGAACTATGTCGAAAAAGAAAAAAGTACGCGACGTGAGCGGCGAAAAGGAAAAGATCGCCCTCGAAAAACAACTCGTAAAGGAAGGCAAGATCTTCCCGCGCGCCCATTACGCCCCCCGCGGCAGACTGCGCGGCATCATCGCGCTCTGCCTCGTCTTTCTCCTCGGGATCTTGATCGGGCTCGGAAGCGTCGTCGGCGTGGGCTACTACTTCGGCACGCGCAAACTCAAAGACGTGTTTTCCTTGGTCGGGGTTGACGCCTCGAACTATCTCACCGAGACTGCCACCGAAATGAGCGTCGTCGACCTCATCTCCGAGGTCGCGACCACCCCCATCACGAGCTTCAACAGCCTCGCGCAGTACACGCCCGTCGTCAACAACGTGGTGGAGGGGCTCACCGAACAGCTCGCCGATTTGGGCGTGGATCTCGACGCCGACGAGCTCATGGACGTCCCCTTTACCGAACTCGGCGAATTTTTCCAGGATTCGCTCATGTCGGTCGAACTCGGCAAGACGCTCGGGCTCACCCCCGACGGCGATCCTCTGATGCTCGCCCTCTTCTACGGCAAGCGCGACGTGGATTACCGCGTCGAGGGCGGCGAGATCGTGATGATGGAAGGCAAAAAGCCCACCCTGCTCGGCGACCTCATCGACGACGCGAGCGGGCTCATCAACCGCCTCACCATCGGCGACATCATCGCCGTATCTCCCGACTCCGCGCCCATCATGCAGGCGATCAAGGATTGGACCGCCGCCGACCTCGGCGACAGCATGCACATCGAGCGTCTGCGCATCAAGCAGGTCGTCGACCTCGGCGACTCGCCCTCGTCGCTGCTTGCCGCCATCGGCGATTGGCGCATCGGCGAGCTCTCCCAACAGGAAAAGCTCGACTCGCTCCGCCTCGGCGACATCCTCTCCATCGACGATAACGCTTCGGACATCCTCCGCTCCATCTCCGACTTCACGATCGGAGAACTCGACGAGGGCATTCAGAGCCTCACTCTGGAACAGATGCTCGGCGAAGAAGCCGTCTCGGGCAACCGCATTTTGAAGCACCTCGCGGGCAGTACGGTAAACACGCTGTCCGACGACTTGTCCGCGCTCTCGGTCGGCGATGTGTTCGGCGATCAGATCTTCGCGTACATGTCGAAAGGCGAGGACGGCTCGCAGTCCTATCAGGCACTCGCCGACGACTATCTCGCCCACTATACCGAAGCGGAATATAACACCGACGCGCACCGCCCGAAGGCGATCGCGAACGTCACCGAAATGTCCTCTTTCCACACCTACTACACCGTGGGAAATACGCGGGTGGAACAGGGCTACTTCCTCCCCTCGGGGAACTCCTTCGCCCCCCTGCCCGACGGCGCAACGGTGAAGTTCGACTCGGGCATCGCGCACAGCAACCGTACGCCGAACGCGACATGGCGCACGCCGTGGTATTACGAGCGCAAGATCCCCCTCACGCCCGCCTACGGGCTGTCCGTCGTCGACTACGACGCGGGAATGCTTAACCCGTGTTCCGAAAACGATTACCGTTTCACGAATAGTGGTATCATATTTACAGACAAAAACGGGGGCGAGCATCTGCTCGAAGAGGACGATTACAGCCTGTATTACTACGACGGCGCGGGCAAGCGCATCGACCTCGACCGCACCGTCCTTTCATACACCGATCCGACCGGCGTGCGCTACACCAAGAATGCGGCGGGCGCGTGGGCGGACGCGAACGGCAATGTCATCGCCATCCGCTCCGATAAGGAGACGGGCGACTACTACCTGCAACGCGGGGAGGTGTTCGAACGCTACACCGACGGTTCGAACTATTACGAAAAGGCAGATACGACCGAGCGGTACGAATACAACGAGGGCGGCAAAACGGTCGAACTCGACCGCTACGTTTACGGAATCTGGTATCTCTTGCTCGCGGACGAGACCATTTCGGACGGGCATACGACGGTCAAACTGAACACCGATCTTCCCATTCTCCAAATGGACTCCATCGTGACGAACGTCGCCTCCAAGATCAACGATACGCTCCTCGCCATGCTCTGGTTCCACGAGATTCTCAACGAGAATCCGTACATCGACCTCAAAGTGACGATCAAGATCTATACCGACCGCGGCGATCAGATGGATACGAAAGGTAAATACCTCAACGTCACCAACCTCATCGAGGTCACATTGAGCGAAACGATCTCCCTCGTGCAGGGAATCACCGAACTCATTCCGACTGTCCCGTTCGGTTGATTTCGAAAAATTTCCCGCAGCCGTCGAAAATAATTGACTTGCGCGAAAAATTATAGTAAAATAAGCGTAACTTGTCCGAAAGGACGTTTGCCTTGCATGCCGAAAAGGCATGCCGAATCAGACCGGGAGGTGAAAACAATGAAAAAGTACGAGATGCTCATTTTGCTGAAAAGCGACATGGAAGAGGAAGCGCGCGAAGCCGAACTCAAAAAGTATTCGGACATCGTCGCGTCTTTCGGCGGCACGGTGGAAGCCTACGACAAGTGGGGCGTAAAGAAAACCGCTTACGCCGTCAACTTCAAGTCGGAAGCGTTCTACGCGCTCATGACGTTTCGGGCAAATGCAGACGCCGTAGCCGAGCTCGACCGCATTGCGGGAATTTCGGGCGACGTATTGCGCCGTATGATCACAAAAATCGAGGAATAAGATGAACAAAGTATTTTTGATCGGAAATCTCACGCGCGACCCCGAACTCTCCGAAACTTCGGGCGGGGTAAGCGTTTGCCACTTCGCCATCGCCGTCAACCGCACCTATACGTCGCAGGACGGCGAACGCCAGACCGACTTCTTCAACGTCACCGCGTGGCGCGGTCTCGCCGACAACATCGCCCGCTATGTGAGAAAGGGGTCGAAAGTCGCGGTCACGGGAAGCGTGCAGATCCGCAACTACGAAGATAACCAAGGCGTGCGCCGCACCGCCGTCGACGTGATCGCGCAGGACGTCGAGTTCCTCACGACCAAGAGCGACCGCAACAACGACGACTACTACGACGCGCCCGCCGACAAAGCACCCGCCAAGAAGAAGCCCGCCCTCGAATCGTTCGACGACGACGGCGACATTCCCTTTTAAGCGCACATCAAATTGTAAGGAGACATCGTTATGGAAGAGAACGAATTGAAAACCGAAGAGACCGAGGAAACCGCCGAAGCCGCTCCCCGCGAAAGAGGAGAAAGAGGCGAACGCCCCGCGAAAAAGTCGTATAAGAAGCAAAACTTCAAAAAAGTTTGCCTGTTCTGCCAGGAAAAGACTGCCAAGATCGACTACAAGGAGACCGCAAAACTCCGCAAGTTCATCAGCGAAGGCGGGAAGATCCTCCCCCGCAGAATGACGGGGACGTGCGCGAAGCACCAAAGAGAGCTCGCGATCGCAATCAAACGCGCCCGCGTCGCCGCACTGCTGCCGTTCCGCGCGGAATAAGACAGTTGTAAAGATACAACCCCAATTTACATGAAAGATACAAAATAAATCTTCCTGTCGGGGCATATATATCTTTCCAGCAGAGATCAATCAATAAAAAGGATCCTACCATACCGTAAGGTCCTTTTTTTCTACCCTTTTATACCATATATATAGAAAATCGGTTTACTTTCCCCCTTCCCCCGCGCTATGATATAAGGCATACCGGCAGCAGCGTGCGTGCCCGCAAACAGGTAAATTATTTTTGTACATTCCGTGTAAATCGGGCTTGTACTGCGACAACAGTTCACAAAAATGCTTTTGCCGATCGGCAAAAGCATTTTTCGTGAGAGAATAAGTTCACGAAATTTTGTTTTGCGAGCAAAACAAAATTTCGTGAGGGAAACCGACTTTCACTTTAATTAAGTTAGTCCTCTCGTTCGCTTTGTAAGACAATAAGCGCGAGGTTTCGCGCAAATTGTGTCGCGCAGCGGAAAAGTGTGATTTTCCTCGCGCAACATAATTGGAAACATAAAGGCATTATCAATTTGTCATGTTGCCCCGCCCGCAGTTTCTGATACGTTCCAAGGGCGGCACGAGCGGGCAACGCCCGCGAAGTAGCCAAAAACCCGTGCCGAACAGGCACGGGTTTTTGTGTCGAAACATCTCCCGCTCGTCGCGACGCGACGGGTTTTGTAAGCCGTTCCCATTGGGAACGGCTTACCTTTTCCTTTTTGGTGCGGCGGTAGTGCCCGCCGCACCCGCCTCGCTACCAGCTCGGCTGTCGCGGCGTTGTTCACAGCCCACAGGGCTGATGAACAGAAGCAACGCCGTTCCACCTTTTCACGAAAAAATACTTCGTCTTTTTTCGTGATAGGAAATATGGAATAACATATTCAGAATCCTGTCATTTCGCCCCGCTCTCTCTGTCATTTCGAGCCGTTGTTCCAGAACCGAGCAGGTGGGGGAACAACGTGTCGAGAAATCCCCCTGGTCGTTGATGATGCTTGGAATATAATGCGGGAGATTTCTCCACTTCGCTCGTTTCACTCGCTACGGTCGAAATGACATATTGGGGAACGGCTTGGTACTTCGCCCTACGGGCTCGTGCCGCCCTTGGTCTACAAATAGAAGCCGCGGGCGGGGCGAAATAACAAATAAAAATGCCTGTTTGGTCTCCCATTATGCCGCTTCGCTCTGAATGACAATTCAAAATGCCCGTTGCTTCTAATATGTCATTTCTTATCCCCTCGCGAAAAAGATTGCGTAGCAAAGTTTTTCGCGAAGAGGAGCGGTCAATCGTCGTACTCTTCTTCGATCAATTCCAAAAAACCTTTGAATAGCACCTCGAATGCGCGTTGCGGGTCGCGGTCCAAAAGCCGCATGATCTCCTCGTATTCCTCCAACAGCTCCGCGCGCACGTCCTCGTCGCTCTCATCGTCATCGTAATCATCGTCGTCATCATCGTCGTCATCGTCGTCATCGTCCTCCTCCCGTTCGACGAGGAAATCTTCGCCGAGAGGGAGATAGGTTTGATTGAACGCCTGCACGGCGGCGGGGTTCGTCAGATCGAGGGCGAGCACGTCGGCGCGGTAGGTTTGGAGCAAAGCACGCGCCCGTTCGAGATATTCCTGCTGTTTTTCGCCGTATTCGCGCACGACGTAATCCTCGAACTGCTCCATGGCGTCCTCGTCGTAGCCGTCGAACAGGGTGGAGAGCGACAAATCGTCGAGATCCCCCACCGCAAAGAGGGCGTCGAGCGTGCTGTGGATGCGCCGCGTGAGCCCCGCGCCGTCTTTGCCCGTCACGCGGATACGCACGCCGTCTGCGCCGATCAACCGACGATCGCTCGCAAGTTGCGCAAACGCGAGGCAGGCGTCCTCCGCGGTCATGCCGTTGAGGTCGCGATCCGCGAGCAACACGGCGGCGTCGCGGTTGAGCGGCTTGGTCTTGGTGACGACGCCGCTTTCGACGGTGAGTTCCGCCGACGGGTTGATGCTGATCACGAGCGTGGTAAGCCCGCCGCCCCCCCGTACGAGCAGGACGGGAAGAAGGATGGCGAGCAAAAGAAAGAGGGCGACCGCCGCTGCCGCGAGCGGCAGGAAATTTCTGCGCGGACGCGGCAAGACGATGACGTCGGACGGCGCGCCGCGGCGCGCCGCGGCGGGATCGACAGCCACGTCGGGAACATGTTCCTCCGCTTCGGCGCGGAGACGTTCAACAATCTCGCGCTTTTTCATGCCTTCTCTCCTTTGAGCGCGCGCCGCATTTTGGCGAGTGCCTGCCGATAACGCCAAGTGACGGTGGGGATGGGAATGCCGAGCATCGCCGCGATCTCCCGACGGCGGTAGCCGTCGACGGCGGCGAGCATGAGCACGGTAAACTCCGCTTCGGAGAGGACGCGGCGGGCGACGTCGGTCACCATGCCGTAGTCGTCGGGGCGCGCCTCGCCGAAGAGCGCGGGCTTTTCCTGCGTGTCGACGGGATATTCGCGCGCGGCAGACTTTTTCAGATTCAACGCCTCGTTCCGCGCGATCCTGCCGATCCACGCGAGGTCGTTGCTCCCCTGCCTGTACTTGGACGCGTTTGCGACGATCTTCATATACGCGTTCTGCATGGCGTCCTCCGCGAGAGCTCTCTCCCCGAGGACGCCGAGCGCGATATGATATATCAGCCGCTTTGTCGCGAGATAGAACGCTTCGAACGACGAATCGTCCCCTCCCGCGAGTTTTTTCAGATGTTCTTCCAACGACACGTTCGCCTCCGTGATCGCGTTTATTATCTCACTTCGGCGAACGGAAGTCAAGGGTCAGTCGTCGAAATCGCGGAAATTTCTGTCGTACGTGCCGTCGTCCGAGAAGCGGTAGCGGTAATATTCGCCGTCTTTGCCGACGGTGAACTTGCCGCGCGTGCCGTCGATGTTGTATTCGACCTCGATGACCGTCTTTCCGTTGACGGTCTCGTGCTCGATCTCGTAGCTGCCGCGGCGGCCGCCCTCCAAAAAGCGGATGGAATATTCGCTCTCCGTCCCGCCGTGTTCGGTCTCCGTTTCGAACCCGACCTCCGTCGCCTCGACGAGCGCGTTGTTCGAATACACGCGGTAGGTGTACAGCGATTCGGTTTCGGATTCCCGCCCCTCCTCTTCGGTGGTCTGCGTGTGGGTCAGCGCAACGTAGTCGCCCGAAGCGGGGTCGTCGTACGCCTTCATGTTGAGCGTTGCGATGTGCTCGGTTTCGGTCTCCCGTCCCTCCTTTTCGGTAACGGTGCGCTCGGCGCGCGTGCCCGTCATTTGATAGTAGACCGTGCCGTCCTCCGTGCGCCCCATGTCCACCGCGCCGCGCAGGGTGTAGACGGTCTCCTCGACCGTGACCGTCTCGTCGCCGTCGGTATAGCGGTTATGGGTGGGCGCGCCCGCCGTCTCGGAGAAGTAGACGAAGTGCGTCACGTCTCCCCCCTCCGCGTCCTTGCCCGTCACGGTGAGACGGTAGTCGTACTCGCGCACCGCCTCGTCGGCGGAATCGTTCGGCTCGACGACCGTTTTGGTCGCCGACTTCACGAGGAAAGAATCGAGCATGTTGAAATATTTGTTGAAATCTTCAACCTCGTCCAACGCCTTGGAAATGGAAGAATCGGCGACCGTTTGGGCGGTCGGCGTGACGCCTGCGGGCGCGGACGCGGCGAGCAGTTTCGCCGTGGTCACGGCGGCAACGCCGTAAATGGACTCGGCACTTTGGATGCCGTAATATGTGCCCGTTTCGGTCTTTCCCTCACTTTGCTTCGGCGTTTTATCGCACGCCGCGAGCGGGATCGCGGCAACCCCCAACAATGCAAGCGCAACCAGCAAACCTGTCTTTTTCATAATATCCTCCTGATTTTAGTTTCACCCATATAACAACCGTACTATGCCGTTTTGTTGGCAAATTCCGAAAATTTTTCGAAATTTTTTTGGAAAAGAATGCGGAATGACATTCGGAAGTGAACGGGCGTATTAAAAACGAAAGGCGTTCCCAATTCTGTCATTCAGAGTGGAGTTTCATTTGTCATTTCGAGTGAAGCGGGCAACGCCCGCGGAATCGAGAAATCTCCCTTATTTTTATCATAAGCCGAATCAACGACCAAGGGGATTTTTCCGCTTCGCTCGTTCCACTCGCTTCGGTCGAAATGACAGTGGGAAAGCGAACGGGCACTCCAATTATGTCATTCAGAGCGAAGCGAAGAATCTCCCGCAGTCTTATTGCCCTTAAAAATAAGGGAGATGTTTCGACACGAGAGCCCACGTCTCCTCGACGCGGGCTCTCGGCTCAACATGACATTATTATAATGCCTTTCAGGCTTCCCAAATAATGGCGTTAGGTGGAATTCATTTCCACCGCCCCGCCCGCGGCTTCTATTTGTACACCAAGGGCGGCACGAGCCCGCAGGGCGAAGTAGCGCGCCCCAATTTGCCGCACACTTGCGGCTTATTGTCTTACATACCATCTTTGAGGACGGGCTCTAATTTAATCGAAAGTCAGTTTCCCTCACAAAAAATGCTTTTGCCGACAAGCAAAAGCATTTTTGTGAACTTCCAAAATAACGGCGTTAGGTGGAATTCATTTCCACCGTGCGCGACACAATTTGCGCGAAACCTCGCGCTTATTGTCTTACAAAGCGAACGAGAGGACTAACCTAATTTAAGCGAGAGCTGGTTTCCCTCACGAAATTTTCTTTTCGCGCGGGAAGCTACGCGCCCCGCACAGAAAAGAAAAGTGTGAACTTCTTTGTGAACCCTTTGTCATCTCACCCCATCAAATCCACGATCGTATATCCCGACAAAAACTCGTTCACCGTTTGGTCGAGGGCGCGCCAGACGGGGAGGGTGGGGCAGGTTGCGGCGCGCGGGCAATCGGCTTCTTTGCGTCCCGTGCAATCGCTTGCGGCGAGTGAAGTTTCGGTTTCCCGCAAGACCTCGGCGAGCGTGTACGCCTCGGGCGGGCGGGTGAGACGGTAGCCGCCGTTCTTGCCGCGCGCGCTCTCGACGAACCCTGCGCGGACGAGCAAGCTCATGATGCTCTCGGCGTATTTGAAAGGGATATCCTGCGCCTGTGCGATCTCCCGCAGCGACGCGCTCCCCTGCCGTGTAGCGAGGTCGGTCATCATGCGCAGGGCGTATCTGCCCTTGGTTGAGACGATCATTCGTCCTCTCCGTCCGAATCGTGCCCGTCGTGTTCGTGCGCGCAAAGCGCGTCTTTGAACTGCGCGGGGTCGTAGGCGATGTTGTTGCGGCGGTAGTAATCGAGGATCGCCGCCTGCACCGCCTGTTCGGCAAGCACCGAGCAGTGCATTTTATAGGCGGGAAGTCCGTCGAGTGCCTCGGCGACCGCCTTGTTTGTGAGGGTGAGAGCCTCGGAGATGGGCTTCCCCTTGATCATTTCGGTCGCCATCGAGCTCGAAGCGATCGCGCTTCCGCACCCGAACGTCTCGAATTTGACGTCGACCAAAATATCGTTCTCCACTTTGATGTACATCTTCATGATGTCGCCGCATTTGGCGTTGCCGACTTCGCCCACGCCGTCGGCGTTCTCGATGACGCCCACGTTGCGGGGGTGCTTGAAATGGTCCATAACTTTTTCGCTGTACAGTGACATATCCGACTCCTTATTTCCAATCCGTTACAGGATATACTTTCGTTTTCCCTCTTGAAGATCGCGCCAGACGGGCGACATGTTGCGCAAATATTCCACGACTTCGGGGACGGCTTTGAGCAGATAGGCGACGTCCTCTTCGGTATTCTCCGCGCCGAGCGTGAGACGGAGAGAGCCGTGCGCCACGTCGTGTACCCGTCCGATGGCGAGCAGGACGTGGGACGGGTCGAGCGAACCCGACGTGCACGCCGAACCCGACGACGCGCAGATCCCCTTTTCGTCGAGAAGAAGCAGCAGCGATTCGCCCTCGATCCCCTCGAAACAGAAGCTCGTATTGCCCGCAAGGCGGCGTTCCCTGTCGCCGTTGAGCGCGCAATGGGGGATCTTTTCGAGCCCCTCGATGAGCATGGTCTGCAATTTTTTGAGTTTTTCCTGTTCGGCGGGCATCTCGCGCAGGGATTCTTCGAGCGCGACGGTCATGGCGGCGACGGCGGGAAGATCTTCCGTCCCCGCGCGCTTTCCGCGCTCCTGCGCTCCACCCTCGATGAGCGGCGTGAGCGGCGCGCCCCTGCGGCAATACAGCGCGCCGACCCCTTTCGGACCGCCAAACTTGTGCGCCGAGAGGGCGAGGTAGTCGCACCCGATCTCGCGGACGTCGACGGGGACGTGCCCTACCGCCTGCACCGCGTCGGTATGGAAAAGCACGCCGCGGCTCTTGCAGAGCGCGCCGATCTCTTTGACGGGCTGTAACGTTCCGATCTCGTTGTTGGCGAACATCACGCTGACGAGCGCGGTCTCGCCGTCGATGGCGGCTTCCGCGTCGTTGAGGCTCACGATCCCCGCCTCCCCCACGGGCAGAAGCACGATTTGAAAGCCCTCCCGTTTGAGCTTTTCGAGGGTATGCAGAACGGCGTGGTGTTCGATCGCCGTGGAGACGATCTTCTTCTTTCCCTTCTTCGCGCCCGCATACGCCGCCGAAAGGATCGCCTGGTTGTCCGCCTCGCTCCCCCCCGACGTAAAGTAGATCTCGCGCGCCTCCCCGCCGAGCGCGGCGGCGACCCGCGCGCGGCAGTCCTCCAACACTTCCTTTGCCTGCTGTCCCGAAGAGTGCAGGCTGGACGGATTTCCGTAGTATTGCGCGGCGGTCTCCACATACGTTTTCGCGGCGGATTCGCGAAGTTTGGTCGTCGCCGCATGGTCGGCATAAACAAACATGATTTTCTCCGTAAAAAATAAATTCCTATCTTTGCGATAGGAATTATAGCATGCGCTGCGGGGCTTGTCAAGTATTTTTTCGGAAAAGCGGCAAGACGGGGAAAAGTTGTTACAAAACCGTCTCTTCCTTGAAAAACTCGTCGTAGACGGCGCGCATCGTGCGCTCGTAATTTTCGTTGTCGACACCGACGATGATGTTGAGCTCGGACGACCCTTGGTCGATCATGCGGACGTTGACGCCCGCCCGCGCGATGGCGCGGAAGAGGCGCGCCGACGTGCCGACGTTGCGGCTCATGCCGTGCCCCACGACCGCGATGAGGGAGATCTCGCGGAGCACGCGCAGTCTGTCGGGGTGCACCGCCTCCTCGATCTCGGCGATCACTTGATCGAGCACGTCGCCCGTGAAGAACGCGCCGTCGATGACGAACGACATCGTGTCGATGCCCGTCGGCATGTGCTCGAACGAGATGTTGTGCTTCAAAAACACCGAAAGCACGCGGTATGTAAAGCCGATCTCGGCGTTCATGAGCGACTTTTCGAGGAAGATAATCACGAAATTCCGCTTGCCCGCGATGCCCGTTACGGTGCGCCCGCCGAACGTGTATTTGGAGGTGGGCATGATGATCGTGCCCTCGTCCTCGGGACGGAATGTGTTTTTGATGCGTATCGGAATATCCGCTTCGCGCACGGGAAAGACCGACTCGCTGTGCAGCACTTCCACGCCCATATACGAGAGCTCGCGCAGTTCCTTATACGAGAGCTCGCGGATGCCCGCGGGCGAGGGGACGATGTGCGGATCGCAGGCGAGAAAGCCGCTCACGTCCGTCCAATTTTCATAGAGGTCTGCGCCCGCCGCCCGCGCGACGATCGCGCCCGAAACGTCGCTCCCCCCGCGCGAAAAGGTCTTGACGTTGCCGAAGGCGTCCTCCCCGTAAAAACCCGCGACTACCGCCCTGCGCTTGTTTTTGAGTGCCGCCGCCGTGAGCGCGTAGGTGCGTTCGCGGTCGAGCCTGCCCTCGCGGTCGAACTTCACCGTATCGCGCGCGTCGATGAACGGGACGCCGAGAAACGCCGCCATGACGCGCCCCGCAAGGTATTCCCCGCGCGACGCGCAAAAGTCTGCCGTCCTCTCGGTCTCCATCGCCTGCGCCGTCTCCGCGAGCAGGGCGGCGATATCGAAGTCCAGCCCGAGCTCGCGCACGACGCCGCAGAACCTGTTCGCGACCCGCTCGTACGCCGCGCCCGTTTTGCCCGTTGCAGCCACTTCCTCATACGCCGCGTACAGAAGATCGGTGATCTTTTCGTCGCCGCTGTACCGCTTCCCGGGGGCGGAGACGACGATGTACCGCCGCGCGGGATCGGCTTCGATAATGGCGCGGACGCGGGACATGGTAGCCCCGTCCGCCATCGACGTCCCGCCGAATTTACAAACTTTAATCATAGCTTATCTCTCTGCCCTCCGTCACAAAGCGGCGCGCCGCGCCCCTGCCGACGGTAAACGTTCCTTTCGGAAAGAGACGTCCGTTTTTCACCGCGTCGAACACGTCCGACTTGTCGGGCGCGGAATACACGATCGCCACGCTGTCGCCGTCCGCGGAATGAAGAGCCGCCTCGCCGTCCGTGCGGACGACGCGCCCGCCCGCCTTTTTCACGAAGTCCGAAAGACAGCCGTCGAGCTCGGTCAGCCCGCGCAAGAGGTCGGCGAATTGGATGCGGACGACGTTTTGTTCGATCTTGCATTTGAACTGTCCGCGCAGCGTCGCGCAGAGTGCCGCCGCGTCCGTGTCCTCCACGACGCGGCAGACGGGGCAGAGCTCCACGCCCTCCTCGTACACGTTCATGAACTCGGCGAGCGTAAAGCGGGCGGGATGGTTCTCCCGTTCGAGGGGAGAAAGTTCCCCCTTGATCTCCTCCCAATACGCCTTTGCCGCCGCCACGGCGTCGTTGCCGTCGGCGACGAGGAAGCAGGGCTCGCCGCGCGTATGCAGATCCGCGGCGACCTCCGCCGCCATGTCCGCGGGGATGAAATATCCTTTCACGCTCCCCCCGTCCATGAGCTCTTGGTCGTACAGAAGTTCGAGCTCGCACTTCAACAGCGTGCGCACGACCTTGCATTTTTTATCTTTATAGAGCACGGTCGTAAAGGGAAATTCGAGCGGGCATTCCCGCCGCGCCGCGAGATATCCCCGCATACAGGCAGGGTCGGTCTCTTCGGCGGGACGCACGGGCGCGCTCTCCCCGCGCGCGGAGGCGTACTGTTCGAGGTCGAGACAGGCGACGATGCCGTACCGCACCCCTTTCCCCGTGTTCCGTTCGACGAGCACGAACCCGCGGGCGAGCTTGTCGAACCATTCCGCTTCGAGGGCGGCGTACATGTTTTCGCGGACCTCGCCGATGCGACCGTCGTCGCCGAAGCGAAATTCGGGCACAAGAAAGCGGAGCGTCGAGGGAGAATCTCCCACATAACGCTCCACACGTTCCCACTGCGCGGGGGTGAACCCGTCGCCTGCGGCGACCGACCACTTGGGGTCTGCCTCGCGCGGGATCAACATTTTCGGAATGCGAATGCAATTTTTCATATCGCGTTGATGAATACGACGCAGACGACGGCAAGAAGGACGGCGAGAATTTTGATGGGAATGTGTTGGGTGAATGCCTTCTTCAAAAATTCCGTAAATTTCACGATTTCTTACCCTCCGCATTAAATTCTTTCCAATAGTACTCTTTCAAAAAGCGTTTCAAACTCTCGGAATCGACATACCGCGTGATCTCGCCGCGCTTGACGACGGATACGATCCCCGTCTCCTCCGAAACGATGATGGTGGACACGTCGGCGACCTCGGTCACGCCGATCCCCGCGCGGTGGCGCGTGCCGTAGTCTTTGGGGAAATCTTTCTGCGTCAGCGGCAGAAAGCAGCCCGCCGCCTGGATCTTGTCGCCGTGAATGATCATCGCGCCGTCGTGCAGGGGGGCTTTGGGGACGAAGATCCCCTCGATGAGCTGGTTGGAGATGCGGGCGTTCAGCGTAACGCCGCTCTCGATGATCTCCTTGGGCAGGTTGCCGTTGGAGAGCACGATGAGCGCGCCCGTATTGTTCTTGGACAGGCTCTGCACCGCCTTGACGATGCCCGTCACATACTCGTCGGCGCGCGCCGTGACCGCCGCGATCTTCGCCGTCTGCACGGAAGCCGCCGTTTTGAGGTTGCGCTTGCCCGCGTTCCAGATGTTCCGCTTGATCTCCACGTTGAAGAGGAAGAGGAAGAAGAGGGAAAGCAGCATGAAGAAGATGCAGAACACCGTTGCGTCGAGCTTGGTGGAAAACAGCGTGATCGCCCCCGAGAGGAGGATCAAAAACACATAGACGAACACCAAACTTTTGGCGTTGTTGTCCCAGAGCGTGCGAAGCACGACGTAGATGATGATGCACAGAAAAACAGCTTCGAGTACGATGACCCATTGAAAATCGAGGAAGATGTTCTTCAAGCCTTCCCAGACCTGTAACGGTGTACGCATATTCCCTCCTTTGCGGTAACGCGCATTAACATTATTATAGCGGTTTCGGCGGAAAAATGCAAAGCCTTTTCCCGTGATTTTGCATTATCCGAAAAATATTTTCGCGATCGCGGCGGAAAGCGCGCCCGATTTGGAGTATTTTCCCCCGCGCATGTCCGCGCCGAGCGCGTAGAGCTGCGTATAGAGCGAAGCCGTGCGCTCCGCGCCCAGCCGCGCCGCCGTCTCCCTGTTCTTCTTCACGGCGTACGGATTGAGCCCGAGAGCCTCCCCCACCGCCGCGTCGCTCCCGCGCATGGAAGAGACCTCGGTGAGCGTGCGGAAATAGGAGACGAGCGCGGAGAGCGCGGCACTCTCGTCGAACCCCTTGTCCATGAGGTCGTATAAAATTTCAAGAAACTCCCCGCGGTTGCGCGTGGACGCCTGCGTGAGCTCGTAAATTTTATAGTCGACGTCTTTGGCGACGTTCTCCTCCACCGCCGCGCGGTCGATCCGTCCCCCCGCGCCGTACAGGAGCGCGAGCTTCTCGGTCTCCTTTTTCATGCGCGCCGCGTCGCAGTTGCAATAGCGCGCCAGCATGCTTGCCGCGTCGCCGTCCATCGTGAGATTCGACCGCTTGGCGACCGAATAGATCCAGCGGGAGAGCGTCTCCTCGCTCTCCTTGGCGCAGTCGACGAACACGACCCCCGCTTTTCGCCGCATCTCGCTCTTCTTCGCGCCCGTGTTGACGAACACGAGCACGGTCGTGGGACAGGGCTTGGCAACATATCCCTGCAAGATCTCCCATTCGCGCTCGGTGGGATAGAACTCGTACACCCGCACGAGCCGCCGCGCGTCCGCAAAGGGCGCGGTATGAAGTCGGGCGATCCACGGAGCGAGCTGTCCTTTCAGGCTCTCCCCCTCGACGCGGGTCTCGTTGAGCGCGGGCATGGAGATCCCCGCCGCCGCGCGGATCTGCGCCACCGCGCTGTCGCGGAAGTACGCCTCCGCCCCCTCGACGAGGTAGACGGGAGACAGCCCCTCCTGTAAACTTTTGGAAAACTGTACGAATTTCACGCCTTGATTATACCATCTCCGAAAGAAAATATCAAGCCCCCGCTCCCCGCGGGAACGAAGAAATCTCCGCCGAGCGCGGAATTTTCGAACCCGAGCTCGACGCTCACGCCGTACGCCGAAACGTACAGACGGTCGTCGCCCACAAAATAAAACGTGAACGCGCCGAACGACGCGCTGTCGCCGAACTGCAAACGCGCCCTCTGCAAGCCCGTCGGGATCTCCCGCCGCGCGCAGATGCACTTTGTATCGAGAGCTGCCGCCACGTTGATCGCTTTGAGCTCGTCCGACCCGACCACGACCACCGCGTCGAGCGTCCCCGCATAGCGGCGGAGAAGCGTCTCGTTGCACAGGGCGAGCGTGGCGTCGGCGTCGATCACGAGCACCGCCGTATTTTCCGCTTCGAAAAAGGCGACGTCCCCATCCCCCCGCGAATACACATACCCGCGCCCGCGAAAGGGGATGTTTTCGAGGACGAGGCAGCACCCGAACAGGAGCGCGAACGCCGCCGCCCAGCCCGCCCGCGCCGCCGCGCCGATGCGCACCCGTCCGCACAGCAGCGAAACCCCCGCGATCCACACCGCCCCGCCCGCGCCGAGCGTGAATCCCGAGAGTACGAGCGAAAATTCCGCCGACGACATCAACATCAGAAAGAGGGACATCAACCCGTCGGGGACGATGAGCAAGGCGGGCGCGGAAAACGACGCCGCCGCGAGCGAACAGACGAGCGTCGTCAGAAAGAGGACGGGCAGGGCGGGCAGGAGAAACAAATTGAGCGCGAGCCCCCACACCGCGAGATAGCCGAACGAGGAGAACGCCACGGGAAGCGTGAGCGTCTGCACCGAGACCGCCGCCGCGAGATAGTCCCGCAAAAAGGCGGGCAGTTTCCGGAAGGCGCGGCGGAGCGTCCCGCCGTACAGCGCGAGCCCGATGCACGCGCCGAACGAGAGCAAAAATCCCACCGAGCGCGCCGCCGCGGGAGAAAAGAGCAGAATGAGGATGGCGGCAAGCGAAACCGATTCGAGAAAATCGTACTTTACTCCCACCGCGCGGCATACGCCGAGCGACGTACACATCACCGCCGCGCGCACCGAGGAGGGCGTAAACGCGCAAAAGGCGGCGTAGAGGAACGCCGCCGCGGACGACGGCGCGCACGCCCACCGCCCGAACGGACGGCAAAGGAGATAGACCGCCCCGTACAAGATCCCGATGTGCAGTCCCGAAACCGCGAAGATATGGGCGATCCCGCCGCGGCGCACCGAATCCAACAGCCCCCCGTCCATGATCTGCGAATTGCCCGTGAGGAGCGCGTATGCCACCTCCGCCTGTTCCGTCCCCATGCCCGCTCGCAGGGTACAATACAGACGGTCGTCGAGACGCAACAAAAAATTTTTGCTCCTGCCCGTGCGGACATACGCGCCCGCCGACACATAGCGGATGTTTTCCGAAAAGAGATAGTCGCCGTACGAGCCCTCTTCGTCGGCATGTTCCACCTTCCCCTCGAACACCACAACGTCCCCGACGTGCGCGTCCTCCGAGGAAAAGCGCACCAGCATCTTCCCGCCCGTGCGCTCGCCGCCGATCGAGAGATCCCCGAGGATCGCCTCGCTGTATCCGTCCTTTCCTACGCAGGAGCGCACCGTCCCCATCACGACGGTCTCCCCCTCCGTCCCGCCGAAGTACCGCGCGCGGAAGCCGTACCCGACCGCCGCGCCGATCCCCGCGCCCAAGACGAGCACAGCTATCACGAACACCACCCGCCGACGGGAAAAGGGCACGAGTGCAAGAACGGCGAAGATCGCATAAAAAAGAAAGTCCGAAAGCACAAACCTTTCGAACGCTATCTGAAAATAGAGCGTGATCCCGAAGAAGAGCCCCAAAGCGCAGAAAAGAAAGGGACGGAGATTGATGCGTCCCGCGTCAGTTTTCTTCTCCCTCTCTTCCATGTCGACCTCTTTTGGAAACCGCAACGCAATGATCCGCAACGGCAATATACCTACAATATACCATTTGCGGAGAAAAATGTCAATGCTTCACGGCAAGTTTACATTTTTGCGCATAAAATTTTTGCGACAACGGCGAGAAATACAGCTCTTCCCCGTCAAGATCGGCGTCTTTGAGCGATACGACGTGCACGGACGGGTCGGAATATGTCGTATAATAGTAGTCGCCGCTGTCCGTATTGCAACAGCAAGAATACACCGTCTCCTCAAAAACGTTCTCATTCAAACGCACGCAGCCGCGCGGCATCGCCACCGACTGCAAGAGATGGAAGAACGCGCTCGCCTCGCCGCCGTCCCCCTCGCCCGCCACGCAGTTTTCCGCCACGAACGCCGCGCGCGCAAAGCGGGACGCCGACGACCAGTCCCCGGGCAGACCCATCGCGCCCATGCCGCGGCTGTACTGCGGCAGCGCGTACCGCGCAAATTTGTTCTCGGGCACGCCCGCCGAACATGCCGCGTAATCGGCAAGCCGCGTGAGCTGGGCGGGAAAGGGCGGATTGTTGGTGAGCACCGAAGTCGGATTTTCGTACACTTTCAGTCCCTCCGCCGTCGGCTCGACGACGAGCGACCCGCTTCGGTCGGCGACCATCCAATGGAGCGGCGTCGAGGGGAGCGCGTCGCTGAACGAGAGATCGACCGCGTTCACCGTTTTCAGCAGCTCGCGCGCCTCCGCAAGCGTCGCGCATTTTCCGAGCACGAACGAGATCATTTCAAACGGCGCGACGTTTTGCATCCCCTCGCGCGGGGGAAGATAGACCGCGTTCTGCGGGAAATTCAGCCCCGCCATTCCCAATCCGCACTCGTTCACCGCGTCAAACCAGAGCGGTACGCCGTCTTGGATAAGAGCCATGCCGATCATCGCATGCGGACGGATCGTCCCCGCCATGCGCAACCGAAGTTCCCTGCCGCGCGGGCAGACCGTAACGCCCTCCCCGAACGACCCCTCCAAATCGAGATTGCGCCCGAACCAATGCGAATGAAAAGTAAGCGATGCAGCCGTACACATAATTCCTCCCCGCGCGATACCGTGTCCGCGCCCCATGTCTGTTTTTTTGCGGGTTTTTGCACGCGCCGCATACCATGTCCGCGATCGAAACGGAAAAACCCGCCCCGTACCGCGCGGCACGCCCCACATTTCATATCTAACCGAAAATGCACGGTTTCAAACGGGATCGTAACATTTTGTTACAAAATATCTCCGCCTCCCTCTCGCCAAGTCCCCACCGTGCCCGCAAATTTCCGCCCCGAAAAATTTTTTCGGAAAACCGCGCAAAAACGCTTGATAATTTTTTGCGGGAATGCTATCATAGTTACAGATTGGGGTGTCGCCAAGCGGTAAGGCAACGGACTCTGACTCCGTCATTCGTTGGTTCGAATCCAGCTACCCCAGCCAAAAGCCCTACATTTTGTGGTTTTTTCGAGGAA
>CANRJR010000006.1 GCA_947631005.1 uncultured Clostridia bacterium | reverse complement strand
CGCGCACGGCAGAAGTGAATTCTGCCTAACGCCGTAATTTGGAAGCCAAAAGGCGTTTCTAATATGTCATTTCGACCGTAGCGAGTGAAACGAGCGAAGTGGAGAAATCTCCCGCAGTTTTATTTGCTTTTTTCCGCTGTCATTTCGCCCTGCCCGCTTTCTAATCTGTCATTTCGACCGTAGCGAGTGAAACGAGCGAAGTGGAGAAATCTCCCGCATTCTATTCCAAGCCTCATCGACGACCAAGGGGATTTCTCGATTCCGTTCGCTTCGCTCACTTCACTCGAAATGACAACGTAGTATAGGCAACGTAAAACTGCGGGCGTTGCCCGTTTCGCTCTGAATGACAATTTGGAAGCCGCGGCTTCACTCGAAATGACAAACGAAAAGAAGCGTTTGCGTGGCGAAACATTTTCTTCGCGGAATCGAGACATCACCCTTATTTTTATCTGTCAAAAGGAGAAGGCGCATGGAACAGCGCAGTGAAAAGGAAAAATTGTCGGCGGGGGAACTGTACACCGTCGATGAACAGTTGCTTGCGGAATTGTCGGCGTGCAAGCAAAAGTGCGAAAAATACAACCGCACGCCCCGTTCCAAAACGAAAAAACGGCAGAAGATCATGCGGTCGCTGCTCGGCAAGTGCGGCAAAAATTTCCACTTCGAGAGCAACGTCTGGTTCGATTACGGCTATAACACCGAAATCGGCGAAAACTTTTACGCCAACCACGACTGCGTGTTCCTCGACACCAACAAGCTCATCTTCGGCGACAACGTATTCGTCGCCCCCCAATGCGGCTTTTACACGGCGGGACACCCGCTCGAAGCCGATCTCCGCGTACGGCAGCTCGAATTTGCCAAGCCCATCGTCGTGGGCGACAACGTTTGGTTCGGCGGCGGCGTCCGCGTCCTTCCCGGGGTGACCATCGGCAGTAACGTCGTCGTCGGCGCGGGGAGCGTGGTCACGCGCGACATCCCCCCGAACAGCGTCGCGGTCGGAGATCCCGCGCGGGTCGTAAAAACGCTTCCCCCGCAATGACCCTTTGCAAGGGGCATAGGACGGGTTCGCGCCCTATAATAATATAATGTTCGCGCGCGTGCGCGGCACGCAGAAAAGCATCCTTTTTGCGACGAAAAGACGCGGGCCCGCTTTATCCCGAAAGCGCGCCCGCGTAAAAATTTCGCCGAACGGACGCCGCCGTTCGGCTACGGAGCGCGCCGCGGCTGTGCAAAGGGATATATTTTTGCTTTTTTCCGAAAAAATCTTAAAATCCAATCTCAAAACAGCTTGACGGAACTTTTTCGGCGACTTATAATAAAGAGGTAATCAGCAAAGAAGAGGCAACATCGCCCGAAGCGGGCAAAAGCCGAACGATCTTTTCAAGATTAGAAAGGAGTACGGAAATGAAAACCTACATGGCGAACGCGCAAACGGTTGAGAGAAAGTGGTACGTCGTCGACGCCACGGGCGTCCCTCTCGGGAGACTTGCGTCCAAAGTCGCGGCGATCCTTCGCGGCAAGAACAAACCCACCTTCACGCCGAACGTGGATACGGGGGATTTTGTCATCGTCATCAACAGCGATAAAGTTCTTCTCACGGGCAAGAAGCTCGAAAACAAGTTCTACCGCTATCATACGGGCTACATCGGGGGGCTCAAAGAAGTTCCTTACAGCAAGATGATGGCGGAAAGAAGCGACCTCGCGGTCTACGAAGCGATCCGCGGCATGCTTCCCAAGAACTCTCTCGGCAGACAAATGATCAAAAAACTCAGAGTCTACAAGGGCGCGGAGCATAAACACGAAGCGCAGAAGCCGCAAGAGCTCAAATTATTTTAAGGTGAGGGGATAGAAAAATGGCGAAAACGGTCATCAAGAAAAAATTGCAGTTCTGGGGAACGGGCAGAAGAAAGAAGGCGATCGCCCGCGTGCGGCTCATCCCCGCAGGGAGCGGCACGATCGTCATCAACGACCGCACCCTCGAGGATTACTTCCCCATGGGCACGCTTCAATACATCGTTAAGCAACCGCTCGTCGAAGTACAGGCGGATGGCAAGTACGACATCTACGTCAACGTCATCGGCGGCGGCTATACGGGACAGGCGGGCGCGATCCGTTTGGGCATTGCGCGGGCGTTGCTTCAATCCGAACCCGAAACCCGCCCCGCGCTCAAAAAGGCAGGCTTCCTTACGAGAGACCCCCGCGTCAAAGAACGCAAGAAGTACGGTCTCAAAAAGGCACGCCGCGCACCGCAGTTCTCCAAGAGATAACAAAAAGCTCCCCGAAGGGAGCTTTTTTACTTGTTGCCGCGCGGACGCTTTTCCACGCGTTCCGCCGCGCGTTCGTGCCGTGCGAGAAATTCGCCGTAGGCGTCCCGCGCATTCGCCGCGTCCGACCCGTTTTGCATGTTCTCCACGGCGGGCGCGCCGTAGGAGGGGGCGAGGTAGGAACTGTCCGGCTTCCGCGCCTCCGTTTGTTCCGCTTCCCGTTCGGGCGTTTCCCGTTCGGACGGCGGGTCGGACGACGTTTCCGCGATGGCGGACAGCGCGTCGAGCAGCTCGAAGATCCCGAATTTTTCCATGAGAGAACTCCCCAAAAAGAAATTTTACGCGTTCGGCACGCGCAAAGGGGCGCGCAAATCGAAAATTTCCGCAAAAAAGTGCAAGTGACGTAAGTTTTTGATTGCCAAAACCCTTGATTTAGTTTATAATAAATAGCGTATCGTTAGAACCAAATTTTCCGATTATCGAAAGGAAAGAAGAAATATGCGGAAAGGATTCAAAAAATTGTTGGTATTTGCGACGGCGGCGACGCTTGCGATCGGCGCGATGTCGCTGACCGCCTGCGACGGCAAGTTCACGCCGCCCGCGGGCATTCCCGACGGGGAAGTTTCGTCGAACGGCGGCTTTGTCGTCTCCAAGGGGGATTGGTATTACTTCATCAACGGCAAGGAGACGTACACGGCGAACAACACCTACGGCAAGCCCGTCAAAGGCGCGCTCATGCGCATCAAAAAAGCCGATCTCGCGGAAAAGAACAACGCCGCCGAGACCGTCGTCCCCTCCCTCATGGTGGCGGGCGACTACACTTCGGGGCTGTATATCTACGGCGACCGCGTGTACTACGCCACCCCGACGAGCGACAAGAGCACGACGGGCGTCGTCGAGAACAGCTATCTCGATTTCAACAGTGCCAAGCTCGACGGGACGGACGTTAAAATGCACTTCCGGCTCTCCTCCAACGCGACGGTTTACCGCTATGTGCAAACGGAGGGCACGGTCTATGTCCTCTATGCGGAGGGATCGAGCTCGTACACCCTGCATTCCTACAACACGGCGACCGAAACGGATACCACGCTCGTGAAGAACGCCACGGGGTATGTGCTCAACAGCGGCGACAAGACCGACCCTTACGTCTACTACACGCTCGGCGTCACCGACAAGGCGGACAGCGACGGCGCGATCAATTTGCCCTACAACCAGATCTACCGCGTCCGTGCGGACGCGACCGCCGCGCCTTATGAATATCAGTGGGATCAAGACTATCTCGACGAGAACGCGAACGGCGAACTTCCCTATTGGAACTACGGCGAGATCGTGCTCGACGGCATGGGCGCGAACGAGAATCCGACGCAGTTCAACCACAGCGATTCCACGCCGACCTCTCCCGTCGGCTACACCTATTCGCTTCTTTCCTACAACAACGGCGGCGTCTACTTCACCCGCACGCAGACCTCGACGGCGAGCGGCACGACGGGTGCGGACGGCGCGCTCTACTTCCTCGACGGGGCGGATCTCGGCACGGGCTGGGATTCCATCTCCGCAAACGACGTTGCAAAGAACGCAAAGCTCGACGTCGTAGCGGGCGCGCTCGACGCCCAAAACAAGGCGACGCAGGCGGCATATTTCTACCGCGACGCGCAGGGTGGGCATCACTATCTCTATGTCGCGAACAGCAACCTCTACCGCGCGGACGTCGATGAGAACGGCGCGCTGAAAGAGGATCTCGCCGTCGCATACGACATCGGCTCTTCCACCATCGTCGGCATCGACACGACGTCGGACGCGACCTATTCGTACGCCTATCTCACCCGCTCGAGCGGGAGCGGCTATTCCATCGAACGCGCCGTGTTCAACGGCGACGAGAACGACTACCGCAACCTCGTCTACACGGGCGAGGGCGGCGCGGAGAACAACAAGGCGTACGCGCCCGTCCGCGTCCTCGAATCCGAGCATGCGGGGGATTGGTACAACTACGAAGTTCTCGACGGGTATGTGTTCTTCGCCGACGCGATGGCGTTTTCGAGCACGTCGTATAACTATGTGTCCGCGATCGACCTCAAAAAGGCGAACGGCGCGCTCAAAAACAACGTCGAGATCGAGGAATGGAACGACCGTTACGACGCGCTGTTCGACAGCGACGTCGCAAAGGGCTTCATCGCCAAACTCACCAACGACCGCGGCAATTCCCGTTTGAGCAACGCCGTGCGGTATTACTTCTTCACGGGCGAAACGGCGCAGTTCGACGAGAACATCGACTTTGCCGTAGAGAACGGGCAGAAAGAGACCGCCCTCTATTCGGAGGAGGAGAAAGCCGCCTTCCACGCTTTCGCGGAGGGCAAGGGCTATACGGGCACGGACGGCAAGGAGATCTTCAAGGAGACCGACTTCAAAGACGGCGAAACCTCCTACCGCACCTATTCCTATTTCGTCACCCGCCTCGGGAAGATGAATGAGGCGGACGAGGACGGGCTCGCCTCCCATTGGGAGACCTCTCTCGAACACTACACCGTCCCCACCGTCGAGAAAAAGAGCCTGCCCGCTTGGGCTTGGGCACTCATCGGCGTCGGGATCGGGCTCGTTGTGATTGGGATCGGCGTGGGCGTGTTCTTCATCGTGCGCAAGCGCAAGAAGGACGCCGCCCCCAAGGAGACGCTGAAAAAGGTGTACACCGTCGACGAGAGCGAAACGGAAGAAGAGTACGACTACGGCGAAACGTACGAGACGGACGAAGAGGAGAAATGAGTTCACAAATTTTCTTTTCTGTGCCGTGCGCGTTGCGCTTCGCGCCGCGCGTGGCGAAAAGAAAATTTCGTGAGAGAAACCGACTTTCTCTTAAATTAGGTTAGTCCTCTTGTTCGCTTTGTAAGACAATAAGCCGCAGGTGTGCGGCAAATTGGGGCGCGCACGGTGGAAGTGAATTCCACCTAACGCCATTATTTGGAAGCCAAAAAAGCATTACAATAATGTCATGTTGAGCCGAGAGCCCGCGTCGAAGAGACGCGGGCTCTCGTGTCGAAACATCTCCCTTGTTTTATTTGCCCTTTGCTTATATTACGCTGTCATTTTGTCCCGCCCGAGACTTCTATTTGTAGACCAAGGGCGGCACGAGGAGCGTAGCGACGAAGTAGCGGAGGCGAGCGTAAGCGAACGGAATCGAGAAATCCCCTTGGTCGTTGATTCGGTTTGGAATATAATAAGGGAGATTTCTCCACGCACTCACTACGTTCGTTTGGTCGAAATGACAATTTAGAATGTCTCTTCGCTTCTAATACGCCATTCCTTATTTCCTCGCGAAAAAAGACGAAGTATTTTTTCGCGAAGAGGAGCGACCGACGTAAAAGGTACGCCTTTCCCATTTTGGGAAAGGCTGACAAAATGCGTCGCGTCGCGACGAAAGGGAGATTTCTCCACGCGCTCACTGCGTTCGCTTGGTCGAAATGACATATTGAAAGAGGGGCGAAGTGACAAAAGAGCCGCGTGCAGAGCGCAACGGCAATCAAAATGCCGCTCCGCTTGGAACGGCGATCAGGAATGCCGCTTTGCAGAGGATATGTCGATCCACATGTCTTTCCTCACACTTCCCGAAAAAAATTTAGAAAAATCCCGATTTTTTGCGGAAACGCATAAAAAAACAGTTTACAAAAACAATAATTACTAATATAATTTATTAGCCAAAGAGCAGGCGAAAGGAACGGAGGGGGAACTATGGTTCGTTATATGAAATGTCCGCGGTGCGAGCTCAACTATATCGACGCGGAAAAGCAGGAATACTGCGACGTATGCTTAAAGGAAATGAAAGGGATCGCGAGCGATCTCGACGACATGATAGAGGAGGCGGATGAGGAGCTTCCCACCGAGCTCTGTCCCATTTGCGGCGAGAACATGATGCGCGCAGGCGAAAAGATGTGCGAAGAGTGCCGTAAAAAGACCGAGTACGAAGAAGAGCCCGATCCCGAAGAGGACGACGAGTGGCGGGAATACCTCGACGACGACGCGGACGCCGACCTCGACGAGGAGATCGGCGAGATCGACGAGACGTTCGACGAGGAGTTCGAAGAGGAAGAGCCCGAAGAGGAGACCTACGAGGGCGACGACGAAGAGGATCTCGAATACGTCACGGGCGACGAGATCTATTCGCTCGCGGGCGACGACGATGACGACGATGACGACAAAGACGACAAGAACGACGACGAAGATTTCTGATGTTGAGCGCGGCGCATCGCCGCGCTTTTCTCTTGGGAGTGAAACATGTTTGAAAGTCTGCGCGTAACGCTTCGCGCGTGGGGCGGGAAAAACTACACCTGCGATATCTGCGGGCGGGAGGTCTTTTCGGGAGAGCGGGTGTGCGAGGCGTGCCGCGCCGCGCTTCCCGCGATCGCGCTCTGTTGTCCGCTGTGCGGCAGGCGGGTGAAAGAGGCGGGCATATGTCTCGAATGCAAAAGAAGTCCGCTCACCGTCGACACGGCGCGCTCGGGATATACGCACGAGGGGGAGGCGGCGCGCCTCGTCGTCCGTTTCAAACGCGGGTCGAAATATCTCTATCGCACGCTCGCGGAGCTTTCTCTTCCCCGCTTTTTGGAGGCGTTCCCGCAAGCGGACGCCCTTTGTTACATCCCCATGACCCCCGCGGCGGAGAAGAAGCGCGGCTACAACCAAGCCCGCCTGTTCGCCGAGGAGCTCTCCCGCAGGACGGGGCTTCCCGTCATCCATGCGGAAAAGACGCGGGAGACGGGCGCGCAGAAGGAGCTCGGGCGGGACGCGCGGCAGGAGAATTTGAAAAACGCATACCGTTTGACCGAAAAGGGCGCGGCAAAGGGGAAGTGCGTCGTGATCGTCGACGACACCATGACCACGGGCGCGACCGTTTGCGAGATGGGTCGCGTCCTCCGTAAGGCGGGCGCGGCGCGCGTCTGCGCGTTCACCTTTACGAGCGTGGAGGACAAGCACCCTTTCGGACTTTCGGAATAGAAGAACGTTTCCCGCGAGCCCCTGCGCAAGAATTGCGCAGGGGCTCGCCGTCACTGAAAAATCCCAACCCCATCTCCCGCCGCGCCGCGGCGGGAGAGGTATATTTGGGGGGAACGCGGCATAGAGTAGGGTGAAGCGGGGAGGGGGAATCGACGGGAATCGTGCCCGTCCGACAAAAATACCGTTGCTTTTCTCCCCGAAATATTTTATCATATAGGTGTTGCCGATGCGGTTCATAACCATACGATTGAAGGCGGTCGCCGTTGCGGCGGCGATGGCGGGATTGCTCGTTGCGGGCGCGCTTACCGCAAACGCCGCGGGCGCGGAGGAAGTGTATTGGAGCGGCAGCCGCAGTTTGCCCATCTACTGCGTCGAGCGCGACGACAACAAGATCGCGCTCTCGTTCGACTGCGCGTGGGGGGTGGACTACACCGATTCCCTGTTGCAAACGCTCGCGGAGGAAAAGGTGCGGGTGACCTTCTTCGCCGTGCAGTTCTGGGCGGAGAAATACCCCGAATATCTCAAAAAGATCGCGGAGGCGGGACATGAGATCGGGACGCACAGCGCGACGCATCCCTACATGTCGCGGCTTTCGGAGACCGAGATCCAAACCGAGCTCAACACCTCGTCGGAGGCGATCGAGCGGATCGCGGGGAAAAAGCCCGAGCTCTTCCGTCCCCCCTACGGCGACTACGACAATTTGCTCATCGACACCGTGAACGCGATGGGGCTGTACCCCATCCAGTGGGATGTGGACTCTCTCGATTGGAAAAATCTTTCGGCGTCCGACATCGCCGCGCGCGTCACCGAGCGCGTCAAGAGCGGGTCGATCATCCTGATGCACAACAACGGACTGCACACGGCGGAGGCACTTCCCATCGTCATCGACACGTTGCGCGCGCACGGGTTCGAGTTCGTCCCCATCGGCGAACTCATCTATCGCGAAAACTACACCATCGACGCCACGGGGCGGCAGATCCCGCGGGGCGTCGCCTGATACGGCATAAAAACGGGCGCGAAATACGCGGAGGAAAGGAATATGGATTACGGGATCGAAAAAAACAACAAGGCGTACATCATGGGGGAGATCGTTTCCGAGGCGACCTTTTCGCACGAAGTGTACGGGGAAGGATTTTACGAATTGTATGTGAAAGTGATGCGTCTTTCGGGACAGGCGGATATCCTGCCCGTCACCATTTCCGAGCGGCTCATTCAAAAGAGCGACCTCAAAACGGGCGACCTCATCGCCGCGGTCGGGCAGTTCCGCAGCTACAACAAGTTGGAGGGGGGACGTTCCCGCCTCATGCTCACGCTGTTCGTGCGCGAACTCGTCCCCATCGTCGCGGGGAAGAATCCCAACGGCATCGTGCTCTCGGGCTACATCTGCAAACCGCCCGTCTACCGCACCACGCCGTTCAACCGCGAGATCGCCGATCTGCTGCTCGCCGTCAACCGCGCCTACAACAAGTCCGACTATATCCCCTGCATCGCTTGGGGACGGAACGCGCGGTTCGTGCAAAATCTCAAAGTGGGCGACAGGATCGCGCTGTCGGGACGCATCCAGAGCCGCGAATACCAAAAGCGGCTGTCCGAGACCGAGACGGTTACCATGACCGCGTACGAGGTCTCCGTCTCCAAACTCGCCGCCTTCGACGAGGGGGAGAGCTTCGACCTCGAGGGAGAATTCGATCTGTACGCCGCGCAAGACGGCGCGGCTTCTTAAAAAATGACGGACTTCTTTCGTTAAAATACTTGACTTCTTCCGTTTCGGGGCGTACAATGAAGAAAATTTTAACGGAGGATCACTATGCAATCGAAAAAAACGGCGGTTCTCGTCGTGGATATGCTCAACGACTTCGTGACGGGCGCGCTCAAATGCGACCGCGGGCTCGCCATCGTTCCCAAAACGGCGGAACTCGTGCAAGGCGCGCGCAAGGCGGGCGTCCCCGTCATCTTCTGCAACGACGCGCACATCAAGGGCGTCGACCATGAACTGCAACTCTGGGGCGACCACGCGATCGCCGGCACAAAGGGCGCGGAGGTCATTCCCGAGCTCGGCTTGTGCGACAAGGATTACGTCGTTCCCAAACGCCGCTATTCTGGCTTCTTCCATACCGATCTCGACCTTTTGCTGAAAGAGCTCGGCGTGGAGACCGTCGTCATGAGCGGCTTGCACGCGCACATGTGCGTGCGCCATACCACGGCGGACGCGTACTGCCTCGGCTACGGAATCATCGCCGCCGTCGACGCGATGGATTCTTTCACCGAAGAGGATTACGTCTACGGCATCAAGTATCTCAAAGACGTGTACGGCGCGGAACTCGTGAAAGTGGACGACCTGCTCGCCCGCTGGAACTGACGAACAAGCGGCGTTGCGTTCATGTATGCCGCAAAAATCAAGCGATTCAAACGCGAGCCCGCGCCCTTCCGACGCGGGCTCGCATTGTACTCACGCATTCTTATTCTGTCATTCCGACCTGTGACCACTTCCCAACTGTCATTTCGAGCGGAGGCGAGCGTAAGCGAGCCGAAGTCGAGAAATCCCCCCCCCGAAGTCTTATTGTTTGTGCTACGCCGTTGTTTTGCCTTGTCTTTTCTGTCATTTCGAGCGGAGGCGAGCGTGAGCGAGCCGAAGTCGAGAAATCTCCTTGGTCGTTGATGAGGCTTGGAATAAAAATAAGGGAGATTTCTCCACGCGCTCACTGCGTTCGCTTGGTCGAAATGACAAATTGGAAGCGGCGGCTTGGTACTTCGCCCTGCGGGCTCGTGCCGCCCTTGGTCTACAAATAGAAGCTTCGGGCGGGTCGAAATGACATTTAAGAAGCGGCGGCTTGGTACTTCTTCGCTGCGCTCTGAATGACAAATCGGAAGCAGACGCGCCCCTGTGCCGAATCGGCACAGGGGCGCGTCGTATTTTATGAGGTTTTCAAAAAACACAGTTTTATAAGTTTTTCAAAACCGCACTTCTATAAATTTCTCACAATACGTATTTTATAAATTTTTCAAAAGACGCAATGGTCGGCGAGGTAGCCCGAAAGTGCGTCGGCGGAGATGCGGATCTGCGCCATGGAATCGCGCTCGCGCACGGTAACCGTGCCGTTTTCGAGGGTGTCGAAGTCGACGGTGATGCAATAGGGCGTGCCGATCTCGTCCTGCCTGCGGTAGCGTTTGCCGATCGAGCCCGCTTCGTCGTAGGTGACGGAGAACTGTTTTTTGAGGGTCTCCCAAATGGCGCGCGCCTGCGGGGCGAGGCTCTTTTGCAGGGGGAGGATCGCCGCCTTATACGCCGCGATCGCGGGGTGGAAGCGAAGCACGTTGCGCGTTTCGCCGCCCTCGAGCGTCTCCTCGTCGTACGCCTCGCAGAGCACGGCGAGCATGAGACGGTCCGCGCCGATGGAATATTCGATGACGTAGGGGATATAGCGGGAATTGTCGGTCGGGTCGACATAGAGGAGCGACTTGCCCGAATACTGCTGGTGGCGGGTGAGGTCGTAATCGGTGCGGTTGTGGATGCCGTTGAGTTCCGACCAGCCCATGGGATAGAGATATTGGATGTCGCACGCCGCCTTTGCGTAGTGGGCGAGCTTGTCGTGGTCGTGGAAGCGCAGGTGTTCGGGCGAGAAGCCGAGGTCGGTCAAAAAGGCGAAAGCGCGCCGCTTGTATTCCTCATAGTATTCGCCGTCCGTTCCCTCCTTGCAGAACCATTGATGTTCCATCTGTTCGAACTCGATGGTGCGGAAGATGAAGTTTCCGGGGGTGATCTCGTTGCGGAACGCCTTGCCGATCTGCGCGATGCCGAACGGGACTTTGGCGCGGGTGGTGCGCTGGACGTTGAGGAAGTTCACGAACTCGCCCTGCGCCGTTTCGGGGCGCAAATAAATTTTATTCTGGCTCTCGTCGGTCACCCCGCGCGAGGTCTCGAACATGAGGTTGAACGTGCGGATGGGCGTCCAATCGAAGTTGCCGCAGTTGGGGCAGCACACATGGTGTTCGGCGATATACGCCTCCATTTCGGCGTCGGACATGAGATCGGGATTCACCTTGCCCTTGGAGTGCGCCTCGATGAGGTTGTCGGCGCGGTGACGGGTCTTGCATTTTTTGCAGTCCATTTTGGGATCGGAAAAGGACGTGGTATGTCCGCTCGCCTCCCAAACGCGGGAGTTCATCAAAATGGCGGCGTCGACGCCGTAGCTGTTCTCGCTCTCCTGCACGAAGCGTTTCCACCACGCGCGCTTGATGTTGTTTTTGATCTCTACGCCCACGGGGCCGTAGTCCCACGTATTGCCCATGCCGCCGTAAATTTCGCTGCCGGGGAAGATGATGCCGCGCGCCTTGCACAGCGCGACCAGCTTTTCCATCGTAACTGCTCTTTCCGCCATAACCGTTCCTGCCTGTTTTTTCTTCAAATTATAGTCCTTTCGGAAAAATCCGTCAAGTGTTTCGGGGGCGCGGGAAAAAATAAGGGCGAGAGAAAAGAAAAGCGGAAAGCGCGGGCGAAAAATCACAAAAAATGCCGTCGAAATTGTATCATTTTCCAAAAGAATATGCTATAATTACGGTATAAGATCGGCAAAGGACGACAAGAATATGGCGGAAGCGGAAAATTTTATTCAGGCTTATATCGACGAGGATCTCGCCGCGGGCAAGGCGAGCGCGATCAGAACGCGTTTCCCGCCCGAACCGAATGGGTATTTGCACATCGGGCACGCAAAGAGCATGTTCGTCAACTTCGGTACGGCGGAAAAATACGGCGGCAAGTGCAACCTCTTCTTCGACGACACCAATCCCTCCAAGGAAAAGACGGAGTACGTCGACGCCATCCGCCGCGATATCCTCTGGCTCGGCTACCGCTGGGATAAGGAGGTGTACGCCTCCGACTTCTTCGATACCATCTATGCGTTCGCGGAAAAGCTCATCGCGGAGGGCAAGGCGTTCGTGTGCGACCTCTCCCCCGAGGAGATCAAAAACACCCGCGGCACGCTCACCGAACCGGGCGTGGAAAGCCCGTACCGCAACCGCTCCCCCGAGGAAAATTTGCGGCTGTTCCGCGAGATGCGGGCGGGAAAATACCGCGACGGCGAAAAGTGTCTGCGCGCCAAGATCGACATGGCGTCGCCCAATATCAACCTGCGCGATCCCGTCATCTACCGCATCCTGCACGCGACCCATCACCGCACGGGGGACAAGTGGTGCATCTACCCCATGTACGACTACGCGCATCCCATCTGCGACTATTTGCAGGGGGTGACCCATTCGCTCTGCACCCTCGAATTCGAAGATCACCGCCCGCTCTACGATTGGGTGGGGATCGAGCTCGGGTTCTCGCCCAAGCCGCGCCAGATCGAGTTCGCGCGGCTCAACCTCACCAACCTCGTTATGAGCAAACGCTATCTCAAAAAGCTCGTCGAGGAGGGCACGGTGCACGGGTGGGACGACCCGAGAATGCCCACGCTCGCGGGGCTTCGCAACCGCGGCATTCCCGCCGCGGCGATCCGCGACTTCTGCGCCCGCATCGGCGTCGCAAAGGCAAATTCGGAGTGCGAGATCGGCTACTTCGAGGCGGTCGTGCGGGACTATCTCAACGCCTGCGCGCCGCGCGCGATGGCAGTCGTCGACCCGCTCAAACTCACCGTCACCAACTACGAGGGGGAGGAGGACGTCGAGTTCGACGTCAACCAAACCGCCGAGGGCGCAGGCACGCGCAAGATCAAATTCGGCAAAACGCTATACATCGAACGGAGCGATTTCTCGCTCGACCCGCCGCCCAAATATCACCGCTTGCGGATCGGGGGGTATGCGCGGCTCAAAAGCGCGTACATCGTCCGTTGCGACGAGGCGGTCACCGACGGGACGGGCAAGGTCGTCGAGATCAAGTGCGCCTACCTGCCCGATTCCCGCAGCGGGAGCGATACGAGCGGGGTCAAGGCAAAGGGTGTCTTGCATTGGGTGAACGCCGCGCGGTGCGTCGACGCCGTGCTCAAACGGTACGACCACTTGCTCCGCGACGCCGACTATGCGGGACAGGACTTCTCCGAACGTCTCGTAAAGGACAGCGAGCATGTGTTTGCGGTCAAGGCGGAGCCCTATCTCGACGGCGCGGCGGAGGGCGAGGCGTTCCAGCTCATGCGGACGGGGTACTACAAGACCTGCCGCGAGGACGGAAAGCTCGTGCTCTCCGAGATCGTTTCGCTGAAAGATAACTTCAACAAATAACCGACAAGGGAGGCGTATATGGCATTCGACCTGCTTGCAGACGGATCGACGACGACGTGGATCGCCGTCGCCGTCCTTTGCGTGCTCATCATCCTGTGCGTGATATACGGCGTATTCCGAAAATTCAACCAAACTTCGTGGCTCGGGTGGCAGCTCGCGCTCATCTTCCCGTGCACCCTCGTGCTCGGATCGGCGCGGGAGACGCTGGCGGGGACGGAGGGCTTCGCCGTCGCGCTCGGCGTGTTCCTCGCATGGACGACGGTGGTGCTCGGCGGCGGCGCGGCGTTCCGCTATTACCTGCTGCGGCGCGCCCGTCCCGCGCACCCGTTCTTCCGCGTGATGAACCGCATTCTCGGCGGGTTGACCGCCCTCGTCAACCTCTTGGCGTTCGTCGTAGTTTGGGGCGGGGTCGCGCTCGCCGTCGCGGCGCAGATCCCCTCGCTCTCCGAGAGCATGGGGGCGATCTACGAACTCGAAATCATGGAGACCGTCGGGGAGCACGCCTTTGATCTTCTGCTCGTCGCCGCGCTCGCGCTCGCGCTCCGCGGGGGCTACCGCGTGGGATTCGGCAGGTCGGTTTTCGCCGTCATCATGCTCGTCCTCACGGCGGGTTGCGTTCTCTTGGGGCTGTACTTCCCCGTCGGCGTGCGGTTCAGCGGCAAGGGGCTCGCCACGCTCATGGCGGGCACGATGAAAAAACTTCCCGCCGTCACCGCATTTTTCGTCGGCTATCTCATCTCCGCGATCCTCGTGTTCCTCGTGTCGTTTGCGATGGTCGTCGTGCTCGGCGCGCTCATGAACTACTGCGTGCGCAAGTGCCGTTCCGTCCCCGTGCTCGGCGTTGTAGACGGCGTGATCCTGTCCGTCGTCTCGTTCGTGCTCGCGGCGGCGATCTGGTGCGGACTGTTCGCGCTGACCCGCTTTATCGCGGGGGGCGGGCTCGATTCGCTGTTGTCCTCGCTCGGGGGCGGCGAGGCGTCGGGTTCGGATGGCTCTTTGTTGCAACCCGTGCAAGACGTGTTTTTGATGTTGGAGACGCTGTTCCGCTCCTCGCCGTTCTCCGCCATCCTTTACGACTGCAATCTCATCTCGTTCTGACCGCAAACGCGAATGATTTTCCGTCCGCGGGCAATACTGCCCGTGAGGGAGTATGTTGGACGAGAGATCGAGCGCGTTGCTCGCCGCCGTCAACGAATGCTGCGGCGACGGATTCAAAATTATAGACGAAGGCGAACTCGGGCGGCTGTGCCCGTCTGCGGAGGGGGAGATCGGTCAGATATTAGACCAACTCGAAGCGCGGGGGCTCATCGAAATGCGCTATAAAGAAGGCGGGCTCTTCTGCGTCCGCGCGCTTCCCGCGGGCAGGTCGTATGCCAAACAGGAGGCGCGCGAGCGGGGGGAGAGCGTGCGCCGCAAGCGGGAGACTGCGCTCTATTCCGCATTGGGAGGATTTTCGGGCGCGTTCGTTGCGGCACTCCTCGTCGGGCTCGCTGCGCTCTTTCTGCTATGACAGAGACGTTGAGCAAGCGGGAAAACGAGGTCATGAGTGCCGTTTTTTCGCTTTCCCAAGGCAAAGAACGCTTTCTCGTGTTCCCCTACGAACTGCTCGCCCTCCTGCCCGAAAAGAAGTTCGACGAAGCCTCCCTCGAACGCGCGCTGTACTCCCTCGAACTCGACGGCTATTTCGAACTCGTCCTCTCCGACCGAAAGGGCGAAAAGACCTACTGCATCCATATGAAAGAGGCGGGGCTCGATTACAGGCGGAGCGACGTCCGACGCCGCCGAAGCCTCATCTTCCGTCTCATCGTCACCGCCGTGTGCGGCTTGCTCTCCGCCGCGCTCGGCATCGCGCTCAAAGCCATTTTATGCCGTTGACGCTTTCGGCTGAAAACGCTTGACAGCGGCGGCGGGAAGCGGTATAATAAAACATACGTTTGGAAACAACGCCCATGGGGGCGGACGGAACGGCAATGGAACATCACGAATTCAAACTGCATGCGCCCTTTTCTCCGACGGGGGACCAACCCGAGGCGATCGCGCGGCTCACCGAGGGGGTGCTCGACGGGATCCGCACGCAGGTGCTCGTCGGGGTGACGGGGAGCGGCAAGACGTTCACGATGGCGAACGTCATCAAAAACGTGGGGCGGCCCGCCCTCGTCATCGCGCACAACAAGACGCTCGCGGCGCAGCTCTGCAACGAATTCCGCGAATTTTTCCCCGAAAACCGCGTGGAGTACTTCGTCTCCTATTACGACTACTATCAGCCCGAGAGCTACATTCCCTCCACCGATACTTACATCGAAAAGGACCTTTCGATGAACGACGAGATCGACAAACTGCGCAACGCGGCGACCTGTTCGCTCGGCGAGCGGGACGACGTGATCGTCGTGTCGTCGGTCTCCTGCATCTACGGGTTGGGCGCGCCCGAGGAGTTTTTCCGTCTCGGGATCTCCATGCGCCCCGGGCAGGAGATGGAGCGGGACGCGCTTTTACGGCGGCTCGTGGATATCCACTATTCCCGCAACGATATCGACTTCAAGCGTTCCACCTTCCGCGTGCGGGGGGACGTCGTGGAGATCTTTCCCGCCTCCAATTCCGAAGTCGCTCTCCGCGTGGAGTTCTTCGGCGACGAGATCGACCGCATTTGCGAGGAGGACGTGGTAACGGGGAAGATCGTGTCCGAACTCAAACACGCCGTCGTCTTTCCCGCCAGCCACTACGCCGTGGGAAGCGACCGGCTCGAACGCGCCCTCGCCATGATCGAGGAGGATCTGCAAGGGGAGGTGAAGGCGTTCGAGGACGCGGGCAAACTGCTCGAAGCGCAACGGCTTCGCCAGCGCACCGAGCACGACCTCGAAATGATGCGCGAGATCGGCTACTGCTCGGGCGTCGAAAATTATTCCCGCTATTTCGACGGGCGCAGCCCCGGGCAGCCCTCCTTTACTTTGCTCGACTACTTCCCGCCCGACTTTCTCGTGTTTATCGACGAGAGCCATATGACCATTCCGCAGATCCGCGCGATGTACAACGGCGACCTCGCCCGCAAGACCAATCTCGTGGAATACGGCTTCCGCATGCGCTCGGCGTACGACAACCGTCCCCTCACGTTCGAGGAGTTCGACGCGCGCGTGCCCCAACTCATCTGCGTTTCGGCGACGCCCGCCCCCTACGAACTCGGGGAGGCGGGGCAAATCGTAGAACAACTCATCCGTCCCACGGGTCTGCTCGATCCCCCCGTCTGCGTCAAGCCGACCAAGGGGCAGATCGACGATCTTCTCTCGGAGATCCGCGGGGTCGTTGCGGGCGGCGGGCGCGCGCTCGTCACCACGCTCACCAAGCGGATGGCGGAAAATCTCACCGACTACCTCAAAGAGAACGGCGTAAAGGTGCGCTACATGCACTCGGACATCGACGCGTTGGAGCGGATCGACATCGTAAACGGTTTGCGCGGGGGGGATTTCGACGTCCTCTGCGGCATCAACCTGCTGCGCGAGGGGCTCGATCTTCCCGAAGTCAAACTCGTCGCCATTCTCGACGCCGACAAGGAGGGATTCTTGCGGAGCGAAACGTCGCTCGTGCAGACCATCGGCAGGGCGGCGCGCAATGCCGAGGGGCGGGTGGTGATGTACGCCGACGAAATGACGGGCAGCATGCGGCGCGCCATCGCCGAAACCGAACGGCGGCGGCAGATCCAGAATGCGTACAACGAGGCGCACGGGATCGTCCCGCGCACCATCGTAAAGCAGGTGAAGTCCACCCTGTCCATCACGGGCAAGGCAAAGAAGAGCGAACAGCTCTCGCACAAGGAGATCCCCGAAGAGATCGAGCGGCTCAAAGCACTCATGAAAGTCGCCTCGAACGCGCTCGACTTCGAACAGGCGATCGAGATCCGCGAGCGGATCAACGAACTACGAAAGAAAATGAGGAGCACATCATGAAGATCGCAGTGGACATCGACGATACGCTCAATATCCTCGACCGCGTGGGGCGGGCGAGCGCGTATATCGAGCGCAACCATCTCCCGTTCCGTCTCAAAAATCCCGACGCCGCCGCTCTCACCGAGGTGTTCGATTGGGGATACGACGACGTGCTCAAATTCGTCCGCGAGGGGGGCGTTGCCGCCTTCACCGACGCGGAGGCGCGCCGCGGCGCGAAAGAGGCTCTCGCTTCGTGGCGGGCGGCGGGACACGTGGTCGTCATCCTCACCGCGCGCACCAAAGAGTGGTTCGGCAATCCCGAACGGGTCTCCCGCGATTGGCTGGAAAAGCGGAAGATCCCCTACGACGCGCTCGAAGCGAACATCCCGTACGGCGAAAAGGGGAAATACTGCGCCGAACACGGGATCGGCATCCTCATAGACGACAATGTAAACGCCTGTCTCGACGCGCAGGCGCGCGGGGTACGCGCGGTGCTCGCCGTCGGACGGCACAACGCCGCGCGGGCGCGCGAAGTCGCGTACGGCGGCGTGAATTGGAAACAGATCGACGCCGTGGTCCGTCATTTTCTCACCAACACACCGCTATGAAAGAAGAGATCTACGTCAAGGGCGCAAAGGAAAACAATCTCAAAAATGTGGACGTGCACATTCCGCGCGGCTCGCTCACCGTATTCACGGGGCTGTCGGGGAGCGGAAAGTCTACGCTCGCCTTCGACACCATCTTCGCCGAGGGGCAACGCCGCTACATGGAGAGTCTCTCCTCGTACGCGCGCCAATTCCTCGGCATGATGGAAAAACCCGACGTCGAGTCCATCGACGGACTTTCGCCCGCCATCTCCATCGACCAAAAGACGACCTCGCACAACCCGCGTTCCACCGTGGGGACGGTCACCGAGATCTACGACTATTTGCGCCTCTTGTACGCGCGCGCGGGCGTTCCCCACTGTCCCAACTGCGGCAAGGAGATCCGCCGCCAGACGGTCGACGAGATCGCCGACCGTGTGATGGAACTGCCCGAGGGGAGCAAGCTGCTCGTCAACGCCCCCGTTGTCCGCGGCAAGAAAGGGGAATACAAAAAGGAACTGCAAAGCTACAAAAAGAGCGGGTACGCCCGCGTCAAGATCGACGGCATCGTGTACGACCTGCAAGAGGAGATCGCGCTCGAAAAGAACGTCAAGCACAACATCTCCGTCGTCATCGACCGTCTCGTCCGCAAAGACGGCGTGTTGAAGCGGCTCACCGAGAGCATCGAAACGGCTTTGAAGCTCGCCGACGGGCTGGTCGTCGTCGACTGCAACGGCGAGGAGACCTTATATTCCTCCCGCTATTCCTGTCCCGACTGCGGGATCTCCATCGAGGAGATCGAGCCCCGCCTCTTTTCGTTCAATACGGTTTGGGGGGCGTGTCCCGCCTGTTCGGGGCTCGGCTTTTCGCAAAAGGTGGACGCCGACCTCATCTGCCCCGACCGCACCAAGACTCTCCGCGAGGGAGCGATCCGCATCAGCGGCTGGAATCTCGATTCGTCGGCGGTCACGCAGGCGTATCTCGGCGCGCTTGCCGCGCACTATCATTTCAGCCTCGACGTCCCCGTCCGCGAACTTCCCCCCGAAGTGTTCGACCTCTTGATGTACGGCAACGGCGGGGAGAAGATCGACCTCGAATATCACACCAAGACCTTCCATTCGACGTATAAGAGCGCGTGGGAGGGGTTCGTCAACAACCTGCAACGCCGTTACGAACAGACGTCGTCCGTCGGCGTGAAGTGGGACATCGAGCGGTATATGCGCACGAGCGAATGTCCCGTCTGCCACGGCAAACGCCTCAAAAAGGAGGCACTTGCGGTCACGTTGGGGGGGAAGAACATCATCGAGACGTGCGATCTTCCCATCCGCTCGCTCACGGGCTTTCTCGACGGCTTACAGCTCACCAAGACCCAGCACGCCATCGCCGACGTCATCTTAAAGGAGATCCGCGCCCGAGCTGGCTTCCTCGTCGGGGTCGGGCTCGACTATCTCACCCTCTCGCGCAACGCGTCCACCCTCTCGGGCGGGGAGAGCCAGCGCATCCGCCTCGCCACGCAGATCGGGAGCGCGCTCTCGGGAGTGCTGTACATCCTCGACGAGCCCTCCATCGGACTGCACCAGCGCGACAACGAAAAACTGCTCGCCTCCCTCAAAGGACTGCGCGACCTCGGCAATACCCTCATCGTCGTCGAGCACGACGAGGACACCATGCGCGCCGCCGACTACCTCGTGGACGTCGGGCCGAAGGCGGGCGTGCACGGCGGGGAGATTGTCGCGTGCGGGAGCGTGCAGGACCTCATGAACGAACCGCGGTCGATCACGGGCGACTACCTCGCGGGCAGACGGAAGATCGAAGTCCCGCGCGAGAGAAAGCGTCCCGACGGGCGTTGGCTTCGCATCGAAGATTGCCGCCAGAATAATTTGAAAGGGATCACCGCCGAGATCCCCGCGGGGCTCATCACCGCGGTCACGGGGGTGAGCGGATCGGGGAAGTCCTCCCTCGTCAACGAGATCGTTTTGCCCGTCCTTGCCGACGCGCTCAACGGCGCGCGTCTGCCGCAGGGCAAGCACGGCGGGGCGTCGGGCGTCGAATTTTTCGACAAGGTCATCGCCATCGACCAATCCCCCATCGGCAGAACGCCGCGTTCCAACCCCGCAACGTACACGGGCGTATTCACCGCCATCCGCGATCTGTTCGCCTCCACCCCCGACGCCAAGACGATGGGATTCAAGTCAGGGCGGTTCTCGTTCAACGTCGCGGGGGGCAGGTGCGAGAACTGTCAGGGCGACGGGATTATGAAGATCGAAATGCACTTTTTGCCCGACGTGTACGTCCCCTGCGAGGTGTGCGGCGGCAAACGGTACAACCGCGAGACACTCGACGTGCGCTATAAGGGGAAGTCCATCGCCGACGTGCTCGACATGACGGTCGAGGAGGCGTGCGAGCTCTTCCGTCCCATTCCGTCTATCTACAACAAGATCTCCACGCTCAACGAAGTGGGGCTCGGCTACCTCAAACTCGGGCAGAGTTCCACCACCCTCTCGGGCGGCGAGGCACAGCGGGTCAAGCTCGCCACCGAGCTTTCCAAGCGTTCGACGGGCAAGACCGTTTACATCCTCGACGAGCCCACGACGGGTCTGCACAGCTACGACGTCGATAAGCTCGTCCGCATCCTGTTGCGCCTGCGGGAGGCGGGAAATACCGTGCTCGTCATCGAGCACAACCTCGACGTCGTGAAGATCGCCGACTACATCATCGACCTCGGACCGGAGGGGGGAGACGGCGGCGGCACGGTGGTCGCCAGCGGCTCTCCCGAGGAGATCGCCGCCTGCCCGTCGAGCTACACGGGCAACTTTTTGAAGCGGGTTCTCTGAACGAGCCCGCATAGAAATCCGAAGCCTCCGCATAATGAAGTTATACGGAGGTTTTTGTTTTATGAAGGCAACGGGAATCGTGCGGAGGATCGACGAGCTGGGGCGCGTGGTCATTCCGAAAGAGATACGGCGGACCTTGCGCATCCGCGAGGGCGATCCGCTCGAACTGTTCACCGATCGCGACGAGCTCATGCTCAAAAAATACTCGCCCATCGCCTCGCTCGACCGCTTTGCGGATGGGACGGCGAAGTCGCTCAACGAACAGAGCGGCTATCTCGCGGCAATCTGCGACTGCGACGCCGTGCTCGCGGCGGCGGGCGCGGGCAAAAAGGCGATTGCGGGAAAGACGGTCTCCGACAAGATGAGCGAGATCATGACTTCGCGCAGGAGCTATCTCGCGAGCAAGGCGGAGGGGGGCGAGGTGCTTCCCGTCGCCGAAGAGGGCGAGAGCTATACGGCGCAGATCGTCGTGCCCATCGTGGCGGGCGGCGACTGTCTCGGGGCGGTCGTCCTGCTTTCGTCGGACGAGGGCGCGGTGATGGAGAGCGCGTCTTTCAAGCTCGCGCGGCTGACGGCGGACATCATCGCCAACCAATTCGAATGAAACGGGCGGGCTATCTCAAAAACGCGGCGGTGCTCACGGTCGGCGGGTTTGCGGCAAAGGCGATCGGCGCGCTCTACCGCATTCCGCTCATGGGGCTCATCGGGGGGTACGGCATGGGGCTGTATCAAATGGCGTATCCCCTGTTTTGCGTGCTTTTGACCTTTTCGTCGACGGGGATCCCGTCGGCGTTTTCGCGTCTGATCGCGCAGGAGACGGCGCGGGGGACGGAGGACGGGGGAACGGTGCGCGCCGCGCTCTCCCTCTTTGCGCTGCTCGGACTTACGGGGACGCTCGTCATGTGCCTGCTCTCCCCGCTCATGAGCGCGTTGCAGGGGGAGGACGCGCTTGAAGCGTGCTATTTCGCGCTCGCCCCGTCGGTGCTGCTCTGCGCGCTCATCGCGGTGTTCCGCGGGTATTTTCAGGGCAAGAACCGCATGGAGCCCACGGCGTCGTCCGAGATCGTGGAACAGCTCGTAAAGACGGCGGTCGGGCTGACGTGCGCCTGCTTTTTCCGCGGCGTCCAAGCCGTGATCTTCGCCCTCTTCGCGGTCACCGTGTCCGAACTTGCCGCGCTCGTCTATCTCTGGGCGCGTTATCGCGGGGAACGCCGCGTCTGCCTTCCCGTCCGCCGCCCGCCCGCGCCCATCCTGCCCGCCGTGTTGCCCGTGATGGCGGCGACCTCGCTTCTGCCCCTCTCGCAGACGCTCGACAGCGTGCTCGTCGTGCGCCTGCTGTCCCGCCATACGGCGCGCGCGGTCGCGCTCTACGGGATCTTTTCGGGGGGCGTGCTCGCGCTCGTCAATCTCCCCGCAACGCTCTCCTACGGGCTTGCGGCGGCGATCGTGCCCGCAGTGGCTTCGGCGCGGGGGGAGGAGGGACGGCGGCGGGCGATGTTCGCTTTGCTGGCGACCGTCTGTCTCTCCCTGCCCTGCGCCGTCGTGCTCTACGCGTTCGCCGCGCCGATCTCGGCGGCTCTGTATCCCTCGCTGGGGGACGACGCCGCGCTGCTCGCCTCGCTGCTGCGCATGAGCGCGGTCTCGGCGGTCACGCTCTCCTGCGTCGATACACTTGCCGCCTGTCTCACGGGCATGGGGCGGGCGAAGTATGCGGCGGCGGGGATGGCGGCGGCGGTCGCCGTGAAGGCGACGCTCCAACTGCTTCTCGTGGGCAATCCGCGGTTTTCGATCTACGGCGCGGCGATCGCGGCGAATGTCTGTTATCCGGTTGCTTTTTTCTTCGATTTGGTTTATACTGTAAAAAAACCCAAAGAGAGGCACTATGATCACAGTTGTAAGTCTCGGGACGGAGCGCGGCGACTTGACCGTGCGGGGCGCGCAGGCGGCGCGGGAGGCGGACGAGACGCTCGTGCGCACAGGCGAAATTCCCTCGGCGCGGACGCTTGACGACCTCGGCATTCCCTATACGACGCTCGACTTTCTCTACGGTTCGAGCCGCAATTACGACACGCTCGCCAAAAAGATCGCCGCGGAGGTAAAGCGCAGGGCAAAGGGCAAAAAGGTATGCTACTGTGTGGACGGCGACGCGTCGGAGGACGCGGCGGCGCAGATCCTCATACGGGGCGGCGCGGAGGCGATCGGAGGGCGTTCCAAGGCGTCCCGCTTTGCGGCGGCGGCGCGGCTTTTCGGCGCATATACCGCGCGGTCGGCGTTCGATGTGTCGGGCGGGCTCACCCTCCCCCTCGTCGTGTACGACCTCACCGCCGACAACATTTCCGACGTAAAATTGCGGCTCATGGACGCGTTCGGCGACGAAACGCCGACGACGCTTATAAGCGACGAAAGCGTGCGCAAGATCCCCCTCTTCGAGATCGACAGGGAAGAGCTTTGCTACCCCGCGGGACTCGCAATCGGCGAGATCGGGCTCACGGCGCGGGAGCGGTTCGGCTTTGAGGAGGCGGTGGCGATCTTGAAGCGTCTGCGCGCCCCCGACGGCTGTCCGTGGGACAGGGCGCAGACGCACGAGAGCATCCGCATCAACGCCATCGAGGAGGCGTACGAGCTGGTGGACGCCGTGGACCGCGACGACCCCGAAGCCATGTGCGAGGAGGCGGGCGACGTGCTCATGCAGGCGTTGTTCCACACGCTCATCGAGGAAGAGCGGGGGAATTTCACGGTGGGGGACATGCTCACGGGGCTGTGCAAAAAGCTCATCGAGCGGCACACCCATATCTTCGGGAAAGACCGCGCGGCGAGCGCGGAGGGCGCGCTCTCGCTGTGGGAAAAGAACAAGATGGCGGAAAAACATCAGGCGACGTTCTCAGAAGCGGTGAACGACGTCCCCGCGGGATTCCCCGCCCTCCTGCGCGCGCAGAAAATCGCGCGGCGCATGGAAAAGGGGGGCTGGGACAAGGCGACGTTCGAAAACTTCGAGCGCAAATTCGCCGAGGAATACCAAGAGCTCAAAGCGGCGTGCGCCGCGGGCGATAAACAGGCGATCGCGGAGGAACTCGGCGACGCGCTGTTCTGCACCGTGGAGCTCGGGCGCGCCGCGGGCGAGGACTGCGAGATGGCTCTCCTCGACACCGTGAAAAAGATGCAGCGGCGGTACACCGCGTACGAGACCGCCGTCCGCGCCGACGGGAAGGACGTGAACGCGCTCACCCCCGAGGAAAAGGCGTACTATTACAAGAAGGCGAAGCATGTTTGAGATCGCGGGCATGGTATGCCCGTCCGACGTGTTTCTCGCCCCCATGGCGGGATATACCAACTACCCGTTCCGCAGGATGTGCGCGGACATGGGTGCGGGTCTCACCTTTACCGAGATGGTGAGCGCAAAGGGTCTGCATTACGAAAATCCCGAAACGCGCGCCCTGCTCTATGCGGGGGATATCCGTCCCCAAGCCGCGCAGATCTTCGGGAGCGATCCCGACCTTATGCGCGAGGCGTGCGAGAGCGAGGCTCTCGCTCCGTTCGACCTCATCGACCTCAACTTCGGCTGTCCGATGCCCAAGATCGTAAAGAACGGCGACGGGAGCGCGCTGCTCGAAAATTTACCCCTGCTCGAAAAGATCGTCGCCGCGTGCGTCAAGAGCGGAAAGCGGATCTCGGCAAAGGTGCGCATCGGGATCGAGGCGGGGTTGCCGTTTGCCGCCGAGATCGCCAAGCGGTGCGAGGGGGGCGGGGCGTGCATGCTCACCGTCCACGGCAGGACGCGGGATAAAATTTACGCGGGAGAGCCGAATTACGCCGAGATCGCCGCAGCGAAAAACGCCGTCTCCATCCCCGTCGTCGCCAACGGCGGGATACGGAACGCGCAAGACGCCGCCGAAATGAAGGCGCGCACGGGCGCGGACGCGGTGATGGTCGCCCGCGCCGCCCTGTACGACCCCCGCCTCTTTTGCGAGGTGTCGGGGATCGCCCGTCCTCCCCTCGACGAACTCTTTCTTCGGCAGTTGCGGGAGACGGAGACGCTGTACGGCGCGCGGTTTGCAACGGTGTTCATGCGCAAGATGGCGGCGTTTTACCTGCGCGGGACGCGGGGGGCGGCGGCAGCCAAGAACAGGCTGTTTTCCGCGCAGTCGCCCGAAGAGGTAAAAGAGCTCGCCGTAAGTTTATTGCGCGGGCTTTGAGGGGCGCGGACAGGCTTTCCGAAAGATGTTTGGGCGCGTTCAAGAGGCGCGATTGCGGCAATGCCGCGCCGCGGGAGTTCCCCCGCGGCGCGGCATTTTTTAGGGCGCAGAGGGGAAATTTCGCGCCATTGCGGGCGGATTTCGGGAAAAACTTCCGTCAAACGTTTTACTTTTTCGCGCGCGCGTGCTATAATACATGTAATATAGTTATTATTAAGACGCGCGCACGCGCGCTATACGCGCGCGACGGGCAAAGAGGGTATCATGGAAAAAGTGGAAACCGCCTACGGTGCGGAGCAAATTCAGGTCCTCGACGGGCTCGAACACATCCGCAAGCGTCCGGGCATGTACATCAGCTCGACGGACGAAAAAGGGCTTCACCATCTCGTGAGCGAGGTCGTCGACAATTCCATCGACGAGGCACTCGCGGGCTATTGCGACCGCGTAGACGTCACCGTCAACGAGGACGGGTCGTGCACGGTCGTCGACAACGGCAGAGGCATTCCCACCGAGATCCACCCCAAAGAGGGGATCTCCACCGTGGAGGTCGTATTCACCAAGGTAAACGCGGGCGGGAAGTTCGGCGGCGATTCGGGCTACAAGGTTTCGAGCGGTCTGCACGGCGTGGGCGTAAAGGCGGTCAACGCGCTTTCGGAATGGCTGGAAGCCGAGATCTACCAGAACGGACACATCTATCGGCAGGTGTACAACCGCGGCGTGCCGCAGCGCGCGTTGCAGATCGTCGGCGACACCGACAAGACGGGCACGAAAGTCACCTTCTTCCCCGACGCCGAGATCTTCGAGACCATCACGTTCAAATACGAGATCTTAAAAGTCCGTCTCAAAGAGCTCGCCTTCCTCAACAAGGGGCTCACCATCACGCTGACCGACAAGCGGGGCGGCAAGGAGCGTTCGGACAGTTTCTGCTACGAGGGCGGCATTTCCGAGCTCGTGGAGGAGCTCAACGCGGGGCAAGCCCCCCTCTTTTCCGAGCCCCTCTACTTCGAGGATAAAGACGGGACGACGGTCTGCGAGATCGCGATCCAATACAACGACAGCTACAACGAAGTCATCTATTCGTACGCGAACAACGTCAACACCGTCGACGGCGGCACGCACGTCGAGGGATTGAAGCTCGCGCTCACCAAGGTCATCAACGAAGCGGGCAAAAAGCTCGCCATCCTCAAAGAGAGCGACAAGCTCACGGGCGAGGACGTGCGCGAGGGCATTACGGCGGTCGTCTCGGTCAAGCTCGAAAACGCGCAGTTCGAATCGCAGACCAAAGACAAACTCAACAACTCGTTCATCCGTCCGTTCGTCTCCAAGGCGGTCGCGGACAAATTCGGAACGTACCTCGAAGAGCACCCGTCCGAAGCGCGGGAGCTCGTACTGCGCTGCATTACGGCGCAGAAAGCGCGGGACGCGGCGCGCAGCGCGCGCGAACTCACGCGGCGCAAGGGCGTGCTCGAATCGACCACGCTTCCCGGGAAACTCGCCGACTGTTCGGACCGCCGTCCCGAGCTGTGCGAGATCTACATCGTCGAGGGCGATTCGGCAGGCGGCACGGCGAAGCAGGGGAGAGACAGGCGTTTCCAAGCCATTCTCCCGCTGCGCGGCAAGATCCTCAACGTGGAAAAGGTGCGCCTCAACCGCGTGCTCGAAAACGCGGAGATCAAGGCGATGATCACGGCGTTCGGGTGCGGCATTCTCGACGATTTCGACGAGAGCAAACTGCGCTACGACCGCATCATCTCCATGACGGACGCCGACGTCGACGGCGCGCACATCCGCATTCTGCTTCTCACGTTCCTGTTCCGCTACATGCGCCCGCTCATCGAGCACGGGCATGTGTATTCCGCGCTTCCCCCGCTCTACAAGGCGACCGTGCGCGGAAAGGAGGACGTCTACCTCTATTCGGAGGAAGAAAAGACGGCGTTCGATGCCGCGAACAACAACAAAGTGGAATACCAGCGGTATAAGGGGCTCGGGGAGATGAGCACCGAACAGCTGTGGTCGACGACGATGGACCCCGCCACGCGCACCCTCGTGAAAGTGACGATGAAAGACGCGATGGAGGCGGACAAGATGTTTTCCTTGCTCATGGGTGAGAGCCCCGCTCTGCGCCGCAAGTTCATCGAAGAAAACGCGACGCTCGTCACCGATCTGGATATTTGAGGTAAGATATGGCAAAACGAGAAACGAGCCCCGAGCTCACGGAAGAATTTAAGAAAACGCTCGATATGACCAAGATCATCGACGTGGAGGTGAACGACGAACTCAAACGCTCGTTCATCGCCTACGCGATGGCGGTCAACAAGTCCCGCGCCATTCCCGACGTACGCGACGGGTTAAAGCCCGTCCACCGCCGCATTTTGTACGCCATGCACGAGATGGGTCTCTACAACGACAAGGCGTACCGCAAGTGCGCGCGTATCGTCGGCGACGTCATGGGCAAATATCACCCGCACGGCGACTCGTCCGTCTACGACGCGCTCGTGCGCCTCGCGCAGGACTTCTCCATCAACTTTCCCCTCGTAGACGGGCACGGCAACTTCGGCTCGGTCGACGGCGACCCGCCCGCGGCAATGCGTTACACCGAGGCGCGTCTTTCCAAGCTCGCCGCCGAAATGCTGCGCGATCTCGACAAGGAGACGGTCGACTACTTCCCCAACTTCGACGGCATCGAAATGGAACCCGCCGTTCTGCCCGCGCGCTTCCCCAACCTGCTCGTCAACGGGTCGGACGGCATCGCGGTCGGCATGGCGACCAATATCCCGCCGCACAACCTCGCCGAGGTCATCGACGGCACGATCGCCATGATCGACAATCCCGACATCACGGTCGACGAACTCATGGAATACATCCCCGCGCCCGACTTCCCCACGGGGGGCGTCATCATGGGCAGGAGCGGCATCCGCAAGGCGTACCGCACGGGGCAGGGCAACATCGTCATCCGTTCGCGGTGCGAGATCGAGGAGCACGGCACGGGGGCGAACACGCGCAGCCGCATCGTCGTCACCGAAATTCCCTATCAGGTCAACAAAGCCCAGCTCATCGAGACGATCGCGAACATGGTGCGCGACAAGCGGCTCGAAGGGATCTCGGACATCCGAGAAGAGAGCGGCAGAGAGGGACTGCGCATCGTGATCGAGTGCAAGAAAGACGCCAACGCGCAGGTCGTGCTCAACACTCTCTACAAGCATACCAATTTGCAGATCTCGGACGGGATCATCCTGCTCGCGCTCGTCGAAAACGGCACCGAGCCGAGATATCTCACCCTCCGCGACATTTTGAGCTATTATCTCGACCACCAGAAGGAGGTCATCCGCCGCAGAACGCAGTTCGACCTCAACAAGACGGAAGAGCGCGCGCATATCGTTGCGGGGCTCGTCCTCGCCCTCGCCAACATCGACGAGGTGATCCGCGTCATCAAGGAGTCGGCAGATAAGAACGCCGCCTGCGCCAAGCTCATGGAGAGCTTCGAACTCTCCGAAATGCAGGCGAACGCCATTCTGGAAATGCGCCTGCAACGGCTCACCTCCCTCGAAGTGGAGAAGCTCAAAGAGGAGCTCGAAGCCCTCCGCGCGACCATCGCCGACCTCAAAGACATCCTCGCGCACGAGGAGCGCGTGCTCGGCATCATCCGCACCGATCTTCAAACCATCAAGGCGAAATATCCCTCCGAGCGCAGAACGGAGATCTCGGTCGACTACGGCGCGATCGAGGACGAGGACCTCATCGACGAGGAGGACGTCGTGATCTCCATGACGCACGGCGGGTACGTCAAGCGTTTCCCCGTCGCCGAATACCGCGCGCAGAACCGCGGCGGCGTCGGCGTCACGGGTCACCGTCCCAAGGAGGACGACTTCGTGGAGCAGATGTTCGTCTGTTCCACCCATAACGACATCTTGTTCTTCTCCAACTTCGGCAAGGTGTATTCCATCCGCGGCTACATGATCCCCGAAGCCAACAAACAGGCGCGCGGCAGGGCGATCGTCAACCTGTTGCAGCTCTCCGCGGGGGAGAAGATCGCGGCGGTGCTGCCCATCCCCGAACGCAACGACGGCTACCTCGTCATGGCGACCAAGCGCGGGCTCGTCAAAAAGACGGCGACGAGCGAGTTCGACCATATCCTCAAAAGCGGGAAGATCGCCATCAAGATCGTGGAGGGCGACGAGCTCATCGCGGTCAACTTCGCGGGCGGGGACGACCAGATCATGATCGCGAGCCGGAGCGGCAAGTGCATCCGCTTCAACGAGACGGACGTCCGCCCGATGGGGCGCGACACCATGGGCGTGCGCGGGATCGCGCTGTCCGACGAGGACTGCGTCGTCGATATGCTCGTGCTGCGCGAGGGGTACGATATCCTCACCGTGTCCGAGAACGGCTACGGCAAGCGCACCTCGCCCGACGACTACCGCGTGCAGTCGCGCGGCGGCAAGGGCATCAAGGCGGGCGTATTCAACGAAAAGACGGGCGCGCTCGTCAATATGAAGCTCGTGAACGGGGAGCAGGACGTCATGCTCGTCACGTCGGCGGGCATCGTCATCCGCATGCACGCGGAGGACATCTCCACGATCGGGCGCAATACGCGCGGGGTACGGCTGATGAACGTGCGCGACGGCGTTGTGGCAACGGTCGCGGTCACCGAGCGGGACGACGCCGCCGAGACCGCCGCGCCCGAGGAGACGGCGGCGGATCTTTCGCCCGAAGACATCGCGGGCGACGACGATTAAATTCCGAAAAAGCGGCGGGCGCACGCGCCCGCCGCTCATCCTATGAAAAAGCGGAAAACGCATTGCGTTTTCCGCTTTTTCTCTTGGAGGCGTTCTATCCCAAAAATAGTTTTTCCAAGATCGCATCGGATTGTTTTAAGATTTCATATATCCGTCTTTCATATTTTTCTCCTGTTTTGAGTTTTTATCGTCTGTCCTCACAACTCCAAGCTGTCGGGGTTGAGGAGGAAGTCCAAGATGTTGACGATCAAATATCCTTTCTCGTTGTGCCAGGGAAGCGTGTAGTCGTGTACGACGATGATTTTCTTAAAGGAATCTTCGATGCGGTCGAGCGAAGCCGATTCCTGCGCCATTTTTTCTTCGTCGGGGATGGCGTAAGCCGATTGAATATAGTAACGCCTGCTTGCTTGATTGCACACGAAATCGACTTCCAGACGGACAAGCGGTTTTTTCCCGTCGGCATTGGTAATGCGGCGTTCCACCATGCCGACGTCCACATTGAAACCGCGCACCAACAGCTCGTTGTAAATGATGTTTTCCATAATGTGCGTTTCTTCGAGCTGTCTGAAATTCAGGCGGGCATTCCGAAGCCCCACATCCGCAAAATAATATTTGAACGGCGAACCGATGTAACGCTTGCCCTTGATGTCATATCTGTCCGCCTTTCTGATCAGAAACGCGTCGATGAGGTAATCAATATAGACAGACACCGTCCGTTCGTTTGTCTTGATTCCGCGCGATAAAAACGTGTTTACGAGTTTTGTCGGATTTGTCAAAGAACCGATGTCCGAAGCCAATATATCGACCAAGGCGTCCAGAACCATGTCGCCCCGCAATTTATAGCGTTCCACCACGTCTTTCAAATAGTTGCCCGCGAACAGATGATTCAGGTAATTTGCTTTATCCACTTCATCTTTGAAAGATAAAGCCAAGGGCATACCGCCGTAAATGGAATATTCCCGATATGCGGAAAATTTGTCGCCGCCGTACGCCGAAAAAAATTCCCGGAACGTCAACGGGTATATTCTCACTTCGTCGCCGCGACCTCTGAATTCCGTCAACACATCGGAGGAGAGGAATTTCGAGCTGCTTCCCGTTACATATACGTCCGCGTTCCGCATTTGAAGAAGTCCGTTGAAGATGCCGTATAGCCTGATATTCTTATTTTTTCTCTCTTCATCCGATATGGCAAGCTGCACTTCGTCCAAAAGGAAATAGTGCATTTCGCCGTCTTTTATTTGCGAGCGCAAAAAACTTGAAAGTTTTTTGGCGTCGCGATACTCTTCGTTGTTATCGTCGTCGAGAGAAAGTTTCGTAATTTGCTCGGGACGGACTCCCGCGGACAGCAAATAATCGTAGAACAACTCAAACAGCAAATAGCTTTTCCCGCAACGGCGAATGCCCGTAATGACCTTTATCATTCCGTTTTCGCGCCTGTGAATGAGTTTGTCGAGATAAATATCTCGTTTGATCTGCAACATACGACACCCATAATTCCGAATTTGCGTCCAAAGACACTTTTTACAAAACAACTATACCACATTCGCCCCGTTTTGTCAACGGTTTGTTTTGTAAATTATGGAAAAATACAATTTTCCCGAAACAGGAAAGGGAAGATAGGGGGGTCTTGCATATCGACATGGGAGAATGTGTTAAAAAAATCGACCCCGTATCGTTACGATAGGGGGTCGAAGCAAACACAACGCAGTGTGTTTTTGGAGGCGCCACCCGGATTTGAACCGGGGAGTCAGGGTTTTGCAGACCCTTGCCTTACCACTTGGCTATGGCGCCAAAAAAAACAGCGCGGAGCTGTGTTTGGAGCGGGAAACGAGACTCGAACCCGCGACATTCACCTTGGCAAGGTGACGCTCTACCACTGAGCTATTCCCGCATAAAAGTAGCTATCCGCGCTGTATTGGTGGAAGTTATAGGACTCGAACCTATGACCCTCTGCTTGTAAGGCAGATGCTCTCCCAGCTGAGCTAAACTTCCGAACTGCTTGATAAATATATCACATATCGGGAAAGATTGCAAGCGATTTTCCCGCGATTCGGAAAATATTTTGCTTTTTTTCTCCATTGTATGCGGGAGTGGGGGACTTCCGTCCCAGTCCAATCGAAATTTTCGAAAAACAAACGCCCCTTTTACACTTACAAAAGGGGCGCGGTTTCGTTTTGCTATCCTATTTAATATATGCTGACTTGTTTTTTGTCTTTTCCTTTGCGCTCGAAACGGACGACGCCGTCTTTGAGGGCGAAGAGGGTATCGTCCCCGCCGATGCCGACGTTGTTGCCGGGGTGGATCTTCGTCCCGCGTTGGCGCACGATGATGCTGCCCGCGAGCACTTCCTGCCCGTCCTGCCGCTTCACGCCGAGGCGTTTGGCTTCGGAATCTCTTCCGTTGTGGGACGAGCCCGTTCCCTTTTTATGCGCGAATAATCCGATAAAAATCATGTTTCACTCCTTATTGAATCGCGTCAGACCGAAATTTTTTCGATCTTTACTTCGGTGAAGGGTTGACGATGACCCTGCTTTTTGCGCTCGTTCTTCTTTGCCTTGTACTTAAAGACGATGATCTTCTTGTACTTATCCTGCGCCTGCACGGTCGCCTTCACGCTTGCGGATGCAACGTCCTGCCCGACCTTGACGGTTTCGCCGTCGGAAACGAGCACGACGGGGAACGTAACTTCTTCGCCCACTTCGGCGCGAAGTTTTTCCACTCTTACCACGTCGCCTTCGGAAACTTTGTACTGTTTTCCGCCGTTGTCGATGATTGCGTACATACTTTTACCTCCTCTTCCCGGTCTCGCAAAGCGTCGTAGGCGATCCCCTGTTGCAGGATGCTTTGTGCCCGTCTTTCGCGGCTCAACACCGAATGTACCATACCCGCGAAAAAAAGTCAAGCGGTTTTGCGCGGGAAATCGCATAAACCGCAGAAAATTTCGCAAACTGCCCATGAAAGGAGAGACTATGGATATCAAAAAAAGCGAAGAAGTTTTGGCGGAAGTTCACAGAAACTGCGCCTATGCCCTGCAATCCATTTCGGACATTCTTCCCGAAACGGACGACGGCGAGATCAAAGAGGAGCTCTTGCGCGAGCACGAGGAATACGAGCGCGTCGGCGGCAAAGCGGCGATCCTCGCCCGCGACAGAGACATCGAACTCAAAAATCCCAATCCCCTCAAAAAGGCGATGATGTGGGGCGGCATCAAAATGAACGCCATGAAAGACGATTCCCGCGCCCATATCGCGGAGATGATGGTGCAGGGGACGGTGATGGGGATCACCGCGCTTCGTTCCTCCCTCGCGGAGATGAGCGGGGAAGCCGATCCCGAAGTGGTCAAACTCGCCGAAGAATTGCTTCACAGCGAAGAGGCGTTCGAAAAGCGTTGGAAAGAGATCATTGCGGAATAAATACGGACGGCAAACGCGGGCGTTCATAGCGGCGCGCGCACCGTCTCTTGAAAGCCGAAAGCAGCCGTTGCGAACGATCGCAACGGCTGCTTTTACAGTCTGTTCTGATCTCCCCATTCGCACATCATATCGAGAATGGGCATGAGCGATCTTCCGCGTTCGGAAAGACTGTATTCCACTTTCGGCGGGATCTGCGGATATTCTTTGCGGACGATCAATTTGTCCGCTTCGAGCTCTTTCAGCATGACGCTCAACGTCTTATAAGAAATGCCCTTGATATATCTTTGCAACTCGTTAAAACGCACCACGGAAAACTCCATGAGCGTATAGAGGATCGTCATCTTGTATTTTCCGTTGATGAGCGATAACGTGTACGAAAAACCCGTGTCCGCAAGGGTTTCATTGGCAATGCACCGTTCCATCATATTCTCCTATACCTTCTAAATAGTAAGTACCATACATAAATGTGCGTACTTGACAAAAAAATTATACGATCATAAAATAAGTCTGTCAATCAATTTTAAGGAGATTTATTTTATGAGAGCGACATTGAAAGACTATCAAGACGTGGAAAAGGCGGCGATGAATTTCGTCAAGAGCGTAGCCGAGGGCAACAGCAAATACGCAAAAGAACTGTTTACCGACGAAGCCGTCTTGTTCGGCATTCTCAACGGCGAACTCGAACACGGTTCTATCGAACAGTTCTACCGTAATGTGGATACGGTCGGCGCGGACGCAAATTTCAAAGCGAGAGTGGACGTTATTACCGTCGAGGAAACGCTTGCCGTCGTCCGCGTTTTGGAAGAGGGATGGGGCGGCAAGATCGATTTTACCGACTATTTACTTCTTCTGAAACTGAACGGAGAATGGAAGTGCGTCGCCAAAGCCTACAACCAAAATTCCAATACCATTCAAAAATAATCGGCGAGGCAATCATGGGCAAAAAAATATTGATTTTGAACGGCAGTCCGAGGAGAAAGGGCAATACGAGCGCGCTTGTTTCCGAATTTGCGCGCGGGGCAACCGAAAGCGGAAACGAAGTGAGAGAATTTTTTCTGCAATCCATGAACATTCACGGCTGTTTGGGGTGCTACGGCGGCGGAAAAGATATAAATAGTCCGTGTGTGCAGAAAGACGATATGCAAAAAATCTATCCCGTTTACAGGGAAGCCGACATTGTGGTTCTTGCAACTCCTTTATATTATTGGACGATCAGCGGACAGCTGAAAACTTGTTTCGACCGACTGTTCGCCGTCGCGGAGTGCAATGAAGATTACCGAAACCCGCAGAAAGAAACCGTTCTTTTGATGGCGGCAGAGGGTCATGAGTTTGAAGAAAGTTCGTATTGGTACGACCGCTTGGAACAACATCTCGGTTGGAAAAGCCTCGGCAAAGTTCTCTGCGGCGAAGTTGCGGGAATCGGCGATATTAAAGGAAGAAAAGAACTCGTTACAGCCTATGAATTGGGAAAATCCATGTGACGGTCGGGGAGCGTTCCATGTCCCCATGAGATCGTCGGCAAAAGGAAAAAGCGGTTTGTATTTTCAAACCGCTTTTTGTATGCCGCGGAACGCGACGCCTTTTCAAGGCAAGTTTTGTTTGGGCTTGACGGAGACGCTTCCGCAGAGCACCTCGGCGTAGGAATACGACGTTTTCCCGAGGAAGCCGCTCTCGTTGGGTTTCACGGTGAAGAGGGCGGGGTACACGCCCGAAAGTTCGCCGCAGAATTTGAGCACCTTGTTGCGTCCCAAATTGACGGTCACGTCCACCTGCTGTTTCAAACAGCGTTGAATGTCGCTCTTGACGCGGGCGATGTCGCGCTTGGGCTTGATCATACGACAATGATAGACCGCTTTCCCGCAAAATATACCTCTGGCGACAGCGAAAGCGCGGCATAGCGGCGCGCCGCGGCGCATATGATAGAGGGAAACCAAATAGGGGAGAGTAATTTTATGTTGAAAACGCAGACAGAAACCTTCCGCGGATACGGCAAGCGCAAACAGCTCGCCGCCCAAACCGCCGTGGAATGCCGCTTTACGGACGTGGAAACGGTGTTGTCCGTCCATTGCAGTGCCGCGCTCACGGGCGCGGAGTCGGGAAGCGGCGAGGTCCGCTATTTCGGCAAGGCGCATTTTTCCATCGTCTATGAGGACGCGGAAAAGCGGGTTTGCCGCGCCGAAAAGGGTGTGGAATTTTCCGCGTCGCACAAAGACGAATTTTGCACGCCCGCGCTCACGGCGCGGGTACAGCTCTGCGTCGAAAACGTCTCCCTGCGCAAGGAGGGGGCGAGCGTGTATGCGCAGGCTCTTCTCGGCGCAGACGTCTCCCTCTACGGCGAACAGACCTTTGAATATCTTTCGGGCGGGGATCTCGTCATGCGTCGCGAACCCGTAACGGTGCTCGCCGCCCACCTCGTTTCGGGCGCGGCGGAGACCGAGGACGAGTTCGAAACCGAGTTCGTCGGCGACATTTTACAGCACACCGAGGCGGTCAACCTCACCGACCTCGTCTGCGAAACGGGCATGCTCAAAGCCGAGGGGGAGATCAACCTCGGCGTGCTCGCCCTCAAAGGCAGCGGGCTCGTCTCGTTCGAGCGGCTCGTGCCGTTCTCCATCGAGATCCCCTGCGACAGCGCGTCGTTCGGATGCAGCGCGGAGGCGCAGGTGAGCGTGCTCGGCGTCAATCTTCGCGCCGACGCCGACGAGGAAAAGGGCAAGTGCCGCATCACCGCCCTCTTCACCCTCTCTGCCGAGGGGTGCGTGTACGAGGAGACCGAAGTGGACGCGGTGACCGACGCGTTCTCGCCGACGAACGCGGCGCGCCTCACCTTTGCGACCGCCGAGAGCGCGGGCGTCGGCGACGTGTTCCGCGTCACCGAAAAGATCGCGGGCAAATGCGCGCTCTCCTCGCCCGTCGACTTCTCGGACGCCTTGCAGGCGATCGTCCGCGCCCGCGCCGAAGCCAACCTCGTTCCGGGGGAGGGCGGCACGCGGGTGGAGGGGGTCGCAATGGCGACGCTTCTCGTCTGCGGCGCAGACGGCGCGCACCGCGGGGTGGAGATCGGCTTGCCCTTTTCGGTCGCCGTCGAGGGGCGGGACGCTTCCGTCTCCGTGCTCGTCTGCGGCATGAGCGCGCGTCAGAAACAGGAGGGGGAGATCGACGCCGAAGCCACCCTCAAAATCACCTTGCAGGAGAAGCGCACGGTCACGGCGCGGCTGGTGTCCTCCGCCGAGGAGGGAGAGAAGATCGCCCTCAACGACAGCGCGGTGAGCGTGTACGTTCCGCGCGCGGGCGACGGACTTTGGGAGCTCGCGAAGAGCTTGAAAAAGCCGCCCGAGGAGGTCGCGGCGAGCAATCCCGACATCGAGTTCCCCGTAAAGGAGGGTCAGCGGGTCATCGTCTACCGCAAAAAGACGCTCACCCGCGGCTAAAATCGTCTGCAAACGTCTTGCAAAAGGCAAGGAAGCGTGCTATACTGTTCGCAAAGGAAACTTTCTTGAACGCAAGAAAGAGAGGGGTACGCGATGAAAAAATCAACATGGGTCGTATTTTGCGCAATGTTCGCGGCGGGCGCGCTCGCCCTGTTTGCGGGGTGCGGGAAAAAGGAGGTCGGCGAAGCCGAGAAAGCGGAAGTGCTTGCCGCGCTCGAAACCGCCGAATTTTCCGCTTTCGACGCTTCGATCGATGCGACCGCCGTGGACAAAAAGGTCACGAGCCGCGTCACAGACAAAAAGACACAGTGGTCTACAACGGACAAAACGACCGCGAAACAAGCGATCGACGTCACCGCCTATGAGCGCGGCGGGCTTCTATTCGGCGATTCCTTTACCAACATTGTCGATAAAGACGGCGTCAAGCGGTTCGAGCTCGCCTTTGTCCGCGGAAAGTCCGCCTTTTACGGCGACGGAACGTGGGAGGAGGTTGGCGTCAAGGCGGGAAACTTTGGCGCGCTCGTCAAAGAATGCCGCGAGAACTCCTTCCTCCTGGCAGGGGACGTCCGTCTCGCGGTGGACGATTTGGGCTCTTACGGCAATTCCGAGCTCACCGCCATGAGCAAGGTCTACAAGGCGGGGAGCGGCTACCGCGTCGAATACGACGTGATCGACGCGCTTGCGACCGTATTCGAAAAGCTCGAAGGCGGCGCGGCGTACTATAAAGAGCACCCCGACTGCACGCTCGGCGAGCTGTTTGCCGCGTCCGATCTGGAGGGGTTCGACGAGGTGTTTAGCTATGTCGTGGAGACGTTGGGGGGAGAGCCGTCCGTGCGCGAGCTCTTCGGCGATCCCTACGAATTCGGGGCGACGGTGCGCGAAGCCCAAAAAGATCCCGAGGCGTTTTTGATCGAGGGTCTGTTCGGCTTTATCGTCGTGGGCAGCAACGAGGGGACGATGGACTTCACCGTCACCATCGATGTGGACAAGAAATATGCGGTCAAGAAGATCGAGAGCACGCTCAACGTCTTTATGAGCGAGCGGTCGTATTGGGGGTACGCCTACGGCGACTACGCTCTGACGGTGCTCGACAGGGAGATCGAGGTCAAAATGAAAGTCAAGCCGCTGTCAAGCGACCCCGCACTCACCGACCTCACATGGCTGTACGTATAAAACAAAACCGTAAAAGCGCGCAAGGGGGGAGACCCCCTTTTGCTTTGCCGCGCGGGGCGTTTTTTTCGGGAAAGTATTGCCGAACCCAAAAAAGTGTGCTACAATAGGGGCATGAACGTTGTGCACGTCAACGCCTATGCCAAACTCAATCTCACGCTCGACGTTGTGGGCGCGGAGAACGGCTATCACATGCTCGATTCCCTCGTCGTCACGGTGGACGTGTACGACCGCATCGTGTTGCGCCGCCGCAAAGATAAGCTGGTGCGCGTGCAAATACGCGGCGCGCTTATCCCCCCCGAATCGGACAACGCACAGCGCGCGGGAGACGCGTTTGTCTCCCGTTTTCAAACGTCGGGTGCGGACGTCACCGTGTATAAGAATATCCCCGTGGGCGCGGGCATGGGTGGCTCGTCCGCCGACGCCGCGGGGGTGATCGCGGGCATGGGTAGGCTGTACGGCATTGCGGACGCGGGCGCGCTCAAATCGCTCGCCGACGAGATGGGAAGCGACACGGGCTATCTGCTCACGGGCGGGCTCGCGCGCATCACGGGGCGGGGGGACGTCGTAACGCCGCTTCCCTTTCCCCCCGAGATGTACTTCACGGTCGCCCTTCCCCCCGAGGGGGTTTCCACGGCGGCGTGCTTTTCCGCATACGACCGCATGCCCGCGCGCGGAAACCGCACGGCGCGGGCGGCGGAGGATCTCGGGCGGGGGGATCTCGCTTGGGCGGCGCGTCTGTTCGGGAACGATCTGTATCCCGCGGCGAAGTCGCTCTGTCCCGCGGTGGAGCGGAGCTATCTCGCGCTGCGCGCGCTCTCCCCGCTCGGCGCGGGCATGACGGGTTCGGGAAGCGCGTCGTTCGCCCTCTTCGAAACGGAGGAGCTCGCCGCGTGGGCGCAGAGCAGGTATTCGGGCGGGGGACGGGCGTTCGTTGTAAAGAGCGTGTTGCCCGCGCGGGAAAATTTTTTCGCGGGAGACGAATAAAGACCGTACGGTTGACGATAACAAGGAGGAAACCATGGAAGAGAGGATGTTGGACGAGGAGGAAGAGGCGCGCCTGAAAGAGGCGGAAGCCTTCGGCGGCGAAGCCGATACGGACGGGGACGATCTCGGAGAATTTTCGGAGATCAAATTCCGCGAGCATACCCGCCGCGAATACGCGCGGCTCATGCGGGAGGGTTGCGCCGCGATCGCGGAAAACGACTTCGAGGGCGCGGGAAAGGCGTTCTTCGGGGCGAGGATCTACGGCGACTCCGCCGCTCTCGCGCTCTGGGCGGCGCGCACGAAATTCTATCGCGACGCCTCGTGCTTTTACGACGAGGAGACCGCGCGGGAATTTGCCGACGAGAAAGAGACCGACTTCGGACGGGCGGCGCGCGCCGAGGTGTTCGAGAACATGGGAAGCGCGCTTCGCGGGGAATACCGCGCCGTCGCCGAAGAGGAAAACAAGGTGCGCCTTGTCTACGAAGCCGAGCAAAACGAGCGGCGGGAGGCGTTCCTCGCCAACAACAATTATTATTTGTTCCGCTTCCTCGTCTGTTTGGGCGTCTTTGCGCTCGTCGCGGTCGCGGCGATCGTCAGCGCGAGCTTTCTCGTGCGCGTGCAGAGCGCGCTTCCGCTCATCCTGCTCTTGGTGTTTTCCGCGCTCTCGCTCATCCCGCTCGGCGTCGCCATCGTGTACGCCCGCGGGCTGTATTCGGCGCAAAAGCTCTGCCGCGAGAACGAAAAGCTCACCTCGACGGAAAACGGCACGCGCCTCAAAGCGTTGCAAGACCGCCTTCGCTGTCTCACCCTTTTGGACATCCCTGCGGACGGTGCGGCTTCTTCCGACGGCAAGCGATAAAATTTTTCAAAAAAGGTATTTACTTATCATCGGTTTTGGGCTATAATAGAAAGCGGAAAAGATTTGCGGGATCGTTCCCCGCCCGAGAAGGAGGAAATATATGCAACTGATCCACGAAAGCGCGGGAAAGAAATTGTACCGCGACGGCGACCGTCTCATCAAGTCGTTCGACAGCAGCTATTCCAAAGCGGGTATTCTCAACGAGGCACTCAACCAGGCGCGCGTCGAGGAGAGTTCGCTGCACATTCCCAAGGTGCTCGGCGTCTCCGTCATCGATGGGCAGTGGTCGCTCATTTGGGAATTTATCGAGGGGGATACGCTCGAAGAGCTCATGCAGGCGCATCCCGAAAAGACGGACGAATATCTCGAATATTTCGTCGATCTCCAAATCCGCATGAGCAAGGAAAAAGTTCCGCTTTTGGGGCACTTGCGCGATAAGATGCACGCCAAAATTTCGGCGAGCTCGTTTCCCGCTACCGTCCGTTACGACCTCCACGTCCGTCTCGACGGTCTGCCCCGCCACAAAAAACTCTGCCACGGCGATTTCCAGCCCAGCAACGTCATCATCACCAAAGACGGCACGCCCTATATCATCGACTGGTCGCACGCAACGCAGGGGAACGGCTCGGCAGACGCCGCGCGCACCTACCTCATTTTCAAGTTGCAGAAAAAGGACGCGCTCGCCGAAAAATATCTCAAACTGTTTTGCAGTAAAACGGACACCGCCATGCAATACGTCCAGCGCATTTTGCCCATCGTCGCGGCGTCGCAGTCGGTTAAAAAGAAGCCCGAGGAACAGGAGTTCCTCGCAAAATGGGTGAATGTTTGCGATTGGCAATAAGGGGGGGAGTTCACAAATTTTCTTTTCTGTGCCGTGCGCGTTGCGCTTCGCGCCGCGCGTGGCGAAAAGAAATTTTCGTGACGGAAATGGACTCTCACTTTAATTAGGTTCGTCCTCTCGTTCGCTTTGTAAGACAATAAGCCGCAGGTGTGCGGCAAATTGTGTCGCGCACGGTGGAAGTGAATTCCACCTAACGCCGTTATTTTGGAAGTTCACAAATTTTCTTTTCTGTGCCGTGCGCGTTGCGCTTCGCGCCGCGCGTGGCGAAAAGAAATTTTCGTGACGGAAATGGACTCTCACTTTAATTAGGTTCGTCCTCTCGTTCGCTTTGTAAGACAATAAGCCGCAAGTATGCGGCAAATTGGGGCGCGCAGCGGAAAAGTGTGATTTTCCTCGCGCCGTAATTGGAAGCCTGAAAGGCATTTCTAATGTGTCATTTCGACCGTAGCGAGTGAAACGAGCGAAGCGGAGAAATCTCCCGCATTTTATGGTTTTCCTCGCGCCGTTATTTGGAAGCCAGAAAAGCATTACAATAATGTCATGTTGAGCCGAGAGCCCGCGTCGAGGAGACGCGGGCTCTCGTGTCGAAACATCTCCCTTATTCTTATTGTTTATGCTACACTGTCATTTGAGCAAGCGAGCGAAAGCGAGCCGAAGTCGAGAAATCCCCTTGGTCGTTGAAATTGCTTGGAATAAAAATGCGGGAGATTTCTCCACGCGCCGCTTACGCGGCTTGGTCGAAATGACATATTGGGGAACGGCTTGGTGCTTCGCCCTACGGGCTCGTGCCGCCCTTGGTCTACAAATAGAAGCCGCGGGCGAGTCGAAATGACAAATTAAAAACGCCTGTTCGCTCGAAATGACAATTTGAAAACGCCTGTTCGCTCGGAATAACATAATTGGAAGCAAAGAGGGACATAACAACGGAAGCCGTAGGCAAGCGGTACGCGAAATTGCATTGACATTTCGGTGCAGGGCGGGTATAATGTTTTTATGAACGTTTATCTCGATTATGCGGCGACTGCGCCGCTTCTGCCCGAGGTGCGCGAAACAGTGTTGCGCACGCTCGCCGAGTTCGGGAATCCCGATTCCCTGCATGCGTACGGCCGCCGTGCGGCGGCGCAGGTCACAAACGCGCGCGACCGCATTGCCGCGTCTCTCGGCGTAAAGCCCTCCGAGGTGTATTTTACGTCGGGGGGGACGGAGGCGGATAATTGGGCGGCGATCGGCATGGGGACGGGAAAATGCGTGCTCTCGCCCATCGAACATGCCGCGCTTTTATCGGCGTCGGCGCGGCGCGGCGGCGGCGCGGTCTGTTGCGGCGTGGGGACGGACGGGCGGGTCATGCCCGCGCATTTGGAGGCTACCATGTCCGGGGACGTGGGGCTTGTCTGCGTCATGGCGGTCAACAACGAGACGGGGGCGATCCAGCCCGTACATGAACTTGCCGCGCTCGCGCACGCGCGCGGCGCGTACTTCTTTTCGGACTGCGTACAGGCGGCGGTCTCCTGCGATCTCAAATCGCTGTGCGCCGCGGCGGACGGGATCGCGCTCTCGGCGCACAAGCTGGGCGGGCTCAAAGGGACGGGCGCGCTCATCGTGAAGCGGGGCGTTCCGCTTTCGCCGCTCATCACGGGCGGGGAGCAGGAGCGCGGACTGCGCGGGGGGACGCTGAACGTTGCGGGAATTTCGGCGTTCGCGTGCGCGCTCGAGGTGACCGAGGCGCGGAAGAAAGAGACGGCGGCGCGGATGCGGCGTCTGCGCGACGGGTTCGAGCGGGCGGTGAAAGCGGCTCTGCCCGACACGGTGATCGACGGCGCGGAGCGCGCGCCCAACATCTCCCATCTCACGTTTCCGCGGGCGGACGGCGCGCTTTTGAACCGTCTCGATCTGAACGGCGTTGCCTGTTCGGGGGGCGCGGCTTGTTCGGCGCACGCCTCCTATCCGTCGCACGTCATGCTCGCGATGGGGCGTTCGCGGGAGACGGCGCAAAAGGGGATACGGTTTTCGTTCGGCGCGGAGACGACGGAGGAGGAGGTCGGCTTTGCCGTCCGCACGCTCCTGCGCTGTTTGGAGGCGTAACGGTTATTCGGCATACTTTTCGGATTTTTTCACGCTGTCGTGCGCATTCGACAGCGTTTTTTTCTTCTATTCGGACGGACGGCGGCATACATTACAATAGCCCGTGCAAAAGACGCCCGGGACAAATCGCAAAGAGGTGTCGAAATGAATGAAGAACTCAATTATGCCGAAATGTTGGAAATTCCCGTCGAGACGGTGACGGTCAACCGCCGCGAACGCCGCCGCAAGGGACGGGAGATGTCCGACGAGGTGGTCGACAAGGTGAACGACCGCCTCGAAACGGGAGATCCCGCCTATGCGGAGAGCCGAACGATCGAGCGCGCCGTCAAGGAAAAGAAGGGGTCGAAAGTCGCCCGCCGCATTCTCATCGGCGAGTTTATCGCCGTATGCGCCCTGTGCGCCGCCATCTTTTTGACCAATCTCTTTTTGACGGACAGTGCCATCAATACCTTTGTCCGCGGGCTGTTCCACGGCAACACGGCGGCGCAGGCGGACACGCGCACCTATGCCGACTTCACCCTCTCCCCCGTCGTCAACGACTTTGTGGACGCCGAAGTCACCGTATCGGACACGGGCGTGATGAGCTTTACCGCCGACTGTTCGGTGTACGCGCCCGTCGCGGGGACCGTCCTTTCGGTGACGGGAGACGCGGCGACGGGATATTCCGTCCGCATTCGCCATTCGGACACCTTTTCCACCATTATAAGCGGGCTCGACGACGTATATCCCGCCGTGGGGGAGACCGTCCGTCCCAACATTCCCATCGCCCATTCCGACGGCGAAGGCGCGGTGCGCGTCATGTTCTATGAGGGCGAGAGCCTGCTCAACTGCTATTCGGTCGGAGACGCGGGGATCTCTTGGAGCTGAAAAAGCTCTCCGTCCATCCGCTCTGTCTCATCACGGGCGTGCTTTGCGCGCTGACGGGGACGCTCTGGATCTTCCTTGCCGCCGTGCTCGCCGCACTCGAACACGAATGCGCGCACGCGATCGCCGCCAAACGCTACGGATATACCCTCGACCGCGTCGTACTCATGCCGTACGGCGCGGTCGTTTCGGGAGACCTCGGCGGCATTCCCAAGCGGGAGGAGCTCTGGGTATTGCTCGCAGGACCGCTCTGCAACCTCGCAACGGGAATCTTTTTCGTCGCGCTGTGGTGGATGTATCCCGAGAGCTATCCGTTCACCGAGCTCGCCGCCGCCGTCTCCTTTTCGTTGTTTTTCGTCAACCTCCTCCCCGCCTATCCGCTCGACGGCGGGCGGGTGCTGTATCTCCTGCTCTCCCCGCTCAAAGAGCGGCGCGCCCGCGCGATCTGCCGCGCCGCGAGCCTTTTGATCGCCGCGGCGGCACTCGGGTATTTTGTGTACAGCTGCTTTCATAAGCCCGCTTTCACCGCGCTCGCCTTCGCCGTTTTGCTCGCCGCGGGCGGGTTCGGCGGAGGGCGGTATGCGCGCGTCCCCCTGCCCCGTCGGCGCGATTTTTCGCACGGCGCGGAGGAGCGGCGGGTCGCGGTCGATGGGTCGCTCACGGGGAACGCCGTTTTGCGGTATTTCAGCGAGGACAGATACCTTACACTGCTGTTGTTCGACAAGGGGGAATTTTTGGGGGAGCTCGGCGAAGAGGAACTGTTGTTCGCGCTCGAAAAGGAGGGATACGACGTCCCTCTGAAAAATTTTTTGAGCGTTTTATAGCGTAGAAAAGGTTTGCAATTTTCCGCGAGATATGATACAATGATTCCAACCCCGTGTACGGGTTTGGGGTCGGAGATGAAAAAGGAATGGTTTTTCGACCGCTTCTGCGGCGCGCAGATGGTCGTATATGCGGAGGACGGGAAGATCGTCGAAGTGGGCGCGGAGAACGAACACGGCGGCGAGATCCTCGGCAACATCTATAAAGGTCAGGTCGCCAACGTCGTCGTGGGAATGCAGGCGGCGTTTATTTCGTGCGGCATGGAGAAGAATTGCTACCTGCCGCTCGACGAGAGCGGCGCGCGCTTTTCCACCTACGACGGCGAGGGCAACGTGCGCGAACATCCCGCGCTCAAAGAGGGCGACGAGATCTTGGTCCAGCTCGTAAAACCCGCCCGCGGAAACAAGGGCGCAAAGGTCACCTGCGACCTCTCGTTCGTCGGCAAAAACCTTATCTTCCTCCCCCAGACCGACTTTTTGGGCATCTCCCGCAAGATCACCGACCCCGCCGTCCGCGAACGTCTCTTGAAAGAGGCGGAAAAATACCGCGAAGAGGGGCAGGGATTTATCGTCCGCACGGCGGCGGAGACGGCGACCAAGCGACATCTCAAAACGGAGAGCGAATACCTCAAACGCATGTACCGCGCCGTACTCGAACAGGCGAAGAGCGCGCCCGTGGGGACGGCGGTGTACCGCGAATACGAATTGCCCGTCAAGGTGATGCGCGATTCCTTGGGCGGCGGCGTCACTCGCATCCACGTCGGCGACCGCGCTCTCTACGAAAAGATCTTACAGCTCGCGCGTCTGCGCGGCGACTTCAACGAAAAGAAAGTCTCGCTCTATACGGGCAAGCGCGCCATGTTCGCCCACTATGGGCTCTCCGAACAGATCTACGCCCTCGTCGACCGCCGCGCCGATCTCGAAAACGGCGGGTATATCGTCGTCGACCGCACCGAAGCCATGACGGTCATCGACGTGAATACGGGCAAATATACGGGGGACAGCGACCTCGAAAGCACGGTGTTCGAAACCAACCTGCTCGCCGCGCGGGAGATCGCGCGGCAGGTCCGTCTGCGCAACATCGGCGGGATCGTCGCCGTCGACTTTATCGACATGGCGGAGGAGGAGCACAGGCTCGCCGTCGACCGCGCCCTCGCGGAGGCGTTGTCCGCCGACAAGTCCAAATGCCGGACGCTTCCGATGAGCGAACTCTGCGTCGCGCTCTTCACGCGCAAGCGCACGTCGAGCGAGATCGGCTCGCTCATGCTCAAACCGTGCCCCCATTGCACGCGGCAGGGATTTGTGTATTCCGACGTGTACATGGCGATGCGCCTGCGTACGGCGATCGCCGACGTCTTGGCAGAGGGCTATCCCGCCGTGATCGTCGAGCTCAACGCCGAACTCATGCGCACCGTGCTCCGCGAACGGTATCTGCGCGCCGAGGCGGAGGGACGCTGGCAGGGCAAACGCGTCTACCTCATCCCGCGTACGGGCTGGCACGAGGAGACCTTTTCGGTACGCGGCGAAAAGGGCGCGGGGGGCGTGCTGACGCTGCCCGACGACGCACAACTTCTCTATTGATACAAGGGGGCGTCTTGCGGCGCGCCCCTTTTTATAGAAAAATTTTGAACAACTTTCCGTAAAACGTAAAAAACCGTCGGAAAACCGTCGTCAAAGCCGTCGGAAAAACCGAAATGAGGAGAACGCCATGCAATTCATCAAACCCGATTTTACGCAGAACATCGTCAACGTCTCGGCAACGCTCGCGCAGTTTTTGGGCTGTCCGAGCGAAAAACCCGTGTTGCCCGAGCTTGCCGCCGAGCTTAAAAAGGGATATAAAAACGTGGTTCTGCTGCTCGCGGACGGCATGGGGACGCACCCGCTCTCCGCGCTGCCCGAAAACAGCTTTTTGCGGAAGAACGTCAAGCAGGTGTTGACCTCGGTCTTTCCCTCCACCACCACCAACGCGACGACGACCGTTCAGACGAACGCCTATCCCATGGAGCACGGCTGGTTCGGTTGGAGCTTGTATTTCGAGGAACTCGGGCGCGCCGTCGACATCTTTTTGGACGTCGATTCGCGCACGGGGGAATCGATCGGGCGGGGCTATGTGCGCAAGACGCTCCCCGTCGTTCCCTTTTACAGGCGGCTCGGGGGGGAATATACGGCGAACGTCGTCGTCCCCGCATTTTGGGAGGACGAGCAAAACAGGTACGTTTGGAACACGCCCGAGGAGATGTTTCCCCTCATTCAAACGGTGTGCGCCAAGGCGGGCAAGCAGTTCGTGTACGCCTACTGCACCGAGCCCGATTCCACCATGCACCGCTTCGGCGTGACCTCCGAAGAGGCGAAGCGCGCGATCGAAATGATCGACCGCGGCGTCGAGCGGCTCGCTTCCACTCTTTGCGATACCCTCCTCATCGTGACGGCGGACCACGGACAGACCGATATCGACGGGAGCGCGGAGATCTACCGCGACGACGCGCTGATCGCCTTGCTCGACCGTCCGCCCTATCTCGAAGCGCGGGCGGGGGCGTTTAAGGTGAAGGCGGGCCGCCGCGCGGAATTTTGCCAAAGATTTCGCGAAACGTACGGCGAGGACTTTCTGTTGAAGGACGTGGAGGAGCTCATCGAAGAAAACTACTTCGGCGGCAGGGGGGAGCATGCGAAATTGCTCGGCGACTACATCGCCGTCGGCACGACGCACAAGACCTTAAAGCTCACCCCGCGCGCCCACGATTTCAAGGGACACCACACCTCGCTCACCCCGCAGGAGATGCTTGTGCCGCTCATCCTCATTCCCTGCACGGGCAGATAATTTGTACAAACGGTTTTGTACAAGTTGAGTTGAAAAGAAGTTTTGTACAAAACGAATTGTACAAGTTGAGTTGGAAGAAAAGTTTTGTACAAAGTGATTTGTACAAAGTGATTTTGTCATAAACCCCACCCATGTCCGAGACATGCGCCCCGTTTTCTGGTTTTGAACCCACCCATGTCCGCGTGGCGCGCTTTGAACACACCCATGTTTGTGGGACGCGCTTTTCCCCACCATGCCCGCGGCGCGCGCTTGTTTGATTTCGCCCATGCCCGCGGCGCGAGCTTTTCCCCGCCCGTGCCCAAGCGATACGTCCCGTCCTCCCTGTCATTTTGACCGTAGCGGGCGAAGCCCGCGAAGCGGAGAAATCCCCTTGGTCGTTGATGAGGCTTGGAATAAAAATAAGGGAGATTTCTCGATTCCGCTTCGCTTCACTCGAAATGACATATTGGGAAATAGGTCGAAATGACAATTTAGAATGCTCGTTTTTAGAATGCTCGTTTATTTTAGAATGTCCTTTCGCTTCTAACATGCCGTTCCGCATGACAAAAGAAGCAAGGGCTGGAATGGGAAATGCGAAGCGATTCGGGCAATGCGTGGGACACGAAAATCGCACGGGGAATCTCCGATGACGCTTGCGTTTTTTGCGGCAGTGTGATATAATCGAAAGGTACGAAAAACCGCGGCGGGGAATGCCGCGCCAAACACAAAAAAGAAGCGGCGGCGGGGAACGCCGCGAACGGGGAGGTGCGAGATGTCGGATACGAAGATCGGCGATCGGGAGATGGCGCGTCAGACGCGCTATCGCGACTATGTGATCCCCGACGGCGTGACCGAGATCGGGAAAGAGGCGTTCATGGACAGCATGCGCCTTCATAAGATCTACATTCCGAAGTCGGTCGCCGTCATCGGGCGGGACGCGTTCCGCGGGTGCGGCAATTTGGAGATCTACTGCGAGGACGCGCCGCAGGAGGGCTGGGTGTACGGCATGCGCAAGGAGACGGTGAGTTACGAGATAGTGACGCCCGAGGACGACGCGTTCAACTTTCACCGCTCGGGCGGCTCGTTTACTTCGACGACGGTGTATCGCGAGGAAGAAGTCTTTTGCGATTGGAATCCCGACGGACGGCCCGTGCACACGCACGTTCCCAAGGAGGAGACCGCAAATTGGATCACGCCCGAGGACGAAGCGCGGGCGGCGCGCGAAGAACAGGAGCGGTTGGAGCGGGAGCGCGAACAAAAAGCCGAGGCGCAAGCGTTGTACGACAGGCGGATGCGCATCTTTTTGAACGGCGACGTGCAGTCCCAATATACGCGCAAGGCGATTAAGGAACTTTTGCGCGAGAACCCGCAGTTCAAGAAAGTGGATTTCTTCTGGCTGTATTGTTCTGACGCCGACGATTTCGAAAAGAAGTGCGTCTTTACCCGCTGTCCGAGCGCGTTTTGCGGGTGGAAAAAGCTCTACGAGCCCTCCGAGAACGCGCATCTTTCCGAGATCAAAGAGGGGCTGGCGCAAGCCTTCCGCGACGCGCTCGAAGAACAGAGAAAGCAACCGAAAGATTAAAACGTTTTTGACAAGTCGGGCGAAAACGGGGTATAATAATAAGGATAAGGACGGGCAGATGGGAGACGGGATCATCGCCGCCGTCGCGGAAGCGGAAGCGCGGGCGGCTGAAATCAAACAGACGGCGGAGACGCAGGCGGAAACGCTTGTGTCGGAAGCCGAGAAATACGCCATCGAACTCGGGGCGGCGTCGGGGGCGGCGTGCGCGGAACGTACGGAAGAGATCGTGCAACAGGCGCGGAGGGATGCGGACGAGCTGTACCGCAAGGAGATCGAAACCGTACAGAAAGAGGCGCGCGCCGACGCGGAGGCGCGTATGGAGCACCTCGGCGCATACGTCGCCGCCGTCGTCGGGAGGATCGTGAAATGATCGTCGGGATGAAAAAACTTCATCTCGCCGTCCTCTCTTACGACCGCGACGCCGTCCTCAACGCGCTCGAACGTACGCGCGCCGCAGAGATCAAGGAGCACGCCGAAAACGACGCGACGACGCCGCTCGCCTCCGACAAGGAGGAACTTTCAGCCTATCTTGCCTCGCTCGAAGGCGCGCTCGCGGTGATCTCCTCTTACGCCCCGCGCGGGAAAAAGGAGCATGTCGACGGGCTCAAAGACGGGTTCGGGGTCTCCTATTCGGAATTTGTCGCCGCGGCGGATTACCGCGCGCGGGCAGACGAAGTGATCGCGGACGTCAAGTCGCTCACGGCGGAGAAAGCCGCCGCCGAGGGGGAGATCGCGCGGCTGACGCGGGAGATCGCCGCCGTCGCGCCCTATACGGCGTCCGATTTTCGCTTTTCCTCCTGCCGCAACACCAAGCACACCGTCGCGCGGTACGGGCTCGTGGGGGCAGCCGCGTGGGACGCGCTCAAAGCGGGGCTCGACGAGATCCCGCTCGCGGCATACGAAGCCGCCTTTACGGCGGAGGGGACGCTTCTCTTTGTCGTCTGCCATACAAGCGTAGACGAGGCGGTAGGACGACTGCTTTCCGCCGCCTTTGCGGCGTGTCCCTATCGGGAGGACGGGACGGGCGCGGAACGCGCCGCCTCCCTCCAAGCGGAACTCGGCGCGCAGAGGGAGAGAGAACGGGCGGCGACAGACGCGCTCGCCGCGCTCTCCGAAGAGCTTCGTCCGTTCAAGATCTACTGCGACTATGTGGGATTCGCGCTCGAAAAGGCGCAGGCGTCCGAGAAGATGCGCGCGACCGCGCACGTCGTCTTTATGGAGGCGTTCGTCCCCGCCGACGGGGAAGAGCGGGTAAAAGACGCGCTTTCCACGCTCGGCGTTCCGCTGTATTGGGAATTTTCCGAGCCCGCGGAGGACGAGTTCGTCCCCACGCTCACGCGCAACAATCCCGTCGTCGCCAACTTCGAAACGGTCACCAACATGTATTCCGCTCCGAACGCAAGGGAGCTCGACCCCAACGCCGTGATGTCTTTCTTTTACAGCCTGTTTTTGGGCTTCATCATGGCGGATATCGGGTACGGGCTCATGATGGCGGCGGGCGGCTTTTTCCTTTGGAAGAAAAAGCGCGGGGGGATCAAGAGCCTCGGCGGCTTGTTCGGCGTCGGCGGCGTGTTCGCCATACTTTGGGGATTTTTGTTCAATTCGCTGTTCGGCGAGCGCGTTCTGCCCTTTACGGTGATGCCCGACGCGCAGACGGCGATGTATTCGCTTGCGGGCATCGAACTGCCCGCGGTGCTCATCATCGCGCTGCTGCTCGGGATCTTTCAGCTCTGCGCGGGCTATGTTTGCAAATTCGCGCAGTGCGTGCACCGCAAACGGGTGTGGGACGGCGTATTCGACGGGCTGGTTTGGGCGATATTTTCGCTCGGCGCGCTGTGCGCCGTCGTCGGGCTCACGGAGGACTTCGGCGTCCCCGTACTCGCAACGGTCGGCGGGATCACGGCGGGCGCGTCGCTCGTCGTTGCGATCTTTACGGCGGGTCGGCACGAAAAATTTTTGGGGAAGTTCGCCAAGGGATTCGGCTCGCTCTACGGGCTCATCAATTATTTCACCGACGTATTGAGTTACATCCGTCTCTACGGGCTCATGCTGACGGGCGCGGTGATCGCGCAGGTCATTTCGGATTATTCCCTGCAATTTCTTACCTCGGGCTCTGCGCTCGTCGTGCTCGGACCTGTTCTCCTCGTCGTGGGGCACGTCTTTAACCTCGCGATCGGGCTGCTCGGCGCGTACATTCACACGGCGCGCTTGCAGTATGTGGAGTTCTTCGGCAGGTTCTACGAGGGGGAGGGGAGACTGTTCGAGCCGCTCGGCTCGCATGCCAAATATATCTTTTTGGAAGAATCATGTGGAATGAAGAATGCGCCGCATGCGGCGTAAGGCTAATATACGGAGGTTTTTTATGTACACAACCGGAGTAGTGGTTGCCATCATCGGGATCGCGCTTTGCGTGGTCCTCTGCGGCGTGGGGTCGGGGCTCGGTCTTTATAAGACGGCGAGCGCGACGGCGGGCGTCCTCGGCGAAAACCCGAAGAAGTTCGGCAAGCTCATCGTCCTCATGCTTCTCCCCGCGACGCAGGGGCTCTACGGCTTCCTCATCGCGATCCTCGCCACGAACAAGATCGGCGCGCTTCTCGAAGTGACCGAGGCGGCGCAGGCGACCGCGCAGGGCTGGGCGGTGTTTGCCGCTTGCCTGCCCATGGCGATCTCGGGCTTCGTCTCCGCCTTCTTTCAGGCGAAGGCGGCGGTCAACTGCATCTACGCGGCGGCGAAGCAGGATCTGGGCTTCAAAGTCGCCATGGGTCCCGCGATGATCGAGTTCTACGCGCTTTTGGGGCTCGTCATCTCCCTGCTTCTCGTCATCAGGATTTGAGTTATGGGGAAAGAAGAGATCGTTGAGCGCATCCTCTCGGACGCCCAAGCCGAAGCGGAGACCGTCGTCTGCGCCGCAAAACAGCGCGGGGAAGAGATCCGCGCCGCCGCGGAAGCGCGTTGCGAACGGGAACGCGCGGAGGCGGAACGGGAAGCCGAGGAGCAGGGCGCGCGCATCCGCGATGGCAAAGCGGCGATGGCGCGGCTGGATTCCGCCAAGATCCGCCTCGCCGAAAAACGGCGCGTGATCGACGCCGTCTATCTTCGCGCGCTCGCCGCGCTGTTGGTCCTCGACCGCCGCGAGTCGGTCTTGCTCTACGAAAAGCTCTTGCAGGCGTATGCGGAGGAGGGGGACGAGATCGTGTTCTCCTCGGGCTTTGCGTATGCCGACGAGGTAGCCGCGCTTCCCGTCGTGCGGGAGAAAAAGCTCGCCGTCTCGCAGGAGCGGGAGGACGTGCGCGGAGGATTTTTGTTGCGCGGGGAGCGTTCGGATAAGGACGTGAGTTTCCCCGCCCTGCTTGCCGCCGACCGCGAAACGCATCAGGCGGAGATCGCGCGCACCCTGTTCGGAGACCGTTGATGGGATACGCTACCGTGTACACAAACGGCGTGATCGCCGTAAAAGAGGGGAGACTGCTCGGCGACAAGATCTATTTGCTTCCCGCCATGCGCGAGGAGGAGGCGCGCCGCGTGCTCGCGGAGAGCGGCTTCGGCTCGGGCGATGACCCCGTCGCCGAAGAGGAAGCCGCGCTCGACACGTTCATCCGCGAATACGCCCCCACCGCGGCGGACAAGGCGTATTTTCTCGCCCCGCGCGACTTCCATAATTGGAAAGCACTCGAAAAGGCAAAACGGCTCGGCGTCGACCCCGCGCCCATGCTCGCCCCCACGGGGCTCATGGAAATCGGGGAGCTTGAAGAGCGGTTGCATGCGGGCAAGCTGCCCGTCCCCGCCCTTTCCGCGGAAGCGTCGGGTGCGGAGATCGGCGCGGCGTACGACAACGCGATGTACGGATATCTCTTTCGCGTCTGCGCAAAGCGTCCCCCGCTCAAACGGCTGTTGCGGGCGCGCGTGGATATGACGAATATCCTCACCGCGTGCCGCGCGCAAACCCAAGACGACGCGGAAAAATTTCGGATCGCGGGCGGGACGCTGGCAAAGGAACAGCTCTTTGCGATCGTCTCGCAAGATCCCGAAGCGCGGGCGGGCGCGCTCGCGGGGACGCCCTACCGCGAATTTTACAAGGCGTGCCTCACAGAGCCGCCGTTCACCGCGGCGGAGCGGAGAATGGAGAGTTTCGAGGAGAAGTACTTTTCCGGACGCCGCTACGGGCTCGAGGGGAGAGAACCCTTTTTGTATTACGTCTTTCGCCGCCGCGCGGAGATCAGAAACGTGCGCGCCGTGCTCGCGTCGTTGCGGGCGGGCGTACGGGCGGAAGAGATCGAAAAACGTCTCACGGGAGGCAAGTGATGCAGGGCAAGATCGCGGTCGTCGGACCTTATGAAACGGTTTCGGTATTCCAAGCCGCGGGGGTGGCGGCTTTCCCCGCCGCCGACGAGCGGTCGGCGCGGGAGACGTTGCGCAGGGTCGCGCACGACTATCCCGTCGTGTTTTTGTCGGAGGAGTACGCCGCTCCCCTGCAAGATCTGTTGAAGCGGTTCGACGAGGCGGCATATCCCGTCGTCCTGCCCATTCCCACGGGCAAGGAGAGGGGATACGGCGAGGCGTTTTTGAAGGATTCGATGGAGCGCGCGCTCGGCGTCGATATCCTGTTCCGCAAATAGTAACATAGAAAAGAGCTATAAAGGGTCGATATGGTTGGTAAAATAGGAAAAACGGTAAAAATTTCCGGTCCGCTCATCGTCGCCGAAAACATGGCGGACGCAAAACTTTACGACGTCGTGCGCGTCTCGGAAAAACAGCTCGTCGGCGAGATCATCGAACTGCGGGGCGACAAGGCGTCCATACAGGTGTATGAGGAGACCTCGGGGCTCGGACCGGGGGAGGACGTCGTGTCCACGGGCGAGCCGCTCTCCGCGGAGCTCGCGCCGGGGCTGCTCACGAGCATTTTCGACGGCATCCAGCGTCCGCTCACGGCGATCGCCTTCCGATACGGAAGCCGCATTTCGCGCGGCGTTTCGGTCGATCCGCTCAACCGCGAGAAAAAGTGGACGTTCACACCCACCGCCAAGGCGGGCGACGAAGTGGAGGAGGGGGACGTCCTCGGCGTCGTGCAGGAGACCGAGATCGTCGAGCACCGCGTCCTCGTGCCAAACGGCATGCGCGGCACGCTCGTCTCCATCGAAGCGGGCGACTTTACCATCGTCGATCCCATCGCCGTCATCCAAACGGAGCGGGGGCAAGAGCCCGTCGCCATGCTGCGCAAGTGGCCCGTCCGCAAGGGCAGACCGTACCGCGAAAAATTCTCGCCCGATCGCCCCATGGTCACGGGACAGCGGGTCATCGACACCCTCTTCCCCATCGCCCGCGGCGGCGTGGCGGCAGTCCCGGGACCGTTCGGGAGCGGAAAGACGGTCGTCCAGCACCAGCTCGCCAAGTGGGCGGACGCGGACATCATCGTGTATATCGGGTGCGGGGAGCGCGGCAACGAAATGACCGACGTTCTGAACGAATTTCCCGCCCTCAAAGATCCCAAGACGGGCGAGCCGCTGATGAAGCGGACGGTGCTCATCGCGAACACGTCGGATATGCCCGTCGCGGCGCGTGAAGCCTCCATCTATACGGGGATCACCATCGCCGAATACTACCGCGACATGGGATATAACGTCGCGATCATGGCGGATTCCACCTCGCGCTGGGCGGAGGCGTTGCGCGAAATGAGCGGCCGACTCGAAGAGATGCCGGGCGACGAGGGCTATCCCGCCTATCTTGCGAGCCGCCTCGCCGAATTTTACGAGCGCGCGGGCGTCGTCCGCCTGCTCGGACGGGAGGAGCGGACGGGTTCGGTCACCGCGATCGGCGCGGTCTCGCCCCCCGGCGGCGATCTCTCCGAGCCCGTCTCGCAGGCGACCTTGCGCATCGTCAAGGTATTCTGGGGACTCTCGGCTTCCCTCGCCTACAAGCGGCATTTCCCCGCGATCGACTGGCTCATCAGCTATTCGCTCTACGCCGACAGGATGAAAGGTTGGTACGACGCGAACGTGGGCAAGGGCTTCTTCAAATACCGCCAATTCGCCATGACGACCTTGCAGGAGGAGGCTGCGCTCGACGAGATCGTCCGTCTCGTCGGCATGGACGCGCTCTCCTCGCGCGACCGTCTCGTCATGGAGACGGCAAAGATGATCCGCGAGGACTATCTTCACCAGAACGCCTTCCACGAAACGGACACCTACACGTCGTTGCGCAAACAGCTCTTAATGCTGCTCACCATCTATCAATTCTACACGCTCTCCGAGCAAGCCGTCTCGCGGTTCGTCGCCCTCGACGACGTCCTCAAATGTCCGTTTATGGAGAAGATCGGGCGGGCGAAATACATTTCGGAGGACGAACTTTCCGCGTTCGACGACCTCATCGGCGAGATGAGCGCGGAGATCAAGTCGCTTTTGGGGGGAGACGGCGATGTATAAGGAATATAAAACCATTCGCGAGGTCGTAGGGCCTTTGATGCTCGTCGAGGGCGTCGAGGGAGTGACCTACAACGAACTCGTGGAGATCGTATGCAAAAACGGCGAGGTGCGCAGGGGAAAGGTGCTCGAAATCGACCGCGACAAGGCGGTCGTCCAGCTCTTCGAGAACGCGCAGGGATTGCAGATCGCCACGTCCAAGGCGCGCTTTTTGGGGCACGCCCAACAGCTCGCCGTCTCCAAAGACATGCTCGGCAGGGTGTTCGACGGCATGGGCAACCCCCGCGACGGCGGCGTTCCCGTCATCCCCGACAAACTGCTCGACGTCAACGGCGAGCCCATCAACCCCGCCGCCCGCGACTATCCCAACGAGTTCATCCAAACGGGCGTCTCCGCGATCGACGGGCTGAATACGCTCGTCCGCGGGCAAAAACTGCCCGTATTCTCGATGAGCGGACTGCCGCATGCCGAGCTCGCGGCGCAGATCGCGCGGCAGGCGAAAGTGCGCGGCTCGGACGGGAATTTCGCCGTCGTGTTCGCCGCCATCGGCATCACGTTCGAAGAGGCGCAATTCTTCATCGACGACTTCAAGCGCACGGGCGCGATCGAGCGGACGGTGCTGTTCACCAACCTTGCGGACGACCCCGCGGTCGAGCGCATCGCAACCCCCCGCATCGCTCTCACCTGCGCCGAATACCTCGCGTTCGACTGCGATATGCACGTCCTCGTCATCATGACGGACATCACCAACTACGCCGAAGCGTTGCGGGAGGTCTCGGCGGCGCGGCGGGAGATCCCAGGGCGGCGCGGCTATCCCGGCTATCTCTACACCGACCTCGCCTCTCTCTACGAGCGGGCGGGGCGCATCCGCGGCTCGAAAGGCTCGATCACCCAGATCCCCATTCTCACCATGCCCGAGGACGACAAGACCCACCCCATTCCCGACCTCACGGGCTACATCACCGAGGGGCAGATCATTCTCTCGCGCGACCTCTACAAAAAGGGCGTCAATCCGCCCATCGACGTTCTTCCCTCCCTCTCCCGTCTCAAAGACAAGGGCATCGGCGCGGGCAAGACGCGGGAGGACCACGCCGACACCATGAACCAGCTCTTCGCGGCGTACGCGCGCGGAAAGGAGAGCAAGGAGCTCTCCGCCATCCTCGGCGAGGCGGCTCTCTCCGACGTCGATAAGCTGTACGCGAAGTTCGCCGAAGCCTTCGAGGCGCGGTATATCGACCAAGGATTCGAGACGGACAGGACGATCGAGGAGACCCTCGACATCGGCTGGGAGCTGTTGAGAATTTTGCCGAAGAGCGAATTGAAACGCATCCGCACGGAATATCTCGAAAAGTACCTGAAAGAGAGCGAAGAATAACCAACGACCCACCCATGTCCGCGATTGCGTCTTGATTTTCGGACATGGCGTCCCCGTTCCGACTTCGGACATGGGGGCGGGAGAGGGGCATGGGGGCGCGGAGAACTATGGCAAGACTGAATGTAAATCCAACGCGAATGGAGCTCAAAAAGCTCAAAGCGCGCCTCACGACGGCGGTCCGCGGACACAAACTGCTCAAAGACAAGTCGGACGAGATGGTGCGCCGCTTTACCGTGCTCTTGCGCGAGGATAAACGTCTGCGCGACGAGGTGGAGGACGACCTTGCCGCCGCATTGAAACAGTTCGCGCTCGCGGGCGCGCTCACGCCGCCCTATGTGCAGGCGGCGGCGTTTTGTATGCCCGCGACGGCGGTCCGCGCCGACTGCGGAACGGAGAGCATCATGGGCATCGACGCGCCCAAGATCACCTTAAACGAGAGCGCGTCGTCCGCGCTTCCCTACGCCTTTTCGGAGATCACGAGCGAGGCGGACGGTTCGGTGCGCATGGTCGCCGCGCTGCTGCCCAAACTTCTGCGCCTTGCCGAAGTCGAAAAGGCGGTGCGGCTGCTGTCCTACGAGATCGAGCGCAACAAACGCCGCGTCAACGCGTTGGAGTACGTCATGATCCCCCAGCTCGAGGAGACGATCAAGTACATCCGCAACAAGCTCGACGAGAACGAACGCGCCGCCATCGTCCGCCTCATGAAAGTCGATTCCCTGCAATGAGAGGTGTGCGGGAAGCGCGGGATCGCATAAAAGTTGCCTTTTGATAACGTGGGAAAGCGAGGGTCGCCCTCGCTTTTTCTCGGAACGTTTGACTTCGCTTCGCGGCTGTGATACAATGGAAGCGATCATCGGCAATTCAAAGGAGCGTCATATGAAAGAAGTAAAAATCGAAAAATGCCCGTTCTGCGGCGGGGAAGAATTGATAGAAAGCACCGTCTCCTCTATGGTCAGCGGAGTATGCGTTGCCAACGGCGAAACGCGCAGAGCCATTCTTTTCGCTACGGTGTGCCGCGATTGCGGAAGTGTCGTCCGAACATATTGTAAAGATCCCGAAAATCTATATCCCAAAAAAGAGCGGAGAAAGTAAGATTGATTTCATGGGATATCAAAAAGGCGAGGGCGGTTTGTCCTCGCTTTCTATATCAAAAAAGCCCGATTCAATCCGAACCACAATCGGGGTTCCCAAAAAATCTTGCAAAGCAAGATTTTTTGGGAAAGGAGCAACCGACGTAAAAAGCACAGCCCTTGCTAAATAGCGAGGGCTTGCAAAATACGTCGTGTTGCGACGTGGTGCCGCTGGTCGGGCTCGAACCGACACGAACTCGCGTTCGAGGGATTTTAAGTCCCTTGCGTCTGCCAATTCCACCACAGCGGCGTGTTATATTGAACTATTCAATTTTCCGACCCGCTTATGGAAACAAAGCAAGGGACTTAAAATATAGGGAGATCCCGAAAAAGATCGCATAGCGAGCTTTTTTGGGAAAAGGAGGCGCAGCGGAGCGACCATGCCCTTTCCGCTTGCGGGGAGGGCTCAACGCGGAGCTTGCGCCGACGCGCGTCTGCCAATTCCACCACAGCGGCGTGTTATATTGAACTATTCCATTTTCCGACTTGCTTATGAAAACAAAGCAAGGGACTTAAAATAGGGGAATCCCGAAAAAGATCGCATAGCGAGCTTTTTTGGGAAAAGGAGGCGCAGCGGAGCGACCATGCCCTTTCCGCTTGCGGGGAGGGCTCAACGCGGAGCTTGCGCCGACGCGCGTCTGCCAATTCCACCACAGCGGCGTTCGTCTTGCGAGATAATATTGTAGCATTGCGGGCGGGGAAAGTCAAGCGGTTTTCCCTGCCCGCGCGCAAAATAAAACGCCCCCGCGCGGGGGCGTTTTCCTATCATTTCAGACCTTGCAAGACGGAATCGGGTGCTTGCTCGTAGCGGGCGAAGCTCTCGGTGAATTTGCCTCTGCCCTGCGTCATGGAGCGGAGGGAAGTGGCGTAGGTCAAGATCTCGCTCTGGGGGGCTTCGGCGGTAATCACCTGTAAGCCGTCCTGCGCGTCCATGCCGATGATGCGGCCGCGGCGTTTGTTGAGGTCGCCCATCACGTCGCCCACATACTGTTCGGGGACGGCGATCTTCAAGCGGCAGAGCGGTTCGAGGAGGACGGGGGAGGCGTTCTTGATCCCCTCCTTAAAGGCGAGTTCCGCGGCGGCTTTGAAGGCGGCTTCGGAGGAGTCGACGGGGTGATAGCTTCCGTCGAAGAGGACGGCGCGCACGCGGATGACGGGATAGCCCGCCAAGACGCCGTGCGGCAGACTTTCGATGATGCCCTTTTCGACGGCGGGGATATAGTTCTTGGGAACTGTGCCGCCGACGACCTCTTCGGCAAATTCGAAGTCCTTTTCGCAGGGTTCGAAGCGCATCTTGCAGTGACCGTACTGCCCGTGCCCGCCCGTCTGTTTTTTGTATTTGCCCTCGGCGGTCGAGGTGGAGCGGATGGTCTCGCGGTAGGCGATGGCGGGGGTGGTAAATTCCGCGTCCGCGCCGAATTTCGCTTTCAATTTCTTCTTGATGATCTCGAGGTGGACTTCGCCCTGCCCGCCCACGAGCGTTTCGTTGGTGTCGGGATTCTTGTAGACCTTAAAGCTCTTGTCCTCTTCGGCGAGGCGGTTGAGCCCGCCGAACACCTTGTCCTCCGTCCCGCGGACGGTCGCGGAGACCGCCATGGAGAGCACGGGCTTGGGGAAAGGGATGGGGTCGAACAGGACGGGCGCGTCGGGCGCGCAGAGGGTGTCGCCCGTGCCCGTATCGGTGAGTTTGGAGACCGCGCCGATATCTCCCGCGACGAGCGTGTTCACGGGTTCGAGCTTCTTGCCGCGCACGATGTAGAGGGAGTTGATGCGTTCGGTCGTGTTGGTGACGGGGTTGAGCACGTCCGTTCCCGTTTTGAGGACGCCGCGGCAGACGCGCAGATAGTTCATCTTCCCGACGAAGGGGTCGACGGCGGTCTTGAACACCTGCGCCGCGAGGGGAGCGTTCTCCTCGCACCCGATCGAAACGACGGCGTCCTTTTTGAGGTCGGTCGCCGAGAGGTTGGCGCGTTCCGCCGCCTCTGGCATGTATTTCACGATCTCGTTCATGAGGTTGATTACGCCCTTGTTGAGGAGCGCGCTGCCCGCCATCACGGGAATGACGTTGATGTTGAAGATGCCCTTGCGGATGCCGTGGATGGTGTCCTCGCGGGAGAGCGCGCCGTCCTCAAAGTACTTTTCGAGGAGCACTTCGTCGTTTTCGGCGGCGGCTTCCATGAGCGCGAGCTGCATCTCTTCGAGGTCGCGGCGGTATTCTTCGGGGATGGCGATCTCTTCAGGACCGACGTTGGTGAAATGATACGCCTTGCCCGTGAGCGCGTTGACGATGCCCGTCATCTTGTTTCCCTCCATAATGGGGATCTGGATCGGGGCGATCTTGCCCTTATATTTTTCCTGGAAAGCGCGCACCGTACCGTAGTAGTCGGCGTTTTCCTTGTCCATGCCGTTGATGAATACGACGAGCGGCTTCTTGGCTTTGAGACAGAGGTCGATCGCCTTCTCCGCGCCGACCGTAACGACGCCGTTCGCGCCGGCCACGACGAGTGCCGCGCCCGCCGCGCGCATCGCTTCGTTAAATTCGCCCTCGAAGTCGTAGAACCCGGGAACGTCGATGAGGTTGAGCTTGGTGTCTTTCCAATTCAGGTAGGCGACGGCGAGGGAGACGGAGGACTTCCGCGCGATCTCCTGTTCGTCGAAGTCGCATACCGTCGTGCCGTTGTCGACCTTGCCCATGCGCTCGATCGCGCCCGCGTTGAAGAGCATCGCCTCGCACAGCGTCGTTTTTCCCTCGCCGCTATGCCCGACGACCGCGATATTGCGAATATTTTTTGCAGAAATTTCCATTGTTTGACCCCTTATAATTGAGTTTACGCGTATGCCGCGTCCGCGTGCGGCGCAGTCCGCTGTTTCCATTATACCGCAAATTCTCCGAAAATCAAGAGGGGACACGAAAAAAGTTTGCAATTTCCGAAAATTTTTCACGCCTGTCGGCACGCCCGCCCTCTCTGTCATTTTGAGCGGAGGCGAGCGAAGCGAGCCGAAGTCGAAAAATCCCCTCGGTCGTTGATTAGGCTTAAAATAAAAATAAGGGAGATTTCTCGACGCGCCGCTATCGCGGTTTGCTCGAAATGACAAAAAAAGAAGCGGCGGGTAAAATGACAAATTGGGAAATGGGGCGAAATGACATATTGGGAAGCGGCTTGGTACTTCGCCCTGCGGGCTTGTGCCGCCCTTGGTCTACAAATAGAAGCCGCGGGCGGGGCGAAATACCATGTCGGAAAAGGGGTGCAATGAAAAAATGAAAGCGATAATGGAATTTCAGAAGCGAACGGGCATTCCGATATGTCATTCAGAGCGAAGCGGGCAATGCCCGCGAAGCGAAGAATCTCCCATATTTTTCTCTGCCCGTTTCCGACCTCATTCCGAATGAAAGGCGGCGATAGAAGAATCGCATGAAAAATCGTCATAAAAAACCATTACGAAGTTGACAAATGTATATAAAATAATGTATAATCGGTCTGTACCGCGGAAAGCGGGCGCGAAAGAGGAATCATCATGAAGATTGCAATGACGGGGACAAGCGGAAATATGGGCGCGGAGGCACTTCGCCAAACGCTGGAATTGTCCTGTGTGGAATGGGTGCGCATACTGCTTTCGCCCAAAAAGAAGAACAACAAACTCGCGCGCAAGCTCGCGCGCCGCTATCGGGAGAGAATCCAAATCGTGCGCGGGTCGATCGGAAGCGAACAGGTCTGCCGCGCGCTCGTGGAGGGGGTGGATCTGGTCGTCCATATGGCGGCGGTCATCCCGCCCGCGTCGGACGCGAACCCGACGGCGAGCCGCGTCTGCAACCGCGACGGGGCGGTCGCCATGGTGAACGCCGTCAAGGCGCAGAGCCCGCAGCCCAAATACATTCACATCTCCACGGTCGCACTGTACGGCAACCGCAACGAAAAGCACCCGTTCGGCAGGGTGGGCGACCCTCTGCTCGTGAGCCCGTTCGATCACTACGCGATGGACAAGCTGTACGGCGAGCGGTACTGTTTGGATGCGGGGCTCGACTGTTGGGCGGTGTTGCGGCAGACGGCGATGCTCAATCCCAACATGCTGAAAAACAACATTTCGGACGGGTTGATGTTCCATACCGCGCTCAACGCGCCGCTCGAATGGGTGAGCGCGCGGGACAGCGGATATCTCGTCAAGCGCATCGTCGAGCGGGAGAACGCGGGCGAGATCGACGGGTTCTGGAAAAAGATTTACAACATCGGCGCGGGCAAAAAGGGCATGGAGACGGGATACGACACCTTTAACGACGGGTTCGCGATCATCGGCGGTTCGGCAGAAAAGTTCTTCAAGCCGAATTGGCTGGCGGCGCGCAACTTCCACGGTCTTTGGTTTTACGACGGCGGCGAGCTCGAAGCTCTGTTCGGATTCCAGCGGGACGGCGTGCACGAGTATTGGCGGGAGATCGGCAAGGCGCATAAAATCTACGCGCTCGGCAAGCTCGTTCCCGCGCGGCTCATCGACCTGTTCCTCTTCCGCCGTCTCCTCAAACATCCCAATTCGCCCCGCCGCTGGGTCAAGGACGGGGATGAGGCGCGCGCCATCGCCACGTTCGGTTCGTTGCAGGCGGCGCGGGAGATGTCCTCGAATTGGAAAGACTACAAACTCATCGCCAAGGGCGACTTCGGCGATTACGATAGGATGCGCGACGTCGAAAACGCCGTGCTCCTCGACCACGGATACGACGAGAGCAAGCCGCAGGAGGCGTGGACGATCGACGACATGAAAAAGGCGGCGGCGTTCCGCGGCGGCGAGGTCATCTCGGAGGGCATGCAGGACGCCTATACCAAGATCGTTTGGCGGTGTCACGACGGACACGAGTTCGCGGCGTCGCCCTATACGGTGCTTCGCGGCGGGCATTGGTGTCCCGTCTGCGGTCAGCCCACGCCGTGGGATTTCGACCGTCTCTCCAAAGACAATCCGTTCTATGCGCAGGTGTGGTACGATTCGCACGAAAAGGACGAAAACTACCGCTACACCGTCGACGGCGAGGGGCGCGCCCACGCCGAGAGGAGGGAAGAATGAACGTCCTCTTCTGCGTCTTTTCGGGAACGGGAAATACCGCCCGCGTTGCGGACATGCTGGCTTCGTCGCTCCAAAATATGGGGCATCATACCGACATGTACCGCATCAAAAAGGACGCACCCATGCCCGAGATCGGGGGGCATGACGCGATCGTGTTCGGCTACCCCGTGCACGCGTTCAACGCGCCCACGGCAATGCTTTCCTTTTTGAAGAAGCTGCCCGCGGGCAACGCGCCCGTCTATCTCATGCGCACGTCGGGCGAGGCACTTCGCCTCAACGACGCGTCGGGGATCACCCCCCGCCGCATCCTCACCAAAAAGGGCTACACCGTCCGCGGCGAGTACGGCTATGTCATGCCCTACAACATCATCTTCCGCCATTCCGATGAGATGGCGGCGCGCATGAAGCGGGCGGCGGAACTGCGGACGGCGCGGGACGCCGAGGAGATCGCCTCGGGCAAGGGCGCGAGAAAGCGCGTCAACGTGTTCAAACGGATGGTCGCTTTCACCCTCCGCATCGAGCATACGGCAATGCCGTTTCTCGGGAAGAGATTCCGCGCGGGCGACGCGTGCGTCGGATGCGGCTTGTGCGCCAAACTCTGCCCGCAGAACAATATCACGATCGTAGACGGCAAGCCGAAGTTCGGGAAGTCCTGCGTCGGGTGTATGGCGTGCGCTTTCGGCTGTCCGAAAGACGCCCTCAAAATCTCCGTGCTCAACGGCTGGCGTGTCAACGGCGCGTACGACTTCGGCGGCACGCCCGCGACCGACGAGCAGGTCTGTTCCTATTGCCATAAGGCGTATCTGCGGTATTTTCATGAGGCAGAGAGATGAGTTCACAAATTTTCTTTTCTTGTGCCGTGCGCGTTGCGCAAAGCGCGCCGTGCGTTTTGTTTGTTCACAAATTTTGTTTTGTGCTTCGCCAAAACAAAATTTCGTGATAGAAACCAGCTCTCTCTTTAATTAAGTTAGTCCTCTCGTTCGCTCTGTAAGACAATAAGCGCGAGGTTTCGCGCAAATTGTGTCGCGCACGGTGGAAATGAATTCCACCTAACGCCGTAATTTGGAAGCCAAAAAAGTGCTTCCAATTTGTCATGTTGAGCCGAGAGCCCGCGTCGAAAAGACGCGGGCTCTCGTGTCGAAACATCTCCCTTATTCTTATTGTTTATGCTCCGTTGTCATTTCGAGTGTAGCGAAGCGGAATCGAGAAATCCCCTTGGTCGTTCATGAGGCTTAAAATAAAAATAAGGGAGATTTCTCGACTACGCTCGAAATGACAATTTAGAACGCCGCTTCGCTTCCAATAATGCCATTCCTTATTCCATCGCGAAAAAAGACGAAGTATTTTTCCGCGAAGAGGAGCGACCGACGTAAAAGGTAAGCCTTCCCATTAGGGGAGGCTTACAAAACGCGTCGCGTCGCGACGAAAGGGAGATTTCTCGACGCGCTCGTTTCACTCGCTTGCTCGAAATGACACATTGGAAGCTGCGCGGGAGGACATGATAGAATTGAAGCAAGCGGATTGAAATGACAAATTGGGATCTTCTGTTCGCATTCCAAATAGGTCAATCCGTAATTTTTGCCCGAAAAAAATCCGAAAAAAGCGGAATTTCCCACAATTGTCACCAAAAGAAAATTGTCAAACGGAAAATTTTATGTTATAATTTAACGGTAATGAGGAAACTTTTCGGGAGGAATACCGTGCGGGTCATTCGTCTGACAAAGAAAAGCGAGCTGAAAAAGTTTGTCTCCATGCCGGACGCGATCTATCGCGGAGACCGTAAGTTCGTGCCCTATATGCGGCGCGATTTGTACTGTACGCTCGTGGAGTTGGTACTCAAAGAACAATCGTACACCGCGCTTGCCGTCGAACAGGGAGGGCGGTACGTGGCGCGGCTGCTGTTCACCGTCGAGCCGTCCAAACAGTTGCACATTGCGCGTTGCGGCTTTTTTTCGCATTTCGAGACGGTGGACGACGAAAGGGTCGTGCGGCTTCTCTTCGACGAAGCGGCGCGGCTGTTGAAAGAGGCGGGGGCGACCTATCTCGAGGGTACGTATTTTCCCTACGACCGCGACAACCGCCGCGGCATTTTGAAAGAGGGCTTCGATACCGAGCCCATGATCCTCACTTCCTACAACCCGCCCTACTATCCCCGTCTTTTGGAGGAATACGGGTTTCACAAGGATTTCGACACCGTTTCCTATCATCTCGACTATGCAAAGTACGATTTGGAGCGCATTACCCGCGTTACCGACAAGGTAAAGAAGCGGTACGGACTGTATGTTTCCTGCGCCGACTTTTCCAAGCTCGACCGCGAGATCGACGACGTGCACGAGGTCATTCTCGCCGCCACCAACGACATCATCTTCGACGACGCGCCCACGCGGGAGGACCTCGAACGCATCGTCAAAAATTGGCGCACCTTTTTGTGGCAGGAACTGATTTTCATCGTGCGTACCGTCGACGGCGACCGCCCCGTCGGCGTGATGATGGCTGTCCCCGATTACAACACGGTATTCCGCGGCATGAACGGCAAAATCAATCCCGTTTCGCTCTGCAAGATGTTGCGCCTCAAACGCAAAATCAATTCGGTGCGCGCCATTTTGCAGTACGTCGTCCCCGAATACCAGAACAAGGGGGTCAACTTTATCCTCTATCAGGAGTTCTATAAGACCACCAAGCGGCTCGGGATCGTCGGCATGGAGGCGGGGACGATCATGGAAAACAACGATGTCTCGCGCAAAAACGTGGAAGCCGCGAGCGGCACGCTCAAAAAAGTATTCAGGATCTACGGGATGGAATTATGACGACCGCACTCACCGTTTTGGCTTTGCTCTGCATCTTCCTTTTGCCGTTCGGCGTGGTATGGCTGACCCGCCGCAGCAAGATCGTCGGCGCGGTCGGCGCGATCGCCTGTTGCTATCTCATCGGCTTCGCCTTCTCCACCATCGGACTTTCGGGGACGAGCTACGACAAGGGGCTTACGACGACGGTCGCCTACATCCTCGTCGCCCTCTCCATTCCGCTCATTCTCTTTTCCATCGACCTGCGCGCGCTCAAACAGCTCACGCGGGGGACGGCGGTCGGGTATTCTCTTTGCATCGTCTCGGCGGTCGTGGTTGCCGTCGCCATGTTCTTCATCACGCGTTCCTTTTTCCCGAGTGCCGACCTCTCGGCGATGATCGTGGGGCTCTATACGGGCGGTACGCCCAACCTCAACGCCATCGGCGCGGCGATGGGAAGCGCGATGGGGCGGGACGTCGAACAGACCCGCAACATTTTGAATGCGGCGAACGTGTCGGACACCCTCGTCGGGGGGATCTACTTTCTTCTGCTCATCTCCATCGCGCCCAAGGTGTACGCTTTCTTTCTCGATAAAAAGCGTGGGAAAAAGAAAGAGCCGCTTCCCGCGCCCGCCTTCGAGGAGGGCAAAGAGGACGCCGCGGCTTGCGAGCTGTCCGCCAAAACGGACGACTACGCGTTCGGATTTTCCGTCAAAGACAAGAAGAGCGTCTTGCGGCTGGTCGGTGCGTTTTTGCTGTCCGTCGGATGCCTCGGCGTGGGCGCGCTCCTCGAATTTCTCATTGAGGGGACGGTCGGCGAAAACCTGCTCTATATTTTGCTTTCGGTGTCGACGCTCGGCGTCGCCTTCTCGTTCATCCGTCCCATCCGCGAGATCAAGGGGCAGTATTCGCTCGGCATGTACCTCATCTTGATGTTCTCGCTCGCGCTCTCCATGAGCATCGACTGGACGGTGTTTTTGAGCGACATCCTTCCGACGCTCGCCTTCTTCGCCTGCGCGCAAGCGAGCGTCATTTTGCTACATCTCCTGCTCTGCAAAATCTTCCGCGTCGACGGCGCAACGGCGATCGTCACCTCGACCGCGGGCGTCTACGGACCGCCCTTTATCGCGCCCGTCGCCAAGGCGGCGAACCGCCCCGACCTCATCGCCCCCGGCGTCATTTGCGGCGCGCTCGGGCTCGCCGTTGGCACGCTCCTCGGCTACGGCGTGGGCATGCTGCTCCTGCTCGTATAGCGTTTTACGGTTTTTGCGCGGTCGGGGAGGACTGCGGCAGAATTTGAATCAACGGAAATCAGAAGCCCGATCTCGCGGTTTGCCGCGAGGTCGGGCTGTTTTATGGTATTTGTTTCTTGCTTCGCACCCAACGCAGGATGAAGAGGACACTACCGAGTAAAATCAGCAACAGCGAGATAAATTGCGCAGGGGAAAGAAAGGGGATGAACGCGCCGCGGTCGTCGTTGCGAAAGCATTCGATCACATATCGACCCATGCCGTATAATACGCAGTAAAGAGGGAAGCCGTATTTCTTCCCGCAGGCGAGGAGTACGGCGAACAACAACAGGAGATATGCCGCTTCATAAAGTTGGGTCGGGTGGACGGCAACCGCGCCGCCATAATATTCGTAGGGGAGAGACCCCGGGGGAAAGATAACGCCGAAGATCCCGTTTGTTGGCTTCCCGAAACAGCACCCGCCGAAAAAACAGCCGATGCGCCCGAGGCAATGACCCGCCGGGATGGCGGGGGCGGCGTCGCACAGCCGTTCATATACCGAAACGGTATGCTTTTTCAACAGTAACAAAAGCGGCCAAAGCGAAAGCGCGCCGAGCAGACCGCCGTAAAAGGTTGCCCCGCCGAAGCGAAACGTCCCCGTTTCGATCCATTTGAAAACAGAATCCAAAAGCATGGCGGCGGGCAAAGCCGCCGCCACCGCAATGACCAGCATTTCGATCGCAAAAATGTTTTCGTCGAAGCAATTTTTATGCCGTCGGAACGATAGGACGCAAAATACGCCCAATGAAACGCCCGCGCCTGCGATCATCAAAAGAGAATAGGGATAGAGCGTTACGCCGAACAGCGTAAAAGAGGGTTTCACGCGGGATTACTCCTTCGGGGTGCGCGCCGCGAAGATGGTCGCAAGCAGACACATGAGAATGGAAAGCAACGTCCACAGCGACAGCACAAAGACGAATCCCTCCACAAACACGCATTGCAGAATGAGCGCGCCCACCTGCAAAATGAGCCCGAGAATGGACAGACCCGTCCGAGCCGACTTCCATGTGTACGCCTGTATCCCGCCGATCAGGCTCAATACGCCGCCTCCGATCCCAAGGATGACGAAGCCGATGGTATAGCCGACCGACGTCCCCACAATGCTCGCGCAAGAATCTGCGCATGCTGCCCAAATGATTGCGCCGATCACACCGAAAATCGTTCCGAGGATGGCGAGAACCAATGCGGCAATGTTCTTTTTCATACTGTACCTCCGTTTTTTTATTTTCAACCTTGCGGTCGATTCCGTAAATGCTTTCGCGCGGCGATCGGTGCGAACGCACTCCACCGTATTCGCACGGCGGTAAAGTACCCCAAAAGAAGTAGGAAAACGAAAAACCATACAATTACGTCTTTGCAAATGTCAAGTGCTTCGAAAAGTTTTCCCATGAGCGAACTGCGATCTCCTTTATAAACGCCGCGTTTCTTCCAATATAACCCATTTGAGTTAAAAAGTCAACTGTTTTCGATTATGTTTTTAACTCAATTCCGTTATAAAATAATTCGGGAGGGGGAACGGGCATGGACGTTATGGAGAAGATCGAACGGTTGCGGAAAGAACGCGGTTGGTCGGTGAACTATCTTGCAATGGAAGCGATGCTCACGCAATCGACATTGAACAACTTATATTCGCGAGGGACAGAACCCAAACTGTCGACGCTTCGGGCAATATGCGGCGCATTCGGAATAACGCTTGCGGAGTTTTTTGCGGACGAAACGGACGGGGACGAAGAGGAGCTCGTGAGGCGGGTTCGAACGCTCACGCAGGAACAAAAAACCGCACTTTTAACTTTGCTTCGCGGTATAGATTAAAAACAGCCCGACCTCGCGGTTTGCCGCGAGGTCGGGCTGTTTTCGATGAATGTTCTTCGCGCCGTAAACAAGAGGGTCAGGCGCGGGAAGAGGGCTGGGTCGGGACAAATTCGATGCATTGGTTCAAACTCTGCTCGTTGTTTTTATACTCGCGGCGCAGGTGGGGGCGTTCCAACAAAAAGGAATCCGCCGCTTCCCACAGGGAGAACGAGCCGACAATGGAGAGGATCTCCGACATAAACACGTTTTTCCCGACGATGGCGAGGTAGAGATAGACGGCGAGCACCGCCGCGCCGAAGAGCGCGAGGAGGATCATCTTGCGGAGATTCGCCATCTTATCCCACGAAATATCGAACGATTTCATGGTGTAGTGGCGGTGCATGATCTTGCGGATCTCCTCCTGTTCCTCCGCGGGGACGTCGCCGTGCAGACGGATCTTCAACGGCACGTTGGCGGGAATGATGTTGGTCTGCGCCTCGATGTAATTGTAGATGTCGCCGTTCAGATCCTTTTCGCCTTTGAGACTGTACGGGTCGTACAGCGAATCTCTGTCGATACACACGTCCACGACGGCGTAGCCGTCTTTGTCGAGGATGCGCTCGATGTATTGCAACAATTCCTCTTTTTCCTGTTTTCTGCTCATACTGCCCTCCGTATTGCCTGTTATAGCATGACGATCGTTTTGTAGCTCGATTATATCACGGCGCAACAAAAAATGCAATACGTTTCCCGATTTGTCGCGTTTTAGAGCGGTTTTTCCGTCATAATACAATCCGCCGCGTCACCCTTTTGCCGCTTATCTTTGCCGTGGAGGGCGAACAGGCAAAGGCGCAAGCCAAAAAGAATACCGCTTCGCGCGGCTTTGATGACTTTCTTTTTCGGTTTTGCGGGCTCGGCGCGCTTGTCATAGACAAGCTCACGCCTAAATGCCATTTTTGTTTTTTCGTTCCGCACGGACTTGATTTACCGTCGGTTTTATGGTATAGTTATGGCATATCTGC
>CANRJR010000005.1 GCA_947631005.1 uncultured Clostridia bacterium | reverse complement strand
ACGAGATCTTCGAGCAGTTCCTCGTCCTCGGGGTCGATGACCGACTTGTCGATCTCGATCCCGTCGATGATCTTTTTGGCGTTCATATAGACCACGACGGCTTCGCCGCCGCTCGTGCCGACGATCTCCCATTCGTCGAGAAGTTTCTCGGTCGCCTCCATCTCTTCCTGCATCTTTTGTGCCTGCTTCATGAGATTTTGCATGCCGCCGCCCATATTTCCGCTTCTGCCGTATGCCATACTGTCCTCCCTCTTGTCGCTTTAAGACTTAAATTCTATGGGGTAATCCCCGAAATCCTTTTTGAGCTCTCCCAACGCGTCCCGCGGCTTGGGCGGTTCGCGCATGAGGCGCACGTCGAACGACGCGATCCCGATCTGCTCCATCGCCCGCTCCATCGCGGCGCGGTGCTCCTCCCGCTTCAAAGACGCGTAAATGGTCTCCGACTCCGTTCCGAGTACGAGCGTCTCCCCGTCGTAACTCGCAATGAGATCCGAACACATCGTAAACAGCACGCCGTTCGCCGACGTCTTGCGCAACGCGCGCATGAATTTCCCGAACGCGACCTCCGCGGGCATCCCCAAGGCAGACGGCGCGGGTTGCGCGGGGTGCGGCTCTATGGGACGCGCTTCGGGCGCGGGGCGCGTTTCTTGCGCGGGACGCGGCTCCGCGGGACGAGGCTTCGCGGGCGCGGGGGTCGGCATGGAAAACTCCTCGAAGTTGGGCTCTTCCATGGGAAATTCCCCCTCTTCCTCCAAAGCCGCGGGCGCGGGACGCGTTTCTTGCGCGGGACGCGCCTGTTCCGCAGGACGCGTTTCTTGCGCGGGACGGACTTCCGCGGGACGCATTTCCTGCGCGGGCGAAGCCGCGGGAACGGACGCGCGGGCGAGCTTCTCTTCGAGCTGTTTCACGCGCAAAAGCAAGGCGTCCGCCGAGGCGTCTGCCTGCGGATAGGAGACGCGCATGATCGCCGCCTCCAACGAAATGCGGGGCGAGGAGACGAAGCGAAGTTCGTTCTCGGTCGTAATCAAGATCTCGGTCGCGCGCAGGATCGCGCCGCCGTCCGCTTTGCGGGCGATTTTGTTGACCTCTTCAAACATCGAAGCGGGCAGCGCGAGCAATTTTTCGGCGTTTTTGCACGTCTTGCATACGGTGACGCGGCGCAGCAGTTGCAACAGGTCGCGCAGCAAAACGCCCACCGACTTCCCCTCGCCGAGAATCTCTTCGGTGAGAGAGATCGCCGAGGGCATATCCGACGAGAGCATGGCGGAAACGAGGCGGGCTGTGCGGGTGAAGTCCGCCGCGCCGAGCACGTTGCATACGACGTCGTAGGTAAGATTGTCGTCGTACGCCATACACGCCTCGGCGATCGAGAGCATATCGCGGTCGCTTCCCGCCCCTGCGCGCGCGATGGCGGCGATCGCCTCCTCTTCATAGGGCTTTTTGAGCTCGTCGAAGATGCGTTTGAGGTGCGCCTTCAAGTCCTCCTCGGGAATGAGTTTGAAATCGAGGCGCATGCACCGCGAGAGAATGGTCGCGGGGATCTTCTGCGGCTCGGTCGTCGCGAGAATGAAAATGACGTGGGCGGGCGGTTCTTCGAGCGTCTTTAAGAGGGCGTTGAACGCGCTGTCCGTGAGCATATGCACTTCGTCGACGATATACACCTTATATTTGCCCGTGACGGGCGGGTATTGCACCTTTTCGCGCAGGTCGCGCATCTCGTTCACGCCGTTGTTGGAGGCGGCGTCGATCTCGGAGATGTCGAGCGAATCGTTCAGGGCGACGCAGGTAGGGCATGTCCCGCAGGGCGAACCGTTTACGGGACGCTCGCAGTTGACGGCGCGCGCGAAGATGCGGGCGACGCTCGTCTTGCCCGTGCCGCGCGGTCCGGTAAAGAGATAGGCATGCCCGACCGCGCCCGTCGCGATCTGGTTGCGCAGAACGCGGACGACGTGCTCCTGCCGCACGATCTTATCGAAGGTGTCGGGACGGTATTTTCGATACAGGGATAAATGCGCCATACGCGCCTCCTCTGCGGTGATTTTCAGCGATACGCGCGTTGCAATTTCCGCTTTGCGCGGGTGAGCGCGTTGTCGATACTCTTGATCTGCTTCCCCGTCGCGTCCGAAATGTCGGCATAGCTCATGCCTTCGAGATACATCGTTACGACGCGGAACTCGAAATCGGAGAGCGCGCGCATGAGCCGCAAGCGGAACTCGGCGTCCGATTCGTCCACAAGCAAGAGCTCCTCGGGCGTCTCTCCCTCGGGGACGGTTTCGGGGTCGACGTCCGTCCGCTCTCCCCCGATCTTTCTGCGGTTGACAAACCGCAAATAGCTGTAAATACGGCGGGTCACGCAGGGGTAGACGAAACTTTTGAACTTCTTCCCCTCCGCGGGATCGAAACTGCCGATCGCGGCGTACAGCCCGATCATCCCCTCCTGCACGAGGTCGTCCGTTTCGGCGAGAATGCCGAAAGTGAACTTGCGCGCAAGGCGGCGCACCGTGTCTTTATAGCGGCGCATGAGCTCCTCTGCGGCGGAAGCGTCCCCCGCCGCGGCGCATGCGACAAGCTCTTCATCCGTCCGATCTTGCACGCACCACCTCGTAAACCGCAATGCCGAGCGCGACCGAGGCGTTCAGCGAATTGACCTTTCCGAACAGCGGAATGGAGAGCACGCCGTCGCACTTCTCCCGCGTCAGCCGCCGCACGCCGCTGTCCTCTCCCCCCACGACCAGCGCGATCCTGCCCGTAAGGCGGGTCTTGTAGATGCTCTCGCCGCCCGCTTCGAGCGCGTACACCCAATAGCCGCGGGCTTTGAGCTCGTCGACGGCGGCGTTGACGGGGGCTTTTGCGACGGGGATATGCTCCGCCGCCCCCGCCGAAATGCGGACGACCGCCTCGGTGACGCTCGCCCCGTTCGCCTTGGGAATGACCACCCCCGCCGCCCCCGCGCATTCCGCAACGCGCAGGATCGAGCCGAGGTTGTGCACGTCCTCGATGCCGTCGCAGAGCACGACGAGCCTGTCCTTTTCGTCCCTCCCCGCGATCTCGGAAAGATCGGCGTACACGAAGTCGGTGGAATAGGCGATGACGCCCTGATGCCGCTTTTCCGCGCTCTCGCGGTCGAGGACGGCGCGGTCGACGAACTGCACGCGGACGCCCCGCTTGCGCGCTTCGGCGAAGATCCTGCCGAGCGAGCCCTGCGCGCCCCGTTCCATCATGATCTTTTCTATGGTTTTATCCGTTTTGAGAAGTTCCCAAACGGCGTTTCTGCCCTCTGTTTTCATGTCTCTTCTCCGAAAAAGAGCTCGCGGATGCGCTCCGTCCTGCCCGTGAGATACAAAAATCCGACGACCGCTTCCAAACCCGTCGAGCGGATGTACTCGGCGACGGTTGCGTTTTTGCTTTTCGTAGGCTTTTTGGCGTTCCTGCCGCGGCGGTAGATCGCCGCCTCCTCCTCGGTAAAGCGGGAAATCGTCTTTTCGAGCGTCTCGCTCTGCCCGTGCGCGGAGACGACCTGCGCCGCAAGGCGGTTGAGCTCCCCCGTCTTGCAGCCGGAGGAAAGCGCGAGCGCGCGGCGCACGTAGAGCGTATATACCGCGTCGCCCACAAAGGCGAGCACGACGGGATTCATTTGTTTCGCCGTATCCGCGTCGATCGGGGGAAAATCGTTCATCGACATCATTATAACAGACGGCGCGCCAAATTGCAAGCGTTCCCGCCCTGCGCGCAGGTAAAAAAATATCAAACCGAAGCCGCTCTTCACAAAAATTCACACGCCGAAAAAACCCTGAAAAAAAGTTGCGTTTCCCGAAAAAAAGACTATAATAGAGGAGACTTTCGGCAATTTCGCCGTGCAACGGGGTCATCATGCAAGCATTCGAACTTCTACTCCCCCTCGCCCTCATCTTGCTTCTCGCAAAACTCATGGGGCTCGGCGCGCATAAATGCGGCGTTCCCGCCGTCATCGGAATGTTGCTCGCGGGCGTCCTCATCGGACTTCTGCGCTATATCCCTTGGGATTTCCTCCAAACCGCCTTCTTCGGCGAACAGGTCGATTTCGTCATCGGCGTGATGAGCAAGATCGGCGTCGTCCTCATCATGTTCTCCACGGGGCTGGGCACCGACCTCAAAAAACTCAAACAGACGGGCGCGGCGTCCATCGTCATCACCGTGCTCGGCGTCGTCGTCCCCATGGGGCTCGGCGCGCTCGTCGCCTTTCTCTTTACGGACGGCGGCTTGCTCTCCTACCTCTTCTACGGCGCGATCCTCACCGCAACTTCGGTCTCGGTCACCGTCGCCGTCCTCAAAGAACTCGGAAAGCTCGACAGCAAGGTCGGCACGTCCATCGTCGCCGCCGCCGTCGTCGACGACGTGATCGGCATCGTCATTCTCTCCGTGCTCACGGGCTTTTCGTCGGGCGGCGAAAACGCGGGCTGGGATTGGTTCAACCCCAACGCGGGGCTTGTCGCCATCAAGATCGTGCTCTTCTTCATCGTCGCCATCGCGCTCGGCGTGGGACTGCGCAAACTCTTCGACCTCATGGAACGCCGCGCGCCGCACAACCGCAGAGTGCCCATCATCTCGCTCGCGGCGTGCTTCATCTACGCGTACGGCGCGGAAAAGCTCTTCGGCGTCGCCGACATCACGGGCGCGTACGTCGCGGGCATCTTGCTCGGCGGGACGCTCTCCGAAACGCCCTACGTCGAAAGCAAAGTCGACACGATGGGCTATCTCTTCTTTTCCCCCATCTTCTTCGCCTCGATCGGCATGAATCTCCGCTTCAACGGCATTACCCCCTCTTTCCTCGCCTTCGGCTTCGTATTCGTCGCCGTCGCCCTGCTCGGCAAGTTCATCGGATGCGGCGTGGGCGCGCGGCTGTGCAAGTTCTCCGCAGCCGACAGCGTACGCGTGGGGCTCGGCATGATGGTTCGCGCCGAGGTCGTGCTCATCTGCACCGAACGCGGCGTTTCGGCGGGGCTCGTGAGCGAGGCGATCTATCCGTTCGTCTTTCTCATCATTCTGCTCTCCTCCATCCTCACGCCCATCCTGCTCAAATGGTCGTACCGAAAGGAGACGGCGAAAGAGCCGCTCCCGCCGCCCGAAAATATTTGAACGTTTGCGACCCTGCAGGGTTGCTTTTTTTTGCGCGTTGTGTTATAATCCACCCATATAAACAGGAGGTTTTTTATGGAATATCGCAATCTCGGACGCCATGGGCTTAAACTCTCGGAGATCGCGCTCGGAAGCTGGGTGACCAACCTCGCCGACGCCGACGCGCGTCATATCGCGCAGGAAACGGTGGACGCCGCGTTCGACCTCGGCGTCAATTTCTTCGACTGCGCCGACGCCTACTCGGGCGGCGCGGCGGAAAAGTTTCTCGGCAAGGCACTCTCTGCGCACCGCCGCAGCGAGTACGTCGTCTCCTCCAAGGTGTTCTTCCCCATGGGGCGCGGCGCGAACGAGTGGGGACTTTCCCGCAAACACATCAAAGAACAGCTCGAGATCTCTTTGAAAAATCTCGGGCTCGACTATCTCGACCTCTATTTCTGCCACCGCTTCGACCCCACGACCCCCATCGAGGAGACCGTGGAAACGCTGTCCGATCTCGTGAAAGAGGGGAAGATCCTCTACTACGGCGTTTCGGAATGGTCGCCCGTGCAAATTACCGAAGCCATCCACATCGCCCGCGAGAACGGTCTTGTCGGGCTCTCGGTCGTCCAACCCCAATATAATATGGTAGACCGCTACATCGAGGACGAGATCCTCGGCATCTGCGAGCGGTACGGCGTGGGCGTCACCCCGTTCTCCCCCCTCGCGCAGGGTCTGCTGACGGGCAAATACCGCAAGGGAATGCCTCTGCCCGCGGGCTCGCGCGCAACGTGGCAGGCAGACAAACAGATCAACAATCTTCTCACCGAAGAAAATCTCGACAAGGTAGAACGCCTCCTCGCCGTGGCGAACGGCGTGGGCGTCCCCCTCTCCGTGCTCGCCCTCGCGTGGATCTTGCGCAACAGGCAGGTCTCCTCCGTCATTACGGGCGCGAGCAAGCCCTCCCAGCTCCAAAGCAACGCCGCCGCGAACGGCTTGCGCCTGCCCGACGACGCGCTCGCCGAGATCGACAAGATCCTCGACTATCACCCCTTTGTAAGACGCGTCGGCTGATCCCCGCGGGCGCGCTTGCCATTCGGTCGGACTTTTTTCGCAATATAGAATCGAGCCCCTGCGCCAAACGGCGCAGGGGCTCGGCTTTTTTGGATTTTCTACTCCACCGTGACGCTCTTTGCGAGGTTGCGCGGCTTGTCGGGGTCGTTCCCGCGCGCAAGCGAAACATAGTAGGCGAGTGCTTGCAGGGGCATCACCGAAAGGATGGGCGAAAAGACTTCCCCGCAGTCGGGCAAAAGGACGGACGCGGTGATCTCCTTGCGCGCGCAAAGCGGCTTTATCGACGTGATGAGAAAGACTTTTGCGCCGCGGGCGTACGCTTCGTGCACGGCGTTCATCGTCTTTTCGGCGAGCCGCGCCGAGGTGACGACGGCGACGACGGGCGTAGACGGTTCGACGAGCGCGAGCGTGCCGTGTTTAAGCTCGCCCGCCGCATAGCCTTCGCTCGGAAGATAGGAGATCTCTTTGAGTTTCAAACTGCCCTCGAGCGCGGCGCAATAGTCCGCTCCCCGCCCCAAAAAGAATACCGACTTCGCCCCGAGAAAGTGCGGCGTCCACCCGCGCACCGCCTCGCCCGCCTCTGCCGCGCGAGAGGCAAGCGACGGGAGAAGAGAAAAATCGTACTTCTTCCCCGCCAACGCCCCGCACAGGCGGTAGAGCGCGAGCAGCTGCGCATTGAAACTCTTGGTCGCCGCCACGGCGATCTCCCGCCCCGCCTCCGTCAACAGGACATGATCGGCGAGTGCGGTAAGCGAGGAATACGGAACGTTCGTGACCGCGAGCAAAACCGCGCCGCGCTCCTTTGCGAGCCGCGCCGCCGCAAGCGTATCGGCGGTCTCCCCGCTCTGGCTCACCGCAACGGCGAGCGTATGCGGCTTTACGATGGGATCGCAATAGCGATATTCGCTCGCCAAGGTCGCCTCGACCGAAATGCGCGCAAGCCGCTCAATGGCGTATTTTGCGCACAATCCCGCATGATACGCCGTCCCGCAGGCGAAAATTTGGATATACTCTGTCTGACATAGTACTTCGTTTAAGTTCGAAAAAGATGATTCCGTGCGAAGATCTGCGCCGTTTGCGAGGACTTGCGGGATCTCCGCCATCTCCTTTTTCATAAAATGGCGGTAGCCCTTTTTCTCGGGGACGTCGGTTTCGGCGTCGCAGACGATCGGGGATTTTTCGATCTCCCCGTCTGCGCCGTAAAATGAGATCTCTCCCCCTTTGAGACGGGCAAACTCCCCGTCGTTGAGACAAAAGATCGACATTCCCTTTCCCGCAATGGCGGGAACGTCGCTCGCCGCGAACAGGTCGCCCTCCCGCTTGCCGACGACGAGCGGGCTCGCCCGCCGCATGAGCCAAATTTCGTCGGGGGCGTCGGTGCACAGAACCGCCACCGCGAACGAACCCTCGATCTTCGCGGCGGTGCGGCGCATCGCCTCTCCCACGTCCCCCCGATATTCGGCGTTCAATAAATGCGCGATTGCCTCGCTGTCGGTGTCCGAGGAAAAGACCTCGCCGCGCGCCTCGCAAGCCGCGCGCAGGGCGAGATGGTTTTCAACGATCCCGTTGTGGACGATGGCGAACTTCCCATAGACGTGCGGGTGGGCGTTGCGTTCGGAGGGCGCGCCGTGCGTCGCCCAACGGGTATGCCCGATGCCCGCGTTTCCGCGCAGCGTCTGCGCGCCTTCGAGGCGGTCGACGCTCCCCTCGCGGCGCACGACAAAGAGCGAAGCGTTGTCGAGCACGGCGATCCCCGCCGAATCGTAACCGCGGTATTCGAGTTTTTTGAGCCCGTTTATGAGGATGGGGGCGGCTTGTTCCCGCCCGAGATAGGCGACGATCCCGCACATTACACCGCCTCCCCCGCCGCTTTTACGGCGCATTCGAGGAGATCGGCGGCACTTTCGCAGGCGCGCGCGTCCTCCCCCTCGGTGAGAATGCGGACGGCGGATTCCGTTCCCGAAACGCGGAGAAGTACCCTGCCGCCCGTCAACATGCGGCGCGCCTCCTCCTGCGCCCGCACGACGCCCCCGTCCGCGATCGCCGCCGCGCCGCCGAGCACGCGCACCGTGCGGAGGGTCTGCGGCAACGGGCAATACCCCTCGGCGAGCAGGGAGAGCGGGCACTTGCTCTCCAACATCGCCTCCATCACTTTGAGCGCGGTCAAAATGCCGTCGCCGCTCTGCGCGTATTTGCGGAAAATGATGTGCCCCGAAGCCTCGCCGCCCAACAAATACCCCTCTTTGAGCATGGTTTCGTACACAAAACGGTCGCCGACGTCGGCATAGGCGACCTTGACGCCCGCCGCTTTCAAACTGCGTTCGAGCCCGCTGTTGCTCATCGGCGTGGCGACGATCCCGCCCCCGTCGAGCTCCCCCCGCGCCTGCAACCGCTTGGCGGAGAGATACAAAATACCGTCGCCGTCGATGACCGCGCCCCGCTCGTCGACGCAAATACAGCGGTCGGCGTCGCCGTCGAAGGCGAACCCCGCGTCGAGCGCGTGTTCGCGGACGAGCGATTGCAGGCGGGCGGGATGGGTCGATCCGCAGTCGCGGTTGATGTTCGTGCCGTCGGGCTCTGCTCCGATGCAATAGGTAGTCGCGCCGAGCGCGTCGAACACCGCTTTGGAGAGCATGAACGCCCCGCCGTTCGCGCAGTCCAGCCCCACCCGCATCCCGCGGAAAGAGACGCGCGGCAGGGAGAGCAAATAGGCGAGATAGCGGTTGCGCCCCGCGACGTAGTCGACCGTTCTTCCGATGTCCGCGCCCGTCGCGAGCGGGAGATTGCCGCCGTCGATGAACGCCTCCGCGAGCCGAACCGTCTCCTCGCCGAGCTTCTCCCCGTCGCCGTTGAAGAGCTTGATGCCGTTGTCCTCGAACGGATTGTGGCTCGCCGAGATCATCACCCCGCAGTCGAATTTTTCGGTGCGCGTGAGATGGGAGACGGACGGCGTTGTGGTGACGTGCAACAAATATACGTCCGCCCCCGAAGCCGTCGCCCCCGCCGCGAGTGAATACTCGAGCGTGTACGACGAACGGCGGGTGTCCTTTCCGATGAGGATGCGCGCCCGCTCGCCCTTGCCGCGCATGAAATGTCTGCCGAGAAATCTCCCCACGCGAAACGCCTGTATCGCGGTGAGCGTCTCGTTCGCCACACCGCGAAACCCGTCAGTCCCGAAATATTTCCCCATGTTCCCTCCTTCCGCTTTCTACGCTCACATGTATGCGAAATGCGGAAAAAGGGTGCAAAACGCCCCGCCGAAAAGCTCGACAGGGCGTTTTATGTCACGCATAGTACTATGCAATTTTCAAAAATCCGCGGTTTACGGGTTCATAAGGGCGCGGGAGACGGCGTTTTTGTATTCGCGGTAGAGCCGATCGTAATACGCTCTGTCGGGCGCGGGAGAGAAGATCTTATCCGATTTGCGGAGGCGGGCAAGTCCGTTGAGCTGCCGCGCGCCCACGGCATACGCCGCAAGGTGCGCCGCGCCGAGCGCAATGATGTATTTCATAAGTACCTCGCTTAAAAACTTCTGCCGCCGCCCCCGCCGAAGCCGCCGCCGCTGAACCCGCCGCCGAAGCCGTCGCCGTTGTATCCCCCGCCGAAGTTGACGGGACGCCGCGTGACGAACGTTTTGCCCATTGAAAGCGACGTGACGCGGAAGATGGTGCGGAAGGCGAGCGCGTCGATGAGCGCGTCGGTCACGCTGTAAGAGATCCATGCGGGCGGTTCGAGCGTGAGGGTAGCAAATTTATCCGTCCACGCGTCCGTCACGCCGAGCACCTGCGCGTAGGGCAGAATGCGGTAAAAGAGCGCGGGATCGTCTTTGAGCATGAACGCGATCTTGTCTTTTTCGGTATATTCGATGAAATCTTTGAAGCCGAGGATCTGTTCGAGCAGGGCGTTGTACTCCTCCGTGCGGACGCGGTAAAAGGTAGAAAGCGTACCGAGTGCCGCCGCCCCCGCTCCGAAGATGACGACCGTAGAGAGCCCGAACGCCAAATGCGGCGTGAACAGTCCGATGAGGATGGGACAACATCCGAGCAGAAAACTGCCGAGGCGGCACAAAAACGGCACGCCCTGCTTCCATTTGAAGCGGCGGAAGGTCGCCGCAGACCCCACGAGCGCGGCGATGAGATACGCCGCCGCCGAAACGATCGCCACCGACCAATCGCCGTACATCGGGGAGACGCGGCGCGCCGAAACGAGCAGCGCGACCCCGCCGAACACCAACGTTGCGATCACGCCGAGCAAGACCGTGCAGACCGTTCCGACCGTCTTGTACATCTTGCAAACCGACTTTTTGAGCGCGGTTTTGGTCCGCTCCGCCGTGGGATAGAACCCGTAGCGAAGTTCGGAAACGCGCACCTTTTCCCTGCGGTGGAAGAGTCCCTCGAAGAAGATGCGGATGTGCTCGGGCGCGTCCGCGGGCGGCAGTTTCCCCGTCATGGTGAGAAGCGGGTCGTCCTCGTCGCGCAAGTCGATGTCGAGATAGCCCTCCGCGGCGAAATAATAGATGAGCGCGCCGATATCCTCGTCGTCCACCACCCCGTCGATGAGCTTTCCCATGCGCAGGGGGTCCATCTTGTCGGGGGCGGTCAGATTGACCGTCCTCACGAGGATGGGATCGCGGACGAACAGCTTCAACAGCAGAAAGAGCACCAACGCGCCGCCCGCGCAGACGACCGCCCAGATCCAAATGGGATCGTGCGCGGACTGCAAGACGCCCGCGCGGAAAGAGAGATCGAGGGTCACGCCGCTCCCGATCCACGTCCCCTCCCGCGAGACCGTGATGACGTTTCCCGTTTTTTCCGACAAGATCTCGCCGTCGCCGTAGACCGCAAAGTCGCGCAAGCCGTCGGGAATGCGGACGGTCGCCGAAAACGCGGAGACGGGGGCTTGCCAATCCTGCCCGAGCAGGTCGAGCGGGAGATAGCCCTCCTCGGCAAGCGCGGGGACGGTCATGGTGTAGCGGATGCGGTAGAGATAGGTCGACTGCGTGGAGAGATTTCCCCCCGCCTCGCCGAGGTAGAGGGAGATCATATCCGAAACTTCGCTACGGAAGTCGCAGACGATGTTCTCCCCGTTGCGGGTCGCCGAGAAGTCGCCGTACCGCACTCCCCTGTCGAGCGGAAGATCGCGGATGATGCCGCTCTGCCCCTCGCGGTGAAAACGGACGGAGATCTCCTCTTCGATCGCGATCTTACGGTCTGCGCCCACGTCCATCTCCACATGGTATTGCGGGATGGAGAACGCGTAAAAGGACGCCGCCCGCGCGGAAAGCGAAGCGGGCGGGAAGAGCCCCGCCCACAGGACGACCGCAAGCAGGAGCGCGGCAAACGCCCCCGCCGTTGCGATACAAATCTTTTTCATGATCTCAAAATCTGACTTCGGGCGCGGTGCGCTCCGCCGTGCTTCCAAGCTCGAAATACGCGCGCTTGGCGATCCCCCTCATGCGGGCGACGATGCTCGACGGGAACAGATCGACCTTGGTATTGAGAGCTTTGACCGTGCCGTTATAGTAGCGGCGTGCGGAGGCGATCTCGTCCTCGACGGCGCGCAACTGCCGTTGCAGGTCGAGGAAGCCCGCGTCCGCTTTGAGGTTGGGATAGGCTTCCTGCAATGCGAACAGCGATTTCAGCGCGTTCGTGAGCATGCCCTCCGCCTCCATTTTGGCGTCGCCGCTCGCATTCATGGCTTCGCCGCGCGCCTTGATGACCGCTTCGAGCGTTCCGCTCTCGTGCGCGGCGTACCCCTTTACGGTGTTTACAAGGTTGGGGATGAGTTCGTATCTCTTTTTGAGCGATACGTCGATGGTCGACCATGCCTCCTCGATGCGGTTGGTGAGACGCGCGAAGGCGTTCCCGCACGCGATGTACCACGCGAGCAGGGCGACGATGAGCACAACCACGACGACGGCGACGACGATTGCGACCACGCCGCCCGTCGACATCAGTAACATTTGCGACATATTTTCCTCCCGATCGCAATTTTGCGATCGCTATGATACTTTTATTATAATATAGGTCGCGCCGAATGTCAATCCTTTTGTTAAGAGTTATAATAAAAATCCGCACATTTTGGTGTGCGGGCGTTACAGCAGGCGCAAAATGTTGCGGTAGATCTCCGTATCGCGGGGGAGGAAGGTGTCGAATACGATCTTCATTTTGTTTTCGGGATGGCGCAGTTTCCAATTCATGACCGCCCCCGTCGCGATCTCCGCCGCCGCCTCGCCCGGGAAATTGAATACACCCGTCGAAACGCAGCAGAAGGCGATCGACGAAAGTCCCATCTCCTCCGCAAGGTCGAGGCAGGAAGTGTAGCAGGAACGAAGTTCGGCGCGGTTGACGTCCGAAAGCTCCCGCCCGACCATCGGTCCTACGGTATGGATCACATACTTGCAGGGCAAATTGTACGCCCGCGTGATCTTGGCGTTGCCCGCCTCCTCCTCGTGCCCCTGTGCGGAGATGATGCGCTGGCAGTCCGCGCGCATCTGCATCCCCGCCGCCGAATGGATGATGTTGTCGATGCAGTCGTGCCCCGGGAGGAAACAGCCGAGCAGGGATTTGTTTCCCGCGTTCACGATGGCGTCTACGCCGAGACGGATGATGTTCCCCTCCCACTGCGAAAATCCGTTGCCGACCTCGGGGATCTCCTCCGCGGCGACGATCCCCCGCTCCACCGTCTCCGTATAAAAGAGCTTGTCTTGCAGATCGAGGATCTCTTGGGGGACGGGAAGCGGCGCGCGGCGGTTCATGTATTGCCGCACCAGCGCGCGCTTCTTTTCGTAAACCGAACTGAACGCCGCGATGAGTCCCCGCTCGCGGCACAGGAATTTCAAAATCGTGCCGCATGCCTCGTCTTTCTCCTCCGCCGAAAGCAACGCGGGGCGGGGATAGGGCGTTAAGTCGATGAATTTTCCGTAAGTTTCAAGTCCCATGTCTCTCTCCCGACCGTCATTCCCCGTTGCCGCGGATCACGCCGCGGTACGCCGCGCCGTCGAAACGGTACTTTTTGAGACGCTTGCCGCCCTGTCCGAGCGCGGAAGAGATCTTCCCGCCGAGGCGTGCCGTCGCCGCGATCGAACGCGCGTCCATGAGCGCGCCTCCCTCCCGCCATGCGGCGGCGTCCCAAAGAACAAGCCCCCCGACGGGAACGGGCAAGCCGTACAAAACGCCCGCGGCGGTCAAGTCGTAAAAATATCCCCCCGCCGCGACCGCGCAACACACGGCGAGCGACGAAGCCTGAACGGTAAACGGGATCGCCGCGCCGCCGCTTACGATATCCGCCGTTTCGGCGAGCGTCTCGTAGCTGCCCGTCTCGCGGGAGAGAACGCCCGCCTGCGCATAAATCCCCTCTTCTTCGGTGCGCTTCGCATATTCGCGCACCGTGAAGATCTCCCGCTCCGAAAAGCCGATCATGGGCTCGACGCGCGAGAGGTCAACGACGATCCCGCCCTCATAGTAGGCGGGCTCGGCGGGCGCGACAGCGCGCCGTGCGGCGCGTCCGTGCACGGCGCAATATTCCTCCGTCTTTCTGTCGGTCGTCCAAAGCGTGCAAACGCAGCCCGTCAGGGGCAACATCGCATCTAACCCGATACGGAAATCCATCGAGAGATTCCCGACGCCCGCGCCGAACACTTCGAGGATCTTCCCCGCGGCGAACTTGCTCTTTTGAAGAACGGCGAGGATGGAGAGCGCGACGTCGACGGGTCCCACCCCCTTGCGCGGCTTGCCGCGAAGATATAGGGCGACGACAGGCGGGCGGGATATTTCACATGCTCCCCCCGCAAGCACCGCGGAAAAATTCCCCGCCGCGGGCATACAGAGCGCGCCGAGCGCGCCGCACGCCGCAGAGCCGAGCAGAAGTGCCCCCGGTTCGGCGACGCATTCGCAGAGATATTCCGAGGGCGCGGCGAGCGTCGAGGGAACGAAGTCGCCCCCGCGCGAAGCCGCAACTCTTTTGAGCGCGCCGTCCGACGGGTCGCCGAATACGATGAGCGGAAGCGCGGAACGCTCTCCCTCCGAAAGCGTCTTTGCGGTCTCCCCCTCCGCGATCAACGCGTCGGGACGGGCGGTTTCGTGCGCCGCCCAAACCGAATAAACCGCGGTATTTTTGACCGCCTTTTCCTTCTTATCCGACGTCATGAACGCCTGCGATTCCTTTACGATGCGTCCTTCGGAATAGTAGACGCCCTGTCTGATCAATTTTACCATACCACCCTCCGAAAATATCTTATCACGAAACGCGGAAAATTTCAAGCGGCAACCGCACAAAAAAAACATTCGCAAAAATTTTATAAAAGATTTGCTTTTTTTCGCCGCTTGCATTATACTGTAAGCCATGGAAACTATGGAAAAGCCCGAATCTGCAACACCCCAACGTCCCGCAAAAAAATATAAGTTCAACTACTCCCCCCTCGCCTGCGTATTGTTCGGCTTGGGGCTCGCTTTGAGCGTCGCGGGAATCGGCGTTACGACGTGGCAATTTCTCGGCTTCCTCGGCGGCGACATTTCTTCCGTCTATGAATGGATGAAGTATATCCTGCTCTACATCGCGAGCGTCCTGCTCGCCGTCATCCTCGTCTCCATGCTCATCCGCTCGCAATATGTGCTGACCGACAAACAGCTCATCCTGCAATTCGGGTTCATTAAGACGAAGCACGATTTGAAAACCATCTACTCCGTCCACCTCTTCAAGGGCTCTGGCAAGCTCGCCGTCTATTTCGACGACTTCAAGACCAAATACGTCATCATCGTCGTCAAGGAACGCTGGTACGACGATTTCGTCCACTCCCTCCTCGAACGGAACGAGCGCATCGCTTTCTCGTTCTCCACGCAGGAGGAAGAGGACGAAGCCAAAAAGAAAAAATAAACGAACAAGATCCGTTTTGCCGTGAAACCGAATCGCGAGCCCGCTTCTTCCCGAAGCGGGCTCGCGCGTCTCTCTCCCGATTTTACCGCCTTTTCGAGCACATGGGGTCGGTTTACGGCGCGAAATGATCTTTGCGGGTCTTTTTCCAACGCTTTTCGATGAACCGAAGCTGCAAGCAAAGCGGCGTCAGGCGCGTCGTAAGCCAAATGACCTTATTCCAAAAGCCGACGATCTTCCTGCGCTTGTTCTTTGCGACCGCCTTCAACGACGCCAAAGCCACGGCGCGCGGCGACTTCGCCGAGATCTTCCCGAAAAATCCGTGCGCTTTGATGTTCTCCCGTATATCCTCCCGCGTCGGAATCCCCCCGGGAAGCACGCAGGTCACCTTTGCCCGCCCTTTGAGCTCGGAACGCACGCCGACGCAAAAGTATTCGAGTGCCTTCTTGGTCGCGCTGTACAGCGCAAAATAGGGCATCGGGGTGGACGCGGACATACTCCCGACGGCGAGCAATTCGGTCGTGCCGTCGAGGTCGGCGCGGGCGCATACGCCCCGCATCAAAGATGCCGCCCCCTCGAGATTGACCCTCGATTGAAAGACGAGCCGCCCCTCGTCGTAATCGAGAAGCCCCATCTGCGTGTCCACGCCCGCCGCATAGACGAGACGGCGAAACCGCACCCCCGCCGCGTCGGCATACGCAAAGAGCGCGGCGCGCTCCTCCTCGCTCCGCAGGTCGCAGGCACAATATACAACGGGCGTCGCGGGATGCGCCGCTTTGATCTTTTCGGCGAGTTCCGAAAGCCGCGCCTCGCTCCGTCCCGTTAAAAAGAGCGGCTCGCCGCGCTCCGCAAGCACGTCTGTAAACGCGCCGCCGAGCCCTCCGCACGCGCCCGTAATGAGCGTATATGTCGCGTTTTTCATCCTACCTCCGCAAATTGAAACATCATAAGAGCTTTTCTCTGTTGACGGCGTACACGCTTGTCCGCCACTTGAAAGTCGGCGTCCCCCGCGCCCGCTCTTCACGCAACACATATGAAACAGTGAAGGACAAAAGTCCTTCACTGTTTCATGGCGCAGAGAAAGGGATTTGAAAATATACCAATAAAAACAGGTTTTTTTGCAATTTTTCGCTATATTTTGATGTAATTATATCTGTTTTTATATGAATTTGTTCCATAATCCGTACCACATTTTTTATGCTGCGTAGCCGCTGTATTGGAGCAGTTTTGCCTTTTCGTTCTTGCTCAATGAGAGCCGATTGATGTAGGCGTTCACTTGCGCCTCCCCCTTCGTGTTGGTATATCCGAGGTAGCCCATGATCATATACTTCTGCGCCGCCGTTAATCGGAGAGAGTTGATGTACGCTTGGATCTTCGCCTTGCGGCTTCCGCTGATTGCGTTCCCCCTCTTATCGGTGTCGGCGACGATAGACCTCGCCATTGCGATAATGATTGCGAGCTTCTCGATGTCGATTGCCTCTGCGAAGAGCGTGTTCTTGCTTTCAAGTTCCACCCCGACAAAATCTTCCACCGCGAGGTTGTAGTAGGTGTTGTAGATGAAGTTCACGGCTTTCGCCTTCACATCGTCATCTGCTTCTTGGTATTGAGACAGTCCAACGAGGCTTGCAAGTGCCTTGTTTGCCACAGAATAGACTTGCTTGAACTCTCCGACTTGGCGGGTAGACAACGCCGTCTCTTCGCCGTCGTAGACGATTGTTTTTCCAACCGACCGAGGAATTACATTATATCCCGCCTTGACGAGCCTGTCAAGCTCTTTCCGAGCATTGGAGTTCGTAACTTCCCCAATATTTTCGTCGAGCATGATACCGACGATCGTCGCGACCATCACGTCGTCCCCTCTCTCGATTGCAGAATTGAGGTCGGCGCGATAGTTCTGATCGTAGAGCATGCTGTCGACTTTATACGCCGACGTGGGGCTGATGCGCTTTGTCAATCCATTGACCACGTTATACATGTTGCGGGTCGGGATGCCGAACATCTGACCTGCGGAAAAGAAGAGACTCTTTAAGACACCCGCGATGTCCTTCGAGTCCATGTTGCCCGATGCCATGTCGCCGATGAGATTGAACACATTCTCCGCGCTGTCGAAGAGTTCGTTGATAGCCGAGTATGCGTAGTTGTCGAGGTCGTACCCCTCCATGAAGCGGGCGTAGATGTCCTTGATGAGAGGAAGTCCGCCGAAGAGGTTTCCGATGAAGTCGACCGTCATTGTCTCCGCGACGCTTTCGTCCTCGTCGTCCTTTTTGTAGAGCCAGCGGAACACCTGCGCGATGAGAGCCATGAATGCCGCCGAAGCAACGAGCGATGCGACCGATTTCCGCGCCTTGCGGTTTGCGGTTTTCAGCCGCGCCGAGAGCTTCTCTCTCACCCCCGCGTCCGTCTCCGCTTTCAGCTTCGCACGGAGGACGGCGACCTCTCCGATAGAATCAATGACCCTGCCGACGACCTTCATCGCGTCGGACGAGAACATCGTGACCGTTTTCATGAGTTCGCTGTCCGAGCGCATCGCCGCCGAACGCGACGCCGAGAATGTGTTCTGTTGCGTTTCGAGAATGACCTTTTTGAGAAGTTCTCCCGCCTTGACCTTGTTTTCTTCCGTCCCGACCTTTGCGCCGCCGTTTTTCTCCACTTGGACTTGGCAAGCACCGAACAGCCGCTTAACGACAAAGCGGTCGACCTTCCCGATAGGAGTCATCAATACGCCGCTTACCCTGTCGACCTTCTCGATGATGCCCTGCGCCATTGCGACGGTGTTCTCGTTGTTGCGGAGTTTTGCGAGCGGGCAGTATTGGTCGACTTCCGCGTCGCTCACTCTCATGCCGATGCCCCGCGTGATAGACGACACGTCGAGAATGCTCCCTGCTGCGGCGAGCGAGGAAAGCTGCGTTACCCACACTTTGGGGTTTGCGCCGAGTTGGAACTTCGCATAACTTCCGCGGATATACCCCATAATCTTGCGTCCCGCCCCTTTTGAGGTCGGAATGCCCTGTATGTCGCTGATGAGTTTTTTGAAGTACTCGTCCCCGCGCTTCCACACGTCGACGCTCTCCGTCTTGACGCTCGTCGGCTTGTTCGGGTTGTCCCCGATGTCGAGGTTGTAGATTTTGTTGTACTCGTCGATTGCAAGGGCGAGGTTCGCGTACTGCGCGACGGCGTGAATGTGCCTGTCGAGGACTCTATCAATCGGCTCGATGTAAAGCTCGTTCTTCGCGCCCTGCACGGTGTCCTTGTTGAACGACGCATTACTCACCCTGTTCATCTCGTCGATGAAGGTACTCGTGTCGACGCTGTGCGCGATGAAGGCTCTCCTTATCGGGAAATAGTAGCTGTCGAGCGCGTTCGAGTAGCCCCGCCTTGCGATGTCCGTCCGACGCTTCGCCTCTTTTGCGACTTCGTTGAAGATGTGATCCGCGATAGTGATGTACTCCTTATCGGCTTCCGTGAACTGCTTGAACAGCTCGTCCTGGACTTCCTTCGCCCGCACCTTCATCTCTTCGATAGTCAGCTCTTCGCCCGGAGCGATACCGTTGAGACGGACTTGTCCGTCCTCCGTCTCGTAGGTGAAGCCCGACTCCATAAGACCGCGGAGAGCCTGTTCGCGGTTGAGCGTCATGTAGATAGAAATCGCCTGCGCCGCCGGAATGGTCTGCCCGCCGTAGCCCATCGTCCTCTTTCCGAGTTCCTTCAAATACTTCTTGTGAGTTTTGAGGAAATCTTCAATCGGAGCGCGCATCTCCATTTCCTCGATGCCCGCATTGACCGCCCCCTCACGCAAAGTAGAGAGCATCTCGGTATAGAAGCCGTCCTCGTACATATCCATGCGGCGGGCGACCGTCATCGGGTCTGCGAAGGTCTGCAAATACGACGCTCTGCTGTTGTTGAAAATCTTCTCGGTGAGACGGGCGAACCACCCGACCTGTACGCCCTTATTCGCTCGGAGCGTCTTGATGTACCCCTCCGCGATAGGTTGCGCCTCCACATACGCACCGTTCCGATAGACCTTGTTGTAGGTCTCGATGATGTGCTTGAAGTGGTCGACGACGTTTTCGAGAGCGCGGAGTTCATCGACGGAAAGTTTTCCCTCCCTCGACGAGATGATCTCCAAAAGAGCCGCGATGTCGTTGTCATAGACCCCTTCGAGAAGCGGGTTCGTCTCCACATACCATTCGCGGAGACCGCCGAGAATCTTCCTTGTCGCCGCGTCGGAGAGGTTGCCGCGATACTTGATGTTGGCGAGCTTCTCAATCGAGCCTTTGAACACGTCGCTCTTGAACTGTGAGGCGTTGAGGAACGTCCCAAGTTTGATGTCTTTGAGTTTCTGCGTCTTGTCGAGAATGCGGTTGAGAAGCCTGTTTTTGCTTCGCTCTTCGAGGTACTTTTCTTTCCAAACGAGAGCCTGCTTGCGATACTTCTCGACGATAGCCGCGAGTTTCGACGGCTTGCCCTTTGTGTCGAAGCTCCGAAGTACTTCCCTTGCGATGTCCTGCTTCATCTGCCTGCGATCCGACGAGGAAAGCGCGTCCGTCAGCATCTCCTTTGCCTTCTTTTTCAACGCTTGCACGGCGTTCCGATAGGCGGAATCTATCTCGAAGAAAATATCCGCCTCATTGATAGCGTCGATGTGAATACCGCTATTTTCGAGTATAAGCGCAAGCTGATCCGGACCGATGCCCTTTTCGCTTCTCGGCTTGCCCCAAAGAAGGTATGCGCTGTTATCCTTGTCGTAACGATACCTTATCTCACCCTTGATGCCGTTGAGGTCGAGAGAATGAAGGTAGGGTTTGAGCGCGTCGATGATGTCGACGTATGCCTGCATATCCTCGTCTCCCCAAAGGCTCTCGACGGCGGAGTTCTGAATGATGTACTCGGCGATGTCGAGCGCGACTTTCATCTGACGACCGCTGTCGGCGGTGTTCAGCCCGCGCCAAAGCATCTCGATAACTTCGGACTTTGCCTTGCCGCGAAGTACGCCGTACTTGTCCCCGAACGTCATGTAGTTGCTCAAAATGTCGTTGATGACTTGCTCCGCCTCGACCTTGCTGTACACCTTAAACTTGGTATGGTCGGCGAGCATCTTCTTGATTTGCCCGTCCGTCAGCTCGTAGAAGTAATCGCCGCCCTTCCGAGCATACCGAATATCGGGATCGGTCGACGGGTTCTCATTGGAAACGAGCTTGATCTGATTTGCGTTGAAAACTACCCACTCCTGCCTTAAATCACCGTTAAAATACACTCCGTCATAGCCGTCGGCAATAAGACCGTCAGAAAACTTGCGCGATTCCGTCTCATCGTCCATTTCGGCGAGTCGCTCCATATCCTCCGCGGTCGCATAATACGGATTCTTAACATCAAGGTACGCCTCAATGACCCTGCCGCCGTTCATGGCGTAAATTTGAGCTTCGTGTTCGTCCCCATAGAAATAGAAGCCCTCTCCGAGCCAACCTGCGTCATTCTTGGGAGCCTTCCCATGCTCGAACACGGTGAAATCGCCGCCATGCGTTCCGTGGTACACGACGAGCAAGTTTCCTTCTTCGTCGCGGACTTGACTGTCTCTGAAATACTCCGCCTGCCCTTCCGTCAACGCCCTTCCCTCGCTGTCCTTGCGGGAAAACTTCACATCGTCCATTCTCGATATAATATCCGCCCTGCTCTCCCCGTCTTTATACACCTCGAACGGGACATTGTGCTTTTGCAGTTCGGAGCGGAGTTCTTCGCTCGCGCTTTCGGGAAGTAATACGCGCCTAATCTCGTCAAGTCCAACGGCGCGGCGAGGCTTCGCCTCGAAGTAGTCCGTATCTGTCATCTTCTGAACATACTCGAATAGCCCCAAAATCTTTCGTCCGATGCTGTCGTTGTACCTATACGCGGTTTTGTATTCCCTGTTCATATAGGAGGCAATCTCCGAGAGCGTCCTGCACCCCATTTCCGCAATCTCGCCAATAACAACCGACGCACTGTCGAGCGAAGTCCAATAGTCAACCTCGTCGCTGAACCTGCTCCTATCCACCATTTCTCCTGTTATTTCTTCGAGCATTTTTCTCGAAGTTTCGGAAAACTCTTCGTGCATCGCCTCGTCAGATTTTTTGAGAGAGTCGCTGTCTTGACGAATCTCGTCAATGCTCTTGAACTCCTTTGCGAGTTTTGCGGAGAGCTGTCCGAGGGTTAAGCCATGAACCCACCCTGCACCGTGTTCATCATCTCCCTTCATCGCTTCGACGATGTTTTCGAGCGTATAGTCGTAATGAGTCGCTTCAAAACTTCTGCGATTGCCGGAGCGAGTAAACGGATCGGTATTGTTGCGAATACCAACCTTTTCTTGTATCCCGCCAAAAATAGAATCGACCCATTCTTTGTATTCCTTTTGAGGCGTAGCCCTGCGAATTGCGTCTTGCGTTGCGGAAGAGTCGATCTCTTCTCTTACGGAAACCCCGTCCTCGTGCAAATAGTGAATTGCGTGATTTAGCCTTGTGCCGAGACCAAAGATTGATATATTCTCGGAAATCTCTTGCCTTGCGGCATCAAGGGATTCATCTCCTTTCATGATCGTTGCGAGAGCGTCCACGATTTTTTCCTTGTTTTCTCTTATGAACGCTTTCCGACCCTCTCTGTCTCCGTTCAATGCCTCATACCGCTCGATAAATTCTTCTCCGAGTAGATTAACGAGTTGACTGTTGAACTGCTTCTCCCCGTCAGACATCTCCGTGCGAATTTCGCGTTTAATCTGCTCGACCCTCTCTCTTCCCGTATCCACAAGGAAGAGGTTCATGATGTCGGTATCTTGGTAAATTTCCGAGAGCATACCGACTTCACCACCGCTCCGCGCTAATACACGTTCGATGTCGACCACATATTTATAAAGAGGCTGTGCGGCATCATAGCCGACCTTCTTTGCTATCGCGGAGTATTTATCGTGTATTCTCTTTTGCACCCGCTCGTTTGCCTTGTACTCAATGGGCGGCACGGCAGGAGTCCACCCGTCCTTCGAATAAACCTTGTTTTCTCGACTTGCCGCGGGGTCTATCGTATCTCTGCCGAAAATGACTGTGATGTCGCCGAAATCGTCGTGCGCCATATCCGACCTTGTTACGGCAATGGACGGCATGGGGAAGCCTCCGAGTTTCAATACTCTCATAAGATTGTCCTCGGAGAGGTTGTGAAGCGCAACGAGAGAATCCCCCTCGTCCATAGTGCCGGACACGGTTTCGTCTCCGAGTTTGAGAGAGTATCTCACCCCCGACTCCGCGTTCTTCGTAACGATGACGGAGGTTTTCCCGAAGAACGTCGCGGGAGAGACCGTGAAGTTCTCGCCGAGAGCGTCCTTCAAATACGCGATGAGTTCGCTTCTCGTAAACCCTTTTTGGTACGAGCCTGTCGAGTCGACATACCACTCCATGTCGCCGATGCGGACGTTCTTCGGGTTGGAAGAGAGCGTGTTTACATCGTCCCCTCTCACATTGATGAAGAGGCGACCGCCTACATTGAGCATCTCGCCCATTTTTGCGACGAGAGCATCTCTCTGATCTTGCGGAAGTACATTGAGGACGGCGTTGCTGATAATCACGTCGTACTTCTTGTTGAGCGTGGAGTAGTCCGTGTATTTCGGCGAATAGTCGCTGTCCGGGAACGGTTCGATGTCCTCCACGTTGAAACCGTACTCTTCGATGCCCGCCCTCGTGCCATAGCCGAGACCGCTCGAAGCGTCGAGAATAGTCCCTTTGAAACCTTCTTTTTTGAGGTAGTCATAAATCTTGCGGTAGGTCGTAACCGTCCCTCTGATCTGCGTGGGGTTTCTCGTCTCCGACTGCTCCGCCGCCACATTCCAAAGGTTGGGAAATCTCCGCATCGCCTCGTCGGTGTCGATAGTTGCGCTCCACTCCCCGCTTGTCGCCTCGACAGGCTTGACAGGTTTGAGGGAATAGCTCTTGCGCTTTTTGCGCCGCTTCTTCTTCCGAGTTTCCGTCTCGTCTCGACTGTCCTCCGAGGGCTGCTCGCCCCGCTCCGTCTCTTCCGAGGACCGCTCTTCCGAGACGCTTTCCGCCCTGCGCTTCGCGGCGTACTCTGTACCCGCACGACCGAGAGCCTTTTCAAAGAGTTTCTGCGCCGTTTCGAGTTTCTTGATGACTGTCTTTTCTTCGGGGGACTTCGCTTTGAGAACTTTGATGAAGTTCTTGATTTTATCGAAAATTCGCCGAGCGAGACTGCGGCGTTCCTGCGTGAGCTTCGCAATCATGGCTTCATTCCCGAAGAGGTTCTCGCTCTGCGTCGCCATGATTTCACTCAAAAGAAGCCTGTGATTGTCGGTGAGTTCGCCCCGTTGGATAGCATCTTGAAGAGTATCGACATCGGCTTGCGTAATGCCGTACCCCTTCTGCAATATCGAGGTGATAGCGTCCGAGGTGTCGGTCTGCGAGAGGATAAAGTTCGCATAGTCGACCCACTCCTTTGTGCCTTCGGTGAAGTGCGTCGTCTCGTGAATGAGCTTCTTCTGCCATGCGTCGGACTCAAACACATCTTTTCCGAGGACGACGGTCTTTCCGTCTATGTAGGAATAGAACTTGTCCGTCGTCTCTGCAACGACAAAATCGGGTTCGACGAGACCCTTCTGCGCGAGGGCGTTGAACGCCTTTTTGAACTTCGTATAGTTCGCCTGCTCTGTCTCGGTGAGTTCCCCGCTGAATACTCGCGTCCCCTGCCGTGCGAGGCTTTCGGCAATTCTCTGCTCCTGCCCGCGAAGAGACGGGTGATAATACCGTTTGTCGAGACTTGCAAGCGGTGTGTGAGCCGCTTCGCCGCCTTCCGTATCCGTCTGCGCGGCGGCGGGCGTGATGCCGAGATGTACGGCAAAATCGGACTTCATTGTCCCGTCCGCCTCGAACGCTTCGGAGAGGTTGTAGGTCTTGATGTATTTCGCCCTCGTATTTTCCGAGGACTTTTTAAGAACGCGCTCGATGTTGGCGTAGTTCGCCCGAAGATTTTCGTCGATCCTCGCTTCATTCTCTGCCGTCAACCTGTCGTTGACGAAGAGGTTGTTCCGCTTCTTCCGCAGATTCTCAACCTCGTCGAGACTGTCGCCGATGTCTTGATTTGTACCCTTCACCGTGTCGATGACTTTCCCGACCGAGCCTCCGTAGACGACGGAAGTCAAGCCGCCGACAAGCCCCGCCTCGCCGACGCGCTTCCAATATTCGGGATCTTTGTACTCTTCGAGAGCCGAGCCGCCCTTGTAAATCGCTTTGAGGGCGGGGTTCGCCACCTCCGAGACGACCTCTTCGATGCCTTCCTGTACCGCCTCCTTTGCAACGCGGCGAATCCCCGTGCTTGCGACGCTCTTCCCGACATTATCGAGGAAGCCGCCGCCTGTGAGTTTGCCGAAGCCGCCCCACATCTTCTCGGTTGCCACTTCGACCGCGCCCGAAGCTGCTCCATAAAGGAGACCCGCTCCATAGTCCGCGCCGTCTTGAAACGCCTCTTCCGTAGAATTTCCCGCCGCAGAAAGTCCGAGCGTTGCAAGGCTCGACCCCTGCGCGATGGCGGCGGGTGCACCGAGACCACCCGTCGCAACGCTAACGGCGACGGCGGGGAGCATCTGTCCCACGCCGCTTGCCACCTGTTCGACGAGCCCGCCGTCCGTTAGATAAGAATACTTCGTTGCTTCCTGCAACGGTTTTCCGATCGTCTCACCCGTCCAATCGTAGGCGATGCTTTTCTTCACGCTGTTTTGGAAGTCTTTGTCAAACAAGCCGCCGATCCCGCCGACGATGCCCGCTCCGAAGTCGTAGATCCCCTCGAGCCCTTTCACAGCCCCCGTCAATACGTTTGCCGCAAGGTCTCCTATCGTATGAAACGCCCGCGTGAAAAAGCCTTGCCTGTTTTTTTCGGTTTCCGCTTCAATTTTTGCCTGATTTATTTGTTCTGCCCGCTCTGCTGCCGCCCGCTTCTGCGAGGTGATATAGTTTGTGAGAGCATAGCGATTTTCTCGTTGCCGCATGACTGCCTGCGCTCTTGCTCTTCTCTCTGCGGGAGTTAAAGTATAAGGCATTGTACACCTCGCTTATCCGAATATTCTCTTATAGAGTTTGTCGTAATGATTGCCGTAGGAACCGTCTCTCGCCTCGACGAGATAGACCCTCCCGCCTTTCTTGAAGTAAACTTTCCCTCCATACCCGAACACCGAATTGTCCCCGATGTCACGCGCCGCGTTTATGATATTGCTGTCGGAAATCTCTCCGCCGCTCTGAATGCGGTACACGAATCCTGTCGGGTCTTTCACGGAGAAGTTGTCTCCCTCGCTGTAATCGGTCGCACCGAGCTTCCCCCACCCGCCGTTGTTGTTGAATGTGACATCGCTCGATGTAACCGAATTGAACTTGTCGAGCTCTTTCTGTTCTTGCACTGCTTCTTGTCGCCTTTGCTCGTCTGGCGAATCTTTGTAGAGTTTGACATACTGTTGGAGAATGCCCCACTGATCGTCGCTTACACGCCCCTTGAACGAGTTTACGAAGCTTTCGAGTTCCTGCGGCGTGTTGAAAGATCCACTTATGATAACGTCCATGACCTCTTGGAATGTGCTCTGTTGCTCTCCCTGCGTGTTGGCGTATGCTCGCTGTCTCGCCTGATCTTGCAAGGCTTTGAACTGATCGTCCGACACCCTCCCCCTGTACTGTTCGAGGCGTTGCAGAAGCTCGCTCTCCGATGCGTTCGTACTTCCCTGTATCATCGCAGACAACTCGTCGCGGAGAGATCTCTGCTGTGCCGAAAGATTCGCCTGCGCGACCTGTTGCGCCTGTTGTACGAGTGTGTTGTACTGCTCGTTGCTTACTCTTCCGCGGAATCGCTCGACGTACTGCATGAGCTCGTCGGCAGATACGCTCGTGCTACCCAAAAGAGCGTCGAGTGCGTCGGAATAATCCTTTTCTTTCGCCGCCTTGTCCGCGTCCCTGTACTTTTCGAATATACCTTGGCTTTGCTCGCCCGCGGCGATGTCGAGATTGGTCTTGCTGTCTTGGTATGCCCTCTGCAAGTCTGTGAGCGTCGTTTCCCTATTGGTGTCGATCGTGGACTTGTTCGTGTTATAATTGCCCTCAATCTCGCCCATATTGTTCTGATAATTGTTGTAGGCTTTCAGGACAGACGATTCACTCACGCCGAGACCGCCGAGACCTTGCGCCTTGATTTGCGTCGGCAGATACTTTTTGAGTTTATCAAGCGTAATCGAGGCGTTCTGCTGTGCATTACGCTTGTTCGTATTGAGAGCGTCAAGCGCGGCGTTATACCGTTCCTCTGCCTGCGATCTGTTCGCGTTGTACTCGTTTTCGAGATTGCGCCCCGTGAGATAGCTGTTGTACAGGCTGTTCCCGATCGCCCAATCCACGTCGGACATTCCCTCACTCCGCGAGAAGCCGACGTTCGGGTCGAAATCTGTCCCATAGTTTGCCTTGTACCATTCGAGAAAGTCATTCCCTTGATACTTCGCATCGAACTCTGCGCTATTTGCGGGAACGCTTGTATCTTCGCTCGGAGAGGCAGAGCCGCCCGAAGAACCGCCCGTCGGTACGGTACTTCCCGTCGAGGGGGAGACATTATCGGGAATCGTCTTGTCGAGCAGATTGTCTTTTTGGGGCGGCGTCGGCGTTGTTTCTGCGGACGGAGAAGAAGGCTTCGGCGATTCGGGCGTAGGCGCGGGGCTCGGAGTTTTTACCCCCGAATTGCCCACCGTCGGAAATCTTTCAAGATTGCCTGTGCTCCCTCCCACGACAAGCCCCTCATCGGTTACGCCGCCTCTCCCGCCGCCGATTCCGCCGCCAATCCCCGAATCGGATCTGCCGACGACGTTCGGGTCAAGGTATTTTTCAAGGTCAAATCCCGAGATCTTCGGAGATGAAACAACTCCCCCTCCGAGGCTGCGCCCAAGTTTTTCTTCGTAGCTTCCCACAGTGTCGCCCGTCGGATTCCAGCTCTTATAACGGTAGCGATCAAGAAGCGAATCGGTCGGCGAGACGGCCGTCATCCCGCTTTGTGCCCCCGAAGTTGCGTTGACGTATTCTTGATAGGACTTGTAGCCGAGCAACTTCCAAAGAGGAACGTTGCTCGATCCGCTTAAACCTGCCTGCGGCAGACCATTGATTGCCATTTCCGTTATACCTCCATTCCGATGATTTTGGGCATCTTCTGTCCCGATGCGATGATATAGTTCTCGAACTTTTGCAGATTATCGATTTTTTTCACGATGCGCCCGCGATATTCGTCGGTTACGAACATATACGAGCGATACATTTTAATCACTCCCATTGTCAGGAAGATCACCACTTGCAAGGAGGTCCATATAAGAGCGGCGTAGCTGAAATTCTGCACGAGGGCGACCCCGTAATATCCGAAAATGCACGCTGTCCCGATCTTCGAAAATAAATCCATAACTCCCGTTCTCGTTTCATACTGTGCTTTCGTCCTCCCGAGGAAATACGGGTCTTGCTTCCTCCCGCCCTCGCTCGTAAGCGTACTTGCCGTGAGCGGTGTGAGTTTTAATTTAAGAGCTTTCCGATAGCACCTTATGCGGTGCAGCTCGTCCGTCCGCGTGAGCTTATTTTTGAGCTTCGCCGCGTCTGGCGTGAAACCCTTTGCGACACCGTCCTCGTCGAAGTATTCTTCGTACTTCATGCCCGCGCTTGCAAGTATCTTGGTGCGCTGAATTTTCATCGCCTCACGGTTCTTCATCTCGCACCAATCGTCGAGCTGTTCAATATACGGGGAGACGCGCACAACCATTTCCCCGTGCAATTTAACCGTGCTTTGCACTCTTTCGTCGCGATCGCCGCTTAACATGCCCTGCAAGTCAAAAATACGATTGATGAACAATCCGAGAAAGAGAACGATCGTACCGTCCGCGATAATTTGCGAGATAGTTTTTCCCGTCTCCTCTACCGTAATCAAGGCAGTCGCTATGTAAATGCCAGAAACAAGGGCGATGGCAAAATAGCCGATGTTGTTCTTGAAGAAATCTCTTACTTTTTCGTTCATTATACCCTCCCGCTTCCGATATGTTTTTCCAGAATTGCTTCAACTTTCTTTGCGGTCTCGTCTGCCGTTTTTTCGACGAGAAGGCTCTCTTTTGTCTTACGGATAAGCCACTGAAAACAGATAACGTCGAGCATTTCTCCCGCAAGAGCCATGCCGCTTAAAATAAGCATATCCGTCATCACTTTCGCCAATAGATACGAAAGGAGAAATACGACGGCAAATAGAATGATACGCCTTGGAATATGGAGCTTTCCGATGACTTTCAGAAAGACGAAAAAGAGCAGGATCGCCCCGCCAAGACAGAGCTTTACCGTGTCGCTCGGGGTTTCGGTGTACTTCCCCCAATTCATAATCAAAATCGTGAGAAGCGGTGCGATCGAGACGATGAAACTCCCTATGTATAGGAACACAAGCCTAATTCTCAACTTTTTTCTCATCGCCTTGTCCCACCTTTGCGATCTCTTTTGCGTATCCCTTTTTGACGAGTTCGTCGCTGTTACAGAAACCGATCCGCACAATTTTCTCGGTGTTCTGCGCCGCCATCTCGATGTTGTCGAGTCTCGTTTCGAGCGACGCGATCTTTTGCTCGTTCTTCCAGTTGTCCGTAACGGTCGAGTTCACGTCTTTCGTCGCCCTGTCGAACTTGTTGACGGCAGTCGAGATTTTGCTGATGACGGGCATTGCCGCAATCATAATCGTGCCGATTGCCGTGAGGACGACGACGGCGTTCGGAATGATCTCGTTTTCGAGATACTCTTTCCAAGCCACATCGCCCACCGTTAGAAAGTAGATGAGGAAGCACAGTCCCGCGCCGAGCAGAACGCCGACAAGGAGACCGATGAAGAATTTTACACCTATCTTTTTCATTTCGTTCCACCTCCGAAAATCCTATATCCAACTCGGTGTTGCGGGCTTTATTCCTGTTTCGGATATGCTTCACGGAACAGGACAGAAAGATACGCTTGACCGAGTATGGAAAATATAACTACTTAATTTGTCGTGCAATAAATACGTCCAAATAGAAAGAGGTATCTGTTGGTTGTCCATCCACGCTATAATGAAGAGATACATATCCTTTGTCTGCTCCTTCCCAAAAGCGTCCATTGGCATCGGACTCACCAAACAGAGTTACTCCTTGGTCGAGGATGTCTTTTTCTATTCCGATTACAAAAGAGAATTCAGAATACCTGAAATCGGCGTCGATTTCTATAATGGTCTTACCGTTAACTTCAAGATATGCACGCGGACTGTCTTGTTCGGTAAGGAACGTATTATCAAAATTACCATGAATTATAGCAAAACCGCTTTCACTGTCAAAAAACAATGAAATTGTATCATCGTGATCGAGGTGAAAAGTATTTTTACTGACAGTCCAATCCCCGCCGATACCCATAATTTCGCTCGCAAAGTCTTGCGGATTGATTTTTTGTGAAGCAGGGTAGCCTTTCTTCGTGCGTATTGCCTGCGCCAAGTCTGTAAGGAAATCGGTAAGGTTGTCGTTTTTAGCCATTTTTTCCCTCCAACTGCCCCTTTATTTCCTCCAACTTTTCTTTGAGAAGATAGGCATATTCTTTCGGAAGCTCGCAATCGTGACATTTTTGCATGACCGACCTTTGCTCATTTGTATAAACAATAGATCCGTTTTTTACAGCGTAGTAAATGGCAAGTGCCCACACCATTCTTTTGCTGCACGATTTCCCGTCTCTGCCGAATATGCGAGGGTGGAAGTACTTGTTTTCGCCGAATGTCAATGCCTCTTTGACCGCTTGCAACTTCCAATCGAACCAATCCCAATCGGGAAGCGGGAACTTGCCGCAAATGAGCGTGTCGCCGTGCTTCGCGAATTGATAGGAGAGGGCATCATACAAAGATGGATATTCGGAACAGAACGTCGCCTTTTTATGGCAATCGTCTAACGAATCGCAAAATACGTCTGTATTGCCAACACGAAACGATTGATGCTTATATGTACGGCTTTTTATAACAACCGCTATGTCCTCGTCGTGAGGATTGGAGCAGAAGATTTGCGAGCCCGTCCTGCATGCAAAAACAATTTCATGCTCTTTGCCGACGATTTCTTGTATTTGCTCTTTTGTCATGGCTTTCCTCCATTACACTGCCGTATTCAGTGCCGTAGTGATAGCCTCGTTGATTTTTTGGTCCACTTTCTCAAGAACGGACACACCATCCGAGAACAGATAATCCTTTGCTTTCCAAACGCCATACCGTCCTTCGCCCCCGCCATCGCCCAAATTGACCATTTCTGCCTGCGTGCCACTGCCACGATAATTAAACCACGCATATTTATTGGAACTTGCGTTATTATAAAAAGGATTAAATTCATTGCTGTTTTCTGTTTGTGCGCGGTTTGGAAGATTATTGGGAGAATAGACACGTTGACCATTTTCTGATAAAATTCCATTGACATCGAGATTGCCATCTATTATATCGCCACCCTTTTTGACAAAACGACTACTCAAATTATATATCTCTCCGCCTTTGCCCGTAATACCAAATACAGTCCCGTCTGTCAATACAACTTGTATATATCCTGAATAAGACGACTCAAATACTCTTGCTTTAACAGTATCAGTCATCTCCAAAGAACCTTGTATTACGCCGCCTGTCGTTGGAATAAACTCATTAGGGGAAACGGTAAGTTTAATCCACTCATACCATTCCGAACCCACAAAAAGCCTTGTATATATTTGGAATCTGATAAAATCATGGACTTCTTGGGTCACATATTGACTTTTTCTACCCACTGATGAATATATTTTTAATGTAAAGGCGTTTGTTGTAGGGCAGTTAATGAGTGTCTTAGCAATATCATTACTTGCGCAGTAATAATTCCCTTCTGTTGTATAAGCATTCAAGTCATCATTTGCACCTATTTCTGTACCGCCTTGCAATAACCAAGCATTATTAAGGTTAGAGTTCGGAACTTGTCCGCTACCGTCAAGTGTAGCAACGCCTCCCGCTACGCCTTTTTCACTTTTGGGGATAGCGTTTTGCGCTGTTTGTTTATTCTTCTCGATTTGCGCCACGCCCGCCGCCGTAATGCCACTGTTGAGTGCATCAATCTGCGCTTGCGTAAGCGATGTATTGTTGATGACCCATTGAAAACTCCACGAACCTGCGGGGTACGTCCCGCCTTGATAGACATACCGCGTTGTGGGATAAGAGCCGTCTACGCCCTTTGGTTGGCTTTCGTCGGCACGAACGATAGCATAATCGTTGGTCGTCGGGATGCGGGGTTTCTTGTCGTTATAAAATGTCGTTGCACCCGTCAACGCCGCTTTCGAGGGGAAGGATGCGTTATCGGCATTATAAGTGATATAGAACGCCGCAAGGTTGTTGATCGAGGAGTTCGTGAAAGACTGCGTGGCAAGTTTGTTGTCCACGCTTGCGTCGGTCGGAATTTCGCCCTCTATCGTCTTGACCCGCGCGTCAAGCCCGCTCTCCACGCCCTCTGCGCGCGTTTTCTCTCTTTCTTCCGCCGCCTGTGCGCGTTCTGTCTCCTGCGTGATCTGATCGCCGAGCCTCCCCTCTTCCAAAGTGGCACGCGACTTTTCTGTTTGAAGCTCGTTGCTGAACTGTTCCTTGGCTTCCGCGATTGCTTCCCTCTGCGCCGCCGAGACGGGTTTCTCCGCATCTGCCGTATTGTTGACTTTCCCGAGCCCGACTTGATCTTTCGTTACTTTGTGCGGGTTATCCTTATTCTCTGTGTGAGAAGTCATCGCTCTCGACGATTCGTTGATTGCCTCGTTGATCTCATCCACTACCCTGTCTATTTCGGCAATCGCCGAAAACGACATGTCAACCACGGGCTGCCAAAACGCACGCTTGATATCCTCGGGCTTCATGCCCCGTTCGGAGGGACGGTCGGGCAACCCAAAGGCAGATTTGCGTTTAATTGCCTCCTTGACGCGTTCGCTTACCTTATTGATTTTCGCCATTACTTTACCCCCCTGTTGGATTTGTTGATTTTGTACACCGCCGTAAAGCTGTTCACGGCGCAGTTGTATTCGTTATCGGATATAAACCGAAACATGATAAAGTTGAAGTTCCTCTCGTTACACTTCACGGAATAGCTACTTGCGAATCCCGTTTCAAAGGTGAAGTTCTCAAACGAGAGATTCTCGAACGAAAAAACATTGATGCCCTTTGCGTTCAACATTTTCTCGACGCTTCTTGTCTCGTACCCGAATTGCAGGTCTCCGTTTACTTCCGGTTCTGTCGAGATAGTCATTTTGAGAAGCGTCTTGCTCGATTCATTCGTCCCGCAGTCGAAAACCGGAGTGTACCATTTGGCGACGACATTTTCGCAATGTACAAAACTTGCAAGCGGCATAGAGGGTACATGCTCGTTGTACTCGGAGATCCGCACGGGGACATCCGTCTTGTAGTCTTTGAGCTGAAAATCGCTTTCCGTGACATTCGCGAGATAGAGTTCGCGGCGGGAGATGTTTTTATGAAGCCGAAATCCCGCAGAGAAAATCTTCTGCTCTTCCCCATTCCCGTCGATGAGGTTGAAACAGCACGCCCCTCTGTCGACCGCATACAGGCGGTACGGCGTGTTGACTTTCAGCCCACTGTCTCCGACGTTATCCGCAAAAACCTCTATCGCTTCGTAACACTTTAAGATCTCTTCTTCCGAGACATAAATTTTGCTATCTATAACGCTGAACCCTTCAAGAAAGAGCGCGTAGATGCCATCCGTCTTGAACGTTATGCGATCGTTCTCCGCAATGCCGATGTCGATGTTGGAGTTGTAGGTGATTTTGTTCTCGGCGATATTGAGGGCGAGATCCCCGCTTTCGCTCGTCTGATAGGTGCGGTCGACGTACTCGTTATCGAACACGCAGACCTGCCCGTTCACGCTGCCGAAATAGAGATTGTTCTCGATGTTCGCCCATACGCGGGCGGGAATGTTCTCCCAAAACCACCACTCGTAGTTATAGGTGTTGTCAAGATCGTCCTCGCTCGTGTACTTGAACCGCGCATCGGCGACATAGCACACATCGTCGACGGCGAGGTAGTATCTGTTTTTGAATACGATTCCGACCGCTTCCGAAAGGTCTGCGTGAGTTTTCAACCGCTCGTTGATCGAACGGCTTCTTTCCCTCGTGTACCTCTCCGTCGTTGCGACGTTGTTTGCAAGGACGATGCCGAAAACGCCGTTCTTTGAGAGAATGATGTTGTCGCCTCCGAAGTTGGCGCAGGCGTATCTGCTCACAACCCCCTCTCCGATGCTTCCTGCGGAAGTCGGGAACACGCCCCTTACATTGTCGAGGTTTCCGTTGCTGTCGTAGTACTCTTGGTAGACACCCGTCCGATAGAAGATGCTCGCTTCCTGCCCGTTCTCTTCCTTGTAGATGACGAGCGTGCTGTCGGAGAGGCGCGAATAGCCGTTTATGGCGACCGAATCGCTTCCCATGGAGGCAGAGTTCAGATCTCCGAAGTAGGTGTAGTCGTCCATTTCGGAATGGAAATCGATGTTCGGATAGTCCTCGTTTCCCGAAAGAAAGAGGCGGTCGGTGTTGCCGCTTACGCCGAACAGAATACCGAATTTGCAGTTCGTGATACGGTCCTCATACCCGCCGACTTTATGCTCGAATGTAACGAAGATGTTGTCGCGGTTCTCGATTTGCGGCGTTGTCTTTATCGTCAAGGTGATCTTCCCCGCCGCAAAGTCCACCGTCCCGACCTGTGTCTCGCCCTCGTAGAGTTTCGTCTTGTCCTCTTTGGGGTTCGAGATATTGACCGTAACCGCCTGCTCGTCCCGCACCGTTTCGAGAACGATTGAGATGTCCGTCCCATCGTCGATACTCTCGGAATCAAGCGTCCACGTCTTATTCCCCGCGCTGCTTCCGAGAAGCTGATTGATGCGTTTCGAGGTGAGCATATTTACGTCGTCGAGACTGCCTCGTGTGTCATCGAGGACGGAATCGTCGTCAATGGATATGGTCGTCGTGGGAATGTAGGTGTCGACGTTGTTCGCCACCCTACGAAGTTCGTATGTCGCGCCGTCGTCCCAACTGCCATAAACGAGGTAGTCACCGCAGCCGATGATGTACGCCTTCCCCTTGTTGAAGAACGCTTGACTGCGCTGATCTTTCAGAAAGTCAAGGTTGCACTTCGCGGGAGCATAGGTCGACGACAGCGTGATGTCCTCGTACCTGTACTCCTCCGTCTCCGTGTGCAGAATACGATAAAACCGCCTCCCCGCATGGACGAGCATCTCCTTGTGGTTTCGATTGACATACCAAAAAATGCCGTTTATCCTCTGTGGGACGCGGTTGATCTCGATTTTGAACAGCTCATTCCAACCGTTCCGCTTCTTGTTTACGCCATATTCATTGATGAAGTTCGACATATTCGAGGCACGGTTGGCTTGCACCCTCAAAGGCGAAGAGGAAAAGTCCACTCCTTTGAAACCAGCAAGTTGAAGTTGTTTCCTCTCTTTAAGGGAGATGTTCGTGTTCGCTCTCATATCATATCTCCGTGAGGGTGTAGATGTCCGACACCTTGTTTGCCTTGCTTACTTTTCCGCCGAGAATAGCGTCCATTGCCGCCTCGAACCAATTCCGCGCCTCGCTTGCCTCGTTCGGCTCGTCGTCGCGGTAGAGGTCGCCCTTGATGAAGTACGGGATATGTTGCGCGATGTTGTCGGGAATGTCGATCTCGGTGTCGTTCTCCGTGAGCGCGGAGATGCGCTCGATCTTCGGGAGGTACAGCACAGTGTATGTGTCGTTCTCGTCGAAGTCCTTGATGACAATGGTCTCTCCCTCTTTCTGATAATCGAAGTCCCCGATGTACTCCCCGCACGGACTTGAAAAGACGAGCCGCTCGATTGCGAAGTAGTCCTCGATGAGTTTCGAGAGGTCGAAACGCATAAATACGCCGCTTGCAAGTCCGTCCTCCGCTTTCAGCGTGTACGCCTTGACAGGAAGCACACCCTTGTCCTCGATGACGGAGAAACAGCGGTTTATCGCACCGGGCATATTGACGAGATAGCTCCCGTAGTTCTCATCGAGCGCGAGATCTTGCAGGTTGTCGATCTCCAAGTCGATGTTGTAGTTCACAAACATCAATTTGAGAGCCTCTATTTTGATTTCGCCCAACTTCATTTCCGCTCCTTTTTGTGCGGTTTGACGGAGTTGAACCGCCGATACCCTAACCGCATTTAGAAGTCCTCCCCGCGGGAGAGGGCTTCTTTTGAATTTGTCATGTCTTATACGAGAGCGGCGACACCGACGGATGGCGTTCCCGTCGAGACCACCACGATCTTACCCTTGTTCTCGCCCGACACGTTCTTGAAACGCCCGCTTTCGAGCTTGACAAGGCTCACTCCCTTGGGAACGGTCAGCGTGAGATCGGTCACGCCCTGAATGCCGTTGCCCGCCTTGACGGTGAGATCGGTCGCGCCTTCCGCGCTGATGACGAGAATCATCTTGTTGTCGTTCTCGTCCCATGCGAGAGCTTTCGGCGTAGATGCCTTGAGGGCTTCGAGCGTGGGGGTTGCGATACTGTTTCTCATGGTAACGTCCATAATTGCACCTCCTTATGCGTACTTGACGTTGATGTTGATGATTTCTTTCGGACGGACAACTTTCGCGTCGAAGAGAATGAACCCTTTCACCGCGTCCGCGAACTTCTTCTCGGGACGGTAGGCTTCGGAATGCGTGAGCGGTTTCGCAAACGCGATCGCTCTCTTCGTGCGGATCATGATGTTGTCCGTCGCGGCGGCGTCGGTCTTGTAGACGTTGTTCGACATCTTGACGGTGATGTTGTTGTACATCCCCACCTTGCCGTGTTTGAGAATGCCGCTGTTGTCCGTGTCCTCGAAGCGGTACGCCTTGCGGAAGATCGTGAAGAAACGCGGCGAGACGGTGATGACGATGGGGGTCGTCGTTTTCACGTCGTTCTCCAACAGCTTCTGGAACGCCTCGTCCACGACATCGAGAACATACTTCTCGCCCGCGCCCGGCGTGGAGCTTGCGACGATCTTCTGCGGCTTGTCGTAGAGAGCCTTGACGGAAGAGTCCACCGCGAAGCTCGCAATGTAGGTGTCGACCTCGTTTGCGAGACCCTCGCTCGTCTCCTGCGACAGAGCGTCCATGATGCCGCCGACCGCCTGCGCCTTGTCGATGTCGCCCACCATGTAGTTGAAGTAGGCGATTTGATTGATATACATGATGACCGAAGTATCTTCGATCTCTTCTGGTGCTTCGATGTCGTTGTTTCTTGCCGCCTTTGCGATCCTTCTGATCGTGGGCTTGCCGACACCGAGAATGGTAACGGACTCGCCTTTCTTCTTCACGCTGCCCTCATACTGCCTGTTGCAGTCCTCGGCGAACACGCAGAGCCTTTCGAGTTCGCGGTTGATTCCCTCGTTCCATACGGAGGGAATAAAGTTTTCGTATGCCATTTACTTATCCTCCTTTCCTATTTCCATTTGGTCATACTTTCCCTGATTTTATCGTAGTTCTTGTGAACTTCTTCGGGGGTCATTGCCTTGACTTGTTCCCGCGTGAAGAAGCTCCCTTTCTCGCCGTTCGGCGTAGACAGAGGTCCGGGGGAAGCCTTTCTGTTTGCGACGATTTGAGCGGCGATCTTCTTCGACTTTTCGGCGTACCCTTGCACGATTCCGATGAAATCCTCGTAGATTTCGGACAAGGGCAAGTTCCCGACCTTTCCCTTTGCGAAAGTGTTGAAGTCTGCGTTCGAGAGAAGCGCGTTGAGGTCGACTTCGGGGTGCTTGGCGACGAACGCCTCGCGGTCGCTTCTGTACCACTCCGCCTCGGTCTCACGTTTCGCAGCTTCCTCTGCCGCTTTCCGATCTTTCTCTTTCTGAAACTTGGAAAAGTCCGCCAACGGGTCTCCTCCCGCCTTCTCGATCTCTTTCATGGAGAGATACTCTTTCACGTCGGCGGAATCTTTCATCTCGTCGCCCGTGTAGGGGTTCTTCCCATTGAGAGCCTCGATGATTGCCTGCTCTCTCGCGGCTTGAAGCTCCTGCTGCCTTTCCGCTTCGCGCCTGCGTCGAGCGTTTTCGGAGTTCTGCTCTCTCGTTTGTTCTGCCCTTCCTTCCTGCTTCGGATGCTTCTCGCCCTCTGCGGCGGGGGTGTCGGTGAACTCAAACTCGCTCACATTCTCCCTGTTCTCTTCGGGGGCGGCAGGGTTTTCGCTCCCCTGCGAAGTTTTGACTTCGTTTGTTTCCCCTGCTTTGTTTTCGTTCGGCATAATGCCCTCCTTTGGGTTTTTTCGCTACTCCTGCGTGATATATAGTCAGAGGCATTATGCCTTCTTGCTATTGAAAGATTTCGGTCGTATGATCTTTTTGTAGTTCGGACAGGAAGGATTTCGGCACACGATTACGCCGATGCCTTTATCTCTTTTGACCGTTGCTTCCGTTCGGCACTTCGGACATAACATTCGGTTGCCCTCCTTGCGGTACGCTGCCGCCCTGCATCATCTGCGCGATGAATGCTGCGAAGTCCTGCGCGTCTCTCGTTTTTTCGTCGATCTCCGCGTTTCCGAGATTGATTTGCTCGTTTGCCGCCCGAATTTTGGTCTGCGCCTCGGTGTAAAGCTTGGCGATGAACGCTTTGAGTTGGTTGTTCTCTTGGATCACGCTCACGACCTTATCGGCGGTCTCCTTTTGTCGCTGAATGACGGTGAGACTTTGTTCAAGCTGTGCGGCGAGCTGCGCGTTCTGCGCTTGCAACTGTGCTTTCTCGCTGTTCTCGTCCTCTTCGACCCCTTTGAGGATCTCTGACTTGTTCGTAAGAGCATCTTCGGGGTACGCCTTGAAGTACGTTTTGAGAGAGATGAGACCTTTCGAGAGAAGAATATCGAGGACATTGATGTCGCCCGCCGCCGTCGCCTTTGTCCCCGCCGTCGCCTCGACGACGACCGAAAAGTCAACGTCTTGGTACTCTTCGCTGTTGAAGATGTCGGTCTGTTGCACCTCTTCCGTTACGGGGTTTCCGCTCGCGTCCACGACGGGCTGTCCGTTGCTTCCCGTCTGCTGTACTTCCTCGTCGTAAGAGAACTCCTTCTCGCGGTAGAAGAGCTTGAAGAACTGCGCAAGCACTCGCCCTTGCTTCTCTTTGGTGAGCCAAAACGCATCTTTGAGTTCCTCTATCGGCTGTTGTGCCTGCGACTGTAACTGCGCGATCGCGGCACCGGACATATTTGCGCCGATGACCTCGCCCGTCATGACCTCGCTCGACCCTGTGACCGTTCGCGTCATCTGCATGATCGTTTCGATAAGTTGAAGCGGTTGGGACTGTATCGCCTGTTCCGTGAGCCGCTTGACGCCGTTTCCCGTGCCCGAGTAGTCGACGAGGACTTGTCCGGGCTCGTTATTGATGACTTGATTTCGCAAGGCGTTGGGCAGGACAAGGTATTTGCCCCACGCGATTTCCTGCGCATTGAGAAGCGACATCGCAAGGTGGAAGTTGATTGCCTTTTGGTTCGGGATAATTCCCTCGACCTCTCCGAGACCGTAAATCGAGTTCTCGCGGGTCTCGTAATTCCCGACGACAACGGGATAGAGGTTCGCCCTTACGCCGTTTGGCGTGAGCCGTGCTCCTTGATCTCCGTCGGGGAGGCTGTTGTTCGGAGCGTCCTCTTTGCGCCCGATGCCGAGAGACTCCGCCGCCGCCTGCAAATCGGGAGCGATCGGGAACGGCTTATTGATGACGACGGACTTCGTTGCTTTCTCGCAGTAGACCTCGCCGTCTTTGCGAAAGTACCTCGTCAGCACCGTGCAAAGCTTGTTTCCCTCCTGCTCGATCGTCCCGTACTTATTCTCGCACTCATCGGAGACAATCATCTCCGGGTCAACGTCCTCGTCGCACTTCACTCGAACCGAATCAACGTCCTCGCGGGAGGCAATGAGAATCCACTTCTGCTTTTGCTCGTCGAGTTCCGTCGGATTTGAGAAGAAGATTGAAAGCGGATCTATGATCTCGCATCGGAGACCCCCCTCTTTCACGCCGTCCTTGCCCTGCGCTTCCGCGTCCCAATAGTAGTGATAGAAGTACGAGCCTTTCTTTACGCCGTCGTCGATCGCTTTCTTGTCGAGCGACTCCTGCCCGATCTCTTTCTGTATGTACTCGGCAAAGCGGTTGAACTTCTCAACATCCACGCCGTCCCGCTCCGCCCTGTAAACGAGCTTGACGGGTGTCGCAAGAATAGCCGATTTCTTGTTTCGACAAATCATCTTGACGATGTTCACGACGGGTCGCGGGAGATTCTTCGTGTTTTTCGTGGGAGCTTTCCATTGCTTCCCCTCGAAAAAACGCACATATTCGGGCAAGTTCTTGGCAAGACCGCTGCTCGCTTGATAGGAGAGACCGTTTTGATAGTCGTCCCACAAGGTAGTCGTCTCGGCGTTGCCGTCGGGATTGTAGTGTTCTTTAATTTCCGACATCTTCCCCCTCCTGTTCGCCGCCCCTTTCGTCGCCGTTCAGCCATTCATCGAGAATTTGATAGAACGGCACGGGAGCGTCCTCTTCCTGCGTCCTCTGCGAGATCGTGCGCTTCCCAAGTTCCTCGACCTTTGCGGCGAGCTTCTCAACGACCGCTTCGAGCTTATCATATTTTTCGGAGAGTTCCGCGTACTCCTTTTTTCTCCATCCGAACATTAAAAGTCCTCCCATACCATGTAGTCGCTGTTCCCGCCCTCTTCGTCGTTTTGGAAGTTCTCGGCGATAAAGTCCGCTTCCTCGGCGGTCGAGTTCAGCCACTCGTGCGTTTGCCGTTTTGAGATGAAGTGGGCGATTGCAAGTGCCATTACGAGGTCGTCGTGATATCCGTCGATAGCCTCTTGCTTCCCATTCTCTTTCTTGACGAAAGTCGTCATCTCTTTGAGAGTATCGACATCGACCTCGTTCGTCGGGTCGTCGCGCATGAGTTTGACGAGTTCGCTTATGATGATAGGCTTCGTTTTCGGTGTCGTCTCGAACCCGTACACTTTCTCGATCTCGTCCGTCATGCGGTCGAGACGTTCTCTCAAATATAGGTTTGGATAGAAATACTTCGCTTGCAATACCCGCGTCGGCTGCCTTGAATAGTTCGTCTCGATGCCGATGAGCGCGTCGTGATAGTACTTTCCGAGGCAATACAGCTGCTCCGCGTATAAGTCCTCGTCTATTCGCTGTTTTCGTAGTGTAGCGACGGTCTTTCCGTCAAGGTTGCAGATGACTTTCGCCGTGAAGTAGTCCTCGCCTGTCCCTGCCGTATCGCCGCCGATCGCATACGGGGCTTTTCCCGTGATGTTGCCCCGCGCGTCGCGCTTGACCCTCGGCTCTTCGTGGATCGTGATGTAGCCGTCTCTGCTCTCGACGAACCGAATGTCCGTGATCTTCCACTCGAAATCTTCTGTCTTGCCTTCGGAGTTTTCGACGGGAACGGCTTCCTTTTTGTAGGTGAAAAAGCCTTTTCTGCCGCCTTGCAAAGCTTGTGCGCGGGCGATCTGGTTGTTTAGCGATTCCATGTCGAACACGCTGTCGCCGCTCGATATAAACGCCTCCGTAGGCGTTATCGGGTACTCCTGCTTTATCGTGTTCTTGTCGAGATAGCCGTCATACTTCTTGCAATACCAAGTGATTTGCTCGCGGTCGAGACCGAGTTCTTTGAGAAGTTCGATGCGCTCGATGAGCCATGCGTCGGTCGTTTCGAGGTACTGATACTCGGTGCTTCGGTATTCGGAAGTCCGCCACCACTCGTAGAAGCAATTATGACAGCTTCCCGAATCCCAAAGATCTTTCGCCTCGTTGAACCCGTGCGCCGTCGTCTCGTAGACTTGTATCGCCCCCGCCGTGATTGCCTCGCCAATTCCCTTTTGGAGTTCCGCGAGACTGCATTCGTAGAACGCCGCCTCCGAGAAGTGAACGAAGTTCAGCGTCCTCGACCGCCCCACTTGGTCCGTCGCCGTTGCGATACGCCATGAGGAATTGAGGCGGGAGAAGAACAGCTCGTTCATGGAGTTGAACTTCTCGGTCGGTTTCAGTTCATCGGGAAGGCGGTCATACACCACCCTCGCCTTGTCGTTGAATATCGCCCGCGTGTTATCGGAGCGATCTGCCATAGTGAACCCTGCGAAGTTCTTCCTGACTATGGCGTAGGAGAGCTGTATCGCCGTGATGAGGCTCGTGAAACCCTGCTGTCTGCTTTTCAGAATGAAAAACGGCTTGCTCGTTCCGAGCGTTTCGAGCTTCCTAATAAAATCCCTCTGCACCTCGTTAAAGAAGAAAGGAACGGTCGCTCTTTCCTTGTTGACGATATAGAACGTGCTCTCGATGAGCAGGTACGGCTTTGACTGCACTTCTGCGACAAGTTCGGGCGAGCTCAAAATCTTCCTCGCCGCCGCCCGTATGTATGCCTTGTCATAGTCAAGATCATGACGCTCTTCCCAGAGCCGCCGCCGCTTGTCGATGATGTCCTGCACCCTCATTCTCAAAAATCCTCGAACTTCTTGATGCGAACTTCCCCCTCGACGATCTCCGTCGCTTCCTTGTTGGCGAGAGCCTGCTTGTCGTAAATCGTACCAAGCACGACACCGAGAGCCTTCACGTCGTCGACCTTTATCACCGAGAGCTTCGCGTAAAGAGCTTTCCTTTGCGCGTCCGTCAGCGTCTTATGGTCGAGCTTGCATATCTCTTCAAGGAGTTCGTCAAGCTCGTCCTCGCTCTCTATGGCGCGTTTGAGACGGCGTTCGAGAATGGTCTGCGTCTGCCCAATGATCCCCCAAGCACGCTTCACAAAGATCTCCTTATTTTTTTGACGAAGTTCGACGATGGTTGCTTCGCCACTCTCCCTCGCCCTTGCATCGTACTGTTCTTTCCACGATTTGACCGTCGTACGCGGAAGCCCGAGCTGCTCTGCCACATAGGAGACGGAGTTATTCGTCGCAAGGAGAGCGTATGCTTTCTCTTTGATGTCGTCGTTATACTTCTGTCCCCGCGCCATGCTCCACCTCCTGTAATATCGCATTGGGAGGGTTACTGCCTTTTGCGCTACTTATCCACCCTCCGAAGTTCTTTCACAACCGTATCTCCTCTCTTTCTCTTTTGCCTTTGGATAGGAGTTTATAACGGAATTTCGGCTTTGGTTGCGGGAGACGGGATCGAACCGCCGACTTGTCGGTTATGAGCCGACCGTGCTACCTCTGCACTATCCCGCGATATTGAGAGACACAAAGAAGCTTTCCCGCCACCCGCATCCCTCTCGCCAATCTCTCACGATACCATTATCGCACAAACAAAACCACACCGGAGCACACTCTTTTCGTTTGCACACTGTTTTTACAGCATCTCTGCAAGACGCTTCACGATGATGCGAACGCGCTTTTGCACCCCGCGCTCGGAGTAACCGATGCTCCGACCAATCTTCCAATAGGGCGTACCGTTTATGTACCCGTCGAGAATGATTGCACGGTCGAGACGGTCGAGGCGGCTGATTGCCTCCATATAGCGAGCTTCAAGGGCGGCGGCTCGTTGTATGTCATCGGCGATGTCAAGGCTTGCAAGTGCCTTTTCCGTCCTTTCTATCGCTTCCCGCACCTCTTCCGTCTGCTCCTTGCTCCGAAGTACTTCAAGACGTTCCTCATGCTTTCGCTTGACTTCAAGTTGCCTCTCGACACTATACGCGATCGTCCGAAGCTGTCGCAGTTCTTTCTTCACGATCTCCTCTTCCATTGCCCCCTCCTTCCGACGGTTTCGGCATGAACTTGATTCCCTCGCTCGTTGCAACCCTCTCCTTTCCGCGATAAAGCTCGAACCAAATGAGGATAGCTTTCGTCTCTTTCTCGATTGCCGCCGCGTACTTCAACTCTTCGCCGTTGACGCGGAGAGCCTTTTTTAGTTTCGTCATCTGCGACTTCGACTCCGCCGCCCGCGTCGTGTTATAGCCCCTGCTTTCGAGGAACTTATAGCCGAGGTCGTCGATTACCTTCATTGCCTCTTCTGGAAGCAGATCGAAGATTTCGATTTTTCGTCCCGTCATCTTGCGCCTCCCGCAATGATCTTTGCAAGGGTGACGATAGTGATGCTCTTTTCTTGCAGTTCGTTCCGTGCAAGTGTGAGTGCGCTTCTGCTCTGCTGCAACGCATTTTCAAGAATGGCGCATCTTTCGTTCTCATCCGTTCGTACGAACGAGAACATACAGTAGTCTTTCGGCATTTCGGACTTTCCGCCGTACACGACGTGCGTAATGCGGATCTGAACCGACCGCCCCGTGAGCCGTCTGTCTGTTCCTACTTCGTTTAAGTTGTAGATGTCGTCGACCTTATAGTCTCTGTCGTTTTTGCGCCACTCGGCGCGTTTTTCGCCGCGCAGAATCGCTTCGAAGTCCTCGCTTTGAATTTTGATGTTGTTGTCTTGCATGGTTTTACCTCCTAAATGTTTTCTTTCTGATTTTCCGCTGTATCGCGGCGATCTTTGTCTTGTTCCCCGCTACGTGAAGCGCGGCGAGAACTTCCTGCAATTCCTCCACCGTCGCCCGTTGCAACGCGCCTTTGAAGTTGATGTCTCCCGCCGGCACTGAATAGAGCCAAGATTGATTATCGTTATTTTCAAACATCTCCTCACCTCTCGTTAAGGCAATACACCATGCAAACGCGTGAAAGATTGATAATCGTATCGCGTTTGTGTCCGCCGTTTTCGCATTGAATCAATAAAGGTTTGCTCCAATCTGCCGTATGAATCGCTTGAAAAACCGCATTCCTTTCTTCCTCTGTCTCATAAAGCACGACAGTTGAGACGCCTTCTCCAAAATGAATTTTAATCTTGAATACCATATCTCACCTCTCAATATCCCACGGGAGCTTGTCCTGTCGGAAGTCGTCGCCCATGAGCTGGCGCAGGCTTTCTTTCATGAATACCGCGCTCTCTTGCGCGTCCGCTTGCCTCACAAGGTCGTCTATCCACTCCTTTTTCGGAATGACCTTGCCCTTGCGGTTGCCCGTCTCCGCGCCGATGATAAGCGAGCGCATCATATCTTTCGGTATCATTATCGGCTCCAAGATAGGCTCAATGCTGTAAAAATGCGGAACCACAAGACTATCCCATAACTGTGCCTGTGTAGTAACGCTTCTCCCAATAAAAAGCGTTTTAAGGATGCCATATTGTGTCATGTTTATTTTGTTCATGAGCCATTCAATGCGCTTCGTCAATGCTATGTAGCGATGTTGAGGGTTATCCTTGATTGCCTTCATAACGGCGTTGAGCCACTCCTGCTCCCAAGTGCCGATGTCGCTCATGCTGTCGATGAAAATGCTCCTCGACTTCTTGCTGTAAAACTCTTTCAAGTGTTCAGGCTTCCACTCGGGGACTTTCCAATCTTTACAGAAGTGGAAACGCTTGTTGAGTACGTTTCCGTAGCAGTACTCGCAGTTGTTCGGGCAGCCGTAAACGCAGTTGATTGTCGCGTCACACCAATCTATCTTCGTCTTGTTCATTGTTTGCCCCCTTCAAATATAAACTTAATGCCGTAAGGTCATTTATTGTTGCATCGATGCGTTCAAATATCCAACTCAAATGAAGATTGCGAAACGCCTCAAATTCTTTGATCGCTTCTTCGATATTGTCCGAACGCCAAATGTGGAGCCGATTTAGTAAATTGTCGTACTTTTCGATTTTATCGGCTTCCTTTTGTACCCTCTCCCTCATGTAATTTGTACGCCACTCGTCACTTTCCTTTTCGTCTTTACGCCCTCTTTCGTATGCGGCTCGAAGTTCTTGCTCTGACGGTTGCTTACCTTGTATAGCCCGTGTTATCGAAGCGAGAAACGCTCGCGGGACGGGTTTATCAGCCTTTCTATCTTCAAGGGCGAGCGGCTTACGCTTATACCGCGTACTTCCGTTCTCATCTACGATCAAAATTCCCCACTTCTTTGGTATAATATCCATTAGTGGCTCTATCACGCCATTGGGAGCGGCGAGGGTGTAATAGTCAATAACGTCAAAAAAGGCAATGTGCTTTTCGGGATCTTCAAGTTCACGGCGCAAATCCGACGTGCTCACTTTTATCTCGAAACCGTCAATTCGGAATCCGTTGGAGTTGTAGCAGTCAAGAACCATCATGTCAAGGCGGCGGTGCGAAAACCCCGTGGTCAGCCCTACTTCTTCCGCTGTCGCATACCGCCGATGGTCGCTATATCTTGCCCGAAGTGCCGCTCTTATATCATTTGCGTTCATTTCGTTGTTTCCTCTTTCCCTCCGTTCAAAATCTCTCCGGGCCGTTTGATGATCGCCTCGGCGCGGGTGTCCCCGATGTCAAATGTCGATTTGAGGACGGCGTCGAGAGAGGCAACGAACGCCTCTTCCGACGTCACGGAAGCCTTACCCGCTTTCACGCCCTTTGCGAAAAGGTCTGCCGCCCACTTCGCCATGTCCTCGCAACTCATTTTCTTCAAGTCGCTGTACGTTGACAGCGGCAAGGTATAGTTTTTCATGATTGCCTCCTCATAAAGTCATTTGTCCTCTACAACGGTGACGGTAATCGTCTTTTTTTCGCCCGCGATTCGACGCAGAAAAGCGCGAATGTCGTATGTAGTCGTCAGCGGCTTGCCGTCCACGATGATGATCCCCGTGAGCGCCCGCGCGTTCTTGCCGATTGCTTCCACGTTCAGTTCAAATTTCATCTTCCACTCCTTTCAGCTTAAAAAGCCGAAGCCGTATCTTGCGTCTGATTTTACACGTCCCTTTGTACTTGACGCCGCAAAAACTCTCGCAGGAGCATATCGCGCACGGATTTGATAAGACGTACTCAACCGCCTGTTCGGCCACTTTATCAACGTCAACTTTTTTCATTTCAGGGTTCACTCTGTCACCTCTTCGTCATCGAATAAGTCTTTGATGTCTTGCTTCAACTGTTTAATACCGTCCTCTGAAATGTACCTGCTTTCGTATTGATAGTAGCCTACTTGTTTTGTTGACGTATTTCTGTCAATAAGTTTCAGTATCATCTTGTATTCTTGCTTCGTCATTCGTCCACCTCTTTGAGCCGTACGCCGCAGTTCGGACAGTAGTTCGGCATTTTCCTTTTGCATTCCTTAACCCTAATCGCTTTTGGAATATCTTCTGCTCTCTCGTCTTTCGCAAGAAATTCACCGCATTGTTGACAATAAAGCATTGTCGCATAAAAATATCTTTCAGAAATTTTCGGCTCGTGCAGTTCGTTTTCTCTCGTTTTCATGTTTGCTCCTTATGTGAAATCACTTATCTGCGTCGCTTCCCAAAATACTTGGGTTGGAGATTGTATCTCGCTTGTGCTTGTCGGCGTCATATCTCCTCCACGAACATATAGCTCTGCGGCGGGCGGTGTATTTTACTGTCGCAACCGCCGAACTCATCGCGTTTGTAACGCCGACAAAGAAAACAGTCTAAAAATCTATCACACGGCTTTCTGAACTCGGAAAGCTCCTTCGGCTTGTCGTAGATTTTGAGATCAGAGATGTGCCAGCCGTAGCCGTAATCGTTGCCGAGGTATGCCTTTAATTCCTTCTCCGTAAGGCAAGCCGCTTGAATAAGCGTTTGCGCCGAAGAATGCCACTCTGACGGCTGAACTCCCCCTGCGACAAAGCCGTTCCCCTCGTCCCTTATCGTGTCTATCCTGTCACACACGAACTCGCCGATAACCTTTCCGCTCCGCTTATCGCAAAGCCCATCCGTTGAAGCGTGCAATGCGACGTATTCTTCCAGCGGGAGCGATTTCACGCTCGTGCAATAGATATAGCATCTGAACGGCGTTTTGAGCTTCGGGACGGTCTTTCTTACCTCTACCGTCTTTTTGCCGCTTGCGATATTCCCGCAATGGCGCGGGTGAATTGAAATCAATACTGCTTTCATTTGTCGTCCCCCCTTTCCGACTTAAACCATTTGTCGAAGTCGTATAAACGGTTATCAATGCGATTTGAGATCTCATCCAATTCATTCATCAAGTCTCGCAAGTCGTCTGCCTCTTCCTGTATTTGCTTGGTTTTCATGGTGTAGAAGTAATAGGCAAGGCTGTCCTCTTCGAGCTCTGCGATCTCGGCTCTGTTGGTGTTTTTCTTGTTGTCGTTGTACGCCCTCACTTTTTCGTCGGTGATATTTTTGGTCAATTCGTGAAAGTCGACGATTTTATTTGTTCCTTTGTCTCTGTAAATTACAAGTTTCATTCCTCGTCCTCCTCAATGTCAAGTTTTCGTGGGATATATTCCACGATTTTCCTGCCGCAAGACGGGCAGTAATTCATTCCGTTTTCTTGCGGTGTACTGCCGTCGATAAAGGACCAATCCCCTCCGCATTTATTGCAAGTCCAAATCGTATCGTCCGACCATAAATCAAACTTGTTTTCCGAGAAATTGCAGGTGTTCTCTTTGTTCATTACAATTCCTCCACGAACATATACTGCTTTCATGCCTTTTCTCCTTTGAGCCACTTAAAAAATTCCTGCGTACCAAGCGATTCGATGACTTGGACAAACTCCACCCTGCCCGCGTCGATGAGCTTCTGTGCGTTACCCCAACTATTCAAAAAGCCATATCGCGCTTTCTGTTCGCTCGAATATGTTTTGATTGCCGTGCTGCCGATGTCGTCAATGTTCTTGAATTGATAGTCCTGTGCAAGCCCGCAAAAGATTTCTTTCCTGTCTCGTACTATGATCCACCGATACCGTTGAATGTGAAGTTTCAATCCTTGTCCCTCCCGTAAATCGCGCCCAAAAAGGCTTCCAATCGTCATTCGTCCACCTCTATGCCGTATTTTTCCAAAATCATCTCTGGCGCAAATTCATATTCAAAGTATTTTAACAACTCCGCAATCTCTTTTGCCGTTTCTTTGCGCACATCATCGGCTTTGCGATAACCAGCTTTTTGAAGCATACTGAAAAACTTTTTAGAGCCTATGCGAAATCCCATTCCGTTAAATTTTTCTTGATATTCAATGGTCGAATACTGCGTTGGTTCAATTCTCACGCATTGCAAAATGATTTTTTCAAGTTCCTCAATATCTTTTTTCTTGTTCATCTTTCACCTCAAAACGGGATATTGCTGTCGTCGAAGTCATCAAAAGATTGTTGCACGGGCGGTTTCTTCGTGGAGGCGGGACGCTGTTGCGGTGCACTCTCGGGCTCGCTGCCATCCCGTTTCGGCGAGAACAGGAACTCCACGTCCTGCACGATCACGTCCACGGCGGTGCGGCGCACGCCTTGGTTATCTTCGTAGTTGCGGATTTGAATGCTGCCCGTGACGGCGACCTTGCTTCCTTTTACGCAGTACTTTGCAACGTTCTCTGCCGTCCCGCGCCACGATGTGCACTCGAAGAAGTCCGTCTTTCTTTCCCCGTTGCTTTCCACATACGCACGGTTCACTGCAATGGAGAAGTGGCACACCGCCGTCCCGCTACTCGTTTCAAAGAGATCGGGATCTCTCGTCAGATTTCCGATTAAAAATACCTTGTTCATGATTGTGTCTCCTCTGATTTTTCTTTGTTGCTTTATTTCCTGCCGACCTTGATATCGAAATACCCGCCGCTGATTGCCCGATAGACTTCATCGGACTGCTCTTTATCGCAGTTTTCACCGTACTCGGTGTAGCAGATACCCTCTTGAAGCCGCAGGATAATGTCTTTGAGTTTGTTGTTGGTGATCTTCTTTCCGTTGAGGGCGCAGTGTTGAATGAATTGTCCGAGAGCTGCCCGCGTCATCGGTCCGACTTCAAAGTCATCCATGATGCTGTCGTAGCTCTCCAAAGGTTTCCCCCTTACGCGCGCACCCGCGCCCGTTGTTGGTAAAATTATTTTTTTACTTTCTTTCTTTCTTTCAAGTATTTCTGTTTCTATTTCCGTTTCTGTTTCTGTTTCTTCAAGAAAGGTCAAGTTTTCACTTTTGATTTCGTTTTGATTTTCGTTTGATTCGCGTTTGATTTCGTTTTGATTTTCGCCCTCCGACCCCTCCTCGGGGACTTGCTTTTTGCCGTCGGCTATATTCGGCTCACCGTCGTTTGCGCCGATGTGTTCCGTAGCCTTTTCTGCGGACCGTCTTGCGGCTGAACGAACGCGGGAAATATCAAGCGAGGGACGGATCAGATTAAACGCCATTCGGCACACACCCTCAAGCGGTAGCTCTTCTCCCCGAAAAACATAGTACAGAATCGCCCGATATACTTCGCCCTCCTGCGCAGGTGTAAGCCCGTTCCTATCGTCGCTGATACTGTCAAAAAAATTTTCGAAAAACGTAAAGCCTTTCATTTTTTCACCTATGCCTCTTCTCAAATATCGTTGACGCTCTTTCCCGAATCGCAATCGAATCTTGCCTTCATGTTTTCGATCCTGCGCCGATATTCCCGTACCATGACAATCTGCACCGCCACCGAAACGATTAGTGCGAGCGAAAGCCCGATACATACGCACAAACAAATTCCAAATGCCGTCATATTTCTCTTCGCTCCCGACGTTAAAGATAATTTTTCCCGATGAGTGCCATGAACTCCCTGCGCGAGTGGTGCTCTTCGTACTTTGCCTGACACGCCATTTTGAGGCGGAGATCAAGTTGCCTGTTGAAGTGAACGCCCTCTTCGGAGAGGTTGTGATGCCGACCGCAGAGCCAACACTTAAAGCCGTTCCTCTCGCTCACCTTTCGGTTCCCTGTCCCAAAAAAGATGTGATGCTCGTGTAAACCATTGATTGCCCCGCAGATATAGCACCGCCTCTCCGTCTGCATGATACTCTTCATCGCTTGTATTCTCCTCTTGCAAGTTCGATTTCGCTGTCGTAGACCCCGAGTTCGGCGAGTTTATCAAGCACCGCTTCGATGAGTTCCGTCATCTCCGAGACATCGTACTTCGACGATCCGATGAAGTACTGATAGAGATTTAGTGTTTTGCCATTGACCTCCCGCGCTCCGATTTTCCGCAGAACGCGGAAGCATTGACGGAGGGCGGGTTCGGCTTCTGGAAGAGCGAGAAGATAATCACAGGCGACATTCGCCTCTTCAAGCATGATGCAATAGCATTCCTCGCTCGACAGCTTATTCTTTTTGCCCGACATCGCCACCGCCATTTTTCCGAGCAATGCCCACAAAAGGCGGTTTTGTTCGAGACTTCTTTTCGACTTATACGCCTTGACCTCGACTTGCAACTTCGGAAAGCGTTTCATTTCCTCGACCGCCATTTGCGCAGAGGTCTTGTCGTACCCGCTCACAACATAGCTCACGACGAGGTTTCCGTTTTCGTCCGTCATGCGATACGCCCTGTCAGCCAAAAACTTACTCATCGCTTTCCAGCTCCTCCCTGATCTTCTTGATGAGCCATGCGAACTGTTTGTCGTTGAAGTCGTTGATGCGGATATTCTTCCCGCTCGCCTCGATGATCCAATCGGTAATGGTGTCCATCGTGATGTTGCTGTCTTTGATAAGCTCATTGACCAGCGCAAACTTTGACTTCTGCCGTTCTTTGCCGCTTTCGGGCGGTTTCTTTCCGACGGGAGGAGCGGGCTGTCTTGCATTCCTCTCGGGATCATTTTCGGGAAGCGCGCTATACTTCGATGCGTCTTTCTCGTAATAGACATCTGCGCCTATGCCAATTTCCTTACAGGCAACGGAAAGCGCGTCTGTGTATGCTTTCTTCCAACACTCGTCATCGGTGTAAAGACCGTTTTTTTCTTTTGACACCAGATAGCTCCCGCCGATGCCCGTAATGGGAGCAGACGTCTTTCCGTCCGTAACGGTGTAGAGTGAAATGATGATATTTGCCGTTTTTTCGCCGTTCGCACCCTCATCGACCCATGTCTGGTCGATTTTTGTGTACCAACCGACGCCGACTTCGCCGTATTCCTCGGTGAGCTTCTTAATGCGCCACATTGGATTGATATCTGTAAACCCTTTGAGCCGCCCCGCTCCGATCGTCCTTTTTGCATTGGCGGGAACGCTCCGCACCCGATCGTACCTGTCAAGATTTCCCATATGTTACTCCTTTGGAAGTGATTTCCAATACGAACACTTCTCGCAGCACAAGCAATAGTCGATGCACTTTTTGTCCATGCCGCGGCGCGTTTCGATGTAGTCGCCGCCGTTCTCTGCCTTGTACCTCTCCGCTTCTTCCTTGCTGTCGAGGACGCGGAGAGCGGTCTTTCTCCCGTTCTTCATCACGGCGAACTTGTCGCCCTCGTTCCAACGATCCTCGGGAGAGCACGTAGGAAGCTCGTCGTCGGGCGCGTCCTCGTACTTGATAAGTTCCTCGACCTTGCTTCTGATGAACGCGTCAGCGGCTTGCAAGCGTCCTTCCGTGACGTTGAACTTCACCTCGACGATAGGAAGCTTCGGGTAGTCCGCTTTCGTCTTTGCTTCGCGGGTATTGTGATCTTTGAGGATCGCATAAAACTTCACCGTTTTCACGGGCAATCCATTCTTCCAAAGAAGCCACGCATAGATGAGTCCTTGCTTCTTCCACTCGGAGAAATCTCTGAACTTCACTTTCCATACGCTTGCTGTCTTGTAATCGACGACCTCCTCTTTTTCCATATCGTAGAAGTCGATGATGCCGCTGACGGTGTAGCCGTTTTCAAGCGTGTAGGCAAGGCGTTCCTCGGTAAACTCGTTCTGACCGTTTCCATACTTTTCGAGGATCTGATGAACGGCTTGTCCGAAGAGAAGCCAAATCATCTCGGAGCAGTCTTGTTTGAGCGTCTTGTCGTGTCTGCGTTTCAGAAGTATTTCGCGGACGGGTTTCAGAAGAGTCGTCGCGGAATACCTCTTCGGCGTGGGTTCATAGTCGCTTTGCGCCATGCGTACGAACGGCGCGGGAAGATTGAGCTCATTCGTGATGATCATTTTTCGCCTCCTGCGCTTTATAGGCTTTGAGGTCATATTCGTATGACCATTCGAGCTCTTTCATTGCCTTCGCCGCCGCGTTGATCTCTGCAATGATGCCGTCTGTTTCTTCGGGCTTGCAATTAAAGAGCTTATAGCCGAGCGAGCGAATCTCTTTCTCGTACCCTACTTTTGCGTATTTGACTTGCCTTTTGCTGTCGTTCACGCGTTCCAAATAAAAATCTTCCATGTTTGCTTGTCCCCTTGACAATTCGATTTTTTTGTGATATGCTGTTTGGGATAGGTCGCACATCTGCTCCTGTCGTAAAGGCTTCATCTCTTGCTGTCCGGGCTCGATGAGGTCTTTTCTTTTTGTGCTTTGTAGGTCTTTTCGAGTTGCTCGTAGCAATAATTGACCCACGACGTGATGTCCTTGAAACCGAGTTCTTGCAATGCTCCGCCGTTGAGGAACGCTCGTGCCGCTTCGGGGAGTTCTGCCGTCAGACGGTACACCGCCGACTTCCGCTTGCGCTTCCGCGTCGGCGCACTCACGAGCTGCGTGTATATCTCGTTCGGCTCGTAGATGTCTCCGATGTCGCAGGCAAGGACTTTGAGCAGTACACGCATCATCGGCGGGATCGGCAAGCACTTATAAGTCTCGAACTTACTCATCATCGGCTCATCCGTTCCGATCGCTTTTGCAACGTCTTTCTGTTGAAGTCCTTTTTGCAAGCGAACCTCTTTCAGTTTCATCGCCTTCTTCACCTCCTTTTCTTTGATTTGATATTACGGAAAATTTTCGGGACAGATAGATGAAATAATCCGTCCTATGAACGCACCCCGAGATATTCAGGATATCCGACACGCCCTTGATCTCTCGCACGAGTTTGGCGCAAACCTGATAGGAAAGACCCGAACTTTGCTGAAAATCATCTATGGAAATGATGTCTTTTCCAATACTCGTGAAGATTTCGGTTAGCTTGTTCTTCTCATCTTCCGTAATGCGGACAGGAGAAAATTCTTTCTCCGTCCGAACATAATTCTTGCTCCCTTTAGGTCGTCCCATTGCCGTCCTCCTTCATGAGTGCGGTCGACAGATCTGCAACCGTCGTCGGTGTTCCAAGCTCTGTCATCGCGTTTGCAATCCTTTGGAGCGTTTTGAGCGTCGGGGATCTGTTCCCAATATCGTATTGGTCCAAGTACTGTCTCGACACCCCGAGTTTCACCGCTACATGGCTCGCGATCAGCCCGCGCTCTTGGATATATTTTGTCAGTTTCATCTTGTCCTCCCAAAAATCTTCACGTTCATGAAGTTTATGGCTTGATTATAATTCATCTTCGTGAAGTTGTCAAGCATTTTTTTGATATTTTCTTGATTTTTATGAAGATTTTTTTTATACTCTTTGTGGGAGGTATGAAATGACGATTGAAGAAATCAAGTCTTACATGAAAAAAAACAAAATAACCTATCAAATGCTCGCGGATAAGACAGGTCTTTCAGTCAGTACTGTGACGAAAATCTTCGGCGGATTTGCCAAATACCCCCGCGTTGATACCGTGCATGCAATCGAACGCGCCCTTGGGTTGTCCCCTTCCGCAACCGTCTCCAACGTCTATGAAGCGGGCGGTTTGCTCATCTTTGAGGAGATCGGTACTGTCAAAGCGGGATTTAACGGCTCGATCGACGAGATTCCTACCGGCAAGAGAATAGAAATTCCCGCCTCAATGATCAGCGGGAATCAAAATGAATATTTTGTTTTGCGCGTGAAGGGAAACAGCATGTACCCACGCCTTCTCGAGGGCGACACGATCCTCTGCCGCAGATGTGATGCTGTTGATAGCGGAAGCCTTGTCGTCGTTCTATATAATGGGGACGAAGCAACCGTGAAGCGGATCAACTATGTGCAGGGGCAGAATTGGCTCGAGCTGATCCCCTACAATCCAGAATATCCTACCAAGCGCATCGAAGGTGCAGAACTCGAACAATGCCGCATCCTCGGTTTGGTTGTAAAATTGATAAGAGATTTATAATAGAGATATATAATAATGAACAGAGCAAAATCGAAATTCTCGGAAAAGCCGTCGCTTTCCAAAGCGATGTGAGGTAGCAGGATAAATATGTGGATTCCCAGCGTCATCATTCTCATCATCTTTTTTGTAGTTCTATTCCTATTTGAGTACAATAAATCAACTATGCGCTCACAGCACGCAGAGGAGATTGAAAAACTCAAAGAAATTCATAAAAGAGAAAGCGAAGAAATCTTCCATAGATATGACAATCGTATTGCGGATTTAGAAATAACAATAAAATCCTTAAAAAACGAGAACGCAATTTTAAGACGGCAGGGAGGGCTTGCACTTGTTGAGGAGGAAAAGGAGCAAATAGAACAAAAATTGTCCGAAGCACAAGATCAAATTGCATCGCTTCAAGAAGAACACAGACAGGAGCTGCAACTTTGGGATGCCGATTTAATGCAAGAACAAAAAAATTTATTCGAGAGAACTTGCAACAACCTTATTGTAATAAACAATACTTTGAAACAGTTAAAAGTTGACAATTCCGTTGAGCGTTGCATTCAAATACAACAAGCGTTTATATGGCCTGATAATGATGATTTTGTCTTACAAGAGTTAACCGAATCCGAATCCTTGACAGACGAAATTCTAACTTTGTTGGATTATTTGGAATAGGTGTCAAAATTGTAGGAGATATAAGGAGATATAATATGAAAAAGGTCTTATCGTTGGTTTTGGCGTTCGTTGCCATGCTTTCCCTGCTATTACTTGCGGGCTGCTCCTCGGAAGGGAAGGTCGAATACGACCGAATCACTCTCACCAAAGAGAACTACTCCGAGTATATCGCCGTCAACTCATATTACACCGACTTGCAAGCGCAATCAAAGTCGGCGGCATCGGGAAACGCCTCTTACGACATTGCAGCCGTCGGACACATCGAGACCTCGAAACGAGGGGACGTTTTGTTTGAGGGTGTTTCAATCTCATTCTCTATGAGCTTCTCGGTGGTTATTTTCAATCATCTCGGCTTGGGCGGGTGTGATTTGGAACTTGATCTGCAAGGAAAATCTCACGGTTCATTCCGTTGTTATGCTTCCGATATAAGCATCTTTTCCCCTCCTCCCCAACCCACACTGACCGTAACCAAAATCACAGGAACAGTTCTCGTCCCGAAGGAAGCATGATTCCCCGTCGCAAGAACATCAAGGAATAATTCTGGCATAAAGAAAAGGAGTTAGATATGGAAGAGAATAAGATTATCATTTATCAAACGGAGGACGGCGCAACGAAAATCTCCGTCACTCTCGACGGCGATACCGTTTGGCTCACACAGGCACAAATGGCAGAATTGTTCCAGCGAGACATTTCCGTTATCTCCCGCCATATTGCCAATATTTTTGAGGAAGGCGAATTAGACGAAAATAGCAATTTGCAAATTTTGCAAATTGCAAATTCAGATAAACCCGTTACCTTTTATAGCCTCGACGTCATCATCTCTGTGGGCTACCGCGTGAAGTCCGTCCGCGGCACGCAATTCCGTATTTGGGCGAATCGTGTACTCAAAGAGTACATGATCAAGGGCTTTGCGCTCAACGACGACCTTCTGAAAAAGGCAGGCGGTGGAGACTATTTTAAGGAACTCCTCGCACGTATCCGCGATATTCGTTCTTCCGAACGCGTGTTTTATCGGCAGGTCCTTGATATCTACGCCACGAGCGTTGACTACAAAAAAGACGCAGAGGAGAGCATCCTCTTTTTCAAAACGGTACAAAATAAGATGCACTTTGCAGTTACAGGACACACCGCCCCCGAACTCATCTATTTGAGGGCAGACAGCACAAAACCGTTCATGGGGCTGACGTCCTTTGAGGGGGCGCGCCCGCGGAAAACAGATATCGCGACGGCAAAGAACTATCTCTCCGAAAAGGAGTTGCGGGAACTCAATATGATCACCTCCGCCTACCTCGATTTTGCCGAGCTACAAGCCCTTCGACGCCGTCCCATGACTATGAAGGACTGGGTGTCAAAGCTCGACGAATTTCTCCACATGAGCGAGAGCGAGGTCCTCGACAACGCCGGACAAATCTCTCACGCTATGGCAATCGAGCGGGCGAATGCCGAATTTGATAAGTACCGGGCGCGCACAGAGGACGAACTCTCCCCCGTAGAACGCGATTTCCTCGAATCTATCAAAAAAGCACAAAAGAAAATCGAAGGCAAGAAGAAGTAAACAAAACCCGCAAACAAATCGTTCTAAAAGAGGAGAACCCTCATGCCGAGCTACATCACACGAAAAACGAAGAACGGTACGTTCGTTGACGTACGCTTCCGCATCATCGACGAGAGCGGGAAAGAAATCAATAAGCGTCTTTGCGGGTTTCAGAATAAACGCGCAGCACAACAGGGTTACGTCGAGTTCATGAAATCCTATTCCCCTCCCGTCATTGAGCCGCCCAAGGGGAAAGAGTATTCTTTCGATTATCTCTTCTCTCTCTATAAAAAGAAGTGCGCGGCAGAGCTTGCCCCCTCTTCTCAATATGACCTCGCTTGGATCTTCGAGCGATTCATCACTCCACGGTTTTCATGCGCCGATGTGTTGGAGCTGAAAAAGGAAGATTTTGTCACTTGGCAAACAGAATTGTGGTCCGCGACAAATCCAAAGACGGGAAAGCCCTATTCGCAAAAATATCTTACAAAAATTAGATCGGATCTTTCGACCTTTCTCTCATGGTGCGAGGAGACATATGACATTCCCAACCTCATGAAAGCCGTGCACAAACCGCGGAGAAAAGAAAGTAAGAAAGAAATGCAAATATGGGAACTCTCGGAGTTCCTGATGTTTCAGAATGCCGTCGATGATATCGTTTGGAAAACCTTTTTCATGACCTTGTTCTACTCGGGTTGTCGCGTCGGCGAAATTCTCGCGCTCTCCGACAAAGACGTTCAGCTTGTCGAAAATAATTACGTGCTCACGATCAATAAAGGGCTCTCTCGTAAAACAAACAGCGAGCAGGAAAAATATATTATAAGTTCCCCCAAAACCGCAAGCTCGAATCGCACCGTCGCCCTCCCCGACCTCATGACAGAGCAGTTCAACCAATATCTGATCTTCAAAAAAGAACAAGGGATATCCTCGGCATTTCTCTTCGGCGGTGTTTCGCCGATTCCGCAGAGAACATACCAACGACGCTTTGACGAGTACGCCCGTAAGGCGGGCGTGAAGAAGATCCGTATCCACGACTTACGTCACTCGCACGCGTCGCTCTTAATCCATTTGAATGTCCCTATCACGGTCATTTCGAAGCGTCTCGGGCACAGTTCGGTACAAATGACTTTGGAAAAGTATGCGCATTGCTATTCGGAAGGCGAAAACGTTGCAATTTCCTCGTTGAACCATGCAATAGATGACCTAAAAGACAAGTGATTTGTACCATAAATGTTCCACAATTTTATGTAATACAAGATATAGCGATATAAAAAATAATACACCACTATATTTAGTGGTGTATTCCCGTGGCGCAGAGAAAGGGATTTGAACCCTTGGATACATTCCTGCATCACACGATTTCGAATCGTGCGCGTTCAGCCGCTCCGCCATCTCTGCAAAGCCTCTCTATTGTAGCCGATTTTCAGCCGAAAAGCAAGCATTTTAAGGCGATTTTACCAACTTTTCTGCGAAAAACAAAATAGATCAAGCAACTATTTTTTGAATGTACCGCAAATGTACCACATTTGTACCATCCCTTGTACCATCCCTTTTGAAAAATTTATCGCAAACGGTTGACAAGCGCGCTGCGTCATGACAAAATAAGGACAATAGAGGGACGCCGCTTTCAGCGGTTAGCCTGTTTTGGTTAAAAATAACCGCCGCAAACTACCACAGCTGGGCGGTTATTTTTTTATGCGGACGACACTTTGATCCCTTTTATTACATGCGGGATATTACATGAGGGGCGTTTCGTTCTTGACAGTCGAAATGAACGCGCGCAAGGCGAACGAGAGATTCCCGCCCGCGGGCAATGCCATGCCGACCGCGCGCACGGGCAACTTGGGGCGGACGTCGAGTTCAAACAGTTCGCCGCTTTTCAGCCGCCGCTCGGCATATTCGCGCGGCAGACACCCGACGCCCATGCCGCTCGTGACCAACCGTTTCATGAAATCCCAGCTGTCCACCTCGACGGCGGGCGTGAGCGCAACGCCGTTCTGTCGGCAAAAAGTTTCGAGCGAGGTGCGCGCGACGGTGTTCTCTTCGAGCAAGAGGAGCGGCAGCGACTGCAAGTCCCAAAGCGTGAGCGGCTTGTCTTTCAAATGCGCAAACGCCTCCCCCGCGACGAACACGTCGTGGAGCAGTAAAATGGGGTCGCCGAGGTCGACGGCGGCGTCCTCGGGAATGGGAAGATTCAAAAACCCGATGTCGCAACGGTCGGTTTTGAGACATTCGATGATGCGGGGCGAGACGTCGGAAATGAGCTCGATCTTCACCTGCGGATAGGCGCGGTGATAGGCGACGATCTTCTCCGACAGAATATATTGAAAGATGGTTTCGGACGCGCCGATACGAAGCGTGCCCGTCGCCGTTTCCCGCAGGGCGCGAAGTTTATTTTCCACGCCGTCGAGAATGGCGAGTGCCTTTTCCACGTCGCGGTAGACGAGCTCCCCGCCCTGCGCGGTGAGCTCCATGCCCTTGTGCGTGCGGTGGAACAGCGGCGCGCCGAGCTGGGATTCGAGCTGTTTGATCGCCTGCGATACGGCGGGTTGCGAAATATACAGCTCCTCCGCCGCCTTGGTGAGGCTTCCGCACCGCACGACGGTATGAAATACTTTATACAGTTCGAGATTGACCATGACGCGCCTCCTATTTCCCAACGCAGAATTTTTCGAAAATTTCGCGGACGACCGTCTCCGAAGCGGTTTCGCCCGTGATCTCCCCGAGCGCGTTCCACGCCTGCATGAGATCGTCTGCATAGAGTTCGGCGGGAAGTCCCCCCTCCGCCGCGGCAAAGGCGCGCGCCGCCGCCTCGTCTGTCCTGCCGAGGGCGCGGTAGTGCCGCTCTTCGAGCAAAAACGCGCCGTCGTTCTCCCTGCCGTAGCCGCGCGCATAGAGCAGTTCCTTGAAGCCGTCCATGCCCTCGCCCGTCTTTGCCGAAAGGGATATGTCGACGTTCTCCCGCGTCTGCACGTCGCATTTTGCGCCGACGACGATGACGGGCACGCCGCTCGGAAAGGCGGGGACGGGTTCGTCCTCTTTGAGCCAGACGATGACGTCCGCGCTCCCGATCGCGGCTTCGGCGCGGCGGATGCCCTCCCGCTCGACGGCGTCCGCGCTCTCGCGCAGTCCCGCCGTATCGGTGAGAAGAAAGCGCACGCCGTGGATCTCGGCGGCGTCCTCCACCGTGTCGCGCGTCGTGCCCGCAAGATCGGAGACGATGGCGCGGTCGTACCCGAGCAGGGCGTTGAAGAGGGTGCTCTTGCCCGCGTTCGGCTTGCCGCAGATGGCGACGCGCACGCCCGCTTTAATCTTCCTCCCCGCGCGATATTGGGAGAGCAAAGATTTGAGACGACCGCGAAAAACGCATAGCGTTTGCATGATTTCGCGGCGGGAATCCGAATTGAGCCCCTCCTCGGGATAGTCGACGTCAGCGTTGACGCTCGCAAGACATTCGGTGAGCATGTCTTGCAGTTTCTTCCCCTCTGCCGTCAAAGTTTCGGTGAGAAGCAAATACCCCGCGCGGACCATGGCTTCCGAATCGGCGTTGATCATGTCCGCCATGCCCTCTGCCGCCGCGAGCGAAAGTTTTCCGTTGAGGAAGGCGCGCTTGGTAAATTCGCCGCGCTCCGCCATGCGCGCGCCCCCCTCGAGGGTGCGCCGCAGAATGCCGCGGGCGATCTCCGTACCGCCGTGACAGTGGAACTCCACGACGTCCTCCCCCGTGAACGACTTGGGCGCGCGGAAGTAGACCAGAAACCCGAAGTCGGTGAATCCGACCCCCTCGATCTTCCCCGCATACATATAATTGGGCTCGATCTCCCCCTTGCGCGAGAACATGGCGCGGGCGATGTCGAGCGCGCCGTCGCCGCTCATGCGCACGATCGCCACGCCTCCCCTGCCCTGCGCCGTCGAAATTGCTGAAATTACCATACGCACCTATAAGAAAAAGTTTTTCCCTCCCGCCGCATTGCCGCGGGAAGTATAAATTTCGTTTATATTATAGCGACCCGCCGCGTATTTGTAAACAAATTTTGCGGTCGGGAACACAATTTCCCGCTTTTTCGGGCAAATAAAATGCCCGCGGCGCGGGCATTTTATATCGGTCAAAAATCGCTGAACGGATCGTCCGAACCGTCCGACGGGGGCGGCGGCGGATCTTTCTTGTCGTCGAAATCGCCGAACGGGTCCTGGGGCGTGTCCGCAGGGCGCGCGTCTCCCGGTCCGTAGCCGCCGGGTGTGCCCGAACCGTAGCCGCCGCCGGGCGTGCCCGAACCTGGCGTACCCGAACCGTACGTTCCCGTCCCGCCCGGACCGTAGCCGTAAGACCTGCGCGCCATCTCCTCCATTCTGCGGCGCATGTACATGTCGTAGTCGACGGGATTGTTCTTGCGGACGGCGAAGAGCACGATCCCGCGGACGGGGAAGAGGGCGCAGAGGAACGTCATGAGGATGGGATTGCGCGCGAAATACTTGCGGAAGAGCGCGACGTAGACGACGCAGGAGAGCACGGTGAGCGCGATGAGCGCGGCGTAGCTCACGATGGTGAAGGCGTAGGTGGAGAAGCCGTTGAACGCCCATTGCAACGAGGACGGCGTGCTCTCCGCGGTCGGTCCGATGTAGCTCTGCACCTCGCCGAACACGTCGACCCGCTCGATTGTGTCGTAGTAAGGAACGAGCAGGAAATCGGCGATGAGGGTGATGAGATTGATGGCAAAGTAGGCGATCTCGGCGAGCATGGCGTACAGCCCCGCGCGCTTCATCTTCTGCCCGAAGAAGTTGGCTTCGCCCGCGAGCTTGCCGATGTAATAGGTATTGGCGAACGGGATGAAGCCCATCCACGGGTATTTCATGCCGCTCCGCTTCGCCATCGTGTAGATCCCGAAGCCGCCGAGCAGAAGCAACAACAGATAGAGCCCCGCCCCCACGCCGAGCGAGATGGACATACGCTCCCAAATGAGGCGGCGCGCCGTTTCGAGGTCGTCGCCCAAAGAGAACAGCGACTCGATCTCGTAGACCAAATTGTACATTTCGAAAAATTCCATTCAACCCTCCCCCGACGTCCCGAACAGCGGAACGCCGTAATCGACTTCTTTGAGTGTGAGCCCTGCGGCGGGCATCGTTTTCGCGATGAGAGACCGCTCCCCCGTCGCAAAGGCGCGACGGATGTTTTCGGTGGATTTTCCGCATCCGACGGCGAAGATCTCGCCCGCGAGAATGCGTACCATGTGGTACAAAAATCCGTTCCCCGTCACGAAAATTTTATATTCGTTGCATAGCGTTTGCCCGTTTTTGACGATATGCACGTCGTAGAGCGTGCGGACGCTCGTCTTTGCGGACGAGCCCGTGGAGGAGAACGCCAGAAAATTGTGCTCCCCGCACAGAAGCCGCGCCGCCTCCTCCATTTTGGCAAGATCGGGCGAACAAGCGAGGCGCGCCGCATAGCGGTCTTTGAGAGGAAGCGCGCACGCCGCTTCGTAAGCGGTATAGACGTACGTCTTTTTCTTCGCCCCGCGCGTGCAGTCGAACCCCTCGGGCGCAGCCGCGCTCTTTATCACTTTCAGATCGGGCGGCAGGAGTGCGTTGAGATAGGGCGCGATGCGCTCGGGCGGGACGGAAGTCTCGCCGTCGAAATGGCAGATCTGCCCCTCCGCGTGCACGCCCGCGTCGGTGCGGCCGCTCCCCGTCACCCGCGTTGCGCCCAGCCCCTTTGCCGCGCGTTCAAGCTCGCCCTGCACCGTGCGTTTGCCGACCTGCCGTTGGAAGCCCGAAAAATTCGTGCCGTCGTATTGGACGCAGAGGACGTATCTCATACGGGTGCTCCGAGGTAAACGCGCAGGACAACGACGCCCGCAATGAGCGCGCCGCCCACGAAAAAGACGATGGCGTCCCGCCATGTAAAGCGCAGTTTTTTGTATTTCGTGCGATGTTTATCCCCCATGTAGCAACGGGCGTCCATGGCGTCGCCGAGCTCGTCGGCGCGTCGGAACGCGGAGAGCAAGAGCGGGATGAGGATGGGGACGACCGCGCGGACCTTTTTCACGAGCCCGCCGCTCTCGAAGTCTGCGCCGCGCGCCTTTTGCGCGTTCTTGATCCGCTCGGTCTCGTCGCTCAAAATGGGGATGAAGCGCAGAGCGATGCTCATGACGAGGGCGAGCACGTGGACGGGGAAGCGCACCCATTTGAGCGGGGTGAGCAGGCTCTCGATGCCGTCGGTGAGGGCGACGGGCGTGGTCGTATAGGTGAGCATGGACGAACAGACCACGAGCAGGAGAATGCGCAGCACCAAAAACGCCGAAAAGATGAGCCCCTCGCGGGTGATCTGCAAAAATTTCCAGCCCCAAAGCACCGTATCGCCGCGGTAGAAGAACACGTTGATGACGGCGGTGAAGAGGACGAGGAAGGTAACGCCTCGCACCGCGCGCAACACTTTCCCGAGCGGGACGCGCGAAAAGAGCACGATGGCGAGCAGCACCCCCGCGCACGCCGCCAGCCCGTAAAAATTCTTCGCGAGGAAGATGGCGACGATGTACGCGATGAGAAAGAGCAGTTTAAGGCGCGGGTCTACTTTATGGATAAAGGAATCGACAGGATAGTACTGTCCGAAGGCGACCTCTTTCACTTGACGCCCCCTTTGAGGGCGAGCGTTTTGGCGATGAAGTCCTCCGTGGTAAAGTCGCAGTCGATCTCGATCCCCCGTTTTTTGAGGGCGAGACAGATCTTGGCGGTGAGCGGGATATCCAGCCCGAGCGCGAGAAGCTCGTCCGTCATTTTGAAGAGCTCGCGGGGCGGGAGACAATACTTAACCCTCCCCTCCGCGAATACCGCCGCCCGCGTGCAATTCTCGGCGATCTCGTCCATGTCGTGCGAGACGATGACAACCGTTTTGCACCATGCGCCGTGGATGCGGTGCAACAGTTCCATGATCTCCCGCTTGCCGAGCGGGTCGAGCCCCGCCGCGGGTTCGTCGAGAATGAGGATCTCGGGTTTGGAGACGATGACCCCCGCAATGGCGACCCGCCGCTTCTGCCCGCCCGAAAGGTCGAACGGCGACTTGCCCGCGACCTCATTCGGGTCGAGCCCCACGATCGAGAGTGCCTCGTTTACGGCGAGCCCGATCTCGGCGTCGGTGGGTTTTTTATCCGCGAAATTCTTGTAACCGAACGCCACGTCCTCTTTCACCGTCTCGGCGAAGAGCTGGTATTCGGGGTATTGAAAGACCATGCCGACACTCTTGCGCAGGGCGCGGAAGTCCGTCTTTTTGTCGGTGAGGTCAAACTCCCCCACCGTCAGCGTTTGGACGGGGGACGCTTGCTTGCGCTTGCGGCGTTTGAGAGAGGCGGGCGTGCGGATGAGCCCGTTGAGGTGCTGGACGAACGTCGATTTCCCGCTCCCCGTGTGCCCGATAATCCCGAAAAATTCCCCCTCCTCGACGGTGAGGCAAACGTCGTCGAGCGCGCGCACCGCAAACGGCGATCTCGGGTTATAAGTATAACTCAAATGCTCGGCTACGATACGCACTTTGCGATGTCCTCCGCCAAAGTATCGGGGTCGAGGGTGTCAGAAACGTCGAGCCCGCCCTCGCGCAGCCGCTTTGATATCTCGCCGATGCGGGGCAGGGCGAGATTATAGGTGAGAAGTTCTTCGTGGCGGCGGAAGATCTCCGCGGGCGCGCCCTGCATGACGATCTCCCCGCGATTCATCACGACGGCGCGGTCGGCAAGCAGTGCCTCCTCCATGAAATGCGTGATGAGCACCACGGTAATTTTTTCCTTTTTATTCAGGGAGAGCACGACGTCGACGATCTCCCTGCGCCCCCGCGGGTCGAGCATGGCGGTCGATTCGTCGAGGATCATCACGCGCGGTTTGAGCGCGAGCACGCCCGCGATCGCGACGCGCTGTTTTTGCCCGCCCGAGAGCCGCGCCACCGTCGCGTGGCGGTATTCCTCCATGCCGACGGCGGAGAGCGCGAACCCGATGCGCCGCCCGATCTCCTCGCGCGGCGTTCCCACGTTCTCCGCGCCGAACGCCACGTCGTCCTCCACGATGGAGGCGACCGTTTGGTTGTCGGGATTCTGGAACACCACGCCCACCTGTTTGCGGACCTCGTATAAATTTTTGTCGTTGAGGGGGGTATCGAACACGGTGATCGTGCCGCCGTCGGCTTCGAGAATGCCGTTCGCAAGGCGCGCGAGCGTGCTCTTGCCGCTCCCGTTGTGCCCGAGAACGGCGACGAACTCTCCCTCCTCCACGGTGAAATTCAATTTGTTGATGCGGAAGCCGCCTTCCCCGTAGGAAAAATCGACGTCCCGAAACTCGATCGCATGCATAGCTAAATACCATTATAGCAAATTCCGAGGCGATTTACAATAAAAATCCCGTGAATTTTGTGAAAATTTGCGCGTATTTTTACGGGAGAGGGGCACGCGCCGCCGCATGCGGAAATTTGTAAAACAAAATCGCGATTTCGTATTGACTTCGCGCGCGAAAACAGTTATAATGAAAGCAACGGCAAAGTTCGTTCCTTTTGCCGTGCAAACCGAAAAATCTTAAATATCTTTATGGAGGTTACTTGATGACAAAGATGACGATCGACGGCAATACCGCCGCCTCGCATGTCGCTTACGCGTTCTCGGAAGTGGCTGCGATCTACCCCATCACTCCCTCCTCCCCGATGGCGGAATCGGCGGATGAATGGGCGACGCAGGGCAGAGTGAACATGTGGGGACAGAAGCTCCGCATTGCCGAAATGCAATCGGAAGGCGGCGCGGCAGGCGCGGTGCACGGCTCGCTCTCGGCGGGCGCGCTCACCACGACTTACACCGCTTCGCAGGGACTTCTCCTCATGATCCCCAATATGTACAAGATCTCGGGCGAGCTGTTGCCCATGGTCATGCACGTCTCGGCGCGTGCGCTCGCCGCGCATTCGCTGAACATCTTCGGCGACCATTCCGACGTTATGGCATGCCGCCAGACGGGCTTCGCGATGATCGCGGGATGCTCGGTGCAAGAGGTGATGGATCTCGCGCTCGTCGCGCACCTTTCCACCCTCCGCTCCCGCGTGCCGTTCATCAACTTCTTCGACGGATTCCGTACCTCGCACGAGGTCTCCAAGATCGACGCCATCGACTACGAAGAGATGAAGGCGATCTTCGATAAGAAAGGGCTCGCGAAAGACGTTGCCGAATTCAAGGCGCGCGCGCTCAACCCCGAACATCCCGTCCAGCGCGGCACGGCGCAAAACGGCGATACGTACTTCCAGAACAGGGAGACCGCGAACAGCTACTACAACGCCACCCCCGCCATCGTGCAGGAGATGATGGACGAAGTGAGCGCGCTCACGGGCAGAAACTATCACCTCTTCGACTATGTGGGCGCACCCGACGCGAAATACGTCGTCGTGATCATGGGTTCGGGCGCGGAGACCGTGGAAGAATCCATCAATAAGCTCAACGCAAAGGGCAAGAAGTACGGCCTCGTCAAGGTTCGCCTCTACCGTCCTTTCGTCGCCGACGCCTTCCTTGCCGCGCTTCCCAAGACCTGCAAGAAGATCGCCGTCCTCGACAGAACCAAAGAGCCCGGCTCGCTCGGCGAACCCCTCTACCTCGACGTATGCACCGCATTGCTCGAAAAGGGCGTGAAGAACATTCAGGTCGTCGGCGGCAGATACGGGCTCGGCTCGAAAGAGTTCAATCCCTCGATGGTCCTTTCCGTCTATAAGAACCTTGAACAGAAAGAGAGCAAGAACCACTTCACCGTGGGTATCTATGAGGATGTGACCAACACCTCGCTCGACTTCTCGCAGAAATTCGACGCCGCTCCCGCGGGCTCGACTTCCGCGAAATTCTACGGGCTCGGCTCGGACGGCACGGTCGGCGCAAACAAGAACTCCATCAAGATCATCGGCGACCATACCGATATGTACGCGCAGGCATATTTCTTCTACGATTCCAAGAAGTCGGGCGGCATTACCGTCTCTCACCTCCGTTTCGGCAAGACGCCCATCCAGAGCGAATACCTCATCGACGCGGCGGACTTCATCGCCTGCCATAATCCCTCCTACGTCACCCGTTACGACATGGTGACCGACCTCAAAAAGGGCGGCTCGTTCCTCTTGAACGCACCTTGGACGACGGTGAAAGAGCTCGATAAGAACCTGCCAGCCAAAGTGAAGAACGCGCTCGCCGAAAAGAAAGCCAACCTCTATGTGATCGACGCGATCTCCATTGCCAAGCGGCTCGGCTTGGGCGGCAGAACGAACACCATTTTGCAGTCGGCGTTCTTCCTCATCAACGAGCAGATCATGCCCTATACCGACGCTGTGGAATACATGAAAAAGATGGCGTATAAGTCGTTCGCGAGAAAGGGCGACGCCGTTGTCCAGATGAACTACAACGCCATCGACTCCGCAAAAGCCAACCTCGTGAAGATCAGAATTCCCTCGTCGTGGAAAACGACGACCGAGGGCGCGCCCATGGTCGAGCTTGCCGACAACGACTACTTCAAGAAAGTGATCGCTCCCATCCTCGCCCTCGAAGGCGACAAACTCCCCTCCTCGGCGTTCAATGCCGACGGGTCTGTCCCCACGGGTACGACAAAATACGAAAAGCGCGGCGTTGCCGTTATGGTCCCCAAGTGGGTCAAAGAGAACTGCGTGCAGTGCAACCAATGCTCGTTCGTCTGCCCGCACGCCTGCATCCGTCCCGCCCTCGTGCAGAGCGGCGCGGAGAAGCCCGAAGCGTTTGACACCAAGCCCGCGACAGGCGTTCCCGGCTATGAGTTCAGAATGCAGGTCTCCCCGCTCGACTGTATGGGTTGCGGCGTCTGCGCCGACATCTGCCCCGGCATGAAAGGAAACAAGGCTCTCGTCATGGTTCCCTTCGCACAGCTCGAAGAGGTTGAGGCGAAGAATTGGAATTACGCGGTCGATCTTCCCGAAGTCGACCTCTCCGCCGTCAAGATGGCAGACGTTAAAAAGAGCCAGTTCACCCCGTCGCTCTTCGAGTTCTCGGGCGCGTGCGCGGGCTGCGGCGAGACCCCCTATGTAAAAGTGGTCACCCAGCTCTTCGGCGACCGCATGATCGTTGCGAACGCAACGGGTTGCTCCTCCATTTACGGCGGTTCTTCCCCCACCTGCCCCTACACGGTCAACAAACAGGGTCACGGTCCTGCGTGGGCGAACTCCCTCTTCGAGGACAACGCGGAATTCGGCTACGGCATGAATCTTGCCTACAAGGCGCGCAGAACGGCACTCGCCGCAAAGGTGCAGAAGCTCGCCGAGATGTGGGCGGAATATCCCGAATGCGCCGCCATCCTCAACGATTGGATCGCCAACATGGACGACGCGGAAGGAAGTAAAACGACCGCCGCCGCCCTCGTAAACGACCTCGAAAAGTGCAAGGCGGAATGCGAAGGCGAAGAGCTCACCCTCGTGGAAGAGATCCTCGCCGAAAAAGATTGCCTCGTGAAGAAATCCTTCTGGATCATCGGCGGCGACGGCTGGGCGTACGACATCGGCTACGGCGGGCTCGACCATGTGCTCGCTTCGGGCGAGGACGTCAATGTGCTCGTGCTCGACACCGAGGTCTACTCCAACACGGGCGGGCAGGCTTCCAAGGCGACCCCCATCGGCGCGGTCGCGAAGTTCGCTTCGAGCGGCAAGCGCGTCAAGAAGAAGGACCTCGGCATGATCGCGGCTTCCTACGGCTATGTGTACGTCGCGCAGTGCGCGATGGGCGCAGACAAGGGTCAGCTCGTCAAAGCCCTCAAAGAAGCCGAGGCATACCACGGACCGTCCCTCATCATCTGCTACGCGCCTTGCATTAACCACGGTATCAACATGACAAAGTCGCAGACCGAGGAGAAGAACGCGGTCGAGTGCGGATATTGGCAGCTCTATCGCTACAATCCCACCCTCGCGGCGCAGGGCGAGAATCCTTTCACTCTCGATTCCAAAGACCCGACGGGCGACTATCAGGCGTTCATTCTCGGCGAGACCCGCTATGCGTCCCTCAAAAAGACGCAACCCGCCATCGCCGAAGAACTCTTCAAAAAGACCGAGGAGAGCTCCAAAGAGCGTCTCGCGGGCTATAAGAAGATGGCAGGAAAAGAATAAGCGCAACCAAAAGAGAACGCTCTCCCAGGAGGGCGTTCTTTTTTTACATTTTTATCGGAAATGCGTTGCGGTTTTCTTCGCAAAAACGACCCCATCCCCTCCGCCGACATGAAAATATTCAAACTTATTGACAGAATAAAGAATGTATGGTATAATCGCGTTGCCAAAATTCCGGGAGGAACACATGAAAAAATCACTTGTTTTATTTGCGACTTTGATTTCCGTGCTTTGTGCGGCGATCGGCATTGCGGCATGCGATGAAACAGAACACACCGTGCACAGCTTCGGCGAATGGGTGACCGTCACCGAACCCACCTGCACGTCGGAGGGCGAACGCACCCGCACCTGCTCGGGTTGCGACCTTGCGGAAACGGAGAAGATCCCCGCCCTCGGGCATACGTTCGGCGAGTGGCAGGAGACCCTCGCTGCGACCTGCGCCAAAGAGGGCGAAGAAACGCGCACCTGCACGGTTTGCGGCGCGAGCGAGAAACAGCCGACTGCCAAACTCACGACGCACACGTTCGGCGAGTGGCAAGAGACCCTCGCCGCGACCTGCGCCGCCGCGGGCGAAGAGACTCGCACCTGTACGGTCTGCGGCGCGAGCGAGAAGCAGCCGACTGCCAAGTCCGAACACAACTTCGGTGTTTGGCGGGATAAGACCGTGGCGACCTGCCTCAACGGCGGTGAGCAGATCCGCGAATGTTTGGTCTGTTCCGAAACGGAGACCAAGCAGACGCCCAAAGCCCCTCATCCCGAGGCGAGCATCGAGACGGTAGCGCAAAAAGATCCGACCTGCACGGAGGCGGGCGCGACCGCAGGTAAGCGTTGCGGGCTGTGCGGCGAGACGATCGAGGGATTCGATCCCATCGAGGCGCGCGGACATCATTACGACGAATGGCGCACCGTTGCTGACGCGACCTGCGGACAGGTCGGCGTTCAGGAACGCGAATGCACGGTCTGCGGCGTGGACGAGCGCAAGGAAATCCCCAAGCTCGAACATCACTACGTTCCCATCCCCAACATCCCCGCGACCTGCGAAGCTCCCGGTAAAACGGCGGGCGAGATCTGCGAATACTGCCGCGACGTTAAGACCGAACAGACGGAGATCCCCGCGCTCGGACACGACGTCCACTATACCCATACCGACGCGGACGGCACGCACAGGCACATCGGAACGTGCTCGCGCGAAGATTGCGAATACACCGAAAACGACCTCTGCACGCTCGACGTGACCAAGACGGACGCGACCTGCGAAAAGCCCGAACATCACGTTCATACCTGCACCGTCTGCAACTACACCTATGAGCACGACGAGGGCGCGGCACTCGGACACGACTTCAGCGGCGCATGGCAGCACCGCTTCGACGAAGCGACCCAGACCCACGTCCATTATAAAATATGTTTGCGCGCGACGGACGAAGATCACGCAGAACAGGTTGTGCCGTGCGACGAAACGGTCGACGTCGTTGAGCCGACCTGCGCCTCCATCGGCTATACCCATCACGTCTGCGCGGAATGCGGCAACGAATACACCGACACGCAAGTCCCCGCTCTCCAACACAGATGGAGCGACTACAAACAAGCCAACTATTACGGCATGTACGTCCACAAACGCGTCTGCGAGAACTGCGGCATAACCGAGGGCGGTACCTATTATGCCTGCACGATGGAGATCATCGACCAGTCCGAACCGACCTGCGAAGCGGCGGGAAAACTCGTGCGCAAATGTAAGGTCTGCCAAGGCGTGCAGGAAGAGAAGCCCGTCCCCGCGCTCGGGCATCAGTACGGCGGCTATACGACGGAAGCGGACAACGAGCACCATTCCCGCACATGCGGACGGTGCGGCGACAAACTCATCGAGCCCTGCCGTTTCGTCGACCAAGACAAAGCCCCCACCTGCGGCGTGGCGGGATACGACCGCGACGTATGCGAGCTCTGCCTGAACGTGCGCGACAACGGTCCTGTCGCCGCGCTTGAGCACACGTTCGACGAAGGCTTCCTGCCGAGCGGCAACCACAAAGACCATTATCACATCTGCACGCGGTGCAAATATCGCGAAACGCTTCCCTGCCCGTACGCCACGCAAACGACGCCCGCGACCTGCGACACGGACGAGATCGTGCACTATTCGTGCCCCGATTGCAAGGATGCCTTCGATGAAACCGTCCGCGGCGCGGACGGGCACGAGTGGCAGCTCATCAGCGGCTCGGAGACGCGGACGACGCACTATGTAAAATGCGCCAAATGCCAAACGGAACAGCACGCGCCGCACGACTTTGCGGATTCCAACATCTGCAAACTTTGTAAGCAAGACGGGCTCACCTACGCGATGGGCGACAGCACCAATACGTGGGCGTACGTCTCGAACGACAACTATGTGTCGGCGTCCAAAGAGATCGTCGTCGCCGCCTATTACAACAATGTCCCCGTCACCAAAATCGGGTTGAGCGCGTTCTACGGAAACAATTCCGTCACCTCCGTCGTTCTCACCAAACATATCAGCGAGATCGACATGTACTCATTCCGTAGCTGCAAATCGCTCGTTTCGGTGCGGGTCGAAGGGACGGAAGGCGGCGGGCTGCTCCGAATCAAAGACCAAGCCTTTATGGACTGCACGTCGCTCGCACAGGCGCATCTTCCCGAAACCCTGCAATTCATCGGGATCTCCGCCTTTGAAAACTGCACCGCCCTCACCGATATCGTCCTGCCTGAAAGCGTAACGGAGATCGACGGGCACGCCTTCCGCAACACGGGCTACTTCAACAACGGCGGGAATTGGATAGGCGACGTGCTCTACATCAATACCCACCTCATCAGCGCGCGCACCACCCTCGGCAGCGAGTACACCATCACCGGCGGAACGACCTCCGTCAGCGAAGAGGCGTTCTTGAACTGCACGAATCTTGCGACCCTCACCATCCCCGCCACGGTGACCGTGTTCGACCGCGACGCCTTTAAGGGGTGCGATGGATTGCAGGAGGTCATCTATGAGGGCGATTTCCATGGATATTTGGCGATCCGCTTCGACAACGACCTCGCAAGCCCGTTCCACTATGCCTCGAACATCACCATCAAGGGCGCGCACGACAACATCGACGACATCCCCGACCACATCGTCTCCATTCCCGCAGGCGCGTTCCGCGGCTCGCAGATCCAATCCATCACCCTGCACGCGAACATCGCCTCCATCGGCGCGCGGGCGTTCATGGACTGCACAGCCCTTACGAGCATCACCGTGCTCGGAACGATCCGAACCGTCGGGAAGGACGCTTTCTTGAACACGGGGATCTATAACGATCCCGAAAATTGGACGAACGGGCTACTCTATATCGAGACCAAGGGCGGCGCGGAAAGCATCCTCGTCGCGACCAAATCGGACGAGATCGGCGATACGGTCGTGCTCAATGAGAATACGACGGCGATCGCGCCCGAGGCGTTCAAAGACAACAAGACGCTGACCACCGTCACGCTGACCGACGCTTTGATCACCATCGGCGAACGTGCCTTCGAGGGATGCAACAGTCTCACGTCCGTAACGTTTGCCGACACCAAACCCGACTATGAGGTCTCCTACCTCGCGTTCTCCCCCACGCTCATCATCGGGCGCGCCTTCTCCGAAGCGGATAAGAACGGCGGTCGGCGCAACGTCGCCTCCGAGATCCGCCTCTATTGCGGGGAATGGAAACTGTATTCCTCTGTCAAGAAAGGCTGACCCTAAACCGATTTTAACACAAATGGCTTAAACAAGTTTTAAGCCATTTGTTTTTTTATGGGGTGAATTACGCCGCGCTTTTAATTATCATTTCGCCACGCTCCTCTAAATGTCATTATTATACCGTTTCGAGCTGTTCCCCAATATGTCATTTCGCCCCGCCCGAGGCTTCTATTTGTAGACCAAAGGCGGCACGAGCCCGTAGGGCGAAGTACCAAGCGAACGCTTCTAATTTGTCATTTCGCCACATTTCCAAATTTGTCATTTCCAGCAAGCGAGTGAAACGAGCGCGTCGAGAAATCTCCCTTATTATATTCCAAGCCTCATCAACGACCAAGGGGATTTCTCGATTCCGCTTCGCTACACTCAAAATGACAGCGGGATATCAGCAAAAGACAATAAGACTGCGGGAGATTCTTCGCTTCGCTCTGAATGACACATTGGGACTGCCCGTTCGCTTCCCATTTGTCCTTTCGAGCTGTGCTACTATAATGTCATTTCGACCAAACGAACGTAGTGAGTGCGTGGAGAAATCTCCCGCATTATATCATAAGCCTAATCAAAGACCAAGGGGATTTCTCGATTCCGTTCGTTTCGCTCACTTCACTCGAAATGACAGCGGGATATAAGCAATAAAAAATAAGGGAGATTTCTCCGCTTCGCGGGCTTCGCCCGCTTCGGTCGAAATGACAGAGAGAAGAATGTCGCAATGACAGAAAAAAGTAGAGCGAAATGACAGCGGAGTATAGGCAAAATTAAGACTGCGGAAGATTCTTCGCTTCGCTCTGAATGACACATTGGGACTGCCCGTTCGCTTCTAATATGCCATTCCTTATTCCCACCGAACAACATTGTCCTGCAAGCATTTCGGAAACGGACGAGCCCCTGCGCCATGGGCGCAGGGGCTCGTATCCTATTAAACTACATTTCAAAACGCCTTATTCGCTTGACTGCAAAACCCTCAACCTGTTTATTTGCGGGATGCGGCGGCGCGCTTTTCCATCAAGCGTCCCACGATTTTTACGATCTCCACGCAAAGCAACGGCGCGATCGAGAGCGCGATGATAATGAGGTATTGTTGCCACGAGAGCAAGATCAGCGAGAAAAAGGCGCGGAAAGGCGGCACGAACAGCAGAAGCACCATGATCGCCGCCGACGCGCCGCACGCGCCGAGCAGTACAAGGTTGTGTCCGTTCCCCCGCGCGAACGCCGAAACCGAGTTGGAACGCTGGTTCGCGCTGTGTACGAGTTGCGACCCTGCGAGGGTTGCGAACGCCATCGTCATTGCCGCCGCGGGATCGTTGTATGCGTACAGTCCGATGAAATACGCGCCGAGCGACACGGCGGCGAGGATCGCGCCGTGCACGATGACCCGCGTGACAAGTCCGCGTTCGAACAGCGTTCCCGACTTCACGGGCGGGTGGGACATGATGTCCTTCCCCGCGGGATCGACCCCGAGCCCGAGCGCGGGTAGCGTATCGGTCACGAGGTTGATGATGAGCACATGCACGGCGAGAATGGGCGCGGGCAGGTGGAAGAGCGTTGCGATGAACAGAATGAGGATCTCGGCGATATTGCCCGCGAGCAGGTATTGGATCACCTTTTGGATGTTCGCGTACACCCGTCTGCCCTCGCGCACCGCGTTTTCGATGGTCGTAAAGTTATTGTCGAGCAAAACGATGTCGGAGGCGTCTTTGGCGACGTCCGTCCCCGCCCCCATCGCCACGCCGATGTTCGCCGCTTTGAGCGCGGGAGAATCGTTCACGCCGTCGCCCGTCATGGCGGCGACCTCCCCCATGCGTTGCAGAGATTTTACGATACGAAGTTTATCGGAGGGCGAAACGCGCGCGTAGACGGAAGTCGTCCCGACGACCCGATCGAGTTCCTCGTCCGTCATGGCGGCGAGTTCCGTGCCCGAGACGACGGTATCCCCCTCCCTGAAAATTTCAAGCTCGGTCGCGATCGCAACGGCGGTCGTTTTATGGTCGCCCGTGATCATGACGACGCGGATGCCCGCCGAATGGCAGGAACGCACCGCGCCGATCACCTCGCGGCGGGGCGGGTCGATCATGCAGGTGAGCCCGAGAAAGACGAGCTCCTCCTCCACGTTGTCCCCCTCTTTGGGAACGCGGTCGACGGTTTTGGTCGCGTAGCCGAGCACGCGCAACGCCTGTTCGGACATGCGCTCCGCCGTACGGAGCGCGCGGCTCTTCTCGTCCTCGGTCATGGGACGGACGGTCTCGCCGTCGAACACATATTTGCAATGGGGAAGAAGTTCGTCGATCGCGCCCTTGGTGTACACCCGAAGATCGCCGTCTTGCACGACGACGGACATGCGCTTTCTGTCCGAATCGAACGGCTGTTCAAAGACGCGCGGATGCGCCTTTTTGAACGCCTCCTGCGCGACGCCGAACGATTCGGCAAAGGCGATGAGCGCGCCCTCGGTGGGATCGCCGAGACACTCCCCCGTCTCCTTGCTCATCGTGGCGTCGTTACAGAGTGCCGCCGCCGCAACCAAACTGCGCCGCTCCGAGGTGAGCGTCGGTTCGCTCTTTGCGGAGACGGGCTCGTCGAGGTCGGAAAGGGTGGCGAAGCGGGTCACCGTCATGCGGTTGAGGGTGAGCGTTCCCGTCTTATCGCAACAGATGACCGTCGCGCTGCCGAGCGTTTCCACGGCGGGCAGACTGCGCACGAGTGCTTGCTGTTTCGCCATGCGCTGTACGCCGAGTGCCATAACGACGGTTGCCGTTGCGGGCAGACCCTCGGGAATGACCGAGATCGCGAGCGCGATCGAGGTTAAAATCAGCGTTTTCCATTGGCTTACGTCGTAGATGAGCCCGATGCCGAGCATGATGAGGGCGATCACGATCCCCACGACCGAGAGTGCCTTGCCCACTTGGTTGAGCTTGCGCTTCATGGGCGTTTGCAGTTCGTCTTGCTCGTCGAGCATTCCCGCGATCGAGCCGACCTGCGTGCGCATGCCTGTCTCCACGACGACCCCCACGCCCGTCCCGTTGATGCTCACCGACGACGAATACGCCATATTCACGCGGTCGCCGAGGGGCGCGTCGGACGGAAGAACGACGAGCGCGTCCTTTTCGACGGGGACGCTCTCGCCCGTGAGCGCGGATTCCTGCACGCTCAAATTGGCTTCGGAAATGAGACGGAGGTCGGCAGGAATGACGCACCCGTCCGAAAGCAGCACAACGTCGCCGGGGACGAGCTCGGAGGCGGGCAGCATGTGTTCCTCGCCGTCGCGCAAGACCCGCGCCGTCGGCGCGCTCAATGTTTTTAGCGAATTGAGAGCGTCCGCCGCCTTTTTCTCCTGTACGATGCCGATGACCGCGTTGATGATGACGATGACGAAGATGACCGCCGCCTCCGCGTAATCGGCGAAAATGATCGATACGACCGCCGCCAAAAGCAGGATGATGATCATGACGTCTTTGAGCTGTTCCCAAAGCATGTACCAAATGCTCTTGGGTTTGCGCTCCCGCAGGACGTTCTTTCCGTACCGTTCGCGGCGTGCCGCCGCCTCTTCGCTCGTCAGTCCGTCGCGATCGGTTTCGAGCGCGCGCAACACCTCTTGTGTTTCCAGCGCGTGCCACTCCTGCGCGGGATGGTCGGTTGTTTGCTCCATTGGGTCTCTCCTGTTATATCCTTACTATTGTTATTATAACACAAATTCCCCCATATGAAAACCGTCTGCGGAAATTTTTCCCGCAGACGGCAAATTATTTGCGCGGATTTCCTTATACGAGGATGCCCGCCGTACGAAGATTGGTGAGAAGCGTGTTGAGCGTCTCCGCCACCGTTTGTACGTTCGTCCCCGCAGGGTCGTCGATGTTCGGGACGTCGGTCACCGTGGGGAACGTGCCCTGCGGACCTTGCGCGCCCGTTTCACCGCGCGGAATGGTGAACGTGAGCGTGACGTTCTCGGGCGTGCCGCCCTGTTCGACCGAGGCAGGCGTATCGGGATCGCCCGTCACCGCGTCCACCGTGAACGTGGGCGTTACGCCCGTTTCGCCTTGGGGACCGGTTTCGCCTTGGGGACCGGTTTCACCTTGGGGACCCGTTTCACCTTGCGGACCGGTTTCGCCCGTCGCACCCGTTGCTCCCGTTGCACCCGTTGCGCCCGTTGCGCCCGTTGCACCCGTTGCGCCCGTTGCTCCCGTTGCGCTTGCAGTGCCCGCAGGACCGGTTGCGCCCGTTGCTCCCGTTGCGCCCGTCGCGCCTGTTGCACCCGTAGGACCGACCGCGCCCGCGATCCCTTGCGGACCTTGCGCGCCCTGCGGACCGGGAACGCCTTGAATGCCTTGTACACCCTGCGGACCTGTTGCGCCCATCGCGCCCGTCGCACCCGTCGCGCCGCGGGGAATGGTGAACGTAAGCACCGCGTTCACGCCGCCCGTCTGCACGACCGAGGCGGGCGTGTTGGGCTCTCCCGTGATCGTCTGTCCCACGGTGATCGTAGCAGGACCTGTTGCGCCCGTCGCTCCCGTTGCGCCCGTTGCGCCCGTCGCGCCGCGCTGAACGCCCCCGCAGGGGTTGTAGCAGGGATTGCACGCGCCGCACGTGCACGGACAGTTTCCGCAACGTTGGCAACGTCTGTAAATCATCATATTGTTTCCTCCTTGACGGGACGCGCCGTTGCGCGTCCCCTCTTCATCATATCCCGACTGGGAAAAAGAGGTGACAAACAGCGCGGCAGTCAGAGGACAAACGACGTTTAGACGAACGGTATTTACCGCGAACAAAAGGGCGCGGAGCAAAGCGCACTTCCCATAGGGAACAAAACAAAATTTTTAGAATTGTGCTTTCAAGCGATGGCAAAAACTCTCGGATAAATTCGTCCGAGAGTTTTTGCTATTGTACTGTGTGGTATCTCTTCTTATTGACATTTAGTTTATAGCAATCTTCCGCCGTCAT
>CANRJR010000004.1 GCA_947631005.1 uncultured Clostridia bacterium | reverse complement strand
AAGGCGTGGCTTCACGCCACGCCTAATTCTCTTTGAGCGGCGACTTACCTAAATTCCCTATGGGAACTACGGTAAACGCTCCGCGCCCTTTTGTTCATAAGGTAGGATCTTTTCGATTACGCTTGGGTAACATTACAGTATGCAGACCCTGTCACAGTCACTTCACCAATCCCCGCAATCATATAAGTCCGTGTGATTTCGGCAAAGGCATAAGTCCGATCGTAATATTTCGTCCCTGCCGTACCTCTTTCCCATGCACACGTCCATTGATAGGTGTACGTTCCGTTTTGTTCGGAAGAAGTCGGGTTACTATTTTGTTCCAATTTGTTTTGACCGCCCGAATAGCTTCCGCCGCTCTCGACGAGATCGTCGGCGAGATAGAATTTCGCGTTTATTTGCGTCGACGTTACCAAGGACGAATCGGCTGCCATAGGTCCGATGAGTTTTCCACCCGTGAATTTTAATGTAGCTCGATATTTCCACGAATTGTCAATCCCAAAGATGCTCTTTCCTATTTCTACTGTTGTAATAAACTGCTCCACCTTAATATCCTCGACCCACAACGCTTCGACGTAGGTGGTCGTCTCTTCCGCGGCGATCTGCAAGGTTTCGACTTTCCTCCACGAATCGCCCTGCTTGGTGAACCAACCAAGGAAGGTAAAGCCTTCGCTCGTCGGCGTAAAGAGGGTGTACTCGCTTCCGAAAGAAAGGGTGTACTCGGTGTTGGCGTCGAGCCGATAGGACGTTCCGTCGTATTCGATATCCCAGTCGACGGCACTGCGATAGACGATATGATCTTCGCCGTACTCCGCGTTGAACGTGACCCCCCAAGGATCGTACGAATAGGAGGTTGCCGTCCACTTGCCGAGACGCACGCCATTGACGGAGCGGATCTCGCCTGGCAGTTCAACGATGTTTTCACCCGCTTGCACGGTGTATTCGCTGATCACGCCCGAGGCGTCGACAAAGGTGATCTTGGCGTCGGCGTACACCTGTTCGCTCTTGTTCTTGTAGACGTACCATCCCGTTGCCGCGCCGCTTTCGTCGTATTCTGGCGTCCACGCCTTCCCCTCCGCGCCGTCGAGGTCGACCTTGGAACGATAGGTGACCGACTGCAATTCGCTCTTAAAGACAGGGCTGATCGTTACGTTGCCCTCGATCTTTCTGTGCGGCCAAATGGCGGTCTTGCCGTCGGCTGCGCCGTCTTGCGGGCATACGATTCCATTCGCCGCGGCAAGCTCATCGGCATAAACGGTCGCGCTCGACGTGATCTTGCCGTCGAAATCGAGATTGTTCTTGAAGTCGCTCTTCGTGAACTCTGCCGTGCAGTTGACGGGGATATTTTCGATCTTCTTGATCTCGGTGCCGTCGCCCTTGACGAATGTAACGGTGTAGGTCGCAACGGAGACGAGCGCAACATCGACCAACTTGATGGACGCGCCGTCGAACGAGAACTCCATCTGCATTCCGATGCCACCGTGCGTTGCGCGCTCCCACGCCAATCCGTAGACTGCCGTGTTCTCTTTCGAGCAGGAGAAATACCCGACCTGTCTGCCCTCTATCTCGCGATATGTAAGATTGCTCTCCGCGCCGAACGCGAGCGTGTCGATCCCTGAACTGCCATAGAGCGCGAACGTACCTTTCGTCGTCTTGGTAACGCCGACGGCAGCGTAGATCTTCTCACTCACGCCCGTCACGGGGAAGCCGCCCTCCACCGTACCATCGATGCTGTACGTTCTCGTCCAATCTGCGCTCGTGGTGGGATTGGGCTCGACCTTGGTCACGGAAAGTTTGATCTCTTCGATCCAGACGGCGTAGAGCGCGACGTCGTAGGAGATTGCCTCGTTCGTGGCGGCGTTGTCGTCCTTGCGGAACTCTTCCACGTTGGTCACGCGCTTCCACTGACCGTCGTTGCAGAACCATGCGAGGAAGCGGCTTCCGCCGTTCACCGCCGTCGGCACAAACTTGACTTCGGTATCGCGGCTGTACACCTTATCGGTATAGTACAGCATATACGCCGCGTTATCGTAATTGACCGTGGTCATCCCGTCCATGATATCGGGCTGTACGTCGCTGTAATAGCGGACGGTGATCGTGATGTTCTTCCAATGCGCGTAGATCGCGAACGTGTTGTCGGCGGGCGGCGTTCCCTCCTTGCCGTTGAAGCAGAAGATCTCCGCAATGAGACTGTCGGTGATCGTATCGACTTTCGTCCCGTTCCCGAACCGCTCGGTATAGAAGCCAAGAAGATCGTAATCGGTTTTGCCGACGCCTTCGGTATGGGTCGCGGGCTTGCCGTCCTCAAGGGTGACCGTTCCGCTCCCGTACGTGTATTTCAGCGTACGCACATAGTATGTTTCGCCTTTCACGCCCTCGCTGTCGAAGTGCCGCGTTACTTCTTTGAAGCCGTTTTTCGCATACTCGTTGGGCGCATAGAGCGAATATTGCAGAATGGTATAGGTGATCGGCGTATATTCGGCGCGGATCGTATCGCCGTCTTTCGGCACGGTGTAAGACCCGAAGTCGATATTCCACCGCCCGACGTAGCCGTCCCGTGCGGGAACTGCGGGGATCTCCCCGTCGTCGAACGTCTCGCCGACGTGCTTGTTCCGCGTGAGAGATTCAAACACGTTGCCGTTTTCATCGGCAAACTTCACGTCGACGCCGACCTCTGCCCACACCGCCGTGAACTCTGCTTTATCGAGGACGTTGGGAAGCTGGTCGAAATAGGTGCTTTCGCCGAGCTTGAAGCCCCGCAAGATATGCGCGCCGTCCTCCGTCTTTACGCCCGCGGAAATCGAGACCGAGGAATCGTAGGTGAAGAGGTAGGTGGCAACATACTTGCCGTCCCCGCGCTTCGAGAACGTTACGCCATTCCAATCCTTAATCTCGTAATCGCTGACGAAGGTGAGTTCATACTTGTTGGGATCGTACTTCGCCGTAAACACGATGTTATCCTGCTTGATCGGCTGTTCTATGTCGCCGTCCCAGCGGCTGAACGTATAGCCCGTCTTTACGTTCTTCTCCGCGTCTGTCGGTTCAACTGCCGTCTTGCCGTATTTCACCTGTTGCGTGTACGACTTTCCGTAGACGTTGAACGTGACGGTAAATTCGATGTCCTCCCAAACCGCGGTGAGTTCAATCTGCTCCTCCGAGGCAAAATGCTGCCATGCGGTGAGTTCGGTGATCTCGTGTCCCTCTTTGCAACGGAACGCCACGATCTTCTTGGCGACGCCCTCCGCTTCGTTGATGTACTCCGTACCGATGCCGAGAACGCCCGTCGCACCGTAGGTATAGTCGAACGTCTTGACCCACATCCCGTCGCCGAACGGATCGTACCCGTCGATCCCGTATTCGCTCTTTAAGGTGATGGTGTAGTGGTTGGGCGCAAGTTTCGCTTCGATCGTTTGATTGTGCGCCTTGCGATCCTCGGGCAGCACCCATTCCCAATGATAGCCTTCTCCCGGATCGGGTAGCGTGTCAAAGGAAGGATAGTCGTACTTCGCGTCGAAAAATTCGCCCGTCTGCGTATCGTACACGACATACTGCGTCGCGACGACGGAATCGACATTCTTATACACGAACTTGCCGAGCTTGCCTTCGAGATAGGTCGTCTTTTCCCAACTCCACGCGGGATCGGCGAGTTTACTGCCCATCGCGTGATCGAGCGTAGACTGTACGGTGTGATCGACCACATCCTGCGCGTCGACGTCCATCTTCCCCTGCGGGTTGCGCAGACGAAGCACCGCTTTGAGGTCGAGGACTTTTACAACGCTCAACGATACGTCGAGGGTGCGCAAAATGCGCTCTTTATCCGACTTAATGTCTATAACAATGTCCGAAAGCACGTCTGGCGCAAGTCCCGCGCCGTTGATGACGACGTTCCAAAGATCGCCGCCCTCTTCGCCCGCACCCCTCGTGAATACATACTTCGAGAGGTAGGTGGCAATGAGCGTGCCCACGTCTTGTTTGGCAGCCGTGCCGCTTCCCGATCCGCCCGACGAGCCGCCGCCCGCGTTGTTCTTCAAAGCGTCGGAGATCGTCGAACCGAAGTTGAAGATGAAATCAACTTGGTTGAGGATGTCGCTCATAAAGTTGGAAAGCGGCATGATACGGTAGATCTCCTCCCGCTTATCCAAACTGTTCGGGTCGGTGATCCGCTTGATGTACACCATCTTATTCTTAATGGTGAGATCTACCCAGCCCGCACTGCGGAAGATATCGACAAGGAAGCTCTCTTTCCCGTATTCGATATGCACGGTGACCCCGACGTCGCCCTGTTCGTCGATGTCGACGGAAAGAGCCATGTTGATCTTGACGTTCTTCATGCTCAATGCATTGAGCTCGATCGTGCCGTCCACATAGAAATTACGGTTGAGAATGTATTCGTTCATATCCTCCGCGCCGCTCGCTTCGCCGCCTGCGTTCTTGTGCGTCGCGCTCTTCGCAAAGGCGAGAATGAGATCGTCGATCCCTGCAAAATCGTACTTCACTTCGGGGATCGCCGTGGGCTTCTCGTAAGGCGCATGGTCGATCTCGACGCGGAACTCCGCACCCGTATTTTTCGCCTTGTCGTAAATGGCGTTGAAGCCGATCGCTTGGAGATGGGAAACACCCGACTCGTCTTTCACTTTCTTCAATTCGAGGACGATATCGTCGCGGTCGTCGCCGTAGATCTCTTGCGAATCGAGCGTGATCACGAAATTACCGTTTTCCGAATGCACCGATTTGATGAATCCGCGGCGCGCGGGAGCTTTCTCTTGCGCTTCGGGATCTGCTTCGGTCTGTCCCTCCGAATCGGTCTCCTGCATGCCTTCAAGTGCCGTGAGCATCGCTTCGCCCGTCTCGTCGTTCTTGAAGATCTCTTTGCCGACGAGGTCGTTGATCATCTCTTTCAAACTGAATCCGAACGCGCGAAGCTGTCCGACCGTCTCCACGTCGGGGATCCACTGCTTGATGAGATAGTCTTGGATGATCTCGGCGTCGATGTCGAGCATTGCGCACGCCCCCGCGAGAATGGTCATGAGTTCGTCGGAAGTGACGTGCAGCGAAAGCGGCTCATAGCCGTTTCCACCCGTCCCGATCGAGGCGACCGTGGACACCGTGACGTAGAAGTCGAGGATCTCGTCGGCGTTCGAATCGAGAATGACGAGGTCGAGATACACACCGTCGTCCTCCGCACTCGTGGGGGTCAGGTCGAACTTCGCCTTGAAATAGAGGTCGGTATTCACCGTGAGCGTCTTGCCTGTGGTGTCGATTAAGAACGGGAACTTGCCGCCCGAATGATATTCGATCGCCGCGTTGACGTTATATTTCACGCCGCTCGGGTATTTTTCGGCATTTCCGTCGTAAATTTTGCCGTTCGCCGTGATCTTGACCTGCGGCTCTGCTATCAGCCCGACTGCCGCGCCGAGGTAGTCGATGAGGTCGGCGATCTCGTTCGCAGTGAGATAGTCGATCTCGGGCATGCTCGGCGTCTGTGCGTTGAATACATTGGCGTGCAAGGTCGCGCCGATGGTCACGCCGTCCGCCTCAAACCCGATCACGAGCCCGAGCAAGCCCTTTGCGTCCAGCTCATCCAAGACGTCGAGCGACACGCCTTTGTAGGAGACGCCCGCAACGCCGTTTTCCATTTCGGACGCGCCGATCGTAAGACCCTGTACGAGTTCCGTCCAGTCGAATGTGTTCGCCTTTTCGACCGCCGCTTCCACGCCCTGCGCCGTCTCCTCCGCGCCTTTCAAGAGGTCGAGAAGATCTGCAAGACTGCCGATTTCGGGCAACGGGTTCTCGGTCTCCCCGATCGCCTGTTGCACAATGCCGCGCACGCGCTCATACACCGCGACCAGCGCGTTCTCCAACTGCGAAAGTTCGGTATAGTAGAGCCGCACGCCAACCGCGCCGTACGCAAATTGCACGTCGCCGTCCGTGATGTTGAGATTCAGCTTATGCACCGTGCCGAGAACGGTGAGCGTCGCGTCGAGATAGACGTTCAGCCCGTTTTGCCACGAAATGACGCCTTGCTCGATATCGAGAACAATGTTCGTCGACTTCACGCCGAGCGTAAGGCTACCGTTCACTTGAATCGCCTTCGCCGACATGATCGCGGGAAGTTTCTGCAATACGGGCGTGAGATCATAATAGCCTTCCGTCGTCGCCGTGAACGCCGTACCGCCCTTTAAGGTGAGATGCACGCTGTACTGCTTTGCGATGCTCTCCGCAGCCGCCGTGATCGTGCCGTCCGTTCCGACGGTGAGCACGATGTCTCCGAGCGAGAACTCTTTCCCGATGAACGCCTTTATAATCGTGTCGCCCGCGAGGGTGAGCGTGAGCAAGCCGTCCGAAGTATCCGCCGAATCGTCCGCCGTATCGTCCGTTTCGCCGCCCGCCGTGTCCGTCGTTTTGCCCGTCACTTCGGGGTTGATCACATCGCCGAATGTAAGGCTCAACAGCTTTTCGAGGAGGCTGGTGCTCTGTTGGTCGCCCTGCGCCGAAGCGGGCAGTACGCCCTTGATGACGTCTACGCCTTCGTCGACGCTCACTTTCAGTTTGAGCCCGTCGAGGGTGAGATACACGAACCCTTTCGCCGTTTCGTCCTCGGCTTGCTCCGACGCGTACAGAATGCCGATCGTCTTGTTGATTTTGCCGTAAGTCAACGTCAAATTCGCCTGCGCCGCAAGCGTGCCGAGGTTGAGGACGATCGTCCCGTGGACGGTAAGACCGCCGCCTTGGAAGGTGACCTCCCCGCTCAAAGCCTCGCCGCGCACGAGGTCCGCGACCGCCTTTACGTACGGCATGACCTCAATATAGTCCTCGGTCTTGACGTTGAACGCGTCGCCTTTGCCGATCGCGACCGTCACGCCGTACACGGAAGCCGTGATCGTCTCATTCCCTACTTTGATCTCCGCCGTCCCGAGATCTAACCCGAGACCCAACGCTTTCAATACTTCCGTGACATCGAGGGTCAGCTTCAATGTCTCGTTCTCGGTATTCGCCGTGACGATCGTGCCGAAGTCGAGACCCAAGATCTGTTCAAGAAGATCCGTCGTCTCTTTGTCCGCTTCGCTATTATCATCCTTTGCCCCGATGAACGACTTCACAAGCTCTACCGCTTGTTTCACGTCCGCGGACAGCTTCACGCCGTCCAAGTCCAAATACACCGCGTTCCCCGCATAGGCGATCTGGATGTTCTTTGTCACACCAATATAGGTGAGCGCGATCGTACCGCTTGCGAGTACGTTCTTCGTATCCTTGAAGTCTACCGAGATCGTACCGCCGACTTGGAGTTTGTCTCCCGCTTCCCCGTAGTTTACGGTGGCTTTCAGGATCTTCCCTTTCACAAGCGACAGAACGTTCTTCACCGCGGGAAGAATATCCGCATAGTCCGTTTCGCTCTCCGCTTCTACGCCCTGCCCTTTCGAGACCGCGATATCCGCGCCAAGCGCGTGCGCAGACAGCGTCCCCCCGCTCGCTTCTAACTTCACTTCGCCAAGGTTGAATTCGATCCCAAGCTCTTTCAACAACTCCGTGCCCGCGATACATACCGTGAGCGTATCGTTCTCATCCGTTACGGCGAGATAGTCCCCGAACGTCAAAGAGAGAAGTTTCTTCAAGAGACCGTCCTCTTCTTCCGTCGTGCTTGCGGGTTCGCCTTTTGCAAGCTCCCCTTTCACAAGCTCCAACGCGTCGTTGACGTTCGCCTTGACTTTGATCCCCGCAAGATCTAACAGCAACAGGTCTTGCCCGTAATAGATCTTGATCTCTTTCTCCGCGCCCTTGTATTGCAACCGCAAGTCCGCTTTCGCTTTGATGTTCTTCGTCTCTTTGAAGTCTACGTCTATCGTACCGCTGACTTTGAGATCGTCTCCCTCTTTCCCGTATTTTACGGTTGCCTGCAACGCGCCGCCGCGGAACAGCTCCACAAGCTCGCTTGCATACTTCACGATCTCCGTATAGTTCGCAGTGTCTACGTCGAACGCGTCGCCTTTGCCGATTACAACCGTCACGCCGTACACGGACGCCGTGACCGTCTCATTCCCTACTTTGATCTCCGCCGTCCCGAGATCTAACCCGAGACCCAACGCTTTCAATACTTCCGTGACATCGAGGGTCAGCTTCAATGTCTCGTTCTCGGTATTCGCCGTGACGATCGTGCCGAAGTCGAGACCCAAGATCTGTTCAAGAAGATCCGTCGTCTCTTTGTCCGCTTCGCTATTATCATCCTTTGCCCCGATGAACGACTTCACAAGCTCTACCGCTTGTTTCACGTCCGCGGACAGCTTCACGCCGTCCAAGTCCAAATACACCGCGTTCCCCGCATAGGCGATCTGGATGTTCTTTGTCACACCAATATAGGTGAGCGCGATCGTACCGCTTGCGAGTACGTTCTTCGTATCCTTGAAGTCTACCGAGATCGTACCGCCGACTTGGAGTTTGTCTCCCGCTTCCCCGTAGTTTACGGTGGCTTTCAGGATCTTCCCTTTCACAAGCGACAGAACGTTCTTCACCGCGGGAAGAATATCCGCATAGTCCGTTTCGCTCTCCGCTTCTACGCCCTGCCCTTTCGAGACCGCGATATCCGCGCCAAGCGCGTGCGCAGACAGCGTCCCCCCGCTCGCTTCTAACTTCACTTCGCCAAGGTTGAATTCGATCCCAAGCTCTTTCAACAACTCCGTGCCCGCGATACATACCGTGAGCGTATCGTTCTCATCCGTTACGGCGAGATAGTCCCCGAACGTCAAAGAGAGAAGTTTCTTCAAGAGACCGTCCTCTTCTTCCGTCGTGCTTGCGGGTTCGCCTTTTGCAAGCTCCCCTTTCACAAGCTCCAACGCGTCGTTGACGTTCGCCTTGACTTTGATCCCCGCAAGATCTAACAGCAACAGGTCTTGCCCGTAATAGATCTTGATCTCTTTCTCCGCGCCCTTGTATTGCAACCGCAAGTCCGCTTTCGCTTTGATGTTCTTCGTCTCTTTGAAGTCTACGTCTATCGTACCGCTGACTTTGAGATCGTCTCCCTCTTTCCCGTATTTTACGGTTGCCTGCAACGCGCCGCCGCGGAACAGCTCCACAAGCTCGCTTGCATACTTCACGATCTCCGTATAGTTCGCAGTGTCTACGTCGAACGCGTCGCCTTTGCCGATTACAACCGTCACGCCGTACACGGACGCCGTGACCGTCTCATTCCCTACTTTGATCTCCGCCGTCCCGAGATCTAACCCGAGACCCAACGCTTTCAATACTTCCGTGACATCGAGGGTCAGCTTCAATGTCTCGTTCTCGGTATTCGCCGTGACGATCGTGCCGAAGTCGAGACCCAAGATCTGTTCAAGAAGATCCGTCGTCTCTTTGTCCGCTTCGCTATTATCATCCTTTGCCCCGATGAACGACTTCACAAGCTCTACCGCTTGTTTCACGTCCGCGGACAGCTTCACGCCGTCCAAGTCCAAATACACCGCGTTCCCCGCATAGGCGATCTGGATGTTCTTTGTCACACCAATATAGGTGAGCGCGATCGTACCGCTTGCGAGTACGTTCTTCGTATCCTTGAAGTCTACCGAGATCGTACCGCCGACTTGGAGTTTGTCTCCCGCTTCCCCGTAGTTTACGGTGGCTTTCAGGATCTTCCCTTTCACAAGCGACAGAACGTTCTTCACCGCGGGAAGAATATCCGCATAGTCCGTTTCGCTCTCCGCTTCTACGCCCTGCCCTTTCGAGACCGCGATATCCGCGCCAAGCGCGTGCGCAGACAGCGTCCCCCCGCTCGCTTCTAACTTCACTTCGCCAAGGTTGAATTCGATCCCAAGCTCTTTCAACAACTCCGTGCCCGCGATACATACCGTGAGCGTATCGTTCTCATCCGTTACGGCGAGATAGTCCCCGAACGTCAAAGAGAGAAGTTTCTTCAAGAGACCGTCCTCTTCTTCCGTCGTGCTTGCGGGTTCGCCTTTTGCAAGCTCCCCTTTCACAAGCTCCAACGCGTCGTTGACGTTCGCCTTGACTTTGATCCCCGCAAGATCTAACAGCAACAGGTCTTGCCCGTAATAGATCTTGATCTCTTTCTCCGCGCCCTTGTATTGCAACCGCAAGTCCGCTTTCGCTTTGATGTTCTTCGTCTCTTTGAAGTCTACGTCTATCGTACCGCTGACTTTGAGATCGTCTCCCTCTTTCCCGTATTTTACGGTTGCCTGCAACGCGCCGCCGCGGAACAGCTCCACAAGCTCGCTTGCATACTTCACAATCTCCGTATAGTTCGCAGTGTCTACGTTGAACGCGTCGCCTTTGCCGATCGCGACCGTTACGCCGTACACGGAAGCCGTGATCGTCTCATTCCCTACTTTGATCTCCGCCGTCCCGAGATCTAACCCGAGACCCAACGCTTTCAATACTTCCGTGACATCGAGGGTCAGCTTCAATGTCTCGTTCTCGGTATTCGCCGTGACGATCGTGCCGAAGTCGAGACCCAAGATCTGTTCAAGAAGATCCGTCGTCTCTTTGTCCGCTTCGCTATTATCATCCTTTGCCCCGATGAACGACTTCACAAGCTCTACCGCTTGTTTCACGTCCGCGGACAGCTTCACGCCGTCCAAGTCCAAATACACCGCGTTCCCCGCATAGGCGATCTGGATGTTCTTTGTCACACCAATATAGGTGAGCGCGATCGTACCGCTTGCGAGTACGTTCTTCGTATCCTTGAAGTCTACCGAGATCGTACCGCCGACTTGGAGTTTGTCTCCCGCTTCCCCGTAGTTTACGGTGGCTTTCAGGATCTTCCCTTTCACAAGCGACAGAACGTTCTTCACCGCGGGAAGAATATCCGCATAGTCCGTTTCGCTCTCCGCTTCTACGCCCTGCCCTTTCGAGACCGCGATATCCGCGCCAAGCGCGTGCGCAGACAGCGTCCCCCCGCTCGCTTCTAACTTCACTTCGCCAAGGTTGAATTCGATCCCAAGCTCTTTCAACAACTCCGTGCCCGCGATACATACCGTGAGCGTATCGTTCTCATCCGTTACGGCGAGATAGTCCCCGAACGTCAAAGAGAGAAGTTTCTTCAAGAGACCGTCCTCTTCTTCCGTCGTGCTTGCGGGTTCGCCTTTTGCAAGCTCCCCTTTCACAAGCTCCAACGCGTCGTTGACGTTCGCCTTGACTTTGATCCCCGCAAGATCTAACAGCAACAGGTCTTGCCCGTAATAGATCTTGATCTCTTTCTCCGCGCCCTTGTATTGCAACCGCAAGTCCGCTTTCGCTTTGATGTTCTTCGTCTCTTTGAAGTCTACGTCTATCGTACCGCTGACTTTGAGATCGTCTCCCTCTTTCCCGTATTTTACGGTTGCCTGCAACGCGCCGCCGCGGAACAGCTCCACAAGCTCGCTTGCATACTTCACGATCTCCGTATAGTTCGCAGTGTCTACGTCGAACGCGTCGCCTTTGCCGATTACAACCGTCACGCCGTACACGGACGCCGTGACCGTCTCATTCCCTACTTTGATCTCCGCCGTCCCGAGATCTAACCCGAGACCCAACGCTTTCAATACTTCCGTGACATCGAGGGTCAGCTTCAATGTCTCGTTCTCGGTATTCGCCGTGACGATCGTGCCGAAGTCGAGACCCAAGATCTGTTCAAGAAGATCCGTCGTCTCTTTGTCCGCTTCGCTATTATCATCCTTTGCCCCGATGAACGACTTCACAAGCTCTACCGCTTGTTTCACGTCCGCGGACAGCTTCACGCCGTCCAAGTCCAAATACACCGCGTTCCCCGCATAGGCGATCTGGATGTTCTTTGTCACACCAATATAGGTGAGCGCGATCGTACCGCTTGCGAGTACGTTCTTCGTATCCTTGAAGTCTACCGAGATCGTACCGCCGACTTGGAGTTTGTCTCCCGCTTCCCCGTAGTTTACGGTGGCTTTCAGGATCTTCCCTTTCACAAGCGACAGAACGTTCTTCACCGCGGGAAGAATATCCGCATAGTCCGTTTCGCTCTCCGCTTCTACGCCCTGCCCTTTCGAGACCGCGATATCCGCGCCAAGCGCGTGCGCAGACAGCGTCCCCCCGCTCGCTTCTAACTTCACTTCGCCAAGGTTGAATTCGATCCCAAGCTCTTTCAACAACTCCGTGCCCGCGATACATACCGTGAGCGTATCGTTCTCATCCGTTACGGCGAGATAGTCCCCGAACGTCAAAGAGAGAAGTTTCTTCAAGAGACCGTCCTCTTCTTCCGTCGTGCTTGCGGGTTCGCCTTTTGCAAGCTCCCCTTTCACAAGCTCCAACGCGTCGTTGACGTTCGCCTTGACTTTGATCCCCGCAAGATCTAACAGCAACAGGTCTTGCCCGTAATAGATCTTGATCTCTTTCTCCGCGCCCTTGTATTGCAACCGCAAGTCCGCTTTCGCTTTGATGTTCTTCGTCTCTTTGAAGTCTACGTCTATCGTACCGCTGACTTTGAGATCGTCTCCCTCTTTCCCGTATTTTACGGTTGCCTGCAACGCGCCGCCGCGGAACAGCTCCACAAGCTCGCTTGCATACTTCACGATCTCCGTATAGTTCGCAGTGTCTACGTCGAACGTTTCGCCTTTGCCGATCGCGACCGTCACGCCGTACACGGATGCCGTGATCGTCTCATTCCCTACTTTGATCTCCGCCGTCCCGAGATCTAACCCGAGACCCAACGCCTTCAAGATCTCCGTGACATCGACGAGAATATGAAGCGTGCCGTCCTCCTCCGAAGTCGAGAGGTTGGCGGCAAATTCGGGCGAGAGCACCGTGGAAATGAGCGTGGAAATATCGAGGGAAAGCTCCTCGTTCCCCTCGCCGAGAAATTGCGTGACGAGCGCGATCGCCTCTTTCACGTTCGCGGACAGCTTTATGCCGTCTAAATTGATATAGACCGCGTCTCCCGCGTATGCGATGCCGACCGTCTTGGAGACGCCGCCGAGCGTGACGCGCACCGTGCCGTTGACCGCGAACGGGTCGATGATGACGCCGATGTCGCCGTCGACGGTAAATCCGTTGCCGCTGTATGTAATGTTCGCGTTCAGAGCATCGCCCGTGAAAATTTCCATTGCCGTCTTTGCATACGGAAGCACGGCGGGATAGGCGGCTTTTTCGGACTCTTCGAGGACGGGAACTTCCTCCTCGGTGTACGCGGCGCGGATGCCGACGGGGAAGCCGTCGATCGGCAGGGTCGCCGAAACATAGTTGAGCGAGACGTTGTTGTCCTCGTCTTGGAAGAAGTAGAAGTCGACGCCGACGTTCAGCCCGAGCAGCGGAAGCGTGCAATGCAGTTCCGCCGTCCCCTCGCCCGTGACGAGTTCGCCGTTGACGATCGCCCCGAGAAGATCGTTCTCCTCGCCGCCCGCATCGGTCGTGTCGGACGACGTGAGCGCGGCTTGGCCGGACGTGCCAGAGATCATTTCGATGAGTTCGGACAGCGTGAGCGAAACTTTCAAGTCGCCGTAGCGGATGTACGCCGCGCCGCCGTCGACCCAAACGTTGATCGCGTCGCCGAGCTTGACGCGCGCGGCGAGCCCGCCGAGGTCGAGATTGTTGAGGTCGAGATTGGCAAGGTCGAGCCCGCTGATATCGAGATAGACGACGCCGTGCGTCTTTGTGCCGTTCAAATCGAGGTCGAGCGACAGGGACGCGGGACCTGCGAGGACGTCGCCGAACGCCGCGACGAGATAGTCGGTCGCTTCGAGCGTCTTTTGCACGGTGCCGTTTTCCAGCGGCCCGTCGAGATAGTTGGAGAAATATTCCGCGTACACCGTAGATTCCGCGCGCGCGGTATTATATTCGTAGACCGTCGTCGAGTCGGAGACGCAGGGCGCGGAGATCGGACCGTATTGCGCGCTGTACGCCTCATGGACCGTAGTATGTAAAACTTCCCAATCCGAATTGTAGGTGAACGAAACGGAAAGGGAATCGAAAACGGGCGCGGCGGGAAGCCCGCCCGTGAAGATCATTTGGTTGATATAGTAGGCGGTCGCGCCCTTGGTGACGCCGTCGTCCACCCAATTTTTCGGGTTCATTTCGAACGAGACGGTGTACGTTCCGTCGTCGTTACTCTCCACCGAGGAATCGAGGACGGAATCGGGTTCGATGACATAGACCGAGAGTTCGTACGCGGGCAACCCGTTTTGCGCTTTGAAACCGTCTGCCCCGCTGATCGTCATGGCGCGGAAAGGATCGCCCGTCTTCCAGACGGTGTTCAGCCCGTCTTGCGCCTTTTTGTCTGCCGCCTCCCGCCAGATCACGCGGTCTTGGTCTTTGAGGTAGCAGAACTGCCGCGCCGCATTGACCATCGAACTCTTGGTGAGGTCCGCCGAGATGAGCATGTCGTTGTCGTATTGCTTATATGTAGTGACGTCTTGCTCCATGTTGATCATGGGGACGGAGACGATCCCGTGCATTTCGCCGTACCACTTGGTCTGTTGGGCGAATTTCCAATTCAATCGCCCGAAAATGTCGATCGCCGAATACTCGTCTGCCGAAGCGGCGTCGTACGTTTCGCCCTTTTCCACCTCGTAGACGACCGAACCGTAGTCGAGGTCGACGACGTTGCGGTTCGCCTCGCCGAAGAACGCCGAGCCGAGCGAAAAACCGCCCAGCCCCAAAATGGCGACCGCCGAGAGCGACGCGACCGCTTTGGTCATCTTCTTCCACCTGGGGACGCGCCCCAGCCTTATCCCCCGCTTTTTTACCTCGACGGGACAAATGCGCTTCTTGTTCTTGATCTCGTGAAGCCCCGCACTCTCCGACAATTTGATTTTCCGTTTCATGGTTACCCCCCTTCGCCGCCCCCGAAAGAACCGTTTTTCGGGCCCTCTTTTGCGGCAAGCACAAGTGTAACGAACTTTTATGACACGATTGTACCATTTTTATGACAGCGTGTCAAGGGAATATTCGCAATTTCTCAATTTTTTTTCGGCGGAAAAAAATTATTTTTCCTCAAAACGGCGAAAAAATTCCACCCCTATGGGGGTGGAAGCGCGAAGAGACAGGAAACGGACAAGAAAAAAACGGCGGGAATGCGCCGTTTCGGAAAATGTCATACCCCGCCGCGAGCCGTTGTCATACCGCGTCCCCGCCCTTTGGGGCGTGCATGAGGGCGCGGACGAGCGTCTCCTCGGCGGGATGGCGGGTGAAAAAGTCGCGCGGGAGTTCCCCCTCGACGGGATAGTCGCCGATGAGCGCGCCTTTCGAGAGCACGAGCGCGCGATGAGAAAGCAGCGTTGCCTCGTGCACGTCGTGCGTGACGAACACGACCGTCTGTCCGCTCTTTTTCCACAGCGAGACGACGAGTTCGACGAGCGTCTTTTTGAGGGAGAGGTCGAGCGACGAAAAGGGTTCGTCCATCAGCAAAAGTTCGTGCGGATAGAGAAAGGCGCGGGCGATGGCGACGCGTTGACGCTCGCCGCCCGACAGCGCGTTCGGAAGCGATTTTTCCTTGCCGCCGAGCCCTACATCGCATAGCGTTTGTGCGATTTTGCCGTAATCGGACTTGTTCAGCACAAACCGAAGATTGTCCTCCACCGTCAAATGCGGCAACAATTTCGGGCTCTGGAAGAGGTAGGAAACGGCGCGCCGTTCCACCTCGCCCTCGTGCGGTACGAGCCCCGCGAGAACGTTCAAAAGCGTGGTTTTTCCCGCGCCGCTCTCGCCGAGCACCGCCGTGATTTTGCCCTCCTCCAAATCGAGATCGAGCGGCGCGAGCGCGCACACCTCACCGTAATATTTTGCCGCGCCCCGAATTTTCATGCCCGCCACCTCACGATCGCCCGATACAGAAGCAGACAGAGCCCCTCGAGCGCGAATCCCATTGCCACCGTAACGAGGGTGAGTGCCATGAGCGCGGGCATTTCCACGAACATCTTCGCCTCCTGCATGAGCCCGCCGATGCTGCGGTAGGTGTTGGAGAGGACTTCGCCCGACACGGTGATCTTCAACCCCATCGAGAAGATCGACCCCGACTGTTTGAGGACGGCGGGCGCGGCGAGCGGGGCGTACATGCGGAACACCCGCCGCGCGGGCGGGACGCGGAAGGCGCGCGCGAGGTCGGCGTATTCTTCGTTGATCTCGTCGAGACTTGCGAGCGTCGCCGCGTAAAAGGCGGGAAAGAGCACCAAGAGCGCGACCAAGACGGGCGCGACGAGCGGGTTCGTCCACAACAGAAGTGCCAAAATGACCGCCATGGTGGGCACGGTGCGAAGCACCGAGATGACGGGCGCGAGAAAGGCGCGCACGGGGCGCGCGCAGACCGCCGCAAGCGCGAGCGCGATCCCGAGCGCGAGCGAGCTCAAAAAGGCGATCGCCGTACGCAACATCGTTCCCGCGAAGGCGCGCCAAAACGCCGCCGCGGCGAAGATGCGCCCCATTTCGGCGAACGTCTCCCAAAAAGAGGGCAAAACGTAATCGTTGCGCACGAGAAAGTACGCAACGATCCATACCGCCCACAAGAAGAGGACGGCAAGTGCCGAAAAGATGAAATTTGTCTTTCTGTCAGCCCGCAAAATAGAATGCGTCGTCGACCGTCGCCGCCGCAGTCGCGTCGACGGCGATGAGCTTTCCGAGGAACGCGTTCACCTCCGTCTTGCATTGTTTGCTTGCGGTAAAGCGCACGGAACAGTGCGAGACGACCTCCTTTGTGAGATTATTGGCGTTGAACGAGGGGGTAAGACCCTGCGTACGCTTGTCCTCGAGGAGAGCGATGAGCGCGGCGGGTTCGGTCTCTTCGAGGTAGCTTTCGCTCTTCTCCAAATATTTCATCATCGCCGTGACCGCCTTTTTGTCGCTCTCGACGATGGACTTCTTGGCGACCATCACCGCCTGCGGATAGCCGCCCTCGCCGTAGAGCGATTGCAGATCGCCCGCCGCGCGGAATCCGTTCTGCGACGACGCCGTACCCTTGATCTTCGCGCTCGCCGCGGGTTCGGGGCAGAGATAGTAATCGCAGCCCGCCGCGGGGTTTACGTTGTCGGGCGTAAAGGGAACGAGGTTGAGCTTGTCCGCCTCCCCCGCCGCGCCCGCCGCGATCGTAGCATAAGGAACGTTGAGGTCGGCAAGCGTCGCTTTGAGGGTAAGCCCGGGCACGTTCGGAAGCTGTACCACGCCCATCGTTTTCCCTATGAGCGTCTGCGCGGCGTTCTCCCGCGTCAGCGCGGGGTTGTCCCCCGTCGTGAGGAAGTACAGATTGCCGTTGGTGACGACGCCGAGCATCTGATACTTTTCGCCGCTACCGAGCAATTTCGACGCCAAATTGACGGGCAGGATGCAGAAATCCGCTTCGGGATCTTCGCCCGTGACATACCCTTGGATGTTGTTTGCGTCGACGACGTGGAAGTCGTAGTCGTTCTCCTGCGCCATCGCATAGGTGAGCGCGAGCGCGGGCGCGCCGTCGGGCGCATATACGCTGAATCCCGTGTTGGCTTTTTCGCCGCACGCCGCAAATCCGACTGCCGCCGCGCCGAGCAAAAGCGCGGCAAGCATTGCATAGAACTTTTTCATAGACTGTCTCCTTTTATAATATTGCCGATTTTAATATTTACTGAACAATGTTTTTGCGGCGACGCCCGTGAGCTGTCCGAGTTTTCCCGTGAGCGCGTTGGAGACGGACGCGGGCGCGTCGAGCACGACGCACATCACGTTCACCTGCTTCGCGCGGTAGGGAATGCCCATTCTGCCCACCACATATTCGCCGTATTCGGAGAGACACGCGTTCACGCGCCCCGCCTGCGCCCTGTCCTCCACGATCACCGAGAGGACGGCGATCCGTTTTTCTTCCATAAAAAATCCCCCTTTGCCGCAGGGCAAAGGGGGACGCAAACCGTCATTCCCGTTTTCGCCCTTTGCGGTCAGATATTTCTTTCCGTTCAGGTATTTTGATTATAGCACGCGCCGACAAAAAAGGCAAGCGTTTTTTGCAAAGAAGAAAGCGTTCCGCAAAAATACGAGAACGCTTTCCGCAACTTTTACCGATTCCGCGCTCCCCAATGCGCTTCTTCGATTTTTTCCGTTTTACGCGGCGATCCCGCCGACGTATTCTTATTATATCCGACTTGCCCCGCAATGTCAATAGCAATTTCAAAAAAATTTCACAAAAGCGACAAAAAAGTCGCTTCGGCGCATAGCGTTTTGCGGTTTTACTCCTTTTTCCCGCCGCGCGGACGCTTGCGGCGCGCCGTTACGAAGTACGCCGCCGCGCCGATCCCCACCGCGCCGACCACCGCCGAGAGAATGATGATCGCAAGTTTTACGCTCGGGGAAAGCCCCGCGGGACGGGGGGCGTCCGAGGGCGCGCGTTCGAGCGTAAAGGAAAGTTCGCACATGGGAAGGCTGTCGCGCGTGAGCGCGTATCCCCCCTCTTCGGTTTGAAGATCGAGCGTGCCGCGGCGGCAGGAATAGGGCGTGCGGATGTCGACGGAGAGCTCCCCGAACGAGGAAAAGCGGAAGGCGGGCGAGAGCAAATATTCGTACTCATATGCCGAATTTCCGATGCATGTGGGATATATGGGCGTTTTTACGGTGTGCGTGACCCGCTCCCCCGCGGGGATCTCGAAGCCGTATTCATACCACCGCATGAAATTTTCCGCCGTGAGCGTGGGCGAAACGTACACGAGATAGCCGCTCCCCGTGTTCTCGGAGAGCATCTGCGAAAACCCGTTCTGCCAATCTTCCTCGGAGATCCCGCTCGACGCGTCGTAATCGCGCAACGCGAACGTGCGGTAGGGATAGTCGGTCTGCGTACAATCGGCGCGCGCCTCCGAAAGGGGATAGCCCGCGGTCGAACACACGGCGGTTTGGAGAAAACGGGGCGGCTCGCCCACGGCGTAAAGCGAGAAAGAATCCGTCCGCTCTACGTCGAAATAGATCCATATATCGCCGTTTTCGGTGTGAGAACGCATACCGCGGTCGGAGACGATGCGCGTCCGAAGCGGATTGCAGGAGAGCCCGAGCATGAGCATGAAGTCGTCCGTTCCCTTTACGCTCTCGGGCACGGAGACCGAAAAGCGGTATTCGCGGACGATGAGCTCTTCGGCGCAGTAGATGGCGTCGAACGTCCCCTTGATGCGCTCCGCACCGCTTTCGGGGTCGGGCTCGGGGTCGTAATACCCTGCAAAGCAATGGCGCACGCGGCGTTCGAGGGGCGCGCCGTCGAGGGTCAATTCGCAAGACGGTGTCTGCCCCGCCGCGAGATATTCGGGACGGTAGACGGGCAGTAAAAACTGCATTTGCACCGCCTCGTCGGCGGGATTGTACAAACTGTATTCCGTTTGGACGTATGCGCCGTAGTCTGCGAGCGGGTCGTCCTTGCCGAGCGCGGGAAGAGACTCGATGTCCATTTTCACCGCCGCCCGTTCGAGGACGACGCTCTCCCCCGCCGTAACGAACGCGCAACAGGCGTTCGCCCCCGCCGCCCGCACGGGCGCAGCGGAAGCGGACGCGGAATAAGCCGTTTCGCCTGCATGGGATGTTACGGCGGCAGACGCCGCGAACAGCGGCATTGCCAAAAGCAACGCGCCGAGTTTGAGATTCATGCTCCCTCCTCCTTTGTCCCGTTTCTGTCCTCGGGCGGGATGGGGATCTCTGCCCAGAACATGCTCCCCTTGCCCACTTCGCTCTCCGCGCCGAACGGGCAGTTCTGGTTCTGTAAGATCCCTTTCACGATGGAAAGACCCAACCCCGTCCCCTGCACGGGACGTTTGTGCGTCTCTCCGATGCGATAATATCTGTCCCAAATGTTTTCGAGCTCGCCCGCGGGGATCCCCCTGCCCGTATCCGAAACCTCCAAACGGCAGTACTCCCCCTTGCGGAACGCCTTCACGAACACGCGCTTATCCTCGCCCGTATAGTTGACGGCGTTGCCCACGAGATTATATACGACCTGCTCGATGCGCTCGCGGTTGGCATAGACGTAGAGCTCGTCCTCCAATTCGAGGTCAAAACGATACCCCTGCGTGTCCGAGAGATAGTCGAAACGGCGCATGATCTTGTAGACGGTCTCCGAAAGATCGAAGGCGGTGGGAGCCTGTTCGCCGACGCCCGCGCGCAGTTTGGAGAGGTCGAGCACGTCGCCGACGAGGGCGGCGAGGCGGTCGGCTTCGTCGATGATCACCTGCGCGTGATAGTCGCGCTTCTCCTTGTCGTCCCCCGAGATCTCGCGGATCATGGAGGCGTACGCCTTGATCATGGTGAGCGGCGTTTTGAAGTCGTGCGAAACGTTGGCGATGAGCTCCTTTTGCATGGCGTCCGCCTTGGAGATCTCCTCGCGGGCGTAATCGAGTGCCTCGGAAAGCTCGGCGATCTCCGAACAAAAATACGTCTTTTTGACGTCGACGTCGAACTGCCCCTGCGCCAGCCGCTTGGCGCGCTCGGTCACTTCGGCGACGGGCTTTGCGATGAGCATCGCCACGAACCCGCTCGCGACAAAGGCGAGCGCGACCGCAAACAACCCCGCAAACAGAGACACCCAGAGCAGTCCGCGCTCCAAATCGTTGATCCGCTCGAGCGAATCGTACACATACAAAAAGCAGCTCGTCCCCTCGAATACGACCGAAGAGACGTAGGCGATCTCCGAGCCCGACGTGTATATGGCGGGCAGCGCAAGGCGGTTGAGCGCGGCGGCGAGTTCGCCGTCCGTCTCGGTCAGCGAAAATACGTCCCGCCCGTCGGTAAAGAGAAGGCGCGCGTTCACGTCGTACTGCGCGGCGATGCGGTCGAAATTCTTTTTGACGGCATACGACGGCGTGTTGTCGCTGAAAAGTTCGCTCATCTCCGTCCCCGCGGCGCGGAGCGTCGCCCCCGTCTGTTCGCGATACCGCCTCCCGACGAGCAGGCTCTGCCCCGCCAAAAAGAGCAGAATGAGCAGCAGGGCGAACGCGGAAAAGGTAAACCAAAGCACGAGATTCATGCTCTTTCCCGTTCGGTTGCGCCGTCCTCCCATGTTACGCCTCGAACTTATAGCCGAGCCCGCGGAGGGTGACGATGAACTTGCGGTATTCTTTCAAATTGCCGCGCAACATCTTCACATGGGTGTCGACGGTGCGGTCGTCGCCGTAAAAATCGTATCCCCAAACGCGGTTCAAGAGCAGTTCGCGCGAGAGCGCGACGCCCGCGTTCTGCACGAAATAAAAGAGCAGTTCGTATTCCTTGGGGGTGAGTTCGGCTTTCTCGCCGTCGACGAACACGTTGCGCCCGCGGACGTCGATTTTGAGCCCCTCGAACACATACACCTCGTCTTGCGGCTTCTGCCGCTCCCCCCGCCGCAAGACGGCATGGATGCGCGCCATGACCTCCTTGGGCGAGAACGGTTTGGTCACATAGTCGTCCGAGCCGATCTCGAATCCGAACAGCTTGTCGTATTCCTCCCCCCGCGCCGACAGCATGATGACGGGCACTTGGGAAAATTTTCTGATCTCTTTGACCGCGGAAAAGCCGTCGAGCCGCGGCAACATCACGTCCATGAGCACGACGTCGTAGCGGTTTTCGCGGCACAGACGGACCGCCTCCATGCCGTCCTCCGCCTCTGCCGCCTCTCCGCCCTCGAACTCGATGTATTCGCGAAGCACGGCGCGGATCATCTCTTCGTCGTCGACGATCAATACTTTCATCTTTCTCCTCCCGTTGCCATCATACCCGAATTTGTTTATGTCCGCTTGTCCTCACGGTGATAATCGCGTGAAAATTTCGGACGACTTTCCCCAATTATACCAAATCGCGCGCGCGTGCGCAAGCGTCCGCGGAAATTTTCGGAAAACTTTATAATTTTAAGAACAAACGTTTGACTTCTGCAAAAGAGTGTGCTATACTGTTTGCATGATTTCGGAGGAGAAACTTCATATCCTCGTCAACGGCGCGAAGTTCGACGTTTCGTGTTCGTCGTCGGGGAGCAAGCGCAAGAACGGCGGCGGCATCGGGAACGGGTTCGCCGAGGGCTGCTGTCATTCCTTTACGCCCGACGGCAGGTGCGTCTCCCTGCTCAAAATTTTGATGAGCAACGACTGCATTTATCACTGCAAATACTGCGTCAACCGCGCGGACGCCGACGTTCCCCGCGCCACGGCGACCCCCGAGGAGATCTGCGAGCTCGTGATGGCGTTTTACAAGCGCAACTACATCGAGGGGCTCTTCCTCTCCTCCGCGGTCTGCCGCACGCCCGACTATACCATGGAACAACTGCTCCGCACCGTAAAACTTTTGCGCACGGAATACAAATTTTTCGGATATATCCACGTCAAGGGCATTCCGTATGCCGACGGCGCGCTCGTCCGCGAGACCGCCCGCTACGCCGACCGCATGAGCTATAACATCGAACTCCCCTCCGAGCAAAGTCTCAAACTGCTCGCGCCCCAAAAGACCCGCGAAAGCCTGCTCGCGCCCATGCGCAGTCTCGCCCTCCAATCGTCGCAATTCAAAGCGGAAAAGCGAAAAGGACATTTCCTGCCCGCGGGACAGACGACCCAGCTCATCGTCGGCGCGTCGCCCGAACCCGACGGACAGATCTTGCGGCTCACGCAGGCACTCTACCGAAAGAACGGGCTCAAACGGGTGTATTATTCCTCCTACGTTCCCGTCGTGCACGACGCGCTCCTGCCCGACCGCCCCGCGGGGGAACTGCGCGAACACCGCCTCTATCAAGCCGATTGGCTGCTCCGCTTTTACGGGTTTACGGCGGAGGAGATCGTGAACGACGACGGGAATCTTTCCTACGATCTCGATCCCAAATGCGCGTGGGCACTCAACCATATGCAATATTTCCCCGTCGAAGTCAACCGCGCCCCCCTCGAAACGCTGCTCCGCGTCCCCGGGATCGGCGCGAGAAGCGCGTATAAGATCATGCAGGCGCGGCGGTTCGGCGCGCTCACCTTTGAAGATCTCGGCAAAATGCACGTGGTATTGAAGCGGGCGCGCCACTTCATCACGGCGAACGGAAAATTTTACGGCGCAAACGAAACCGCCGTCCGCGGTCTGCTTACGGCAGGCGAGCGAAACGACGGCGCGGTCCAACTCAATTTGTTTTCGGATGCGGAGACGGCGCACTCTGCGCTCACGGGGGAACTATGATCTATTTCTACGACGGAAGCAAGGAATCCTTCCTCACCGCCTTTGTGCTTTCCTACGGCGACGGCGACGCGACGCTCACCTCGCGCGATTGCCAGCTCTCGCTCGGGCAGGAGACGGTGTTCGTGAAAGCCGATCCCGCCCGCGCCGCAAAGGCGGAGGCGCGGCTCAATGCCATCGACAGCCATTGCATGCGCGACCTCGATCTTCTGCTCCGAAGCGGCGAAAAACAGCGGGACGGCGTACTCCTGCGCTACTTTCGGTGTCTCGCGGCGTACGGCCGTCCCGTGCGGGACATGTATCAGGTGGACGCGGCGCGCGAAGCCGACCGCGCATTGCGCAAGATCGGTACGGAGATCCACCGCATGAAAGGGTTCGTGCGCTTTATGGAATGCGCGAGCGGCGCGCTCTACGCGCCCGTCTCCCCCGACAACGACATCTGCGACCTGCTTCTCCCCCACTTCCGCGGACGGCTGGGCAGCATTCCGTTCGTCATTCACGACGTCTCCCGCCGAAAAGCCGCCGTGTTCGACGGCGAGCATTCCTTTGTCGCCCCGCTCGGGGGTGCGGAGATCGTGCTTTCCGCCGACGAGGAAAATTGGCGCGACCTCTGGAAGCGGTACTATGCGAGCGTCAACATCCCCTCCCGCGAACGGCTCAAACAGATGCGCGGCTACATGCCCGTGCGCTATTGGCGGTTCATGCCGGAAAAGCGTTGACGCCCGCGCCGAGCTCTTCGAGACGGCGTTTGCAATACGCCCCGTCCTCGGCGATCTTGTCGAGCACGCCCAAGACCGACGCGTCGTCGACCGTGGCGCGGATGCGCGCCAAATTCTCCTCCGCGGTCTCTTCGAGCGCGAGATCGGCGGCGAGCATGCGGGAAAGCGACTTGGAATAGTCGACGCACGACGCGCTGTAATGGGACACGGGATAGGGCGGGCAGGCGGTATATACGGGGCTCGCGCCCAAACGGCGGATGAGCGTTCCCATGAGTTCGAGGTCGTACAGTTTTACCGAGGCGAGCTGTTCGAACGCCTTCGCCGCCTCCGTCTGTCCCGCGCCCGCGAGCGCGACCGTTTGGTACACATACTGCAACACGGCGGTCAGAACGCCCGACCGCCCCGCATATGCCGTTCCTACGATTTTGAGAGCTTTGGTGTTTTCCCTGACGTTTTCGAGCGTATCGAGCGGGCGCAATGCTTCCATGATCTCCCCCATACCGTTTTTTCCATACTATGCCGCGCCCGCCGCGGCGGTTACTTTCATGAAAAAATGAAATACTTTTTTCCTGCGGCGAACGCTTGCTATTTTACGGCGGGTGTGCTATTCTATGAAAAAAATCAAGGGGACACGCAGATGGAAAAATTATACGTCGGAGGACGCTGGATCGACGAAGAAACGTTCAAACGTTTGATGAGCAACCGCGACCGTGCGCCCGATCCCATGCGCTATAAAAAGGAAGCCGTGCACTATCGCCGCGCGGGCAAGAGCGGGCTCAAACTGCCCGAAATTTCGCTCGGGCTTTGGCACAACTTCGGCAGTATGGACAACTACGAGATCATGCGCGACATGGTGTTCACCGCTTTCGACAACGGCATTTGCCACTTCGACCTCGCCAACAACTACGGACCGCGCGGCGGCGCGGCGGAGGAGAACTTCGGCAAGATCGTGCGGGAAAACCTCTCCTCCTACCGCGACGAGCTGTGCGTCTCCACCAAGGCGGGCTTCGGCATGTGGAAAGGTCCGTACGGCGACGGGGGCAGTAAAAAATATCTCACCGCCGCCCTCAACCAGAGCCTGCGCCGTTTGGGGCTCGGCTATGTGGATATCTTCTACCATCACCGTCCCGCAAAAGAGACCCCCATCGAGGAGACCTGCTACACCCTGCACCGCCTCGTCGAACAGGGAAAAACGCTATATATCGGCATTTCCAACTACGACCGCGAGCAGACGGAAGCCGCGGTGAACGTGTTCCGCGAGCTCAAAACGCCCTTTATCCTCAACCAATCCTGCTACAATTTGCTCGACCGCAGCATCGAGACGAACGGGCTCGCCGCGTACGCCAAGCAACAGGGATTCGGGATCGTCGTGTATTCGCCGCTCGCGCAGGGGCTGCTCACCGACAAATATCTGCACGGCATTCCCGACGACAGCCGCATGCGCAAGAGCTTTACCCTCAAAGCGGAACGGCTCACGCCGGAACTCCTCGCAAAGCTCAACGCGCTCCGCGCCCTCGCGCAGGAACGCGGACAGACGCTCGCCGAGATGTCCCTCTCGTGGGCACTCAAAGACGACGTCGTATCGAGCGTGATCGTCGGCGCGTCCTCCTCCGCGCAGATCCTCGAAAACCTGCGCGTCAACCCCTCGTTCACCGAAGAGGAACTTGCCCGCATCGACGATATTTTGCAACCGTAAAAACGCGGAAAAGGCGCGACGTATTGATATTTTACCCGATTTCGGGCGACAAGAAGCCCGCGGCGAAAGCCGCGGGCTGAAACATCTTCGGGATCTGAATCTTATCGTAGAGCGATCAAGACTCCGATTCGTAGTGACAATCCGAATATTGCGTGGGGGGCATCGTTTCGCCTTCGCCGACGTAAACCGTATTGATCACTCTTCCTTCCGCATTGATGACCTTGTACGCGCCCGTCTTGGGGCAAACGTCACCGGAATTCAATCTCATGCTATCACCTCCGATACCGACAGTATGGGAGGTTTTTTGTTTTTTATTCAAACTACCCCGATGATCTGCAACCACATGTACACGAGCGACAAGATCGCAAGATACACCGCGAACCACTTATAGTTCGCCGCGCCGATGGCTTTGAGCATCACTTTGATGGCGAAGAGCCCCGAAACAGCCGCCGCCGCACAACCGACGCACACGCCGATCGCGAGTGCCGCCGTATTCCCCGACGCCGTAAGTTCGCTATGGTGCACCGCAACGTCCGCCGCACTCACGAGAAGCGCGCCCAAAATGACGGGAATGCTCATGAGGAAAGAAAACCGCGCGACTTCCTCCCGCTTGCCGCCCGTCATCACCCCCATCGCGATGGTCGAGCCGCTCCGCGAGATCCCGGGAAGCACCGCAATCGCCTGAATGAGCCCCATCGGGACGGTGTTACGCCAGCCGAGCGGACGGGTCGTTTTTTGGCGTTTGGCGACAAGTTCGGTCACGAGCAGCAAGAGCGCGGTCGCCGCGAAGAATACCGCGAGATACCCCCCCGCCATCAGCTTTGCGTCCCAATCGAATACCTTGGCGAGGATGCCGAACACGCCCGCGGGAATGGTCGCCACAACGAGCATGCAGAGCGGTTTCAACGGACGGTGAAAGAGCGCGGCGATATCTTTCCGAAAGAGCGCGACGACGGCGACGAGCGTGCCGATGTGCATCATCACGTCGAAAAAGGTCTCCGCGGCTTCCGAGCCGAAATCCGCTTTCAGGAGGGTACGGAACAGTTCGAGATGTCCGCTCGAAGAAACGGGAAGGAACTCCGTGAGTCCCTGCACCGTACCCAAAATCAAACATTTCCAAATGGCTTCCCAAATTCCCATAATGCCTTACGAATTGGACGAATCGAGCCCCGTCAGATCGGAAAAGCGATCGCTGTAAACGTCGGAACACGCCTCGATGTATTGGTTCACGGCGTCCGTACGGCGGTTGGTCGCCGCCGTGTCGACAGCCGTCGCTTTGAGCTGTTCGAAGTAGTAGTAGGAGAACGTGTCCTCCTCGCCGCGCTTGTCGTAGTCGAACGTGAACGGCGAAGCCTGATCCGCCGCGACGTCCGCGAACGAGAACGTGCAATAAATGATATGCCAGCCGTAGTCGGTGGGGACGACGGCGTACGTGCCCGCGCCCTGCGCGACCGCCCACTGCGCCGCATACTCGAACTCCGCCATGTAGCTCGTTTTATAGGGCGACACGTCGTACCCGAGGTAGCTGTTGAGCCCCGCCGTATCGGTATTGTATGCAAAGGAGAGCTCGTTGATGACGGAAAACGCCTTGTTTTCGTTCGTCCCTGCAACGAACATGCGGTTCGCGTCGAAGGCAGTCCCGCCGTTTGCGGGATCGAACGCGGCGATCTTGCCCGCCTCGTAGATGAACTTGGAATAGTCGACCTCCCCTTTCTTCTCGCCCTCGGTGAAGTAGTACTGCGTTTGGGTGTAGTAATCCGCGGGGACTTCCTGCGTCACTTCCGCCTGTACGCCCGCCGCCTGCAAGTAGCCTTTCATTTCGGAGAGGAATCCGTCGATGGTGATCTTATTGGGAGTGATCGTGTATTCCGTATCGCCGTCCGTTTCGGTCTTTACGACCTTGCCGTTGTAGGTGTACTGCCCGTAGTAGTTCGCGAGTTTCTCGTAGCGGGCGTTCTCCCCCGACGACTTGGTGACGGAATTTTCAAAGAAGAGATAGGTGCGGTCTGCGTTGCCGCCCGTATAGGCGTCCGCGCCCGCCGTGTAGGAATAATCGGTGTGCCCCGTGAACCACGTGCCGCGTTGGTCGGTCGCCGTAACGCCGCGGAGAAGCGCGGCGCGCGCGGCGAACTTGCCGCCCTGCGGGTCGTTATAGTCGTTGGAGGCTTCGTTGAGCGTCTGCGTCTGCGTCGCCGAGAAAGGCAAAAGGATGTTGATGACGAACCCGTACGCGTCGTACTTTTCAACGCCGCCGACCGTGGAACGCGGCGCGGCGAGGACGAACGAGGTGTTGCTCATGCCGTCGAGCGCGCTCTCGAACGAGGTCTTGTCTTTGGTGTAGCCCGCGCGCTGGGCGGCGACGGTCTCGTTGAAGAGCCCCTCCGCCCACTCCGCGGTGAGCTTCTTTTCTTCCTCTTCGCGGAATTTATCGAGGACCTTGTTGATGATGGCGGTCTCATAGGCGGATTCGCGTTCGAGCGCGCAATAGTTCATGCTCTCGAAGTCGGACGTGTTTTCGTTCTTGTCGAGAAGATCGTTGGCGCGGAGGTTGGAGAGGAACTTCTTATACGCCTTGATGCGGGTGGCGGGACGCGAACCCTCCACCTTTTCGTATGAGCCGAGCGCGGTCTCCTTGCCCGTGTAGATGCGGTAATCGGGATCGAAATACTCGTCGTTCTCGGTCTCCGCGCCCGTGGGAAGGGTGCGGACGTCGGCGTCGGCGGTGTGGTCGTGCTCGTCCTCTTCGATCTTGATGAAGCCCTCTTCGAGGGTGTCGATGGCGTCGTTCACCGTCTTGCGGAAGGTGTAGTCCGCGGCGGCTTTCTCATCCTCGTCGAGGAAATACGCGAGCCCCGCCGCGCGGCGCGCCGCGTCGCTCGAAAACTCGCCCGCTATCGCATTTTGATATCCGTCGACCGTATAGCCGTAATTCTTCGCGAGATATGCCTTGCAGTATTGCACGAACACCTGGCGGTTGACCAAGCTGTCGGCGATCGCGTTGAACGTGTCGAGATACGACCAGCCGTATTGGCTCTGTACGTTCGCGCCGTTGGCGATGTAGGTGGAGATCATGTCGCGCTTCAAGATCGGCTTGTTCTCGACGACCCCTTTCACGGAGGCGAACACGCCGTCCCCCTCGAAGTCGGGACTGCGCGTTAAATCGACCTCGGCAATGATCTGCCGATAATCCTTATTGAGATCTTTGGTGACGAGGTCACACCCGGCAAACGCCGCGCACGAACATCCCATGACTGCCGCGAGCGCAATGACCGCCGCTCTTTTGCTTCTCTTCATACTGTGCTCCGAATTGCTTTATTTGCTTTATTTCAGTATGCGCGCGAGCCCGCGCGCTTCCATGCTCTTTTCATTATAACCCATTTCTTCGGATTTCGCAAATCATTTACGCGGAATTTCCGTGAAAAGTTGATGCAAATTTCAAAAATCTTGTCATAAGAAGCATGGTTTTCCCGCCGTCGCCCATGTTTTGGAAGCGGAGGACGGGCGCGCTCGTCATGTCGAGCGACCAATATCCCTTGAAATTGTCCATCGCGGCGGCGATCCGCCCGTCGGACAACGCTTTGAGTTCGGCAAATTCGAGCGACCCGCCCTTTGTCCCCACGGCGATCTTCCGCACGCGGAAGCGGGACGCGTACCACTTCATCAGCGCGATCACCGCGAGATTCATCGTGGGTTGGGGAAGCGGACCGTAGCCGTCCTCCATCGCCCGCACGACCCGCTTGAAATCGCTCTCCCCGTTGATCTCGGCGATCTGTTTGTAACAATCCATCCGCCCCGCGTTGGATTCCACATAGCTCTCGGGAATGAACGCCGTGGCGCGGATGTCGAGGTCGACGCTCTGTTGGGATTCCCCCGTGAGCTCCTCTTTGAGGATCTTCGCGTACAGCTCGTAGCCGATCTTATCCATATGCCCGTGCTGCTCCGCGCCGAGCACATTGCCCGCGCCGCGGATCTCGAGATCGCGCATCGCGATGCGGAATCCCGAACCGAGCTCGGTGAACTGCATGATGGTTTTGAGCCGCTCGGCGGCGTTCTCCGTCATGACCCGCTCGGGTTTATAGGTGAAATAGGCGTGCGCAAGGCGCGCCCCCCTGCCGACCCGCCCGCGCAGTTGGTAGAGCTGGGAGATGCCGAGGCGGTCGGCGTCGATCACGATGAGCGTGTTGGCGTTGGGCAGGTCGACGCCGTTTTCGATGATGGTCGTCGTGACGAGGAGGTCGTACTCCCCGCGGTAAAACCCGAACACGTTGGTTTCGAGCATATTCCTGTCCATCCTCCCGTGCGCGAGCGTGATCCTCGCCTCGGGCAAAATGGCGCGGATGCGCTCGGTGAACGTCTGAATGGTCTGCACGCGGTTGTAGAGCAAAAAGATCTGCCCCCCGCGGGCGATCTCGCGCAGGCAGGCGTCGCGGATGAGCGTTTCGGATTCCTCCGCAACGTAGGTCTGCACGGGCATGCGCTCGCGCGGCGGGGTCTGGATGGTGGAGATGTCGCGGATGCCCGAAAGCGAGAGGTGCAATGTGCGCGGTATGGGGGTCGCCGTCATGGTCAAACAGTCGACCGTCCGCTTCACCGACTTGATCTTTTCCTTATGTTCCACGCCGAAGCGTTGCTCCTCGTCGAGCACGAGCAGTCCGAGGTCGTGAAACTTCACGTCGTCCGAAAGCAGACGGTGCGTGCCGACGATGAGGTCGACCTCCCCCTTTTCGAGCGCGGTAAGAACGGCGCGCTGTTCGCGCTCGGTGCGGAAACGGTTGAGGCAGGCGACCCGTACGCCGAAGTCGCGCATGCGCTCCTCCGCCGTGCGGAAATGCTGTTCGGAGAGCACGACGCTCGGGCAGAGCAACGCCGCCTGTCTGCCCGCGAGAATGCACAGATACGCCGCGCGGAGGGCGACCTCCGTCTTGCCGAACCCGACGTCGCCGCAAAGAAGGCGGTCCATCACCTTGTCCGAACACATATCGGCTTGGATCTCGTCGAGCGATTGCAGCTGGTCGGGAGTCTCCTCGTAGGGAAACGCCGCCGCGAACTCCTCCATCTCCTCGGGATAGGCGGGAAAGACGTACCCTTTTTTCTCCTGCCGCTCGGCATAGAGCTGTTTGAGGTCGAACGCCATTTTGTGCAGGGACGCGCGCACCCGCGCCTTGACCCTTTCGAACTCCGCCCCGCCGATCTTGGAGAGCTGGGGATCGTCGCCGCCCATGTATTTGGACAGCACGTCCATTTGCTCGACGGGCACATACAGCACGTCGCCGTCGCGGTATTCGAGGGCGACATATTCCTTGATGCCGTCCGTCGTTTCGATCTTCTTCGTCCCCGTGATCCGTCCCACGCCGTGCGTCTCGTGGACGGCGTAGTCGCCCACTTCGGGCGCGAGGAACATGTCCCCCCGCCGCCGCTTGATGCGCTTTTGCGACGCCGCCTTGGTGAAAAGGTCGTTCGTCCCGACGACGGCGAGCTTGCACTCGTGCAAGATCAACCCGTTTTCGAGGGTGTACGGCAGGAGCGCGACCCCCTCAAATTCGCGCAGCGTTTGGGGCAGACCGACCGCGGAAATGCCTTCGTCGAACAGCGTATCCGCAAGTTTTTGTTTGCGCGAAGCGTCGCCGCACCAGATCATGACGCGGTAGCCCGACTTCCTCCACGCGCGGACGTCCCCCACGAGGTCGGACACCGAATTGAGATACCGCCGCGCGGGCGTGCAGGTGAAATTGTAAATTTTGAGCGGGTTGAAAAAGCCGATCGCCCCCGCGAACGTCTGCAAGGCAAGACAGCGTTTGAGCCCCGAAAATTCCTCCCGCGGGATATACTGTTTGAGCGAAAAGCGCATTGCCTCCCCGCCCTCCGACAGCACGCGGTGACGCTCTTCGTGCTCCTTATACAGACCGTCGAGCTTGTCGCGGATGAGCTTGCATTCGTCGAACACGAACAGCGCGTCCGAAAACAGCGCGAGCGGCGAGACCGAATTTTCGAGAAGCGGCAGCAAAAATCCGTTGGGCGTTTGGGAGAGTTCCTCGGCGATCGTGCGCATGCGGAGGCGCGCCGTCTCGTTCGGCGCGTGCGCGCACTCCTCTTCGAGGACGGCGCGGATCTTCTCCCACTCCCCCGCGCCGAGCACGACGTCGGTCGCCGCTACGATGTCGATGCGCCCGATCTGCGCGTACCGTTCGGCGGTCGTTTCGTCGTACGGCTTGATGGCTTCCACTTCGTCGCCGAAAAAGTCGATGCGGACGGGGTGGGCGCAGTTGACGGGATAGATGTCGAGGATGTCGCCGCGCACCGAAAACGCGCCCTTGCCGTCCACCTGATATTCGCGGGTATAGCCCGCCGCGGCGAGCGCGTCGACGAGGGCGCGCATGTCGGTCTCCTTGCCCGTTTCAAGCGTGAACACGGGAAGGCGGCGGGGGGCGAGCTGGACGAGTGCCTCCACGTCGGCGACCAGCGTGTGCGCGCCGCGCTCCCATTCGTAGAGGGCGGTGAGACGGCGGTAAAGGGCGTCTTTGGAGAGGGCGCGCCGATAGGTGAGCACCTCGTCTTTTCCAGAAAGCAGGGCGACCCGCCGCCCCGAGATCGCCTCGATCGCCTGCGCCGCACGCCGCGCCGAGAGCGCGTCGGCGGTAATATAAACCGTCCTCGGCTCTGCGAGGGCGGCGATGAAATATTTATGCGCGTCGGAAACGCCGAACGCCGCGGCGGGAACGCCGTTAGTAAGGTCCGCGCCGAGGAGAGGATAGTCCCCTCCGATCTGTCCGAAATCGAAAAACTTCATGCGTTGTTGTATTTGGTCATCACGAGATCGATCTTCTCGCCCGCGGCGATCGCGACCGCCGCCTGCGCCGCCCGCGCGCACGCCTCCGTGAAGAGCGGATAGTCCTCTTTGCGGATCTCCGAGAGGACATAATTCATGAGCGGAATGCCGCCGTCGTCGTGAATGCCGATGCGGATACGCGCGAAATCCGAGCTCCCGATCTCGGCAATGACCGACCGCATTCCGTTGTGCGTGCCCGCGCTTCCCGAGGGTCGGATGCGGACATGCCCCTTGGGCAGATCAAAATCGTCGTAGATGACGGCGAGCTCGCGTTCGGTGAGTTTATACTTGCGCAGCAGCTGTTTTACGGCGCGTCCCGAGGCGTTCATATAGGTGAGCGGACGGGCGACGATCACCTTTTCGCCCGCGATGTAGCCTTCGGCGACGCTCGCCTCGCACTCCCGTTTTTTGAACTTGGCATGCAGATGTTCCGCGACGTCCCCCGCCGCGAGAAAGCCGAGATTATGGTAGGTTTTGGCGTACTGCGTTTCTGGATTTCCGAGCCCGACGATGAGAAACATGCCCTCCTCCTTGCTGTTGAAAAGAGCCGCCCGCGGGCGGCTCTACGGTCGGTCAATCGTAGATCTTGCTGATCGGTCTGTCGAGATATACGTTCTCGATCGCCGCCGCGAAGATATCGGCGACCGAGAGGATCTTGATCTTCGGAAGCATCTTTTCTTCGGGAAGATGAATGGTGTCGAGCATGACGAGCTCGTCGATGGGCGAGGACGCCAGCCGCTCCACCGCGGGTCCCGAAAGAACGGCGTGCGTGCAACAAGCCTTGATCTCCAGCGCGCCCGCCTTTACGAGGGCTTCCGCGCCCTGCACGATCGTACCCGCCGTGTCGATCATGTCGTCGACGAGCAGACACCGCTTCCCCTCGACCGTGCCGATGATGTTCATTACCTCCATCACGTTGGCGCGGGGACGGCGTTTGTCGATGATCGCCATCGGACAGCCGAGCCGCTCGGCGACCTTGCGCGCACGGTTCACGCTGCCCACGTCGGGCGATACGACGATGAAATTTTCGTCCACTTTGTCGGCAAAATAATTGTAGAGCGTCGGTCCGCCGAGCAGATTATCGACGGGGATGTTGAAAAACCCTTGGATCTGGGCGGCGTGCAAGTCCATGGTGAGCACGCGGTCAGCTCCCGCCGAAGTGATGAGGTCGGCAACGAGCTTTGCCGTGATGGGGTCGCGCGAGCGCGCCTTCCGATCCTGCCGCGCGTACCCGAAGTAGGGCATGACCGCCGTCACTCTGCCCGCCGAAGCGCGCTTGGCGGCGTCGATCATGATGAGAAGTTCCATGAGATTGTCGTTGACGGGAGCGGCGGTCGACTGAATGATGAAGAGGTCGCGTCCGCGCACCGTTTCGCCGAGGTGGACGGAGGTCTCTCCGTCGGAAAATTTGGTCACCTCGATGTCGCCGAGTTCCGTGTTGAGCTTCGCGGCAATCGCCCGCGCGAGCGGAAGATTGGAATTGCCCGCAAACAGCTTGATTTCGTTCCCGTGAGTAATCAAATCGCGCTTCCTCCCGTGTGTCTGCGACACATATTGTACCTGCTTTTTTCGGTTTCGTCAATCGTTTCGGGCAGGTTTTTTTCGATCCCGAAAAAATTCTCGCCGCGCCCCTCCCGCTGTCCCGCGGGGAATGTTTGATGAAACGCTTGACATTCCCCCGTCCCGCCGTTATAATGAAATTATTGTTGCGCGCATACGCGCGTGTAAGGAGAGAAAGATGATCGAACTCAAACATGTGAACAAGATCTACGGCAAGGGCGACGGTGCAGTCCACGCGCTCAAAGACGTGAATATCACGATCGAGGACGGAAAATTCACCGCCATTTTGGGAAAGAGCGGCAGCGGCAAATCGACGCTCATGAATATCATCGGCGCGCTCGATTCCCCCACCGACGGCGAGGTATTCTCGGACGGACAGAATCTCACCTCGATGAGCCAGAACGCGCTTGCGGAATACCGCAACAAGACGACGGGATTCGTGTTCCAATCCTTCTATCTCGAACCGACGTTCTCGGTGCTCGACAACGTAGCCATGCCGCTCATCATTGCGGGCATGAGCAAAAAAGAGCGGGAAGCGCGGGCAATCAAGGTGCTCACCGACCTCGGGCTCGAAGAGAAGATCAAGAAAAAGGCGAACGAACTCTCGGGCGGGCAAAAACAGCGCGTCTCCATTGCGCGCGCCCTCGTGCACGAACCCAAGCTCGTGCTCGCCGACGAGCCGACGGGCAACCTCGACTCCCAAAACGGCGCGGAGGTGATGGCTCTTCTGCGGCAGATCTGCGATATGGGGAAGTCGGTCGTCCTTGTCACCCATAACCTCGAGGACGCCAAGCACGCCGACAATATCATCTTCATCAAAGACGGCGTTGCGCAGATGCGCGGCAAGCTCGCCGAGGGAGAAAATCCCTATGCGGACGGAGGAGAGGCATGAAACAAATCGATTCCCTCAAAATCGCCGCCCATAATTTGTGGAACAACAAGAGCCGTACCGTGCTCACGGTGATCATCGTCGCCGTCGTCTCCACGCTCATTATGGCACTTCTTTTGATCGGTATCGCGTTCTCCCAGAACCAGGTCGCCGTCGACCGCATGATCTTCGACCAAACGGGCACGACGTACTCGCTCCGCGACCGCACCGAATCAAAGTCCAACGGTACGTCTTCCTCCTGGACGAGTTACGGCATTACCGACGAGGAATACGCGCAGTTCGACGAACTCGTGGAAAAGCACAGCAAGGTCGTGGGTGAGCTTACCGTCCGCATCGGCGCAAGACAGGGCGTAAGCGAACAAGACTACCCCGATTTCCGCGTTCTCTTCCTCTACGGACAACCCACGCCCACGGAAAGCGATTTTACCGATTCGAACAGTTGGTTTATGTACGATTCGAATTTCTCCGTCTACGAAGCGCAACTTTCCGACTTCCGCTTTCCCCCCACGGAGCGCGAACTGCTCACGGGACGGGTTTGGAAGGCGGACGACGAAGCCGAACGCCTCCTTTGGTTGAGCGACACGAAGATCCGCGCGCTCGCAAGCGCGGACATTCCGGTTGCGCTCGGCGACGTTGTTCCCGTTGCGGTCTATTTGGACGGCAACGTCATCGTAAAGGAATACACCGTGGCGGGCACGTACGCCACGACCGCTACGGACGACGACTATTATTCGGGGCTCTCTGACGTGGGCTACATCATAGGGAAGCAGAGCTTTCTCTCGGATTTCGGAGCTCTCTGCGGGATCAACTCGGCGTCCATGCGGTATTGCCCGCCCGCAACGCCGTACAATTTCAACAAAGTGTACGGTGAAATGAAGAGCTTTACCGAGGAAGTGAACGCCGTGATGCAGCCGAGCATCTACAATTACGACGGCAAAGCGGAAGAAAGCGAACGCTTCTACTGCGCCTTTGTCGATGAAATGGCGGCGGTCATGCTCATGTCGACGGTCATCATCGCCCTCGTCTCCGTTCTCGCCCTCATCGTGCTGTTGCTCTCTATCGGAAGCGTGGCGAACACCATCATCATTTCCGTCGATAAAGACCGCAAATTCATCGGACTGATGAAGGCGGTGGGGCTCAACCAAAAGGGCGTGAAGCGCATCGTCACCTATCAATCGCTGTTGCAGATCGTCGCGGGCGTGCTCATCGGCGTGGCGGCGTTGTTCATTCTGCGCCCCTTTGTGCTCTCGGTAATGACGTCGCTGTTCTCCTCCATGTTCGGCACGTTCGGCTTGGAATACACGGTGACCGTCTCCGTCCCGTTCTACCTCCCCATCATCACCGTTGTGGTGTTCTTCCTGTTTGCGATGCTCTTTTCGCGCAGCGCGCTCACCAAGATCGCAAAACAGGACGTTATGACTACGATCAGCGAGGTGGCATAAATGAAAGCGAAAGAATATATCCGTCTCGGACGGATCAGCATCAAGAGCCGCAAAAAATCCACGCGGAACACTGTGACGGGCATCGCGTTCGGGCTCATCCTCCTCATCCCCGTCATCTTCTTCGCGCTCGCCTTTTACGTCGACCTCTTGCATGAAGTCAACAAGACGCACAACATCGCGTCGTTCGCCGTCCCCTTTGTCCAAAACAAGTCGGCGATCGTCATAGAAAATTCGAGCGAATTCGTGTTCGGCGCAGGCGACCGCGCCGCCCTCATGGAACGCGAGGAGAAAGAGGTGGAAGAGGCTCTCCGCTTCGAATATTACGACATGCACACGGACGAAGCTCACCTCATCGTCGGCGAACGGTCGTACGGACTCTCCTATCTTCGGAATTATAATCAGCTTCTCCCCCGCGACGGGATCTCGGTCAACGCCAACGTCAAGGTCGTAAAGGACGCGTACATGAGCCGCGGCATGGAGAGCGACCTCGAAAACAACGGCGCGAAGCTGTTTATTGCGGGCGAGGGATTTACGGGCGCGGCGGGCGAAGTCGTCATCTCGAAAGCTCTCGCCGACGCCTTCAACCTCGATCCCCAAAGCGCGATCGGGCAGACGTTTACGCTCAACGTGCAAGCCATGTTTGCGACGGCGAGCAGTGCCGACGATATCTATGAGGGGTACTATCTCGACAACGACAGCAATCCCGACAACCGTTTCTCCCCTTTGAACGAGGCGAACAACTATACGGCGAACGCGATCACGGGATTCCGCATCGTGGGCGTCATCTCCGACGAATATTACCGTCTCAACACGATCACGCGGGGGGACGCGCACATCTGGCTTCCGAACGCCGCGGTGTACGACGCGAACGGGGTGAACGCCTACGCGCCCGCCATGCGCGGCTACACGCGGGAACAGGTACAGCCCGACGGCATGTCGTGGCAGTATGATTACGCCGTCGTCACCTATTCGTCCACCGCTTTGAACGAAATCGCCGCCCGCGCGGCGCAGGAGGGAAAATTCTTCCCGCTCATCCCCGCGTTCACATACGGTACGACCTCGGGCTCTTATTTGTACCGCGTACGCTATCTGGCGGAATCCCCCATCGAGACGGTGCTGTTCCAATGCAAGAATTACAACGCGGCGGACTCGTTCAACAACCTGATCTCGGCGCGGCATGAGACGGCGGTCGAGGGTGTGGAAAATTACAGCGACGCAGGCTATGCGCCCGAATCGTTCAACAGCGTGCACCTCTTGAATACCGTGGGCGGCTATCTCATGATCGTGATGTTCACCTTTGGCGGCATCATCTTCTTCGCCACCCTCCTCAACCTCTACAACTCGGTGAATTACTCGGTGGAGGTGCGGAAAAACTATATGGGAATGTTGCGGGCGATCGGGGCGCGGACCAACGTGATCCCCAAGCTGTATTTCGTGGAGATCCTGCTCATCTTCGCGCGCAGTCTGCCGTGGGTGCTCTTGTTCGGCGGCGGGATCTCGGTCGGGCTGAAATTCGGCTTCGACGCCCTCTTCAAGGGGGACGCCGCATCTCTGCTCGGCGCGGCACTTCACCTGAATTTCGCCTACTTCTTCCTCGCGCTCGCCCTCGTGTTTGTGTTGATCTTCCTCATCGCAACGCTGTTCTCCGTCGTGTCGTGCAGAACGATCACGCGGAAGGGCATCATGGAAGTTTTGTCGGACGACAAGTAAGGAGACGGTCATGAAAAAAAGCATTCAAATTCTTTGTTCTTTTATCCTTGCGCTCGCCTTCGGCGTTCTGCTCGTCGGGTGCGACTATGTTGACCTCGGCACGGGTGCGACCGTGCGGCTCACCGTCACCTCCCAAACGCAGACCGAATACGAGGTCGCCTCGTCGTTCGGCGAAGTTTCGGGCGGGAACGGCGAATATGTGATCACCGTGCCCGAAAAACGGGACTTCCTCATCACCGTGTCCGCACCCGAATACGAGACCTGCACCATTCCCGTCACCGTGAAAGACATCGCCACGGGCTCTTGCGAAAAGACCGCCGCCTTCGGCGAGACGTTGCGGCGGGAGGTGAGCATCGAGATCTACGGCGCGGGCGAAAACATCGCGGGGACGTGCGCGGGCAAAGCCCTCGAAGCGAAAACGGATTCCCGCCTCACGGGTCTGTTCACGAGCGACGAGCTCAAACAGGGCATCGAAATCACCGCAGACGGCGCAGAGCCCTATCATCTCTCCCTCACCGACGCGCAATGCAAACAGGCGTACCTCTTTTCCTCGGTCTATCTCGTGGAGAAAGGATATCGCCTCATCCGCGTAAACCAACTCGGCAGTTTTTACGCCGAGGACAGCGGCGGCAACGTCTATACCCCGTACGACCGTCTCGAAACCGATCGCGGCTGGACGTCGATGCTGGCGATCCCCCTCTCCTATCGGGGCGAGCTCCGCATCGTAGAGGCGAACCAAGCGATCTACTCCGTCAACATCGCCGCGGGAGGCGCGTACGACGCTTCCAACGAGTTTACGTTCTATTCTTTCGAACAGGGCGAAGAATATCAAACGGCGATCGACTGTACGGAAAACGAAGATCTGTCGATGAATTACACGGTCTATCTCCAAACGAACGCGCGCATTTTCCAATCGTGGTTCAACTACGGTTCTTGGGAAAATAATTGCTATACGTTCTCTTTTGAGCCCGAAGAGGGCGAAACGCTGCAAGCGATCTTGCTCCGCAGCAGAACGGACGACAACGCGCAATGGCTGCGCGCAACGTGGAAAGACGGGCTGACCCGCGACGATTTCTCCGCCTTTGCGGGCGTCGAAGCGGAACGCGGCTACCTTTGGGACGAGCAGTTTGAAATGATCTACCACCCCGAGACCTTATTTGTGCAGACGTACGATCCGTATAATTACGACACGATCACCACGGAAGTGGACGTCGCGCAAGACGGTTCGTTCCCGCTCGCGGACACTGCGGACGACACATTCAACAACTACTACGTCATGAGCGAATACGAGATATACGTCTATTCGGACGAATCGAATTACCGCTATCTCGGCGGGCAATGGTGCGAGCAATATCGGTTCAGCGCGCCTTGCTCGTACCGCCTCGTCCTCACCGACGCCGCGGGGAACGCTTTGAAGAACGCCACGGCGTCGGTCAACGGCAACGCCGCGACCGAGGCGAACGGCGGCTACGAACTTTCCGATCTCTGGCAATTCCCCGCCGCCGTCACCGCGCGCAAAGACGGGAAAGTGTGGAGCGGCGCGGTGATCCAGCAGCCGAGCGTAAAATCGGGTTGGACGCCCGATCCCGTTCACCGCGTATGGACTGCCACCGTGCGGATGATCCCCCGCTTGAACTTCCCGATCAACTTGCAATACGACTACGAAGCGTCGTACTTCACCGAATTTACGTTCACCGCGACCTACAACGTCGGAGGAAAGACGATGACGGCGGAAGCGCGCCGTCTCTCGACGTACGGCTACAACGATTGGCTGTTGCCGCTCGGCGAAGTGGATCTTTCGACCGAGATCACCCTGACCGTCCGCTATGCGGGACTGCGCGACGTGGGCGGCTCGACCCAGCGGGAATATATCCGCACATTCACCGTGGAGAACCTGCTTTCCCCGCCCCAAGGCGAAGAGCCCTACCCCATCTACCGCAACGGCTATTGGATGACCGTCGACCTCTCGATATTCAGCTGAAACCGTTGTTACAAAAGAGCGGTGGACGGAACATGTTCCGTCCACCGCTCTTTTTTGACCGTATTCGCGTTATTTGCGTGCGACGCCCGTGCGGCGAGCCGCCTCCGCAACCGCCTGCGCCACCGCGTCGTGGGCGCGCTGTTCGTAGGCGTAGGGCAAAATGTAGTCGGGCGTGAGCTCGCGCTCCGACACGCACGCCGCGATCGCCCTGCTCGCCGCGAACATCATTTCGAAGTTGATATCGCGGGCGCGCACGTCGAGCGCGCCGCGGAAGATCCCCGGGAACACGAGCACGTTGTTGATCTGGTTGGGCTTCTCGGACGAGCCCGTCCCCACGACCGCCGCCCCCGCTTCGAGCGCGTCCTCCCGCGCGATCTCGGGAACGGGATTGGCGCAGGTGAACACGATGGGATCGGGGTGCATGGAGGCTACCATGTCGCGGGTGACGCAGTTCGCGACGGACACGCCGATGAACACGTCGGCGTCTTTCATCGCGTCGGCGAGCCCGCCCTGCAAGCGGCGGCGGTTGGTGACTGCCGCGATCTCCCGCTTGGCGGGATTGAGCCGCCCGTCCCCCTCGCAAATCACGCCGCGGCTGTCGCACAGGGTCACGCCGCCCACGCCGAGTTTTAAGAGATATTTCGCGATGGCGATGCCCGCCGCGCCCGCGCCGTTGATGACGATTTCGAGTGTTTCGAGCCGCTTTCCCGTCAGCTTTACGGCGTTCAGAAGTGCCGCCGCCGTAACGACCGCCGTCCCGTGCTGGTCGTCGTGAAAGACGGGGATATCGAGGTCCTCTTTGAGACGGCGTTCGATCTCGAAACAACGGGGCGCGGCGATATCTTCGAGGTTGATCCCCCCGAACGATCCCGCGATGAGCTCGACGGTGCGGACGATCTCGTCGGTATCTTTGGAACGGATGCAAATGGGAATGGCGTCTACGCCGCCGAAGCTCTTGAAGAGGGCGCATTTGCCCTCCATGACGGGCATGCCAGCCTCCGGTCCGATGTCGCCGAGCCCCAACACCGCCGTGCCGTCCGTGATGACGGGGACGGTGTTCCACCTGCGGGTGAGCTCGAAGCTCTTTTCCGCGTCCTTTTGAATGGCGAGACAGGGCTCTGCAACGCCTGGGGTGTAGGCGAGCGAGAGTTTTTCGCGGGTGGACACGTCGACGCGCGAAACCACCTCGATCTTCCCCCGCCACTGTTCGTGCAACTTCAAAGATTCTTCTCTGTAATTCATAAAAAACTCCTTTTCCGCACGCCATTATACACGAAACGATCCTCGCCGTCAAGCAAAACGCAAAAAAAGAGCCGCCCGCAGGCGACCCTTTTTTCATCGGTTTTTTTGTTAGGTGGGAATACGGATGATGGAGACGCTGAACGGTTCCGCCGCATAGCCGAACACCGGTCTCACACCCGAGAGTTTGGAGGTTTTCGGCTGCACGTTCGTTTGCGTGAGCGTGTTTACGGCGTACATCGGCGCGGCGATGCTCGTAACGCTTGCCGACGACTTCACTTTCGTCCCGCCGAGGTCGACGTTGAGCTTGACTTCCTCCGCGCCCGCGTTGACGATCTTCACGATGATATCGCCCGTCGTCTCGTCGTAAGAAACGACGGTGAACAGCCGTTCGATGTCTTGCACGCCCGCCGCCAAACTCGGCAAACCGTACGTCGCGGCGATGCCCCTATACTCCACCGAGCTCGTTAAAACGTGCGTCCCCGTATTGGGCGCGAAGATCTGCTGGACGTAGTAGTTGGGCGTGAGCAGAAGTTCGGTGTTGGTGAAGTACATCATGTCGACGTCCCACTGGTTGGCGATGTCGTCCTTTTCCTCCTTGCCGCATACGCCGAACACGGGCGCGTATGCCGCGAGCTTCACAACGTCGCCGTTGCGTTCGAGACCCGTCATATACGCCGCCTCGGAGAGCGCGGTGATCCAGCTGTTCATGGGCGCGGGCATTTGCAGAGCCGCCGTCCCCGCCGTGTTGACCGTGCCGTTCGCGCCGACGTAACGCGTATTGGGTTCGTTCGCCGAATATTCGCCGACGAACACTTCGTACTTGTCGTTCTCTTCGCGGCTGTACTTGTTATAGGTCATGTTCGCGCCCGCGAAGTGCAGGAAGTCGTAATAATTGAGATAGTAGTGATGATCGACGATGCCGTACTCCGAGAGCTTGTCGATGTTGCCCGCCCTGCGGTACGCCTTGGACGCGGCAAGCGCGAGCCCGTCGCCGTTCACAAACTGCGTGTCGTGGAACTGCGTGCCGCACCCCACGATGGGCTGTACCGCGCCGTAAATGGGATTGGTTTTCGCCGCCTCCTTGAACGCCGCGAGGAACTGCTCGTAGTAGCTGTAATAGCCGCCCCACTGCTCGTTTCCGATGCCGAGATATTTTACGTTGAACGGTTCGGCGTGTCCCATATCTTTTCGGACGTTCGCCCAATAGGCTTCGTTTTCATCCGCCGAATCGGTCTTGCCGTTGGCGAACGCCACGAGGTCGAGCGCGTCTTGGATGAAGTCTTTCACGCCGTTTCCGTGTCTGCCCGCAAGCGGCTTGGCGACCCCGCCCGTACGTCCCATGCAGAGCGCGCCGCAGTTGAGAATGGGAATGGGGCTCGCGCCGAGCTCTTCGCAGAGGATGAAATATTCGTAGAAGCCCACGCCGTACTCCATGGCATAGTAGGGCGCGCCCTGCCACAAATCGCCGTTCGGCTTGCGCGTGAGCGGCTCGCCGCGCGTTGTGACCTCGCTCTCCACGCCGTCGACGTTCTGCATATAGGTGAGCGCGGGGACGGTGTCGTCGCCGTCCTTTGCGAGCGCGCCGATGGAATTTTTCCAATCGTAGACGATCTCGTCGTCGATCCCCTCGATGATGCACCCGCCGGGGAAACGCACGAACTTCGGCTTCAACGCCGCGAGCGCGTCGTACACATAATTCTTGATCCCGCCCGTCGATTCCGAAGTGACAAGCTTTACGCCGTCTACCCCGAGCGAACCCGAGGAGGGGAAGTCGAGCTCAAAGGAGAGCCCCTCCGTCGCCGTCGTGCCCGCCTTCACGGTCGAAACGTATTTGACCCACTTGTCGCTCTTCTTCACGTCGACCTTGCCTTCGAGCACCGCCGTGTTCTCCTTGTCGACGAGCTTGAACTCGATCGGTCCTTGGTAGTTGTCGGCGCGGATGAACGCCGAGAACGTGTATTTCACGCCCTTTTCAACGGCGTATTGCACATAGTCGTATCCCGCGTTAGAGAGGTAATCGCCCGCTTCCACGTCGAGTTTGGCGTAGTTGGGCGCGGATTCGGCAAAGCCGTCCGTCCCTTTCGAGAGCGACGCGTTCCCCTGCCAGAGCTTGTTATACGGATACGCGGTGATCCCTTCGAACGAGCCGTTCGGGATGAGGTTCGCGTCCATGACCTGCGACGTATAGTTGATATCTTCGAGGAAAATACCGAACAGCTCGTCGGAGATCTGCGTCTTGGCGGAGAGCTCTCCCGCGGTCAATATCGCCTGCGGGTCGGAAAACGCCTTCGCGCTCTTGCCGCACCCCGCCGCCGCGATCCCCACGGAACACGCCATCGCGCCCGCGAGAACCATTGTCAGTACCTTTTTCATTGCTTTCCCCCTTTTCGGTGATTTGCTTCATTATAGTATTGTTTTGGAAGAAAGTCAATAGTTTCAGAAAAATCTCAATAAAATTTTTAGGGAAACGCGACACGGCGGTTCGAAAAACGATCGTTTTGTTCATGCCGCACGGTCGCGCGAAAAGAGCCCGCTTCACGGGGAAGCGGGCTCGCTGTTCGTTCTTTCAGACCCTGAACGACGGATCACTTGGTGTGCAGGCGCAGAATGGAGACGCTGTACCGGTCGGCGACGTAGCCGAACTTGGATTTGACGCCCGAAATGCTCAATTTCTCGGGTACGACGCTCTCGTCGCCCAACACGTTCACCGCGTCGTACGTTGCGCCGCGGAGGATCACGCCGTCGCCCGACGGCTGCACCGCAATATCGGTGAGGTCGATGTTGATCTTCAAGTCCACGCCGCCCGCGTTGACGATCTTCACGATAACGTCGCCCGTCTCGTCGTCGTACGACACGACCTCGTAGAGCGACGACACGTTGGTGGTCTGCCCGCCCACGTTGACGAAAGCGGTGCGCGCCGCGCTCGTGAGTTTGCTGCGGAGCGTCTTGTCGCCCAAATTCTGCGCAAAGATCTGCTGGACGTAGTAGTTGGGCGTGCGCAGGATCTCGGTATTGGTGAAGAACATCATGTCGGCGGGCCACTGGTTGGAGGCGTCGTCCGCGCCGCCCTTTGCGGACAGCCCGAACATGGGCGCGTATGCCGCGAGCTTCACAACGTCGCCGTTGCGTTCAAGCCCCGTCATGTACGCCGCCTCGGAGAGCGCGGTGAGCCAATTATTGTGCGTGAAAGCAAACTCGCCCGCCGCCTGCACCGAAACCGCCTGGTTGGCGGAATATTCGCCGAGGAACACGTCGTAGCCGTTGTCGCCGCCCCGCGTGTAGTTGTCGTAGAGGTCGGTATTCATGAAGAAATCGACGTAATTCATGTAGTAGTGCTGGTCGACGATGCCGTACTCGGAGATCTTGGAGATCTTCCCCGTGTTCTTATATCGCGACGCCGCGCGGTAAGCCGTGCCCGACACGCCCGTCATGATGTTTTGGCAGTCGGCGAAGTTCGGACCGTTGCCGACGATGAGCTGAACCCCGCCGTAAATGGGATCGGTTTTCGCCGCTTCCTTGAACGCCTCGACGAATTTCTCGTAGAAGTTGGTGAAGTACGTCCCCCACTGCTCGTTCCCGATGCCGAGGTATTTCACGTTGAAAGGTTCGGCGTGCCCCATATCTTTCCGAACGTTCGCCCAATAGGCTTCGTTCGCGTCCGCCGAATCGGTCTTGCCGTTGGCGAAGGCAACGAGGTCGAGCGCGTCTTGAATGTAGTCGCTTACGCCGTTCCCGTGTCTGCCTTTGAGCTCCGTCCCTGTGCCCACAGCCGCCGTCTGGATCATACAGCTGTAACCGCAGTTGAGGATGGGAATGGGGCTCGCGCCGAGCGCGTCGCAGAGCAGGAAATATTCGTAGAACCCCACGCCGTACTCCATCTCGTAATATTCCGAACGCTTCCACAGGTCGGTGTTGGGCTTTCTCGTCACTTCCTCGCCGCGCGTGGTGACCTCGGTTTCCACGCCGTCGACGTTCTTGGTGTAGGTGAGTTCGGGGACGGTGTCGTCGCCCTCCTTGGCGAGCGCGCCGATGGAATTTTTCCAATCGTACGCCGTCTGCTCGTCTTTCCCCTCGATGATGCACCCGCCGGGGAAGCGCACAAACTTGGGAGACAGCCCCTCGATCGCCTCATAGACGTAGTTCTTGATCCCCGCGGTCGCGTCTTTGGTGACGAGCTGAACGCCGTCGAGCGAGAGCGTCCCCGCCGCCGCAAACTCGATTTCGGCTTGCAGATCCTCGGCACAGCTCTCCGTCGCCGCCGCCGTCGTTTCGTACTTGACCCACGACGCGCTCTTCTTTACATGGATGGTCTTTTCGAGGTAATTCTTCGTGCCGTCGCTCACGCGGACGGTGACGTCCCCCTCGTAATCGTCGGCGCGGATGAACGCCGAAAAGACGTACTCTACGTCCTTCTCCACGGCGATCGGAACATGGTCGTAGCCGAGATTGTAGAGCTTCTTGCCCGCCTGCGCGGTAACCGTGGCGTACTTGGGCGCGGATTCGGAGATCCCGCCCGTGTTCGCCGCCGAAAGCGTGAGCGAGCTGTCCCAGCGGGATTGCGTCCCGCTTACGCCGCCCTCAAACGAGCCGTTGGCGATCAAATTGTCGTCCATCGCCTGCGAAGTATAGTTGATATCTTCGAGGAACACGCCGAACAGCTCGTCGGAGATCTCCGTCGACGAAGTCTGCGGCGTTTCGCGCAGTTCGATGGTCGCGTCGGGCGTGCCGTGCGCCTTGCCGCTCTTCTTCACGCCGCCGCCCCCCGCGCAAGCCGCCGACAGGGCGACCGAGCACGCGAGCGTTGCGGTCAGCAGACCGTACATGATCTTTTTCATCTTGTTTTCCCCCAATACAGGTTTTCCATATTATAGCACACTCTTTCGCGCCGCGCAAGAGTTTTGCGAAAAAACACCGCCCAAAGGCGGTGCGTCTAATACACATATTTCCCGAGGCGGACGGATAACAGGGCGGCGACGGCGAGCTTCCCCGCGTCGGGCAGGAGAAACGGCAGAACGCACAGCCCGAGCGCGTACCCCCACGCGCTCCCCGTGAGGACGACGAACCAGACCGTCCCGAACAAATAGCAGACCGCAAGCCCGAGCAACATAAAGGCATAATAGACCGCCCCCCGCGCCCATTCGTTCGCGACGGGCAACAGACGGGACAATGCGGGAAGAAGGGCGGCAAACACGAATCCGAAGAGATATCCCCCCGTCGGTCCGAGCAGTGCGCCGACGCCGCTGCCAAACGAGGAGAACACGGGAATGCCGATGAGCCCCATCAACACATATGTAAAGACCGCCGCGACCCCCCTGCGCCCGAGCGTCGCCCCGACGAAGCAGACGGCGAACGTCTGCAAGGTGAACGGCACGGGACCGAGCGGGACGGTGATCCACGCGCATACCGTGATCAATGCAACGGCGAGGGCGATATAGGCGACCTCGCGCGCCGCGCTCTTTCTCTTTTTGATGTTTTTCATATTCTCTTCCGTTCCCGCCGAAGCGGGCGCACGACGTTTTCTGCCCAATCGAAAACCGCGGTTATGAACAGGCGGGCGATACGAATGACATTCGGAAACCGCAGGGCGAAAGGACAAATTGGGAACGCCTGTTCGCTTCTCAATATGTCATGCTTCCCACAGTTTCTGTTATGTCAAGTAGCCCTGCCCACAGTTTCTGATATGTCATGTTGAGCGGAGGCGAGCGAAGCGAGCCGAAGTCGAAACATCTCCCTTATTTTGATTGTCCTTTGTCCATTTCCGTCCTCTGCTCTCAAACGGCGAAAAAACCGCTTTTGCCGACTTTTGCGGCAGCCCTGCGGTTGAGCGCGTAGGTGAGCGCGATCCACAGCGCGAAGATCGAGAGCGTCACGGTATAATAGAGAACATAATACCACCACCGCATGGAGAAGTTCGGCGCAATCACCAAAATGACCGATCCGTCGAGGATCTGCGAAAAGATTGCCGTTCCCTCCTCGACGCCGAGGGAGATGCAAATTTCAATATAAGCCGCGACCGCGCCAACGACGGCAACCGTCCAAAAGACGTCTGTCCACTTGAAACGGATGTGTCCGAGCATTGCCAGCCCGCCGAAGAGCAGCAGACTGTGGTTGACGATCGCAAAATACTCCACGGCTTGATTGGGGTCGCGCGCGAAAAAGATCTGCGGCATCGACATCATACAGATCGAATAGACGAGCCCGCACAATGCCGCGATCTGGGCGACGGCTGTCTTGGCGGGACGTACGGGGAGGATTGCAACGATACCGTATAAAAAATAGCAGATCGCGCTGATGTCCATGGGCAGTCTGCCCGATCCGCCGTATTCGATCGATTTCCACACGAGAAACCACACCGCAACGCCGTAAACCGCAACAAAGGAGAGCACCCTGTTCTTCCACGTCGCATACGCGGCGAGCAGGGCGAGGCAGCTGAACACGAATTGCAATAGCTGGATGTGAAGAAATGGATGTCCGAACACGCCCGCTCCTTGTTGTTGCAATAAACGCTATGTCGCGTTTTCTTTCGTTGACGTTTACGCTTGCGGCAGGTATTTTTTGAGGTCGTCTGCCCTGTTGGTGCGCTCCCACGGGAAGCCGTCGCGCCCGAAATGCCCGTACGCCGCCGTATCGAAGTAGATGGGACGGTTGAGCGAAAGCGTCTTGATGATGGCGGCGGGACGCAGATCGAACTCCCGTGCGACGATCGCCGCGATCTTGTCGTCGGGAAGTTTGCCCGTGCCAAAGCTGTCGACGAACACCGAAACGGGACGCGAAACGCCGATGGCGTAGGCGATTTCGATCTCCACCTCCTCGGCGATCCCCGCCGCAACGAGGTTCTTGCAGACGTAGCGCGCCATATACGCCGCGCTCCTGTCGACCTTGGTGGGGTCTTTGCCCGAGAACGCGCCGCCGCCGTGGGCGCAACGCCCGCCGTAGGTATCGACGACGATCTTCCGTCCCGTGAGCCCGGAATCCCCCTCCGGTCCGCCGATGACGAATTTGCCCGTCGGATTGATGTAATATTGGGTATTTTCATCGAGGAAGCAGGAGGGAATGACCGTAGCGACCCGCTCGATCATGTCTTTGCGGATCTGCGCCTGTTCCACGCCGTCCTCGTGCTGTGCGGAGATGACGACGGTCGAGACGCGCACGGGACGCTTCCCCTCGTATTCGACGGTGACCTGCGTCTTGCCGTCGGGACGGAGATAGGGCAGCTCGCCCGACTTGCGCACCTCGGTGAGCCGACGCGAAAGGGCGTGCGCCAGCATGACGGGAAGCGGCATGAGCTGTTCGGTCTCGCGGCAGGCATAGCCGAACATCATGCCCTGATCGCCCGCACCGATGCCCTCGAACGGGTCGCTCCCGCCGCGGTCGACCCCGCGCGCGATATCCGCGGACTGCCCGTGGATGAGTTCGATGATGCGGCATTTATCGTAGGCGAAGTCCCCCTCGGTATAGCCGATGTCGCGGATGACCTTGCGCGCCACCGCCTCGTAATCGACCGCGTGACGGGCGCGCACCTCGCCCGCGATGAACAGCGTATTGTACGCCGCGCAACACTCGACCGCGCTCCGCGCGTCGGGGTCGCCCGCCAAAAGTTCGTCTAATATCGCGTCGGAGATCTTGTCGCACACCTTGTCGGGATGCCCCTCCGTCACGCTCTCGCTCGTAAAAAATCTTTTCATGGACCTTTTTCCCGTATGTTGACGTTAGCCCGTATATTATAATCGTACGCGGGAAAAATGTCAACCGAAATTGGGTTGCATTTCGGCGAAGATCGTGCTATAATTCCCCCATGCAGTGTCGGCTTTGCCCCCTTGCCTGCGGGGCGGACAGATCCAAACGCGCGGGCGCGTGCGGCGTGACGGGGATCTCCGTCGCGAAATCCTACCTCCACCCCTACGAAGAGCCCCCCATTTGCCATACCAACGGAAGCGGCGCGGTGTTCTTTACGGGCTGTTCGCTGCGCTGCGTCTTTTGCCAAAACTACGAGCTCTCCCACGCGACCCGCGGAAAGCCCTTAACCGCGCGCGAGCTCTGCGACGTATTCGCCGACCTCGAAGCGCGCGGCGCGGACGTGTTGGATCTCGTGACCCCCGACCATATCGCAGACCGTCTCGCCGAAGCCTTGCGCATGTACCGTCCGCATATCCCCGTCGTGTACAATTCGAGCGGATATTGCTCGCTTTCCGCGCTCGAACTTCTCGACCCATATATCGACGTATATCTTCCCGACTTCAAATTTCTCTCGCCCGACCTCTCCGCGCGGTACACGCGGAGAAGCGACTACGGGGAGATCGCCTCGCGCGCGCTCACCTTTATGGCGAAAAAGCCCGTTTTGCGGGAGGGCGTAAAACTGCTCTCGGGGCTCATGGTGCGGCATCTCGTTCTGCCCGGGTGCACCTCCGATTCCCTGCGCGTGCTCGGCCGCGTTTGGGAGATCGCGGGGGACGTTCCCCTCTCCGTCATGCGGCAATACACGCCCGCGGGCGACATTGCGGCGTTTCCCGAACTGCAACGGCGGGTGACGGCGCGCGAATACCGCCGCGTCGTAGATCATGCCCTCGCGCTCGGATTTACCGAGATCTACACGCAAGACAAGGCGAGCGCAGACCTCGCCTTTGTCCCCAAATGGGACGATTAGCCGTTGAGCCACTCGTCTTTCAATACGACGAGCTCCTTGGCGATCTTGCCCGCGTCGGCGGGCGACGCGCTTTTAAGCCGCTCTTCGAGCAGGCGCACGGCGCGAAGTTGTTTGCTCTTCTTCATACCTCCCCATTACCTTGACCAACGCGGAGAAAAACTATGCTCTTGACCCTCCGAAACGTCACATTCGGCTATCGGGGCGTTCCCATCGTCGGGAACGCCGATTTTACGTTGAACGAGGGCGACCGCGTGGGGCTGATCGGCGGCAACGGCGAGGGCAAGACCACCCTCTTGCGGCTTCTCATCGGCGAGCTCACGCCCGACGCGGGCGAGGTCTCCCGCCGCCGCGATCTCACCCTCGGCTATCTCCCCCAAAACGGCGGCTTCACCTCCGACCAGACGGCGTACGGCGCGATGAAAGAGGTATTCCGCGAGGACGAAGAATTGCTCCTGCGCCTCAACGAAACGCAGCGCGAGCTCTCCGCTTCCCCCGAGAACATGCGCGTCCTCTCCGCCCGCATCGAGGGGCTGGAAAAGCGTATCGCCGCGCGGGACAGCTATCATTTCGACGTGAAGATCCGCACCGTGCTCTCGGGCATGGGCTTCGACGACAAGCTCGATCAGCCCGTTTCCACGATGAGCGGCGGCGAAAAGACGCGGCTCAAACTCTGCCGCCTCCTGCTCGAAGCACCCGCCCTGCTCGTGCTCGACGAACCGACCAACCACCTCGATCTCAAAACGCTGTTCTGGCTTGAAGACTATCTCAAAACCTACCGCGGCGCGCTCCTCATCGTCTCCCACGACCGCTATTTCCTCGACCGCCTCACGACGCGCACCGCCGAACTCGAACGGGGTAAACTCACCTCTTACAAGGGAAACTACTCCAAATACAAGCTCCTCAAAGAGGAGCATTACCGCGAGGCTCTGCGCGCGTATGAGCGGCAGTGCGAGGAACGCAAGCGGTTGCAGACGTATGTCGAGAAGAACATCGTCCGCGCGACGACCGCAAAGAGCGCGCTCTCGCGCGTGAACAAGCTCGAACGCATGGAGACGGCGGAAAAGCCGCTCCCGCCCCCGCAGCCGCCCCGTTTCCGCTTCGAATACGACGATCCTCCCTACGAACGCGTGCTCCGCGCCGAGCATTTCGACCTCCGCGCGGGCGACGCGGTTTTGCTCCGCGACGCGTCGCTCACGCTCATGCGCGGCGAAAAATGCGCGCTCGTGGGCGACAACGGCACGGGCAAGAGCACGCTGCTCAAATTCTTGCTCTCCCCCCGCGCCGAAACGGGACGGTTCGTGAAAACCGCCTATTACGATCAGGAAAACGAACAATTCGACCCCGAAGAACGGGTCCTCGACGCCTTTTGGGCGCGCAATCCCCGTTTCACGCAGACGGAGGCGCGCGCCGCCCTTGCGCGCGTCGGGCTCGCGGGCGACGTCGACAAACAGGGGAAAGAGCTCTCGGGGGGCATGCGCGCCAAGCTCGCGCTCGCCTGTCTCGAAAGCAAACGTGCGAATTTTCTCGTGCTCGACGAGCCGACCAACCACCTCGACCTGCCCGCCCGCGAAGCACTCGAGGACGCGCTCTCCGCTTTCGACGGCACGCTCCTCTTCGTCTCCCACGACCGCCGCTTCATCGAGCGCATCGCCACCCGTATCGCTGCCATCGAGGACGGGAAGCTCCTCCTCTTTTCGGGGTCGTACGAGGCGTATCTCGCCCAAAAGAGACCGCCCGCTCCCCCCGAGCGCGAACGCGAAGAGCGGACGGGCGCGCACGGACGCACCGAACGCGCGAAACGGGCGCACGAGCGGGAACGCGTCGCCGCCATCGAAGCGGAGATCCAATCGCTCGAAGCCGAAAAAAACGCCCTCAACGGGGAACTTGTTGCGGCGCGGGACTTCCGCAGGATCAACGAGATCACGGCGCGGCTCGACGAGATCGAACGGGCGTGCGAACGGCTCTATGAGGAATACGGAACGTTGATATAAAAAAACGGGCGCATGCCCGTTTTTTTATACCGTTTCGCTGTTTCCCTCTCTCTTTTTTTTCTCCCGCTCCCGCATCTCCGAAAAAAACGCGGTGAGGATCTCCGAGCATTCCCGCTCCATCACGCCGCCCGTGACCTCCGCGGTATGGTTGAGCAAGTTCGCGCCCGCGAGCGCGGACGTGAGGCTTCTGCCCTTTTGCTCGTACGCGCCGAAGTACACGCGGTCGATCCGCGCGTTCAGGATCGCCCCCATGCACATGGGGCAGGGTTCGAGGGTGACGTAGATCTCCGCGCCCTCCAACCGCCACGAATGCAGGGCTTTGCAGGCACGGTCGATGGCGCGCATTTCGGCGTGCGCCGTCGCCATTTGCAACTTCGTGCGCAGGTTGTATCCCCGTCCCACGACCTTGCCGCCGACCACGACGACCGCCCCGATGGGAACTTCCCCCATCGCTTTGGCTTTCCGCGCGAGGCGCAACGCTTCGCGCATGAATTTTTCTTCCATGTCATCCTCCCGAAAATGCGCGGTTGAGCGTTTCGAGCGCGTCGACCGTATGAGACGCGATGTCTGCAAGCGACGCCCGCGTGAGCGGGTGCTTCTCGCTCTCCCGCCCCGCCTCCACCGTGAACGCGGGGATCTTCAACCGTTCGATGCACCAATCTTTATAGCCGCCCGCCGACCCCTCCGCCGACACGAGCGGATAGCCCGTGCCCGCCGAGAGGATCTGCGCATACTTCCGATCCCGTCTGCGGCGAAAAACGGGCTGGTGAAATTCCCAATACACGACCTCCCCTTTGGTGTGCCAGCTCACCGTATAGGCGGGTGAGACCGACAGGGTAAAATCGCGCAGGACGCGGGTCTCCGCGGCGGAAAAGGGCGCGTCCCCGATGTAGTTCTCCGAAGCGGGTGTGCGGCGGTTGAGCTTGCCCGTCCCCCAGCGCGCGTCGAAATTGACGTTGAGATCCACCCCGCGGGCGTTGGCTTTCCAGAGGGGAAGCTCCGCCGCGTACAGCGGATTTGAGCGGCGTTCGGGCGGCAGAGAAGAGAGCCCGACCTCGGAGAGCAACGCGCCGTCGGGATCGGCGAGCGGGACGATCCACACGCCGCCGTGCGTCACCCCGCGGCGAAGATGTTCGAGGGCGAGGAGCGCGGTGACCCACTCCCTGCCGTGAATGGCGTATTGCGAGACCGCGACGGGGGCGGCTTCTCTGCCCGCGAGCATGGCAAAGATGTCTCTGCCGTCCTCGCTTTTCCCGATCACCCGCTTCTTCCCGCGGTACGCCGCGTAAAAGGTCTGTACCTCTTCATAGACGTTCATTCTGCCATTCTATGCGGAAAAGGCGGGTTTGGGAACGGTCATGCGCGATATTCTTTGCGAAATTCTTTGCGAAATTATTTGTGATATTCCGCGCCCGCGTTGATCATGAACGCGCGGTAGAGCTGTTCCAAAAACACGACGCGGAACATCTGGTGCGGAAAGGTGAGGCGGGAAAAGGAGAGCAGTTCCGCGCGCGCCTTTACGGCGGGCGAGAGCCCCTCCGACGAACCGATGGCAAAGGTGAGCTCTTCGCCGCGGTCGGACGCGCCCTTGCACGTTTCGGCGAACTCCTCCGACGAGAGCTGTTTACCCTCGACCGCGAGCGCGAAAAGCCGTCCCCGCGCGGCGCGCAGGACGTCCTCCCCCTCGGCGGCGACCGTCTTTTCGGGCAGTTCGCGGATCGTGAGGTCGCAAAAACGGGAGAGCCGCTTTTGATATTCGGCGCACGCATCCCGCCAATATCGTTCTTTGAGCTTGCCCACGCAGACGAGGTTGACTTTGATCATAAAAATCCCTCCGCGAGGACGGCGATCCATTCGACGGCGCAGACGGCGATCCCCGCGCCTGCGGCGAGGAAGTACGACTTCCCCCCCTTTGCGCCGAATGCGGGGTTTTCTTTGCGGTCGGCAAACGTAAGCACGGCGAGCGAGGCGGCGAGGGCGACGCCCGAGACGAGGTAGAACGGAAGTTCCGCGCCCGCGGGCACGAGCTGTTCCACCCCCGCCGAGAGCAAAATGACGATGACCGCGTTGTTGAGGAAGTGGGCGAGCATGGACGGGAACACGCTGCCGCTTTTGGCGGCGAGCAAGCCGTAGCACACGCCGCAGAGGAATTGATAGATCGTTTGGGCGGGATTGCCGTGATAGAGCGAAAAGAGCGCGCCCGTAATGAGCGCGGTAGAGAATACTCCCCAGCCGCTCTCCCGCATGACGCGAACCTGAATGCCACGGAAAAAGGTCTCCTCAAAGAAAGCGGGAAGCAGCGCGATGACGAGGAGGGCGGGCACGAGCAGCCAGCCCGATACGTCGGGCAGTTCGACGGCGGGCGAATGATATCCCATGTCCTCCAAAAACGCGAAGAACAGCTCGTTGAGTTCGCTCAACGAAAACAGTCCGAAGGCGAGGACGACGGCGACGGGAATATACTGCCACCGCGCGGGACAGCGGTAGACAAAGGAAGCCTTGCGACCCGTACGGCGGAAAAAGAGGATCGCCGCGGCGGCGATGCACACCTGCGGCACGACGAACGATAAGTATTTGTAAACGTCGCTCTCCGCGTAACCGCTCCCCAACGCCGCGCGCATGACGACGAGAAAGACGAGAGACAGCACGACGGGGAATACCGCGGAAAGCGAATAGTTGAGCCCGCCTTCAAACAGAAGTCCGCGCTCCTTGGTTTTTTCGCCCATATCGCCATTATAACAGGAATTTGCGCAAAAGTCCATAGGGAAAGCCTTGCTTTTTGCGAAAAAAGTTTTATAATAGGAAATATGAGAACGATGAATACGTCGGAGATCTCCGCTTGCGTCTACCGCTTGGCGCGCCGCGCGGGGCTCTCCCTTACCGACGATTGCAGAAACGCCCTCCGCCTTGCGTGCTCGCGCGAGACGGGCGCGGCGAAATTCGCGCTCGATACCCTGCTCGAAAACGAAACCATAGCCCGCCGCGAAAGCATGCCCGTATGCCAAGACACGGGCATGGCGGTCGTCATGATCGAGCTCGGGCAGGATGTGCGCCTTGTCGGCGCGCCGCTTTCGGAGGCGGTGGACGACGGCGTCCGCCGCGCGTATGCGGACGGCTGTTTCCGCAAGAGCATCTGCGACCCGCTCACCCGCGTCAATACGGGCGACAACACCCCCGCCCATCTGCACGTCGACCTCATCGCGGGCGACCGCGTGAAGATCGCGTTCCTGCCCAAGGGCTTCGGAAGCGAGAATATGAGCAGTCTCACCATGCTCACCCCCGCCGAGGGGACGGACGGCGTTTGCCGTTGCATCGTGGAAACGGTAAAGCGCGCGGGCTCGCGCCCCTGCCCGCCCGTCATTGTGGGCGTGGGCGTCGGCGGCAGTTTCGACGGGTGCGCCCTCCTCGCAAAGCGCGCCCTCTTGCGCGAGATCGGCGTGCGGCATATTAGGGAGGACGTTGCCGAACTTGAACGCCGCGCCCTCAACGAGATCAACGCGCTCGGGATCGGCGCGCAGGGATTCGGCGGCGCGGTGACCGCGCTCGACGTGCTCTGCGAGATCGCCCCCACCCATATTGCGGGGCTGCCCGTCGCTGTCAACATCCAATGCCACTGCATGCGGCGGGAAAAGGAGGAACTATGAAACGCATCGTACTTCCCCTCTCGGACGAGGCGGCGCGCGAACTCCGCGCGGGCGAGAGCGTAAGCATTTCGGGGACGATCTACACGGCGCGCGACTGCGCGCATAAAAAGATCTTCGCCCTCCTCGACGCGAACGAGCCTCTCCCCTTTCCCCTCGAAAACGCCATTATCTATTACGCGGGTCCCTGTCCCGCCCCCGCGGGAAAGGCTTCGGGCAGCTGCGGACCGACGACTTCGGCGCGCATGAACGTGTTCGCTCCCCGTCTCCTCGGTCTCGGACTGCGCGGCATGATCGGCAAGGGCGAGATGAGCGAAGAGACCCGCCAGGCGATCGTGCGGCGGGGCGGCGTGTATTTCGCGGCGATCGGCGGCGCGGGCGCGTTCTACGGCAACGCCGTAAAAAAGAGCGAATGCGTCGCCTTCCCCGAGCTGTTGAGCGAAGCCGTGTACCGCTTCGAAGTGGAAGATTTCCCCGCCGTCGTCGCCATCGACAGCCGCGGCGATACCGTCTATCCCAAACGGTAATAAGCCGTAAATATCTCTCGCATAGGAAAGAGCCCGTTCCGCGGAACGGGCTCTTTTCGTCGCATAAAATTCAGCCGATCTTTTCGATGAAGTAGACGCAATCGAGCACGGAAAGTGCCTCGATGATGTCGCTGTGGCTCTGCTTGGCGAGCGTCTTGTCGACGACGGTGAACTTGACGGTGTACACGCTCAACCCCGAATTTGCGTAGGCGGGGTTGAGTTCGAGGTTATCGACGGTCAGCCCGAACTTGCGCGCCGACGCGATAAACTCCTGCAACCCGTTCTTGGATTTGAGTTCGAGGTGGATCTCGAAGTGGTTGGACTTGTTCTTGATGTACCGCTCCATGCCCGAGAACATGAGCAGCCCGATCATGAGCGCGGCGAATCCGATGAGCGCGGTAACGTACAGCCCGAAGCCGAGGATCGCGGAGATGATGGACATCGACCAAACGCCGATGGAGGTAGTGAGCCCCATGATCTGGTTCTTCGAAGAGAACACGATGGTGTTCGCCGTGATGATGGAAATGCCGATGAACACCGCCGCCGACATGAACGAAAAGCTCACGCCAAGCACGGTGATGAAGTATAGATCGGCGATCCCCGCGAACATCGAGCCGATGGAGAGCACGATGAACGTGCGAAGTCCCGCGGCGTGGCGGTTGCGGGCGCGTTCGCACCCGAGAATGACCGCCATTAAAATGACGATCACCGTTTTGAACGCGGTGGAAAAAATATTCACTCCGCTCGACCATTCGCCGAGCCAATGCGCAATGATATCGGTTGGCATATGTTACCTCTTATTGATGAATTTTTTGCGGTTATATTCCGCGCCCGCCGAAGTTTCGGCGTTCTCTTTGAGTTCGGTCGCCTCCATAAACGCCTCCTCTTCGGGCGAGCGGGCGTACTCCTTTACGGAGAGCTCCTTTTGAATGGATTGCAGTTGCGCCTTCAACGTTGCAACCTCGTCGGCGCGGGTGGGCGGCGCGGCGACGACCTCCTCGGGCGCGTCCTTTCCGTACGATCCCGAAAGGTAGAGCGAAAGTTTTGCGAGCGCAGGTCCTACGAGTTCGTAGAGAATGCTCGACGACAAGACGATGGTCTCCAACATGCTCCCGAGCTCCGGATCTGCGCCGTCGGCGAGCACCCGCGCGCCCAACGCCGCAAGCCCTATGGCGACCCCCGCCTGCGGGGCGAGTGCCATACCGAGGTAGTTGCGCACCTTTTTGTCTTTCTTTACGATCGCGCAACCCGCGAACGCGCCCGCGTATTTGCCCACGAGCCGCACGACGAAGTAGAGCACGCCGACGACGAGAAGCGGCACGCCGCCGATTGCGGCTTCCGTGCTCACGAGGGCGTCCAAGCGGAATCCGATCCCCGATTTCACGAAGAAGAGCAAGAGGATGGGCGGGCTGAAATAGTTGAGCTGTTTGAACAGTTTGTCGTCGTTCGAGAGGTTGATGTACACCGTCCCCATCGCCATGCAGCCGAGCAGGGGCGATACGTCGACCGCCGCCCCCACGCCGCAGATGACGAAGAGGAATGCAACCGAAACGATGAGGCGATTGTCGGTGGAACGCTTCGCCATGAGCATTTTCAACAAAAATCCCATGCCGATCCCGAGCGCGATCATCATCACGTTCCACGCGATGGGAAGGAGCACGTCGCCCGCGGAGAACTTCCCGCCCAGCGTTGCGAGCGCGACCGACACAGCGACGCTGTACGCGATCAAGCTCACCACGTCGTCGAGCGCGACGACCGAAAAGAGGGTGTCGACGAAATCTCCCCGCGCGCGGGTCTGACGGATGGTCATCATCGTGGAGGCGGGCGCGGTCGCCGAAGCCAACGCCGCGAGAATGATGGAGAACGCGATGTTGAGCCTCAAAATGAAATAGGTGAGCACAAACACGAGCACCGAGGCGAGCAACGCCTCGAACAGCGTAATCACGACCACTTGCGGTCCGTTCTTTTTGAGGGTGGAGAAACGGAAATATTCCCCCACGCTGAACGCGATGAAGGCAAGCGCAATGTCGGAGATGAAGTCCATTCCCTCCGAAACATATTCGGGGATGAGATCGAGGCAGTACGGTCCGAGCAAGATCCCCACGAGAATATATGCGGTAACGTTGGGCAACTTCAACAGTTTGGTGAGCCGCGTCCCCAAAAAGCCCGCGATCAGCATGAGCGCGATACAGATGATGACGACGGGAACGGTCGAAGTCGCGGAAAGTTTTTCGTAAAATCCGTCTAACATGTCAATTTCCAGCCCTCTGCGAACGGCTACAAAAATGTGCGCGTCCGCGAAAGGTGAATGTATTATAGCAAAGTCAACGAAAAAAAACAAGCAGATTTGAAAAAAATTCCAAAAATTTTGCGTAAAAAAATTATAATTTGAAATTTTTTATCACAAAATCCGCTTGTTTTTCGAAATCCGTACGCCAAAGCGGCGCGCTATGCGCCGTAACCGTTATGTAAGATCGCCGCCGGGCGGGGTGCGTTCCGCGCCCCGCGCCCGCATGCACGCGGCGATGAGTTCGGCGGCGCACCGTGCGCGGCGGGAAGAATCGACGCGGCACATACAGGGCGTATCCGCATAGAGCGCGGTGCTCTCCACCTCGTATTCGCTCCCCTCGTAGGCGCGCGGGTCGAGCGGGAAACAGAGGCACAGCGTTTCGCCGCGGAAGAAAAATCGCACGGCGATCCCCCCGTCGACATAGAAATCTTCCTGATTCCAGAACACCTGCGACTGCGCGCCGCGATAGGAAAGAGCCTCGTTTTTGAGCGTCCCGTAATACTCCTTTGTCGCGTCGTCGGCAAGAAAGTAACTCGCCGTAAAACTTTGGTTTTGCCCCGCGGCTTGGGGCGCGATGTAGATGACGGGTTGGAGAGGGCTTGCGGGCATGGCGGACATGGTAGGCATGGGCATGGTAGGCACGGGCAGGAGAGATTCGGACATGGTGGGCTCGATTGCGGTGACAGGCTCGGGCATGGCGGGCTCGGGCGCGGGCTCGGCGGGCTTGGTTTCGTCGTTCTTCTTTGTCTTGGAACGGCGAACGAGCAGCCAGACGAGAAGGCAAACTTCGCACGCCGCGAGCACCGCCTGCAACACGATGAGCGCGACGGTCAACGTTGCGCCGTCGATGGGCAAAGAGATCCCGAAGACGGTTATGAGGATACACTGCTTCATATTATTCCCCCTTTTTCGGACGGCGTTCCTTTGTTTTCGTATGGCGTTCCTTGCCGTCGCCTTTTTGGATCGCGACGCCGAAGATCGCCGCGAAGAGCAGGAGCTGTACGCCGAGCAGGGCGACGACTGCGCCGTAGTCGGTCTCCGCCGCTTTTTCCCGCACGACGACAGAGAGCGTGACCGCGTTGCGGCTTCCGTCCGTCCAGCGGTAGCCGTCTTTGAGGGTAAAGGTGACGTAGTACTGCCCCGCCTTGCCCGTCTCTTCCCAGCCGCTCACGGTGTAGCCCTCGGCGAGCTCGACGAGATCGGACAGTTCGTAAACCGTCCCACGTTCGTAGAACATGCCCGCTTTCAGCGTCGGCTTCTTGACCGCGTTGTACGCCGTGACGACGACATCGAGCGAAACGTCTCCGTCCGTGCCGTCCGACCAAAGATAATATTCGTCCTTTTTCGGTTGGAACGTGACGGAAGTCGTCCCCGCCGCGCCCGTATCTTCCCAGCCGCTCGCCGAATACCCCTCGGCGGGAAGCTCGACAAGGTCGGCAAGGGTATAATTTTCGTCCCGCTCGTAGAATTTCCCCTGTTTGAGCGAGGGTTTTTCAATGCCGCGATACAGGGTGACGGAGAGCGTATAGGGCTCGTGCTCGCCCACGCCCCAGCGGTAGCCCGCATTGAGGGTGAACGTGAGCGCGTATTCGCCCTTTTCTTTCAATATCTTTCCGTCCGCAACGGCGACGGCGTACGCTTCCGCGTCATAGGAAGCGAGCACTTCTTCGAAGTCGTTTTCGTCGGCGAGCTCAAAGAGCGAGCCCGCCTTTACGGCAGGTTTCGCGACGTCTACCCACGCCGTAATTTTCACGGTGAGCGCAACTTCCCCGAAGCCGCCGTCTTGCCACTTATACCCCTCGTCGAGGGTGAACGTGACGGCGTATTCGCCCGCCGCGCCCGTATTCGTCCAGCCGTGCACCGAATAGCCCTCGGCGGGAAGCTCGACGAGCTCGGAAAGCGTATAGACGTCCCCCGCCGTCTCCTTTTCGTAGAACGTTCCCGCTTTGAGCGTCGGCTTCGCAACGGGCGTGCATGCGGAAATGGTAACGGTGAGCGTTACGGGTTCGCCCGGTTCGCCGTCTTTCCACTCGTTCCCTGCCTTTAAGGTGAACACGAGCGTATATTCTCCCGCTTCCAAAACTTCGCCGACGGGCTCGCCGCCGCGCGAGATGCCGACGTTATACGACCCCTCGACATACCCCGAAACCAACTCCCGCACGGAATACGGCGTGCCGCGCTCGAACAACGTTTCCCCGTTCGCGACGGGGCGGGCGACGGAAGCCTTTACGTCCACCGTGTAGTCGCGCGTGCCGAAGCGATCTTCCCCGCTCCAACGGTAGCCCGCATTGAGCGCGAGCGTGAGCGTATAAACGCCGCCGCCGCGGATCGCGTCCGTCTCCTCTCCTCCGACAGTATAGGAGAGGGTGTACGCGCCGCCCAAATAGCCGTCGAAGAGCTCCTCCGCCGTGTAGGGCTCGTTGTTCTCCTTGTTGGGCAAAGACGAAGATTTGAGCGCGGGCGGGTCGACCGTGTGTCCCTCGCCGATGACGACGACCGTTTGATAGGGCGCGAACGCGTTGTCGCTGTCCCACTTGTAAGGGGCGCGCAGGGTGAATGTGAGCGCGTATTCGCCCGCCGCATCGAATATGGCAACGCTCCCGCCGCGGGTGTCGGTTACGTCGTACCGCGTTGCGTCGAGGCGGTCGAAGAGGTCGGCAAGCGCGAACGGCGCGCCGTCCTCCCAGAGATAGATCCCGCTCTTCGGCAAGGGTCGCTCGGTCGGCGTGCAGGGCGTGACGACAACGGTGAGCCCGTAATCTTTGCGTAGCTCTTCGATCTTCCCCTCGCCTTCCCACTTGCAGTCTGCGTCGAGAGCGAACGTGACGGTATATTCGCCTGCCGCGCCCGTGTTTTCCCAACCGCGCGCGGTGTAGCCCGCGGCGAGCTCGACGAGATCGGACAGTTCGTAAACCGTCCCCCGTTCGTAGAACGTGCCCGCTTTCAGCGTCGGCTTCTTGACAGCATTGTACGGCGTGATAACGACTACGAGCGAAACGTCTCCGTCCGTGCCGTCCGACCAAAAATAATATTCGTCCTTTTTCAGTTGGAACGTGACGGAAGTCGTTCCCGCCGCGCCCGTATCCGTCCAACCGTCCGAGGAATATCCCTCGGCGGGAAGTGTGACGAGATCGGAAAGGGTATAATTTTCGTCCTGCTCGTAGAACGTGCCCGTTTTGAGCGACGGCTTTTCAATTTTGCGATACAAAGTGATGGGGAGCGTATAGGGCTCGTGCTTGCCCATGCCCCAGCGGTAGCCCTCGTTAAGGGTGAACGTGAGCGTGTATTCGCCCTTTTCTTTCAGCGTCTTTCCTCCGTCAACGGCGACGGTGTACGCTTCCGCGGTATAAGAATCGAGCACGGCAGAAAAGTCGTTTTCGTGGGTCAGTTCGAAGAGCGCGCCCGTCTTGACGGTAGGTTTCGCGACGTCTGCCCACGCCGTAATTTTCACGTTGAGCACAACTTCCCCGAAGCTGCCGTCTTGCCACTTATACCCCTCTTTCAGTGTGAACGTAACGGGATATTCCCCCGCCTCGCCCGTATTCGTCCAATCGGCTACGGTGTAGCCCTCGGTGGGAAGCTCGACGAGCTCGGAAAGCGTATAGACGTCCCCCCCCGTCTCCTTTGCATAGAATGTCCCCGCTGTGAGCGTCGGCTTTTCAACGGGCGTACACTCCATCACGGTCAGCGTGACCGTGTGGATCTGTTCGCCCGCTTCGATCCACGCGTTGTTCGTTTTCAGGGTGAACTCGAACCGATATACGCCCACCGCGCGCACCTCGCTCACGGGCGTACCGTCGAGCGTAATTTTTACGTCGTACGCGCCGCTGTTGAAATTTTGGAACAGTGCGTCCAATGTGATCGCCGTGCCGCATTCGTACACTTCGGATTTCTTTAAGACGGGACGGGAGACTGCCGCTTTTACGGACACCTTATATTCTTTTGGATCGAACGTCTTTCCCACCCAACGATATCCCTTGCGGAGGACGACGACAAGCGTATGCTCTCCGCCGTAATTGATCTCATCGACGGGGTTTCCGTCCAACAGCACCTCATACGCTTTCCCATGATAATCGGAGAAAATTTCGGAGAGCGAATAGGGAGTATGATTTTCCTTTTCGGGATAGTCCCCGTTCGGATTTTGTAGTTTGGGGATCTCGGTCTCCTTCCCCTGCTGTACTTTGACGGTCGCTTTGTATTCATCGAACAGCGGTTCCTCATTCCATTTATAGGCTTCTTTCAGGACAAAGGTCACAACGACCGTGTACGGTCCATCGCCCGCATTTTGCGTTCCGTTCTCGGACATGGTAGCCGTGTAATACGTGTCGTCGATGTCGGGGAATACGTCTTTGACGACGAACGGATCGTCGCCTTTCCAATAGTAGAGATCCTCTTTCGGCTTCGGTCTTTCGATCTCTTCGCGCTTCGTAATTGTCACTACGAGGGTGACTTCTTCGAACCCGCCGCCTTGCCACTTGTAGCCCACGTTAAGGGTAAAGGTGACGGGATATTCGTTCGCCGTGCCCGTGTCCGTCCAACCCTCTACGGTGTAGCCCTCGGCGGGAAGCTCGACGAGATCGGACAGTTCGTAAACCGTTCCCCGTTCATAGAACGAACCCTTTTTCAGCTTCGGCTTTTCGATCACTTGGCAAGCGGTGATATAGACGGTGAGCACGTAATCTTGGCGTAGCTCTTCGATCGTCCCCTCGCCCTCCCACTTATATCCATCGTCGAGGGTGAACGTAACGGTATAATCGTCCGCCGCGCCCGTGTTTTCCCAACCGCGCACAGTGTAGCCCGCGGCGAGATTGACAAGCTCGGAAAGTTCGTAAACCGTCCCCCGTTCGTAGAACGTGCCCGCTTTCAGCTGCGGCTTTTGGACTGCGGTGTATGGTGTGATAACGACGGAGAGAGAAATGTCTCCGTCCGTGCCGTCCGACCAAAGATAATAATTTTCTTGATCAACTTGGAATATAACGGTATAAGTTCCCGCCGCGCCCGTGTCCGTCCAACCGTACGCGGTGTAGCCCTCGGTGGGAAGCTCGACAAGATTAGAAAGGGTATAATTTGTGTCCTGCTCGTAGAACGTGCCCGTTTTGAGCGACGGCTTTTCAATTACGCGATACAGAGTGACGGAGAGCGTATAAGGATCGTGCTCGCCCACGCCCCAGCGATAGCCCGCTCTGAGGGTGAACGTGAGCGTGTATTCGCCCTTTTCTTTCAGCGTCTTGCCTTCGTCAACGGCGACGGCGTACGCTTCCGCGTCATAGGAAGCGAGCACGGCAGAAAAGTCGTTTTCGGTCTCTAATTCGAAGCGATCGCCCGTCTTGACGGTAGGTTTCGTAACGTCCACCCACGCCGTAATTTTCACGGTGAGGGTGACATTTTCAGACCCGCCTTCCATCCACTCGTAATCCTCTTTCAAGGTAAAGGTGACGGGGTAATCTTTCGCCTCGGTCGTGTCCGTCCAACCGCTTACGGTGTAGCCCTCGGCGGGGAGCTCGACAAGCTCGTCAAGGGTGTACACCTCACCCTCTATCTCCTTTGCGTAGAACGAGCCCTCTCTCAACTTCGGCTTTGTAACGGCTTTCTTTTTGACGGTCAAAGTATATTCGAGCGACGTGACCCCGTCCGTAAATTTCACCGTGCTTGTAAAGGTCGGGCGCAGGGCGATCGTAATGATGTAAGTCCCGCTCTTTGCAACCGTTTTGCAGGGCGCGCTGTCTTTTGTAACGGAGATCGTCATGAAATCGCCGATAAAGTTTTCGTCGAACAGGTCGGCGGGAATGTATTCGACCCCCGCGTCGTACACGACAGAACCCTCATTCTGCGCTGTGCAGTCCACGATTTGGTTGAAGTTCGGACGGGCGAGCACTTTCGGCATGCCGACGTAGAGATTCACGACAACCTCGCCCCCCTCTTTGCCGTCCCACTTGTAATTTTGAATATCGTTGAGCGCGAGGGTCACCTGATATTTCCCATTTTCTGTGATCTTTTCGACTTTCGGTCCGCCATCCTGTTTATATTCTTTTACATGATATTCTTTATATTCTTTAACATGATATTCGGCGTTGACGGGAACGTAAAATTCATAGGGCGCGGGAACGCTGTCGGGAATGTACGAATCCATGGGAACGGCGACGCGCTTGGGCGTAACCCGGACCGTAAACGGCGAAATGGGCGGCTCTTTCCACGCGTACCCCTTGGCGGGCTCGACGGTGACGGCATATTCGCCCGCCTCGCGGATCTCCGAAACGCTCACCCTTTCGCTCCCCGAAACGCGCTCGATCGTCGCATTCATGGAGGCGGTTTGATAGGATCTTCCGAAGATCTCAACGAGCGAGACGGCGGCGTCGCGGTATTCGAACGTCGTGCAAACTGCCGTCGGTGCGTCGAGCTTGGGCTCTGTTTCGATCACGAGCGTCGCTTGCGGCTTTGCGCTGTCTATCCCGTCCGCCCAATAGAGGTTGGGCGAAGTCTGTTCCGTGCCCGCGTACTTGGGATCGTTGAACGAGAGCGCAACGGTATATGAGCCTTTCTCGGTCGGCAAATCCGTCAATCTCCCGCCCTCGGTCTGTTGATAGTCCGTCGCCGTGTAGTAGGGATTGTTTTCGTAGACCGTAACTTCCTCGCCCGTGTAAGCCACCGTATAATCCGAAACATACACGGGGCGGGGCACGATGATGAGACGGAACGTCTTACTGTCGCTGTCGCCGTTGTTGACACGAATGCCGTTGTACGACCCCGACCAACGGTAGGAATAGCCGCCCGCGGCGCGGGAGACCGCCTCTTCTTTGAACGAAAGGGTCACCAAATACGTCCCCGCGTCGTAGGGCGCGTCTTGATATTTCATTTTGTCCCAATCTTCCGCGCTCTCCTTACCGTCCTTTTCCGCGGTATAGGAAACGTTCATGCGGGCACTGTCGATGCCGCTCAAAATGCGGCTCGCGGGGAAGCCCGAAAAATCGAACGGAACGGTGATCGTGGGCAGGTCGCCGCGGACCTGCACCTCGCCGATCTTCTGGAAATCGGGCACGTCGAAATCGACGTCGGCAGACCCCTCGTCCCCCGCCGTACTGCGCAGCGTAATGAAAGTCGGCAACGTGCAAATGGTCTGCGTTGTGTTTGCAAACTTCGGCGGCAATTCCGAGGAATTCGAAACGCTGTCTTTTCCGCTATTAAACAATGCGTTATACCGCTTGCGGAAGTGGTTTGGATATTCTATCGACATGGATTCGGAAACTTCCGATTGACCTCTTAACAGCGCGTTGAGCCCATCCTTGTCCGAAAACGCGACCTCTGTTCCGAGATACCACTTCCCCTCGGGAACTTTCGCCGTTCCAGAATACCAACCGTCCTTTGCAATCGTCCAAGCCTTTCTCGCGACGGTGTTTTTGACCTGTACGGAAATGTTGTCGCTCTTTCCGCTCCTGTGCCCGAAGTACACCGTATCGTTGTTGTCGCCTGTCCAAGAAACCGTCTCCGAGGCTTTGACGAAATCCGACCCTCTTCCGAAGAGGTATTGGATCTTTTGATATGTATCCCCGTCGTAGGCGACCGTGATCTCATAGGTGAGGTATTGGGTGTAGCAGTGGCTCGGGTCGTCGGAAGTTGAAAAGACGGCATCGCCGCTATCTACGCGGTCGAACGCGCTGTTCAACGCGCCGCCCTCTTGGAAGTACCGTTCGTATGCGTCGCGGGAGGGCGCGATAAGCGTAAAGTTGCGCTTGCCCGCCGTGTAAACGCCCGAGGGATCGGCGGGATCGGCGGGATCGGCGGGCTCGGCGTCCGAATCCTGCCCGAATATGTCCGAACCGTAGGTCGCAAAGTCGGGAAGATAGACTGTCTGCAACATATCCGAAAAACGGAACGCGTTCATGCCGATCGTTTTGATACGGTCGGGAATGCGAATGACCGTGATCTGCGTGCCCTGAAAGGCGTTGTCGCCGATCTCGACCGTTTCGGTATATCCGAAATCGAAATATTCCACCGCTTTGCCGTTTTCCTCGTACTGCGGCGGCATGAGCACGAGCGTTTGATAGCGGACGCGGCGTTCGGCTGTGGCGTATTCGGCGGGACTTTCTTTGAGCGGGGCGACCGTCACGTAGACATACCGCGTGAGAAACGCCGAACTTACCTCGATGATCGCATGTCCCGCGCGATGGGGCGTTACGACGACCCCGTTCTCCCCTTTTGCGATCGAAATGACCTCGTTCTCCCCTTTTATGTTGAGAACGCGCCACGTCAATTCGTCGACGATCGCTTGTTCACTGTCTGCCATCAGCGTAACGGACGTGCCCTCCTCCATGACGAGCGCGCCGTTTCGAAGCTCCTCCCCGTTCGCCTGTTTTACCGTAAACGGGGAAACGGGCGTTAAAATAATGCATAAGACCTGCGGGTAATTTTTTGTTTTGCCTTCCTCGTCGCTCGGTTGACAGAGATAATAATTTTGCCCGCCCTTACCGTTCGCGCGCAAGGTATGCGTTTCAAAGTCGATGAGCCCGAGGGCGACACTTGTTTTGGTGTCGTCCGCCGAGCCGAATAACCCGATGGTGGGCACGCTTGTCGCAGAATCGTATGTAAAATAGACGGTCGCCGCAAAATCGAAATTCGTCTGGATCGTGATAAAGGAATTTTCCTCCTTTTTCTTCACTTGCAAATTTCCGCTGTAATTGAGCTCCCCGAAAGAATACTCTTGTCGTACCCATTTTTTCGAATTGTCTTGTCGAAACCCGTTCCCGCCCGTAGCAGAGCTGTCGATACGGCTATGGGAAACGGTCGCGTACTTCCCGCTCTTTGCCGTCAATTCTCCTGTGAAATTGTTGTACCACAATGCGACGGATTCAAAGTCCGCGTCCGAGGGATAAAACGAACCGTCTTTCGCAAAATCATTGATGACTTTGTCGGGGAGGAGATCCGTATCGTAAGTCTCGGTCGACGCAACGTCGAACACGAAACTCCCCTGCGGCACGGCGATCCCTTTGCCGAAGCCGTCTCCTGTCCCCGTTTCCCCGTTGCGGGAGTAGTACACATCGCGGTCGCCCTCAACCGTGAGCGGGTCGCCCGCCTCGGCGGTCTCAATCAAGGAAGAAGAGGAGAAGTCGATCACCTTTTGAACGCCGTCCGTGCTTTCTTTCCATGCGTAATATCCCCGCGCGCCCGTGCCCGACAAACCCGCCGTGCCCGTGTTGTAATAGGAATACGCATAGTCGGAGGTGTAAAGCGCGCCGTCCGCGCCCAACGTATAGAACGAGGGCACGTTTGCGTTGTTCTCGCGGGCGAGCTGCACCGATTTGAGCGATGTGCAACCCTGAAAGACGCGCGCCCCGTCGGCAAGCAGTACGCCCTCGGAGAGAACGACCTCTTCGAGCGCGGTACAACTCTCGAACGCCAACGAGTAGAGAGGAAGAACTTCCCGCCGCCCCGTTGCAAAGCGAACGGTCTCCAAACAATTCGACTTCGCCAACAGCGAGCCTTGCAGATTGGGCGATCCGTTCTTTTCTTCATTGTTGAAAAGATTAATCACGCCCGCCGTCACGACGAGATGACGATAGTCCGCGTCGGTTTTCTTCATCAAAAATTCGGTGTAGCGATAGGTCGGCTCGTCCTCTTCCATCACGCCGTCGCCGTCGTCGAGCCAAATGTTGGAGGGCAGAATGAGCGTGGGATCGCTCGTCTTGTTCAACGCTACGATCGTCGCCGTTTCGCCGTCCGCTTTGGCGCAGTACGCCCCGTTGTCGACCGTGAACAAGCCGCCTTGCTTGACCTGCCACAGCACCGACTCGGGCAGGTGGAGATCGACGATGTTCTCGCACTGCGAAAACGCACCCTCCTGCACGAATTTTACGGTCAATGTCGTGTCGCCCCGTTCGATCGTCTCGGGAATTTCGAGTTCGAGCGGCATGCTCTTATCGAGCTCGCCCGACAGCCCCGTAATGTAGACTTCCGTCTCCGACGCGCCGACGGGAGAAGATTCAAACTCCTCTTGGGAGATCGCATTCGGCGAACGCTCCGCAAGCGGGACAAACGCGTATTCGTATTCCTCCGCCCGCGGAGTGTACGTTTCCCCCGCTTTGGAAAAACGCAGTCCGCCGATCCCCGCGCCGAGACAAACGGCGCACAGCACAGCCGCGCAACATACTCCGATTTTTTTCGCCGATCGCTTCATCCCTCTTCCCCCCTCCCGCCTTCGGCGGGAAACAACGTTTGCGCTCACGCGCGCACGCGCGTAGGAGCGCGACCCATATCCGCGGGCGCGCGGATAGGCAACGCCTTGTTTCCATTGTACAACCCGAATTTCGCGCTGTCAACACAGTCGATAAAAATACCGTCGAATTTTGTGCAAATTTTACATTCTGCGCCGCCGAAAATTGTTTGATGTTTGCCATGGGATCGCCGAAAACGTCCGCTTTTGCCCGTCCGCTCCCGTATGCCGTCCCCCCTGCGCGCCCTCTTTAGCCGCGAATGGGGCGGGATTTTCTTGAAAAGCGTTTGACAAATTTCGCCGACGGGTATAGAATAATATAGAAGAACGCCATCGGGCCTGTTTCGGATTCGATTGCAAGCGGACTTCGACGGACGCACGTCAGAGGCTCGGCTCTGTAAAAACGGAAAAATTTCAAATGCTGATAATAAAAGCAGACGTTCTACCGCTTCGCGTCGGGTCTCGGCTCGCCGCGTAGCACTTGCGGCTTAACAGCGTTAAGCTCCGTCCGATCCCGAATTCCTACGGTCGGGAAACGGGCGTCATTCAGTAGGGAACGTTGCTCGGCGGCTGACTTCCCCTGCCGCGCAATGAATTTCGGAAGTGTGCCCAACGCGCAGTCTGTCTGCGGACTGCCAGCGGGCGAGACTTGACCACAGACTAAACGTGTAGTGTCCGCGGACGAACCTTGTAAGACCGCAGTTCAATTCTGCGCAGGTCCACCACGTCGCCGCAAGGCGCGTTTTGCAAAGGGTTGCCGAAAGGCAACCCTTGTGCTTTTACGCCTGCGTCTCCTTTTCCCGAAAAATCTTGCTTCGCAACATTTTTCGGGAGCCCTATGAGAGGGTTTCCCCTCTCTTATCTTATAGCGCGGTTACGACTATTGCGCAGAATTGAGGGTGGAGGCGATTGCGGGAGCAATCGGTTTGCGGGCGAATTGTAGGATTACAGACTGCTCTGCCGCAAACTGCACAGCACGGTGTGCTGTGCACCGGGGCGCGCCGCCAAAGGCGCAATTCTGCGCAGGTCCACCACGTCGCCGCAAGGCGCGTTTTGCAAAGGGTTGCCGAAAGGCAACCCTTGTGCTTTTTACGCCTGCGTCTCCTCTTCCCAAAAAATCTTGCTTCGCAACATTTTTCGGGAGCCCTATGAGAGGGTTTCCCTCTTTTACTTTTGGTGCGGTTACGACTATTGCGCAGAATTGAGGGTGGCGTGCCGCAATTCTCGTTCATCGGTGCGGTGCACTGTGAACGGCGGCACGACAGGAGGGCTGGCAAGCCCGACGGGTTGCGGCAGTCCCTGCTGCCGCAACGAGGCGATTCCAAAATCAAATGTTATACCATAATATATTGTCTTGCGCGCCCGCTTCCGAAAAGCGGGCGCGCAAGACAAACACAGGCGGTACAATAAAAAATCGCGCGCTTCATATACTGTAAGCATGAAGCGCATTCTGTTTACGGGCGGCGGCAGCGCGGGTCACGTTGTGCCGAATCTCGCGCTCATGCGGGAACTGCGTTTTTCGCACGAGCTCTTTTATATGGGGACGGGCGGCATCGAGCAGAGGCTGATCGGCGAGGCGGGATTCCCTTTTTACCGCGTAGACTGTCCCAAGCTGGTCCGCTCGTTCACGTTGGAAAATTTCAAGATCCCCCACCGTTTGCACCGTGCCAAGCGCGACGCGCTTGAAATGGTCGAAAAAATAAAACCCGACCTCGTGTTTTCCAAGGGCGGGTTTGCGAGCTTCCCCGCGGTGTGGGCGGCGCACCGCCTTCGCGTTCCCGTATTGACGCACGAGAGCGACCTCTCCCCGGGACTGTGCACGCGCATGATCGCGGGAATGTGCAAATATGTGCTCACTTCTTTCCCCGAAACGGCGGCGAAATTCAAAAACGGCGTGTATGTCGGGTCGCCCGTACGGCGGGAGATCATGGGGGGAGACCGCGCCCGCGCCATGCGAAAATTCGGATTTCGGGATCGGCCCGTCCTGCTCGTGTTCGGCGGCGGCAGCGGAAGCCGCGCCCTCAACGAAGCCGTACGCGGCGCGCTCCCGAGCCTCCTCGTTTCATTCGACATTCTGCACATATGCGGACGGGGAAACCTCATGCCCGACCCGCCCGCTGGGTACGTCCAGCGCGAGTACGAAGCGGATATGGGCGGCGCGTACGCCTGCGCGGACGTGGTGCTCTCCCGCGCGGGTAGCAACACGATCTTCGAACTTCTCGCCCTTAAAAAACCCGCCCTGCTCGTCCCGCTTTCCCACGCCTCGCGGGGGGATCAGGCGCAGAACGCCGCCTATTTCGAGAAAAAGGGGCTCTGCCGCGTCCTCGACGAGCGCGACCTCTCTTCGCTCCCCGATACGTTGCGCGCGGTCTATCTCGACGAAGAACTCAAAGCCGCGCTTGCCCGTTGCGGCGTAAAGAGCGGCACGCCGCGCATCATCGAGATCATCAAGGCGGTTTACGGCGCGTCGGGCGGGGCGAGCGTGTAGCCGTCGCCGAAGATATCCGCCTGCAAATAGGTCTCGGGCACGCGCCCCACGAGCACGCTCTCGCAAATGAGCACCTCGGTGAGCGAGGCGAAATTGCTCGTCCCCGACGGCATAATGATGGAGATGTCCGCCACGATTTCGAGATAAATGGAATGCTTGGTCTGGTTGATGCCCGCCGCGTCGAATTTGGAGACGAAGCGGCACTCCACGTTGGAGATGGGGATGATCTTCATGTGGATCTTCGGTCCGAAACCCGACCACGCCTCGATCCCGAAGAACGCGCCGAGCGGCACGTCGACGCCGTCCTCGCTCATCCGCTGTAAATTCTGTTGCGACATATACGCCGCGTCGCGCGCGATGCGGTTGATCCGCAGAGAGTCCGAAGTGATGGAGACGATCTCACCGTCCACCCCCCGCTCCACTTTGACGAGCTCGTCGTAACGCACCTCGTCGGACAAAGTGTAGTAGATGGCGTCGTTGACGGCGACCGTCGTGATGGAGCGCATGTTCGCCTCCGCAATGGATTTGAGCACGCGCGTGATATTGAAATGAAACAAGACGACAAGCCCGATTAAACACACGAGCAAAACGAAAAGGATCGCCCGCCGTTTGATCTTCCTGCCGCGCGAGATTGCAATCACGCTCTATCGTATGCCCCCGCCCGCACGCTTATGCTTCGCCGCCTTTTTTATTTCGATATTTATCGAAATAAAAAAGAAAAGCCGATATTTCGCCTTATTTTCCCATAAAATACACCGCTTTTCCGCGAATTTTTATTTAGATGAAATTCGAAATAAAGGCGAAAAAACAGGGACGCCGAAGCGTCCCTCTTTTATTCGTACAGTTTGATCCAGCCGCGCGTGTCGGGAATGCTGCCGCATTGGACGCCCGTGATCTCGCGGTAAAGTTTCGTAGTGATCTCCCCCGTTGCGTTCTTCGGCGTGTAGTCTACCCCGCGGTAACGGAAGAGCCCGACGGGAGACACGACCGCCGCCGTGCCCGTGCCGAACATTTCGTCGAGCTGTCCCTCCCGTGCCGCCTGCGCGACCTCTTCGATCGAAATGCGCCGTTCGCTGACGCGGTAGCCCCGCTCGCGTAAAATTTGCAGACAGCTCTTGCGGGTGATCCCGGGGAGGATCGAACCGACAAGGGCAGGCGTGATCACCTCGCCGTCGATGACGAAGAAGATGTTCATCGACCCGACTTCCTCGACGTACTTCTTTTCCGTGGCGTCCAGCCAAAGCGTCTGGTCGAAGCCCTGCGCTTCGGCGAGCGCGCCCGCCTTCATCGACGCGGCGTAGTTGCCGAGGCACTTCGCCTCCCCCGTCCCGCCCGGGACGGCGCGCGCGTACACGTCCTCAACGAGCAATTTGGTGGGCGCGAACCCGTGCGCGTAATAGCTTCCCACGGGGGACAGCAGGATGAAAAAGAGATATTCGGGGGACGCGTGCACGCCGAGCATGGGGTGCGTGGAGACGATGACGGGACGGATGTAGAGTGCCGTGCCCGCCTCGGTCGGGATCCAATCGCGTTCGATGCGCAAGAGCTCCCCGAGCCCCTCCTCTACGACGTCTGTGGGAAAGGCGGGAATGCACATGCGGTCGGCAGACCTGTTCATGCGCGCCCAATTTTCGTCGGGACGGAACACGGCGACGCCGTGTTCGCGTCGGAACGCCTTGATCCCCTCGAACACGCCCTGCGCGTAATGAAAGATCCCCGTGGCGAGGTCGAAGGACTGCGGCACGTTGGGCTCGATGCGGGCGTCGTGCCAGCCCTGTCCGCGCGTGTAGCGCATGGTGAACATGTAATCGGTAAAGTACCGCCCGAAGCCGAGCTCCGTGCCGCGTTCGGGCTTTTTCTTCAATTCCGCTCTTTCGATGAATTGCATATTGCTCCTATGCGATCGGAAAGGGATAGCGGTACGCCTTCCCCTCCCGTACTTGGACGCGCCCGCAAAGCGCGTTGGAAAGTGCCGCAATGAACGCCGCTTTCTCCTCTTCTTTGACGGCGACGGCAAAGCGCGCCGTTTCGCCGAATGTGCGGGACAAGATCTCGCGATCGCCGAGAAAATGAAGCGCGGCGTTGACTTCGGGATAGCCGACCGTCAACTCGATCTCGCGGCAGGGTTCGAAACTGCGGATCTCCGCGTTCCTGACGACTTCCGCCGCCGCCCCCGCGTACGCCCGCGTGAGCCCGCCCGCGCCCAGCTTGATCCCCCCGAAATAGCGCACGACGGCGATTGCCGTCGCGCAAAGTTTCTCCGCTTTGAGCACGCCGAGAATGGGCATGCCCGCCGTTCCCTGCGGTTCTCCGTCGTCTGAAAAACGTTGCAGATTGCCGCAGTCGTCGGCGATATAGCCGTAGCAGACGTGCGTGGCGAGCGGATGCTCGGCGCGCAAATCTGCCAAAAATGCCTTGGCTTGCTCCTCGTCCTCGGTACGCACCGCATAGGCGAGGAAGCGAGACTTTTCGATGACGCGTTCCAAAAAGGCGTTCCCGAATACGCCGCGATAGGCTTGCATCAGCCGCGCACGACGAAGAGCCGCACTTTCTTCCCCTTGAAGAGAGTGAACGACCCCTCGGGCAAGGGCGCGTTTGCGTCCGTCACCTTTTCGCCGTCGATGCTCACGCCGCCCTGTTCGATGAGGCGGCGCGCCTCGCCGTTGCTCTTGCATAGCCCCGTTTCGACGAGTGCCTGCATCGCGTTGACCGCGTTTGCGATGTTCGCTTGGGGAAGCTCCCCCTCGCCGCCGAACGCGGCGCGCGCCTGCATGAGAGCCTCCTGCGCCTTTTGCTCGCCGTGGACGGACCGCGTGAGTTCGTAGGCAAGCCGCTCCTTTGCTTGGTTGATCCGCTCGTCGCGGTAGCGGCAGAGCTCCTCGATCTCGCCGAGCGGCAAAAATGTGAGCAGACGGAAGCATTTTTCCACGTCCGCGTCGGCGGTATTGCGCCAATATTGGAAAAATTCGTAGGGCGAAGTCTTATTTTCGTCGAGCCAAACCGCGCCCTTTTGCGACTTGCCCATCTTCTTCCCCTCGCTCGTCGTGAGCAGGGTAAAGGTCATGGCGTAGGCGGGCTTTCTCTCCTTGCGTCGAATGAGGTCCGCCCCCGCGAGGATGTTGCTCCACTGGTCGTCGCCGCCGAGTTCGAGAGAACAGCCGTACTTGCGGTTGAGCATGAGGAAGTCGTACGCCTGCATGAGCATGTAATTGAATTCGAGGAAGGTGAGCCCCTTTTCCATGCGGGTGCGGTAGCACTCCGCGGTGAGCATCTTGTTGACGGAGAAATGCACGCCGACGTCCCGCAGGAAGTCGACATAGTTGAGCGACATCAGCCAATCGGCGTTGTTCACGACGATCGCGCCGTTTTCGCCGTCGAAACGGATGAAGCGCGCCATCTGCTTTTTGAAGCACTCCACGTTGTGTTCCACCGTTTCGCGCGTCATCATGGTGCGCAGGTCCGACCGTCCCGAGGGGTCGCCGATCATGCCCGTACCGCCGCCGATGAGGATGATGGGGCGATGCCCCGCGTCCTGCATATGCTTCATGGCGACAAGCTGCATGAAATGCCCGACGTGCAGGCTGTCCGCCGTCGGGTCGAACCCGATGTAAAAGGGGACGCTCTCTCTGCCGAGCAGCGCGTACAGTTCGTCCTCGTAGACCGTCTGTTTGATGAATCCGCGTGCGCGCAAGGCGTCCATGACGTTTTCCATTGCCGTTTTCCTCTTTTTTGATCTTTCCCGACAATTATACTCCCCCCGCCGCCGTTTGTCAAATATTCGCCGCGGGAATCCGAAAAAATTGCCGCGTCCGAAAATCCGTCCCCCGCCGCACGGATTTTTTCCCGCTATACTTGACAAGGGCTGTCATATAGCGTATAATATGACTTGGATTTTTTCACGGGAGGTGGAACATGAAGTATCGGATCATGCTCGGCATTCTCTTCACCCTGCTCTCGCGCAGACGGGTATGCGCCGCGGAGCTCGCCGAAAAATACAACGTGTCCGTGCGTTCGATCTATCGTTATGCGGAGGAGATGTGCGCCGCGGGCGTTCCCATCGGCTTTGCCCGCGGGGCGAACGGCGGCATCTATATCTCCGACGCCTACAAACTGCCGAAAGGCTTCCTCACGCAGGAGGAATACGCGCGCACCCTCGACGCCCTCCACGCCATGCTCCAAACGAGCGACGACCCCGCCCTCCGCCAAGCCGCCGAAAAACTTTCCGCGCAGAGCAAGAGCGAAAAAAAGGATCTCGGATTTTCGGGCTATATCTTCGCCGACGGCGACACGTGGACCAACGAGCGGAAGTTCGCCGAAAAGCTCGCCCTCCTCGAACGTTCCGCCGAGGAATGCGAAGCCGTCGAGATCGACTACATCGACCGCGAGGGTACGCCCTCGCACCGCGTCGTTCTGCCCCATTTGCTCGTATATAAGCACAATTTCTGGTATCTTTACGCCTTTTGCCGCAACCGCGACGCCTTCCGTCTGTTTAAGGTGGGGCGCATGCGTACCATTGTATGCACGGGCGAGACGTTCGAGCGCATGCCCTTCCGCCGCGAAGATATCCCGCTCGACTTCCGCCGCACCGCCGAGATCATCGAGGCGCGCTTCGAGATCGCGCCCGAGGCACTCCCCTTTGCCGAAGAATGGCTCGGCGTGGAGAACGTGCGCCGCGAACGGGATACGATCATCGCCGAGGCAGTCGTCCCCGACGACGACAGGCTGGTCGCGCAGATCCTCTCCGCGGGCGCGGGATTCCGCGTGCTCGCCCCCGACAGTCTGCGCGAACGCGTCCGCGCCGCCGCACAGAACATCGCCCTGCTCTACGATTGATTTCGGTAAGAAACGCGAAACGATTTTTCACTTCACAGACATACAACGAGCCCCCGCGCCAAAAAAGCGCGGGGGCTCGGTTTTTTCCGAGATTCAAAGTACATTCATGTGCGAAAGCGCGGCTGCAAAGCGGCGCGTATCCTATCGCCATCGGCAGGTTTTGCCGGGAAAACTCTCGATCTTTTTTATTTACTCCTTGGGCGCGTTCTTGTCGCCGTTCTCTTCGCGGGGCGCAGTCTCGTCGTCGAAGAGTGAAGATTTTCCCTTTTTCTCGGGGATGAGGAAGTCGACGCCGTCCGAATGGAATCCCTCGCCGCGCACCTCCGAAACCACGCTGATCGTCATGAAAGCGTGCGGGTCGATGCTCTGCACGGCGGCTTTGAGGGGCACGAGCTGGCGGTGCGAAATGATGGTGAGGATCATGTGACAATCCTTTTTGAGATAGCCCGTCTGTCCGTAGAGCACGGTAACGCCGCGGCTGATCTTGGTGAGGATCATCTCGCGGATCTCCTCGTAATGCTCGCTCACGATCTTCACCTGCGTGCGGCGCATGCCGATGAGCGCGACTTTGTCGACGATGTACGAGGACAGCAGGGTGATGAGAACGCCGAACAGAACGGCGTCGACGGACGCGCCGAAAAACTGCAACAAAACGATGGAAAAATCCAACGCCCAAAGGGTGACCGAAACGGGGATCTCGAAGAACTTATGCAGAATGAGCGGCGGGATATCCGTACCGCCCGTAGACGCGCCGACGCGGACGACGATCCCGACGCCGAATCCGAACAGCAACCCGCCGATCAGCGCGGCGAGCACGGGCTCGCTCGCTCCGACGGGCGCGCCGTTTGCCGCGACGTATGCGTCGTTGACGAGGGTAAAGAGACTCAAAAAGCTCGGGTAGAGCACCGTGCCCGCGAACGTCGCCACGGCGAACTTCTTGCCGAGCAGCACCGCGCCGAGGATAAACAGCCCGATGTTGACCGCATATACGGTAATGGAGACCGCCCACTCGCGCCACGCGACGGTTTCGGGAATGAGATTCCGAACGAGAATGCCGACGCCCGTCGTCCCCCCCATGACAAAGCCGTTGGGAATGACGAAGATCGCGGACGCAAACGCCGCCATCGCATTCCCGAACACGATGATGAGACTGTTCAAAATCAAACGCACGAGCTCGCGCTTGGTCGGTTTCCGAAAATGTATCGCCTTCATAGATTTCTCCGCAGACGATATTATAGCATTCCCGCGCCCGCTTGGCAAGGGATTTTCGATGAAAATTCGCGGGCGCGTCCCTTGTTCGACGCCTCTTTTTTGCCGCTTGGCTTCGCGCCTTATACCAAACCCGTCTTGTTCAAGATGACGTTGCTGACCGCCCCGAGCCCCGCGGCGAACAAAGGTCCGCCGAAAACGCATAAAACGACGTTGAACGCGCCCGCATTGAGCGGCGTCATCATGGGGATCATGGTAAAGAGCAACATGCCCGCCGCGAGAGACCCGAGGATAGAGAGCCATAATTTTGCTTTCCCGACCGTTGAAAGCGTCAGGGCGATCGACACGAATACGAGCGCAAAGAAGATTTTCGATATCATGCAAGCGACGATCCCGCCCGCGCTTGCGCCGACTTCGGCAAGGTCGAACGAGAGCCCCGCGATCCCCCCGCCGATCATCGCGCCGACAAAGTACAAAAGGAACATTCCCGTCGCCGCTACAAACAGCACAATGGTTTTGGAGAGGACGTAATCTGTCTTTTGGGCGCGCACCGTAAATAGGTTCTTGACATATCCGCTTCGGAAATCCTCGCCCACGAAAAGGCAGACGAAGATCGCAACAAGAAAGTATAAAAGATTGATGTTGCACATGCTCGTGAGATCCATGCTCATCGCACCGCCCGCCGAGCCGATCGCCTGCCAGACGTTCGTAAACGTCGCCGCTGTTTCCCCTGTTGCCTCACCGCCCACGAAAGAGGTCATCACCAAAATCAAAACGGGAAGCGCGAGCGAAACGCCGAACATGATGTAGACGGCGGGCATGGTGAACATTCTCATAAAGTCCACTTTGAGCATACTTTTGAGGCGTTTGATAAAGTCCCGTTTCATTTCTTCCCCTCCCCCATGAGATTGATATAGTATTCTTCGAGACTGATCTTTGCCGTGCGGATCTCGCTCACGGCGATCCCGAAGTTTCCGTACAGATATTTTGCGACCTCTTCCGCGTTTGCATTATAGACGCGGATCTCGCCCGTCTGTCCGTCGATCTCCGCCCGTCCGAACGCCCGCTCCAAAACCTCTCGCGCCGTTTCGGCGTCGTCCGTTTTGAGGGCGACATAGGTCGGACAGTCGGCGTTGAGCTCTTCGGCGGTCATCTCTTTGAGCATCTTGCCGCCGCGAAGAATGCCATAATGGGTGGCGATTTTTTCGAGCTCGCCCAAGAGATGCGAGGAGATGAGGACGGTCGTGCCGCGCTTTGAAAGGTCGGTCAAAATTTCCCGCATGATGCGCATGCCGTCGGCGTCCAAGCCGTTGATGGGCTCGTCGAGCACGAGAAGTTGAGGATTCCCGAGCAAGGCAAAGGCAATTCCTATCCGCTGTTTCATGCCGAGCGAGCAGTTCTTGAACTTGTTCGAAGCCGCGCCGTCCATGCGGACGAGGTGCAGAACGCGCCGTATTTCTTCGTTCGCGTTTTTGAGCCCCAGGTTCGCGGCTTGCAGTTTCATATTGTTCCAAACGGTGTAATTGGGAAAGCAGCCGGGAGCTTCGATGAGAACGCCGATCTTCGCGCGGACGTCTTGATTTTTATGGTCTTTGCCCCACAGTTTGATCTCGCCGCCGCTCGGTTGAAGCAAGCCGCAAATGAGCTTTTCGGTCGTCGATTTGCCGCTTCCGTTCTCGCCGATGAAGCCGTAGATCGCGCCCTCTGGGACGGTCATCGAGAGCCCGTCCACAGCGCGTTTTTCCCCGAACGTCTTGGTCAGATTTCCGATTTCGATCGCGTTCATATTTCACCTCAATACACATCGCGATGATATAAGATCACCGCGCCGAGGGCGTTATAGATGACCGCCCATACACATGAGCATGCAAGGCACACGAGGACGGACGCAAAGTTTGCGGAGAGGCACGCCTGCACCGATGAACCGTAGAGGAAGATGTTGAGAGCCGCCGTGTTGCCAAGAAGTGCCGCCGCCCCGATGACGGGAATGCCCGTGCCGAGCACAAAGCAGAGGGCAATGGAGATGCCGAACTTCCTGCGGAAGATGACATTGATAAAGGTGTAGAGGCTCGCCCAGCCGAGGCTCATAATAACTTTGCCGAGGATCGCGCAAAGGAGAGAACCCGCGCTCACCGTAAACGGAAGTCCCGTGGTCGCCCCCGAGATCGTCCCCCCGATAAAATATGTTCCGCACATACACGCCATCGAGAACGCCGCGGCGAGCGTCTTTGAGATCATATAGTCCTCTTTCTTGGCGTGGGTGGTGAAGAGCTGTTTGACGTACCCGCTTGCATAGTCATGTCCGATGAAGATGGACACCATAATGCCGCCGAAGATAAACACCATGTTCATGTTGGCGTACTCGCCCATGTCGTGAACGATATACAGCGGACTGTCCGCGGCAACGATCTGCCAAGCGTTCGTGAACATGCCCGCCGTTTCGCTCTCGCCCATCGTCGCGCCCATCGAGACGAGCGCGGGAATGATCGCCGCGACCGCAAGAAAGATGTAGAACAGCGGCGTATGGAACAGGCGATAAAAGTCTACGCCGAGCATCCCTTTGAGCCGTTCAAAAAAGCTCGGTTTCTCGAATTGTAACGGGTTTGCGTGTTCCATGTTATACCGCCTCCTTGCTCATGAGAGAGACATAATACTCTTCGAGACCGATCTTGTGCTTTTTGAGCTCGCGCGGAGCGAAACCGTTTTGCAGAAGATAGGCGGAGAGCCTTGCCGTGTCGTCGAGGTCGTAGACGCGAAGCTCGCCCTCCTCGAACCTGACGTTGCACCCGACGCGCCATAAGAGGTCATAGGCGGCTTTGTCGTCCCCCGTTTTCAGGGAAACATAGACCTGTGAGCGGCTTTCCATTTCGGAGGCGGCGATCTCTTTGATCATCTTTCCCTGACGGAGAATGCCGTAATGGGTGGCGATTTTTTCAAGCTCCCCGAGAATATGCGAAGAGATGAGGACGGTACAGCCGTAGTTTTTCGTGATGTCCACGAGGATTTCCCGCATGAGCCGCATGCCGTCGGTATCCAGCCCGTTGATGGGCTCGTCGAGAATGAGAAGCGCGGGGTCGCCCAAAAGTGCCATGGCAATGCCGATCCGCTGTTTCATGCCGAGCGAACACTTCTTGAACGTTAAGCGCGCGTTGTCCTCCATGCGTACAATTTTAAGTACCCGTTGAATTTCGCCCGCCCTATCTTTTATGCCGAGATTGATCGCCTGCATCATGAGGTTACTGTACACGCTCGACGCGGGAAAGCACCCCGTATTTTCGATGAGCGCGCCCACTTTCGCCCGCACGCCCGCGTCGGTATAGGGCTTGCCGAACAGCGTGATTTGACCCCTATCGGGAACAAGATGCCCGCAGATACACTTTTCGGTCGTTGATTTTCCGCTTCCGTTCTCGCCGATAAAGCCGTAGATCGCGCCCTGCGGCACGGTCATATTCAAGCCGTCGAGCGCGTACATTCCGCGGAAACTCTTCGTGAGGTCTTGGATTTCGATCGCGTTCATAGCCGCCTCCTTGTTTCATTGGGTCTATTGTAAAACTTTTCAGAAACGAACACCACAACATAAATCCCAAAAAATGTCGGTTTCTGAAAAGATTTCTCTCGCAGAAACAGACAAACATCGTTTTATGGTTGCGAAATTTCCGAGGTTGTGCTATCATAAACGCGGAGGAAAGTATGAACAAGTCCCAAGCGAAATTCCGCAATACCGCGGCGAAGATGGACGACGCGCTCGTCCTGCTTCTCGAACATAAAGATTTTAAGGATATTTCCATTATGGATGTATGCGAAAAGGCGGGCGTCAACCGCTCCACCTTTTACGCGCATTACGAGAATTTGTACGACCTCTTAAAGGAAACGCAGGAGCGCGCCGTTTCGGAATTTTTCGCCTCGTTCGGCGGCGCGATCAAAACCGACTTCTCCAAAATGTCGGCGGACGAGCTCATCTTCATCTCCCCGCAGTACCTCGTGCCGTATCTTTCGTTCATCAAACAGAATAAGCGGCTATACGAAGTCTACAACAATTCGGGCGCATTTCAGATCGGCGAAATGGACGAACGGCTCATCGAGAACGTCTTTGTCCCGATCTATGCGAAAAACGGCGTGACGGATAAAAAAATCGTGGAATATATGTCGCACTACTTCATCAGCGGCGTCACCGCCATTACCATGGAATGGGTAAAGCGCGGGTGCGAGGACGACATTCTCTTCCTCTGCGAAGTCATCTCCGTTTGCGTCCGCCCCACCATGAAAGCACCGTTACTATAAAAAACAGCGGGGAGAATTCCTCGCTGTTTTCTTATCTGTTTGTTGCGGCGACCCGCGCGGGCGCGGAGACCCGCCTTTTTCATTCAGTTGTTACAGCACGAGCAGATTCCGTTCGTAGTGTTGAAAGGATAAAGCGCGTATTGGCGGGCGTAATAGCAATCGTATTCGCCGCACGCCGTGTACGCGCTCAAATCGTTGAAAAAGAACGTGCCGTTGCCGTTGCATCCGCACCCGTTGTTTCCGTTGCCGTTTCCGTTGCAACCGCAGCCGTTGTTCCCATTTCTGGTATTCCCGTTCCCGTTACAGCCGCATCCGCACCCGTTGTTTCCGTTGCCGTTCCCATTGCAACCGCAGCCGTTGTTCCCATTTCTGGTATTCCCGTTCCCGTTACAGCCGCATCCGCACCCGTTGTTTCCGTTGCCGTTACAGCCGCAACCGTTGCAATAGGGTTGGGTGTCGAAGAGATTTTCGATCGCGCGGGCGAGATTGTTGAAGAACGGACAGCCGCAACCGCGGTTTCCGCATGAATTGCAGGAATTACACATACCTGACCTCCGTAGTATTTATCGGCATGAGCCGTCATTCCATCATATGCGCCGCGCCGCTTCGCCGTCCCCCTCCCTACCTGTCTCCTTTCCAACGAAAAAACGCCGCAGAGCGGCGTTTTTCAAACGTATTTTGAAAGTTTTTACTTCGCGTATTCCACACTGCGGAATTCCCGAATGACGTTGACCTTGATCTGCCCGGGGTATTCGAGCTCGCTCTCGATCTTCTTGGCGATGTCCTTTGCGAGGAAGAGTGCCTTGGCGTCGTCCACCTGGTCGGGTTTTACGATGACGCGTACCTCTCTGCCCGCCTGGATCGCGTAGCTCTTGTCGACGCCCGCGAACCCCGACGCGATCTCTTCGAGGCGTTCGAGACGTTTGACGTAGTTGCTCCCCGTCTCTCTTCTCGCCCCGGGACGCGCGCCCGAAACGGCGTCCGCCGCCTGCACGAGCACGGCTTCGATGGTCTTGGGTTCTACGTCGCCGTGGTGCGCCATGATGGCGTTGACGATCATCGCGTTTTCCTTGTACTTCTTCGCAAGGTCCGCGCCGATCTGGATATGCGTGCCCTCCTGCTCGTGGTCGACCGCCTTGCCGATGTCGTGCAGAAGTCCCGCGCGCTTGGCAAAGTTGACGTCGAGCCCGAGTTCCTGCGCCATGAGCCCCGCGAGCTGCGCCACTTCGATGGAATGGCGGTACACGTTCTGCCCGTAGCTCGTGCGGAATTTCAGTCTGCCGATGAGCTTGATGATCTCGGGATGAAGCCCGAAGATGCCCACCTCGAACATTGCGTTCTCGCCCGCCGCCTTGATCTGCTGGTCGAGTTCTTTGGTGACCTTTTCGACGGTCTCCTCGATGCGGGCGGGATGAATGCGCCCGTCTGCGATCAACCGCTCGAGGGTGAGCCGCGCGATTTCGCGGCGCACGGGGTCGAACCCCGAAAGGATCACAACTTCGGGCGTATCGTCGATGATGAGCTCGATGCCCGTCGCGTTCTCGATGGCGCGGATGTTCCTGCCCTCGCGCCCGATGATGCGCGCTTTCATGTCGTCGTTGGGAAGCGGCACGACCGAGACGGTCGTCTCCGAGGCGTGGTCGGAAGCGCAACGCTGGATCGCGAGCGAAATAATGTTCTTCGCGTTGAGTTCGGCTTCGTCTTTCGCCTGTTGTTCGAGGTTGCGGACCTGCACCGCAAGGTCGCGGCGGGTCTCGTCGAGGATCTCGTCGGTGAGTTGTTTTTTCGCCTCTTCCTTGGTGAGCTGGGCGACCCGCTCCAATTCCGCGACCATGAGTTCGTGCTGGCGGGAGACCTGCTCCTGCGTCTTTTGCACTTCCTCCGCGCGTTTTTGCAGATTGTTCTTCTGCGCTTCGAGGGACTGTTCCTTACGGGAGATCTCCGTCTCCCTCTTTTCGAGAAGATCTTCCTGACGGTTGAGACGGGATTCGATGCGCTGCTGTTCGGCGCGCTTCTCTTTCATCTCCTGTTCGAATTCGTTTCTGCGTTTGAGCTCCTGCTCCTTCGATTCTAATATCGCTTCCTTTTTGAGTTGCTTGCACTGCGCTTCCGCATTGGCGAGCATCTCGTCCACCCGTTTCGACGTGTCGTCGAGCTTTTTTTCCGATTTCTTTTTGGAAACATATTGTAGAATGAGCCACGTCGCGAGCGCGGCGATCGCCGCACCGACGACAAGTGCTCCGATGATCAATCCGATCGCAAGACCGCTATTCATCGCAAGGAGTAGGCCGATCGTGTTGTGCATGATTAGCCTCCTACATTCTGTTTTTTTGGGAACGCCGACGTGTGCGCAGGGCATACGTCGCCATCCTCCGTGTGTTATTATACATGATTTGCCCCGCGTTGTCAATCGCTTATCGTATCTTACGCATAACTTCGTGTCAATTTTTTTACCCGCCTATCTTGCGCGTCCCGCCTCACGGCTTTCCACGCAAAAAGGACGGCACAGCCGTCCCCCGCGTGAGAAACTATGGTAACGCAAAAAAATCCATCTCGCTTATTTTCCGTCGCAGAGCATCAAGATCCCCGCGATCAAGTTGACGAACAACAAAACGCAGATCTTAAATCCCGTGCCCGCAGGACGTCCGTCGCGTACGCAATGGAAATAGTGCACCGTCATGGGGATCGTCCAACAGAGCGGGATCAGAAGCCACCCCGTCGCGATACACGCAAGGATCATAAAAATTTTCGCCGCTGTTTGCATCTCTCTTCCTCCTGAATCGTGTTTTCTCACATTCTACTACACATTTTGTCTATTGTCAAGATAAAATGTGTAGTTTTGCATAAAATTTTTGTATGGATCAACTGTTTTGTCAAAATTTGAAGATGATACGAAGAGAGAGCGAACTCACGCAAAAACAGGTGGCGAACCGATTGGGCGTCGTGGAAAGTTGTTACGCAAATTGGGAACAAGGCAGAACAGAACCGAATATCGACATGTTGCGCAAGCTCGGAGATATTTTTCAAGTGTCAATAGATGAACTCATCAACGGGGAATGACCGAAGCCGTAAAGCATGGGTTTGAAGCCGCTTCGATTGCCATAAATCCGTCGCACGAAAAAAAGACCGACAAAAGCCAGTCCCCTTTCCGAGTGAAACTTCGCCACCAAAAAACGGGACGCCATAAGCGTCAACAGGACTCCCGAAAAATGTTGCGAAGCAAGATTTTTCGGGAAAAGGAGGCGCAGGCGTAAAAAGCACAAGGGTTGCCTTTCGGCAACCCTTTGCAAAATGCGCCTTGCGGCGACATGGTGGAGCTAACGAGATTCGAACTCGTGACCTCTTGAATGCCATTCAAGCGCGCTACCAACTGCGCCATAACCCCATTTGATTACGACCGCCGTCGGGCGGTCGTTTTTGTATGGTGGGGACAACAGGGCTCGAACCTGTGACCTCATGCATGTGAAGCATGCGCTCTAACCAACTGGGCTATGCCCCCATACCATTGTCATTGTACTCTCTTCCGACCGACTTGTCAATCGTTTTTGCGCGTGCTTTCCAACATTTCCCGCGCGAATTTCTTCAACTTTGCGTCCTCCGAAAAGAAAAGCAAAAAAATTTACGATTTCAAAGCGAAAACGCTTGCTTTTTTTGACGGTTGTGCTATAATCGTTTCGTAAACACGGGGATATGGCTCAGTTGGTAGAGCGGTACGTTCGCAACGTACAGGCCATGGGTTCGAATCCCATTATCTCCACCAAATCAAAATAATCCGAACTCAACAAGGGTGATTGTAACCCGCGATTGGTTCGGATTTATTTTGTATCTCGGAAAAGAGAACGCATAAGTTAAGCTGCCGAGGGGTTCTCCCCTCGGTGG
>CANRJR010000003.1 GCA_947631005.1 uncultured Clostridia bacterium | reverse complement strand
CGTAACCTCAAAATCGATTTCGTCCCCGTATGACCGCGGGGGTACGGGCGTCGCGCCACGGCGACGCCCTTTTTTGTTACTTTTTACGCGGTTTGCGCCCCGTATGTGCCCCAAGATCTCGCCATGCAGACGGTACAGAAGAACCGAACGGCGGTCTTACGCTCCCGCAGCCACAGCACCCATGCCTCCGATTTTGCCAAGTTTACTTGTCGCGAGTTCGCTTTGCGCGTTGATCCAACTTCTGAAATTTTTTCCATGCTTTATCTGCTTGCGCGACCGTTGTCGCTTGCTCGTACTGCTGTTTCGCAAGGTTTGCACGTTCGGTAAGTTCACTGTGCGTGTATCTGTGCCGTACGGTCGGTACACTAGACGCAGGTGCTATGGGGGGATTCGAACCTCCCACCGACGGCGACATCGCAGGCGCGGATGCTGTGGGTTTCGCGCTCCCCCCCGACAGCGATGCCGTAGGTGCAGATGATATGGAGGATTTCGAACCTCCCACCGACGGCGACGTCGAAGGCGCAGATGCAATGGAGGGTTTCGACCCTCCCACCGTCGGCGATGCCGTAGGCGCAGATGCAATGGAGGGTTTTGAACCTCCCACCGACGGCGATGCCGTAGACGCAAATGATATGGAGGGCTTCGAACCTCCTGCGGACGGCGATGCCGTAGGCGCAGATGTTATGGGTTTCGTACTCGCCGCAGACGGCGTTGCCGTCAGTGCAGAAGATTCCGCCGACGATTTCGGCGCAAGTTCTTTTTTCGATGCACCTGTTTCGGGCGTCCCTCCTTTCCCGGGCGCAGGAGATCCTGCGTTTCCGCTCTTCTTTATAACGGATCGTTTCGGTGCGCTTTTTGCGGAGTGGTTCGTCCGCGACGCTGCACGTGTCGAGCCAGCGGCGACCGCAGCCGCAGCTCCCGCGCCGCCTCTCTTTGCTTCCAAATTGTCATGAGCTCGCTTTGCTCTTTGATCTAATTTCTGAAATTTTTTCCACGCTTTATCTGCTTGCGCGACCGTCGTCGCTTGTTCGTACTTCTGTTTCGCACGGTTCGCACGTTCGGTAAGTCCACCGTACGCATTTCTTTGCCGTAGTGACCGTACGCCGCGAATTGCGCCCATAACTGTGCCACCCGCAAGCATAGCAACGCCGATCGCTGCGCGAGTAATACGCATAGAGGCAAGACGATTCCCTACGCTTCGCGCGCTGCTTTTAGCTGCCGTGGCTGGCTCTCCGTTCGCCAATGCAACGCCCGCTCTTCCCATTGCGCCGCCGATCGTTGCCGACAAAGGCGCAGAAGAGGACATGTACAGCGGCTGTGCCGCCTGTCCCAAGTTCATCTTCCCCTCGGGGCTCTTCATGCTTGTCCCTGTGGGAGAGGCGTACGCAAGCGACGGATTAGGGATCGCGCTCTTTCTGCTTCGTCCAAACGGATATCCAAGGATATGACTTGCGCCGCGTGCAGCTGCGCCCGTCCAATACGCACCCGACATCGTTGTGCGGAAGTTTTGGGAAGCTTGGTCGCGTTCTGCCGTTCCCGCATCCGCGCCGATGAGCTGTCCGATCAGCACGTTTGCGCCTGTCGCAAATACAACGCCCGAAATGTAGACGATCAGCTTTGCGACCCCGTTCGCAAATGCGTTGATGAAGAAAACATTTGAAACGATGAGAGGACACAAAGAGAAAAAGACGTTCAGCGCAAAAATAATGCCGTATCCCCCAAATACTTTGCCGAGGAAGATCTCCGACCACTTCTTATACCGCGCTCCGTCATCCAATGGTCGGGTGGAAGCGGGCAACGGCGAAATGATGAATAGAAAGATCACCGAGAAAATACGTTGTGTGATTGTGATCGACGCCATTGCCAATGCGCACAACATAACAAAACCGCCGAGCATGGGCAAAATAAAGGTGTCGAAATACTCGTCCTCGGATATAAGTTCGGTCAAGTTCGAATACTTGTTGCCCTTTAAGGGGGCATCGAGCAAAGTCGTACATGACGCGTCTTTATAGTAGTTGTTTTCTGCGACCGCGCTTGTTTCCCAACCCTCATATACAAGTTTTACGGCTGTCATTTCCTCCACTTTGTTCCCGTGTCCGTCAAAAATTTGATATCCTTTTTCACCGTAGAACCAATTTTTGCCTTCTGGCGTGAGCATGTCTTTCCCGACGGTAGAGAATACAACTTCGGTAGAGTAGGAAATCGTTGTACCGTATGTATTCTGTGTTGCGTTGTCGATCGCGCGGGCAGTAACAGACGTTGTGAGTACGACCATGCCTGCAAACAGCGGGATCACAAACATCAGCGCAATCGATTCCAAAATCCCACGGATCGCCTTCCAATGTCCGCCCTCGTCCTTTTCCGCAAGTTGCGCCCGAACCAAGCGGATCAATGCAAAGATGAAGATAAAGGCAACGGAAATTGCGGCGACCAACCCCAACGTCTGCAATACAAAGTTCGCCCATATTTGCTCTCCGAGCAAGTCGGCAATGTTGTCTGTCCCCTCGAGGGGCGAAAGTCCCAAGATCATGCGGATAAAGTCGATGAGCACGTCGACGACGTTCGCCACCGTCGCAATAATGCCGAACAAGATCTTATGAAAGAACGTATCGAGCCCCAACATATCTTTACCTCCTTGCCACAGTTATTCCGCGACGCCTTCTTTCTTTTTAAGCGAGCTCAAAAACTCCGCCTCATTTACAGTAAAGTCGTAGCCGAAGTGCTCGTTGCCCGCTTCATCCTTGTAACGATTTTCTTCCACGCGGGCGGCAATAAAGAGCTTATCCCCTTTCTTGCAGTACTTTGCGATATTTTCCGCCACTCCGCGCCACGCAGTCAGCGTAAAAAAGTCTGCTTTCTTCTCCCCCTCTTCCGCATACGGACGATTAGAGGCAATCGAAAAGCGACATTTCGACACTCCGTTCGCTGTTGACATAAGCTCGGGATCGTGGGTCAGATTGCCGATTAGAAAAAATTTGTTCATGGTGTTCCTCCTTTTTGGATCGTTTGATAATTGGCAAATATTGCCTGTACCGAAAGTTCGCGAGGAAAGATCACAAAAAGAGATCTGCCTGCGTCAAGTTCGGTTGAAAGTTCCGCCGAAAAGCCCGTGTCTCCCAACATTGCGGTAATTTCCACACGAAAATCAGGCTCGTCGTCCGTTTCAACGGTAAATACTTCGACATCAAGTTTCTCCGTGACAACGGTCAATGAAAGCACAATGAGATCCTGCTTTGCAGTTAACGTAAACGCGCTCATGCGATCGGCAACGCCGTCGCCGTTGATCTTTTCGATGTCTTGCTCGTTGTCTGTCGTTCCGTTGCCATAGCGTAAAGAAAAACCCTCCGCCATAAAACGACTTCGTTCTTCCACGTCCCCCGCAGAGGCGGTTGCTCCCCCGCAGAATGCAAACAACAACAGGACTGCCGTGCATATTCCGCCAAGTGCAACCGCCAAAATCAAACGGTGGAAAAACGGTTTTTGTTTGGTCATTGCGTCAAAGATTCGAGGTTGCTTGCGATCATATCAAGCAAAGGTTGACGCAACGCAACGTAGACTGCAACGAGCACGACAAACGCGATCATCGTAATAAAGCAAATGAGTGCAGAGCGGCGTTTTTTTACGGCTTCGCTGTCGTCCTCCGCTTTCGCGGCTTGAATCAGTTTGATGATCCCGAGGATCAAACAAATCGCGCATCCGACGCTGATGAGTACGGGTATGGCGGCGTTAAATAAGTCGTAGAGCGGTTTTGCGCCGTTCTGCAAGAAAGTTTCGTAAGTATTCATGCTATATCCTCCTTGATATTTTAATTGGTACGAATACCGTTGGATTTCGGCGTCCGTACATTTTCGTTGTCCGCAGGTCGGTCGCTTTGTGCTTCTTGTACAACGCCCGCTTCGCGGATCATCTTCCCGGAAGAAGCAATCGGCGATACGCCGTTGTTGCTGATGCCGATATTCCCGCTGAACTCCGCAAGATCACCTTTGTGAAATCCCGAGACAATCCCTTTCGCCACATCGCCGAAAGCCGTCATGTAAAACGTATCGTATTGCGGCTTCGGCTTGGCTTGTCCCTCACGCGGATAGACGTCGCGTTTAACAGCAAGCCCAAAATTGACATATTGTGTCTTGCCGTCCTGCGAAGTCTTTAATTCAAGCGAGCCATCCTCGGAACGTGACTGAACAAATCCCGAAAGTTTGAACGCATTCTTCGACCCGATTTCCCGCGGACGCTTAATTTCGTTTGCGACGACCGAAAAAGACGTATGCTTTTCGTTCTGCTCGTCCGTATAGTCGTCGCGGGAAAGCCGTCCCCGGATTTCCAATTGCGCCCCCTCCTTATAATCGGCGAGCTGTTCAGCGGTCGCGCCGAAAGCAGTGAACGGATAGGTATTCGACTTCACCTCTTGTCCTTGCGCTCGTTCGATTGTCAATCTCCCATGCGCAAAGCGGTTGCCGTTCTTCGAAGTGGATACGTTCACTTCATCGACCAGCTTACCTTGTAACGTTACTTCATTGTTCATGCTACATGAACCTCCCATTATATTCACCTCGGCTTATTGCCGTAAGTGTCTCATGTTTCCTGTTTGGGAACATTCCCCTGTGTCTGTGCTTGAATGAGCTCAATCTCTTCATAATACTCCAATACGCTTTGTGCTTCCGAAGAGTACCATGCGTTGAATAGACGCGACATTCTTTTATAATTACTTTTTCGCTCACGCTCCTGTCGCTGTTTTGCAAGCCGCTTGCGGCGGTTTTGCCGCAAATAGTCCCGTTCCTCACGGATCTTGTTCCATTCGACGGACTTCGCGTCGGAAGAAAATCTACGTGCCATTGCAATTACGGAATTTCCGAGCCGTGTATGCAGATCGTTGCGGAGATCCGTCATTGTCCTATCGCTCGGAGACATGTTTTCCATGCCCGCCGCAACCGCTTTGTGTCGCTCCTCCCGTTCTGACAGCTTGTCCATGATCGCTTGATAGCGGTCTCTGATCGTCGGAACGTCGCGGATTAGTTTCAGGGCGATTGCATCGATCTGCTTTCGATACGGCGCATATGCTGGATGGTTATAGCCCGCTCGCCCGCGCGTAGCGGGTAATGCTTGTGCAAGAGCGATCAAATCTCGCGCGATTTCACGTTTCACTTCTTTGGGCGAGGCTTGGCGCATATATTTGCTCAAATTGTCGCGGACAATATGTAAATCGTCACGATGCCCCGAAAAATACTCTTCGAATTGTTCCAATGAATCCGCGAGCGACCGCTTACTCACACAGCCGCGTTGGGTGTACGATTGTTTTCCCCGAGAATCCGTATGCGATCCTTTTTCCCAAAAAGCAAATTGGATATGTTTGATCCCGCTTGTGCTGTCGTCGTGCCACCCCGCATACCATTCGATATTCTTTGCTTTTAAGTGCGTCGTGTTCAGAAAACGATCAAAGTTCGATTTCATAAACTCCATTGCCATTTGCTTATTGGCAAGCAGCTTATCCCCAACTTCCTTTCTCGGAGATATTACGCCGTGCCAAATGTTACTTTTAGTCGCTTTCAATTCCTTGCGAAGATTTTCAAGATCTTTCCCCTCTATTGCACCGTTTCTGCCGAAGATCCCCGTGCCCGACGGCGCATAGCCGCCTTTGCCGCCTTTCTCCGAGAAAGATCCTCGCCTCGAAACGTAGTCGACAAAATTACCGTGCTCGGGAATCTCGGCGAACTGCTCGTCATGCGGCGTTGCCTTTTCTTCGTACTTTCCTGTGCGTCCCGCATAATCCACATGATCGCTTGTGTACCATGCCCGTTCTTCGATGTACTGTGCTCGCCGTTCGCCTTTCAAATAAGCAGGAGGCTTCGGTTGTGTGAACGCCAAAATCATTACGACGTTTTTGGAAGTTGCCCTTGTCTCGTACGCCATTCTTTCCCTCCTTTTTGTGCCCTCCGCGTTTCCAATACGCCCCACCGCATGGAGGCGGGCACGCCGTTTGAGTGCCTAGCCTCCGCGGCAATGAGCGGCGAGCCTATACGAGCTTCATGAGCTCGTTCATGCGGTCTTGATAATATTCGGAAAGGATTTCATACCGCCCCTCCGCAAGATCTTGCCCGTCGGTCTGCGTACCGTTCAGCATGAGCTCCCGTTCGCGGAACAGCCCAACAACAAGATTGAACATCATTGTTGACTGTACCGACAAATCCCGTAGGGTCGCTGTCTGTTGTTTAATCGCACGTTCCACATCATACTCTTTTTCCGCTCGTGCAGCTTTTCTTTCTCCTGTCAGCATTGGCAAAGCAAGATCAATACACTTCAACACAATTTCGGACATGGAATGATAATCCCCCATGGCGACCAACCTGCGCATTTTAGTTGCTGTTTCTTCATCGTAGATTCTCGCATAAACTTGCGTAGCTGTATTTTTTGTTTTCCTCATTTCTTTGATCTCCATAGGGATTGCAAAATCCCCAAAAATTGGCGTTATGCAAAATCCCCGAAAATAGATGCTTGGCAGAAATCCCGAAAATTTACGTCAGGCAAGATAAGGTGTGCTACAACTCCCATTTTTCGCGACCTTTAATATACTTTGTATATTAACGGTCTGCTACGAATGTTACTCCGTTTGTAGCATTTTGTAGCACACATTTTTTCGCTAAAACGGAAACCGTTTTGCGATGCGCCGATCCAAGTCGGCGCGGTAGACGGGCTATCTTATCCGCATTTTGATCCGACGTCTTATGATGAGCAAAACGACGAGAGCAACTGTTGTACCTGCGACAGCGAACAAAACGATCGACCCTGCATTAAAGGTGAAATCCTTATGAAACACATACTCGGCAACATTCCCGAGCGCGTCGGTAATAACGATTCTGTATTCCCCGTTCGCGCTCTGTGCGTCTGTACTATACGGAATCGAAACACCATTGAAAAACACTTCGATCGTACACCCGCTTTTGTTCGCGCCTATGGTGAAATCGCTTTTGAATCGGGGAAGCGCGTCCCCGGGGCGGTATTCCTCTCCATTCAAAATCAGAACAGGCAACGCCGTATCTACGATAAAATTGTATATCCCCGTGCGCCCGCCTCTGCGAAGCGTGAGTGTGTACTTCCCGTCCTTGTCTGCGACGATTTTATCGCCCTGCACATACTCCTCTTGCGCCAACACGATACCGTCGCGCGTCAATTTGTAAGTACTATCACGCGGGATCGTGTATTCGAACCTCGCCGTATATGGATTCTCCTTTATGGAGAATGCCAGCTCGGCGACGTTTCCGAGATCGTCCGTCAACGAAAGAGAATACACGCCGTCCACAGTGAAACTGTACGCGCCGTTTTCTGCCGCTGTATCAATTCTTTCTCCATTCCGCATCGCCAAAACCGTTGCCGCTTGCCGAAGCGAAAGTGTCACTGCCCCCGAAGCGATAAAACCCTCGGGAATGCTCAACACATAATCGATCGAACGTCTGATCCGAAATTCCGCCGTCGCTGAATTGCCGAGCGCATCCGCAAGCGTAAGACGATAACTCGCTTCCTCCGCAAAAGTATTCACTGTGTCCAAGACGAAGTTTTTCGCTCTGCGTCCGTCCGTAGTAAGCTGATAGCTCGCAATGTCTGAAAGATCTGTGAGCATAACAGCGACGTCGTCTTTTGTAACTTCGTCATCCGTAGAAAGCTCGAAGGCGGGCGCAGTTCTATCGATCAAAAACTCCACCGTCCGCAAGTTTCCCGCGGCATCCGTAAGCGTAAGGATATACTGTCCTTCACCGTCGATATGAAGTGATTCTCCTGCCGTAACGGCATACGGCTCGCCGTTGCGCAGACATTCGATCATCAACGCTTCACCGAACTCAAAATCGGCGTATTCCCTCCCTGCGAGTTCGATGTCGAAGTCGCGGATTGAAATGCCGTCGATCCACGCTCCCATGACGACTTCCGAATCCAACGTGAACGTCAGTGTGACTTTCGTATCTGCAATATCCGTAACGATGATCTCATAGCTCCCCTGTGCAGATAATACAGTATCCGCTTTGTAAATATGGCTAAACGCTTCACTGTCAACTCGGTAACGAATCGTGGCGTCCTCTTCACTGCATTCGATCGTAACCGACGAATTGACTGTCGCGCCTTCGGCTACGGGCTCTCCTGCTATGGTTACAACTTGGACTTGCGGCGGAATCTTGGCGACTGTAAACATCTTTTCCGTTTTGTTTCCGAGCAAATCGGTCGCTTCGAGCGTGTAATCGCCCCATTCGCCGAAAACATACTCCGTTTTTCCCGTCAAAACAGTAGTATATTTTTTCCCTGCGGCGAGGTGCACAAGACGGATCTCTGCCGACTGTTCGTCGACCAAAACGGTAACTGCGTCCGTTGATTTATCGCCGTAACGTATCACGACCTCGGGCGGCGTGGCGTCACGGTTGATCATAACGCATTCCGTATTCCCTATCCCGTCCGACAAATAAAATGTATAGCTCCCGTCCGTATCAATCTTCTGACCTGCATGGTAATCAAACGGCGCGCCGTCCTTTTCCGCGGTGACTTCAAGTCCCTCTGCAAAATCAAGTAAGAATGTCTGTGTTGTGTTCAGCATCCCGTTGTACCATAACGTTTGAAGTTTTTCACCATTTCCGTCCATAAGAGTGTAAGGAATTGTGCGCGCGATCGTCACGCTTACTTCAACCGCATTCCCTGCTGCGTCTGTAACTTTGACGGTATATGTCCCCTCTTCCATGAGGACCGTCCGTTGTGTATATACTTTGGAAAGCCCGTTTGGCAGAGAAACGCGCCCTGTTGCCATGGCATCGTCCCATACAACATAGACAGCTTTGTTTGTGTCATCTCCGCTTGCAACGGCTTCTCCGTCCACGGTAAAAATCTCTGCTTTGGGCGGGATCTTCGCAATCGCAAAGGATTCCGTACATACATTCCCCAATGCGTCTTTCAAGGTGCATTCGTACGTCCCCCATTCCGTAAACGTCATCGTGTCGGCGAGCTCGACATCGTAGTTCTTGCCGTCTTTGCGAATGGTAAACGATTGGACATCCGCGCTCTCCACTTCTACCATAACAGGCGAAAAGGCGTCCGCCCCGTGACGGACAGTGATCCGCGGCGGGGTTTTATCGATTACTACCACGGCGATCGCTTGATTGCCGAAACTATCGCGAAGAACAATTTCATACCGTCCCTCCGCCGTATATTCGAAGCGGAATCTCGGTATTTCCACCGCCGCACCGTCACGGGAAATCGCTATTTCAAGCCATTCCTTATTGACAACGGAAAATCCCCCGCGCGCAAACACAACGCTTTCTGCATTGTACCTTGTACCGCTATATTCAATCGCATACAAGACCGCCGTGTCCTTGGTGAGCAAATACACCGTACTGTTGCCGGCGTCGTCGGTCAACGTCACTGTGTATGCACCGTCCTCGTCCAACAAATCCCCTATATTATAGGATTTTTGCAACCCGTCTCCGATCTTGTATTGCACACGGACTACGTCGGCGTCAGACCATACAATACGGAACGCCGTCCGCACAGTCGTATCCCATGCGATCACTTCTCCGTTCCCGTCCTCTGCCGTTGCCGTCGGCGCGGTGGTGTCGATTGTAAATCTTACAGTAAGATAGGTGTTCGGATCGCTCTTAACGTACAACTTGATTGCCCATGTGCCGTTATTATTCTCCGTTGCCGCAAAATCGAGCCGTTGACCGTCCGCCACGGACAATGCGGACATTGTTACGAGTTCTCCGTCCTTACGAACCTCATACCCCGCAGAGCTTTCAAAGCTCAAACTTACACTCTTCCGCGTTTTTCCGTTTTCGTTTACCCCGGATAGCGTATAACTCGGCAATCCCTTTGCAAATATGATCTCTTCCGATTCCGTGACGCACCCAAAACTATCCTTGAAACGCACCGTATATACGCCTCCGAGAACAAAACGATAGCTCCACACGCCCTGTTCGATGTAAATCGTATTCAATACCTTACCGTCTACCGTTTCGCTGTATTCGCCCTCTGGCAAACGCACGCCGTAGCGATATATCGCAAAGTTCACAATAGAAGAATAGCTATTTGCATTGGCAAACGAGATCGTAATGTTGCGATTGTCGCCCGTGCCACGAATCTGCGCCGACACTTGCGGAGCACCACCGTAAATCGTAAACGCATAATCGAACAGATTCCCCGTGCGATCATAAAGTTTTACGTGATATTCACCGCCGTCTGCAAACTGCCCGCCTTCCCCAAACGTCAATAAAGACCGATCTGACGTCGTGATTGTCGTTCCATTCGGACGGATCACTACGGCTGTTATGATTGAATCCGAATTATCAAGAAGTTCTGCGATTGAAAGCGTTTTCAAATTTCCGTCGATTTGATGGTTCGATGACAGCTCTATTTCTGCGGAAATGATCTCCGACTGCATGTCTCCGTGCTCATCCGTCTGTGCGTGGAAATAGGTATATTGTGCAAGGAAAGTCGGCGCGGTACGGTCGAAATATACGCGGTATGTAAGTTCATTCCCGAGCGCATCTGTCTCGGTGACCACATAAGTCCCGCCCGTTGTTCCAGACGCGCTGGCAGATCCGATATACCCCCAAAATGTTTCCGAAACGCGATATGCGCCGTCATATATGGAATCGTCCTCCCGCGCGATATACAACTTCACAAGTGAATCGTAGACGAATACTTCATCCCCGAAAACAATCTTGTGAATTTTGTTTTTGAAAACATAATCCCCCCCGATTCGTTGCTCACCGTTTTCCGTAACTCCCGCAAGGACTTCGAGATCCATGATCGTTGTGTTATTCCCGATATATGGCGAAGTCAGAGACGGCAGATTGTACTCGGTAACATACGCCGAGGCATACTTTTCAAGTGCGCGATACATTTCTTCCATGGATGCCCGCGCGCCCTCGACGTCGCCGTATGTAATCGTCGCCGAATGGTTATTGATTTGATAATACGTGAAGAGCCCGTTCCCGTTGTTTGTCACCGCCTCTTCGATCTCTATCTCCACCATGAACCGCAGAGCGTTCTCGTAGCTCGCAAATACATAAATTTCGGCGTTTGACCATGCTCCGGGATATTGCGACTGCTTCCCGTCTTTCCCGATCGCAGGTATAGTAATGGTTTTCATATAGGGGATCTTGACACGGTAATTCCCTTGCTTCAAATACCCGCTTCTTTCGAGCGATTCACGATTGAAAGAATCAACCGCAGAAATTACCGCAAAAACAAAATGGCTTTCATTTCCGACGCTATCTGTAAGCGTGACAGTATATATCCCGCTTTGCTGTATCTCCTCACCATATGCGATTTCATAGCGCGCCGCTTCACCTGCCTCAATCAAACGAGGAGACAAAATAAGCGCGTTCCGTATAATCTCAATGCCCGTCACATCCATGTAGTTGTCACTCCATGCCACAACAGGAGATTTACCGTAAATGGAATGAGCCCCTACCATGTCTGCGTTTACGAGTAAAATAGGGGCGGTTTTGTCCAATGTAAACGTGTACGACGTGGCGTTCCCCGCACGGTCGGTGATTGTCACACGATATCTCCCCTGTTCCGTAAATGTTCCCACATACAGCCTCGTCGCAACAGCGGGGAATCTATCTTCGAGATAGTCGTATGTTACCGTGAGTGCGTCGCCGTCATTCATGCGTTGCGTCCCGACGCCGCCCGCCTCCGAGCTCCAAAATGGCGTTGTGTTCTCTTTCGTTGCACCACCGTTTTTCACGGTGTCGAAAGACAATGTCGGCGCAGTGGCATCAATCGTGAATGTGTACGACGTGGCGTTCCCCGCACGGTCGGTGATCGTCACAAGGTAATTCCCCTCTTCATTGAACGCGCCTTTATATGCCGTTTCCGCATTCTTCGGGAACGCTGATGTCATCAGATATGAGTAGGTTACCGTGAGCACGTCGCTACCGTTTATGCGTTGTGCACCGACCCCGCCCGCCTTCGAGCTCCACTCTACGGAGACTTCACCTTTGGCGAAACCGTCCTCCGCGACGCCTATCAGTGAGAGTACAGGTGCGGTTCTGTCGATCGCGAATTTGTACGACGTGGCATTCCCCGCACGGTCGGCGATCGTCACAAGATAGTTCCCCTCTTCCGTCAATGCCGAAGCATATACCGACGACGCAATAGACGGGAATGCCGACGTTGTTTCGCATGAATACGACACGGTGAGTGTGTCGCTGCCGTTCATACGTTGCGCTCCAACCCCGCCGACATCTTGCTCTGCCGTCAAAGAAACTTCCCCGCGTGTAAATCCACCGTCCGTCGTCCCCTCGATGATCAGTACGGGCGCAGTCTTGTCGATCGTAAACATATATGAAGTGGCGTTCCCCGCACGATCGGTGATCGTGATGAGATAGTTCCCCTCCGCGGTAAGCGCAGAAGAATACGCCTCCGTTGCACGGTCGGGGAAGAACTCGCTCGTCAAATACGAATAAGTAACTGTGAGCGCGTCGCTATCGTTCATGCGTTGTGCTCCAACCCCGCCGACATCCTGCTCTGCTGTCAAAGAAACTTCCCCGCGTGTAAATCCGCCGTCCGTCGTCCCCTCGATGATCAGTATAGGTGCGGTCTTGTCAATCGTGAATTTGTACGACGTTGCATTCCCTGCGCGGTCGGTGATCGTCACAAGGTAATTCCCCTCTTCATTGAGCGCACCTTTATATGCTGTGCCTGCGCTCCTCGGGAAATCTTTACTTGTCCCGCGCGAATAGGTAACTGCAAGCACATCTCCGTCATTCATGCGTTGCGTCCCGACGCCGCCTGCCTCCGAGCCCCACTCTGCGAAAACTTCCTCTTTGGTGAAGCCATTCTCCGCGACACCTATCAGCGAGAGCATGGGCGCGGATCTGTCGATCGTGAACGTGTACGACGTGGCGTTCCCCGCACGGTCGGTAATCATGATGAGATAGTTCCCCTCTTCTTCGAGCGAGCCTTTATATGCCGTTTCCGCATTCTTCGGGAACGCCGACATCGTCAGATATGAGTAGGTTACTATGAGCGCGTCGACGTCGTTCATGCGCTGCGTCCCGACGCCGCCCACTCCCTCGCTCCAATTCGCAGACACGTTTTCTTTTGTAAAGCCCCCGTTCTCCGCTCCCGAAAGCGAGAGCGTAGGCGCGGATCTGTCGATCGTAAATTTGTACGACATGGCGTTCCCCGCGCGGTCGGCGATCGTCACAAGATAGTTCCCCTCCGAGGTAAGCGCGGAAGAGTATGCCGTCGTTGCGCGGTCGGGGAAGAGCTCGCTCGTCAGACACGAATAAGTAACTGTGAGCGCGTCGCTGTCACTCATGCGTTGCGTCCCGACGCCGCCCGCCTCCGAGCCCCACTCTGCGGAAACTTCTCCTTTGGTGAAGCCGCCCTGCTCCACACCTATCAGTGAGAGCACAGGCGCGGTCTTGTCGATTGTAAATTTGTACGACGTGTCATTCCCCGCACGGTCGGTGACTGTCACAAGATAGTTCCCCTCCGCGGTAAGCGCGGAAGAATACGCCTCCGTTGCACGGTCGGGGAAGAACTCGCTCGTCAAATACGAATAAGTAACTGTGAGCGCGTCGCTATCGTTCATGCGTTGTGCTCCAACCCCGCCGACATCCTGCTCTGCTGTCAAAGAAACTTCCCCGCGTGTAAATCCGCCGTCCGTCGTCCCCTCGATGATCAGTATAGGTGCGGTCTTGTCAATCGTGAATTTGTACGACGTTGCATTCCCTGCGCGGTCGGTGATCGTCACAAGGTAATTCCCCTCTTCATTGAGCGCACCTTTATATGCTGTGCCTGCGCTCCTCGGGAAATCTTTACTTGTCCCGCGCGAATAGGTAACTGCAAGCACATCTCCGTCATTCATGCGTTGCGTCCCAACGCCGCCTGCCTCCGAGCTCCACTCTGCGGAAACTTCTCCTTTGGTGAAGCCGTCCTGCTCTACGCCTATCAGCGAGAGTACAGGCGCGGATCTGTCGATTGTAAATTTGTACGACGTCGCGTTCCCCGCGCGGTCGGCGATCGTCACAAGGTAATTCCCCTCCGCAGTAAGGGCGGAAGAATAAGGCTCTGTTGAAGCCGTCGGGAAATCGTTATCCCTTTCGAGGGAATAGCGGACAATGAGCGTATCGTTGGCGTTTGTGAAATCAGCCCCCACCCCGCCAATCGTCTTTCCCCATGACGCGGATACACTATCTTTTGTAAAGCCTCCCTCAACAACGCCCGAAAGCGTCAATACAGGAGCGGTTCTGTCGATCGTAAATGTGTACGACGTAGAGTTCCCTGCTCGATCAGTGATTGTGATGCGGTAATTGCCTTCTCTGGTCAGTGCGGAAACGTATGTCGTTTCCGCATTCTCCGGGAACGCTGCTGTCACCGAATGGGAATAGCGGACGACGAGTGTATCGCCGTCATAGGCACATTGCGCCCCTACACCACCAATCGTCTTTCCCCACGACGCGGATACACTATCTTTTGTAAAGCCCCCGTTCTCCGCTCCCGAAAGCGAGAGCACGGGCGCGGTCTTGTCGATCGTAAATTTGTACGACGTGGCGTTCCCTGCACGGTCGGCGATCGTCACAAGATAGTTTCCCTCTGCGGAAAGAGCCGCGGAATATGGTTCTTCTGCTCTGTCAGGGAACGCCGCTGTCGCCGAATGGGAGTAGCGAACGATAAGCGAATCGTTGTCATTCGCACGTTGCGTCCCAACGCCACCCGCGGTTGTCCCCCATTGTAGGGTGACATTCTCCTTTGTTGCGCCCCCGTTATCCACCGTAACGAGCGAGAGCATGGGCGCAGTGGTATCAATCGTGAATTTGTACGACGTGGCGTTCCCCGCACGGTCGGTGATCGTGATGAGATAGTTCCCCTCCGAAGAAAAGGAGGAATTTTGATATGCCGTGGTCGAAGCAGACGACGGAATCGATGCATCGCGCGACTGCGCGTACACGACGTTCAAAGCATCGTTTTGGTTGCTACGTTGTGTATGCACGCCGCCAATATCTGTATTCCACGATATACTTACGCTTCCTTTGGTAAACCCGCCGTTTTCCACGCCAGAAAGCGTCAATACAGGAGCGGTTCTGTCGATTGTGAATGTGTACGACGTGGCATTCCCCGCACGGTCGGTGATCGTGATGAGATAGTTCCCCTCTTCTTCGAGCGAGCCATTGTATGCCGTGCCTGCGCTCCTCGGAAAATCCTTGCCTGTTTCGCGCGAATATGTAACGGCAAGCGCGTCTCCGTCGTTAGCCCTTTGTCCACCGACGCCACTCACCGTCACTTCCCACTGTACAGAAACGTTGCTCTTGGTAAAGCCGCCGCTTACCGTCCCCGAGAGTGTAAGCACAGGCGCGGTCTTATCGATCGTAAATGTGTACGACGTGGCGTTCCCTGCACGGTCGGTGATCGTCACAAGGTAATTCCCCTCCTTGTTTAGTATGGAATCATACGTCGTCGCTGTATTGTTGGGGAATGCCGCTGTCGTCAAATACGAATACGCAACAGTCAAACTATCATTATCATTCATGCGCTGCGCCCCAACACCGCCCGCGGTCTTATCCCACGTTACAGTAACATTCGTCTTGGTATAACCGCCCTCTCCAACATCGGAAAGCGAAAGTATGGGTGCGGTTCTGTCGATCGTGAATTTGTACGACGTGGCGTTCCCCGCACGGTCGGTGATCGTCACAAGATAGTTCCCCTCTTCATTGAGCACGGCACTATACGCCGTGTCTGCACTCCCCGGGAAATCTTTGCTCGTCCCGCGCGAATAAGTAACCGTGAGCGCGTCACCGTCGTTCATGCGTTGCGTCCCAATGCCGCCCGCCTCCGAGCTCCACTCTGCGGAAACTTCTCCTTTGGTGAAGCCGTCCTGCTCCACGCCTATCAGCGAGAGCGTAGGCGCGGATCTGTCGATCGTAAATTTGTACGACATGGCGTTCCCCGCGCGGTCGGCGATCGTCACAAGATAGTTCCCCTCTTCCGTCAATGCCGAAGCATATACCGACGACGCAGTAGACGGGAATGCCGACGTTGTTTCGCATGAATACGACACGGTGAGTGTGTCGCTGCCGTTCATGCGTTGTGTCCCAACGCCGCCCGTTGTCGATGTCCACGATGCGGAAACTGATCCTTTTGTAAAGCCATCCTGCTCTACGCCTATCAGCGAGAGTACAGGCGCGCTTGTATCGATTGTGAATGTGTACGACGTGGCATTCCCCGCACGGTCGGTGATCGTGATGAGATAGTTCCCCTCTTCTGTCAATGCCGAATCATATGATTGCGTCGAGCTTGACGGGAAAGAGGCGTCCGTGCTACGGGAATAACGCACAGCAAGAGAATCGCTACTATTGGCAAGGTCTGCTCCAACCCCGCCGACCGTTCTTTCCCACGACGCAGATACGCTACCTCTTGTAAATCCTCCGTCCTCCGCTCCCGAAAGCGTGAGTGTAGGCGCAGTCTTATCAATCGTAAACATATATGAAGTAGCGTTCCCCGCACGATCGGTGATTGTGATGAGATAGTTTCCCTCTTCCGAAAAGGTTTGTCCGCGGACATACGCGTTCGAGGCTGAAAAAGGGTAATATTCCGTCGAGTTTCGTGCCCAAGTAACGGTCAGAGAATCGTCACTGCGGCAAAGGGCGGTAGAGCCTTTTCCGCCGACTGTATTCGACCAATTTGCAGAAACACTACCCCTTGTAAATCCACCGTTCTCTACACCCGAAAGCGTGAGCGTGGGGGAAGTTCTATCAACAGTGAACGTCGCCTGCGAGGTATTACCTGCATAATCGCTTACTATAATCGTGTAATCGCCTTCTTCCGAAAAGGTCTGCTCGCCGCGAAAGACAGTCTCGCTTCCGCTCCCAATCTTGTATCGTGCCGACGAAACGTTGCGGTCGTCGTAGCGGACGGAAACGCTCTTGCCTATCGTGCCTTCTCCTCCGCTTACAGTAATGGTCGGTGCTGTGCTATCGACTATGAATGAACCCACATCTACTTTTTCGTCACTTTGCAGAGCACGATCCAATACGCCCCTCGTGTTCCATACAATGGTTTTAACGGTGACGGCATAAGTGCCGTCCTCCGTCAGCGGGATCTGCGCAGTTTGCGTTCCCGTATTATTCGTGGTCTTGATATCCTTGAAAAGCGTTTCATCAAAACCGAATTGATCTTTGACCGAGCCAGACGGCGCGGTAGTCAGATCTGATCCGACCGCAGCATACGTTCCGCCCTTTTCATAACGGCAAGCCGCAAACCGCGTGTAGTCACGGTAGGTATAATATCCGCCTGCGAGCGAATAGGAGATGTAGTAATACGAAACAACAGCGACCGTTCCGTATGTCCCGCCACGGCACGAGGAATTTGAGCCTGTCGATACGGTAATATTCAAATACGCAGTACTTTGCTTCCCCGAAATGTTCCATACGCCGTTGTTCTGCCCCATAGTCCCGCCCGAAAGGCTTATGGAAATATCTTGATAATAATTGTTATTGTCTCCGACATAGGGGTGGATCGTACCCGTATAGACGGATCGTTCCTCCGCTTGCGCGTACTCGGGTTGTGGCACAAACAGCAAAGCGCACAACACAAGTAAGCCAAAGCACAAAATCAACAGTACTTTCCACCGTTTCTGAATCCCGCTCATACTGTCCTCCTTATTCGTCTTTTACGGCATTTGCTTTTTCTGCCGCTTTAAGATACTCTGTTTTCAACCGAACGACTTCGTTGACGTACGTCATTTTCATGTCTTTCCGCAAACAATCTGTCAGTTCATCGAGAAGAGCAAGATTTTGCGTAGCGTCGTCGGTAAATTCCAAGTTGTACTTTGATCCCAAAGCATTTAGGCGTGCGACGATCTCTTCCGTGGACGCGTTAGCTTGTCCTTCTTCCGATTCCCGTCGTTTTGTTTCTTCTTGCGCGGCTTCCCCCTCCTCCGCCATGCGCATTGCGTCGGTATATTCCTGCACAATCAATTCCGCACGTTTCTTGAAATCGTAAAAAATCGAATCCTCATCGAGCGCACGGGGGGTCAAATTACTCTCGGGCGTATTTCCAAGGGGAAATACTTTGGATTTGAAGTACGGCGTAAATGTTCCAAGCATGGGAGAATAGCCTTGGTTTATCACCACAACGTTCCCCATATCGTGTTTGTTGTTAAGAAGAGTAAGCTCACGCGGATACATGAGCGGTCGCTCCTTAACCGATTCGTTGATACTGTGCTCGATCGCGTGCTTGCCGCCCGTAACACTTGCCGCTAACACACTGTAATTACCAAGTTTTTCTGAAAACTGCTTGCATGTCTCGTTGTCTTTTGACCCGATGAATACTTCTGTATTGCAATTTCCGAAGATCGTGCGCGCCGTTTCCGCTCCATATTTGTCGATGATCTGCGAATAAGACTGAATCACAGGGATCTGTATGATGCCGCGAGAACGTCCGACCGTAAACATGCTTTGTACTCCATCGATTTTCGGCATGTTTCCGTATTCATCCATCATGAAAAAGACATTGCGCTTCAATGAGCCGCCATTTTCCACGGCTTTTTCTACGAGCTTTTTATAGCACTGCGATATGAACAACGAGCCGAGCGGATGTCTCCCCTCCTTTTCGTCGGGAAGCATGAGGTAGATCGCGGTTGGTGTCTCGTCCATTGCTTTTACGTCGATTTCGCTTGCACTTGTCATGTTGCAGATCCCTCGGTCGTTGAACATTTGCAACTTCTGTTGCACGGACGACATGTAACTCCCCTGCTGTTGGCTCGGGGCGACCAACACAATTTCCGCGCTTGATACAGCGCGGCTCTTCTTGTCGCGATACTTGAAATATTCGGCGAGATCTTTGTATCCTGCACCTGCATGCGTGCAGATCTGATGTAAATTGTAAAAATTGAATTTCTCTTCCGACATGCCGTCGTCGTCCGGTGACATCCCATCTTCGAGCATTGCCATAACAACGCCTTGGATCAGCCCCTTTGCGCCCTCGTCCCAAATGGGATCTTTTGCACTCGTGATCGGGCAAAGTGCGGAAACAATATTGATTATTTCTTCGTACGCCTCATCTTCGAGCCTTTGAATCTCGGCGCGCGCGGCGTCGCCGATTGCTGCTTCGTCATATGCCCGTCCGTTCAAACGATACATGGGCGCGGCTTCTCCCTCTGCCGTCAGCACAATACGGTCAGCGACTTCCCCCGCTTGCTTCATCTTCACCCAAGCGTAATTTAGCGGATTCCAACGTAGGGAACGCTCCGGGTGACGAAAATCAAGGGTGAGTACTTTGTACTCGTTTTCTTGAAGATACCACGCCGTCTTTTCGTATAATTCGCCTTTGGGATCGGTGAACAAAAAGGACGGACGGGTTTCTACTGTTGTCAACGACAATGCTTTGATCGAGGGGATGATATAGCTGGATGTCTTACCACTCCCCGTCGTGCCAATTACCAACGTATGGATCGGATCGGGGGAAAATATCGTCCGCATTTTTCCCTTTCCGCGCTCTTCCATGTTCAGAATAATTCCGCTCGCCGCCCCGCGCAAATCGTTTGGAGAATTGTAAATACGATATCCGTTCTGCGTCATCTCTCGCAAAGTCTGAAAATGAGAATTTTCCAAATTGCCGTCTATGCCGCGCTTCGCATTCCGCAAACGGCGCATAACGTAATGCTGTTCCATTTGAAAGCGCATTACCAATACGAGCGGGACATAGCTTATCAGCGCACACAGCAATGTCGCCACTAATACATATCGGTGATTCATGGCGTAAAATATCCCTTTGAAGCCGACGCCCAAAATGAAGCTCCCGACAAGAACACAAATAAGATACGATACGATCGCTGCTCCAAAAAACCATATCGCATAATCAAGAAGCGAGATCCGAAGATCGGATATTTTTCCGCGCGCAGTTATCTTCTTTTTCATAAAGAACCCTCTCAAACGTCATTTGCGGCAAGATAGTCTCGCAATGCCCGTTCAATGACCGCGAGCTTCTTCATGGATCTTTGTTGCGCGAAGCGATTTACCCTTTCCAACAGATCAGCATCCAACTCATACGTTGCCTTCCTTGTGATCTTCCCACAGACTTGCACCGAAGGCGTTGCCACAGGCAAGACATTATGAGCCGTGGCAGTCTCTGTACGCTTTTCCGTGGCAAAAGATTCGTCGCGGGTAGCGGGCTTCGGGTCGGGTATTACTCGGTAAAGATCGTTCAAATCGTATCCCTTACTCATGCTATCGCCTCCAAAACTTCGTCTGCTAACGCGCGATATGCAATCGCAGCTTTTGAGCTTGCCTTGTAATCCGCAACGGCTTTTCGCGCCGCTTGGGATTCGGGGACATCGCAGGTATTCGGTATCCGCGACTTCAAAACGCGAGAGTTGAACAGCTCATCGGCGGCTTTCTCCATAACATCGCCCATATCTCGCGTTATTGTAAGATTTGAACGATATCGAGTGAAAAATATTCCGAGCACCTGCAAAGTTGGATTCAAATACTTGCTTTCACGAACTTGCGCAATTGTACGCGAAATCTCACATACACCGTCCATGGAGAAATATTCAGCCTCCGTCGGGATCAGAATATAATCCGAAGCAACAAGCGCAGCCACCGTAAGTTGATTCACCGCGGGCGGACAATCGATAATGACGTAATCGTATGTATCGCATTCGTCGCCGAGGATTTGGCGCAAACGGAAAATGAACGACGGACTGTTCGCGATCCCATTCAACCGTGTTGCGAGAGACCTGTCCGACGGAACAAGATCGCCATAAAGCGTTCCCTGTGCAACATCTATAAACTTCTCCTCGCCGCTCAATAGCTCACATATCGATACGGGAGCGTCGTTTTTCAATAAAAACTTCGTTAAATGTGCTTGCGGATCGATATCAACACCGAGAATAGCTTTCCCGCGACGGGAAAATTCTGCCATGAGATTTCCCGCCGTCGTGCTCTTCCCAACGCCTCCCTTTTGATTGAAGATCGATATCACTTTCATAAGCTCCCCCTCCCACGGAAAAGTCCGCTTCCTTGCTTTCCCTTGTTTTCCCTTGTCGGCACAAGGTTTTCCTTGCTTTCCCTTGTTTTTTCCTGTTCAATATCTCCATACCGCGCCGTAAGAGTATCTACTGCCTTTTGAGCCGTTCGCTCATAATACACATCTGGCTTATCGGGTCGGTTAATTCCACTCGCCCGCATGATCCGCGCGACTTGTGCCGCGTCACCCGCAGAGAAAAACGCAAGGATCTTTGCCATTTGCCAATCATTCCGTGATCGGTCGCCTGTAACGTTGTCACCGCGCGACAAGGCTTCGTATTCCCGTGCACGCCTCGACTTCTGTATCCGCGCCAAAATCTCCGCGTCGTCATTCGTCATATAATCGGAGGCGGCATGCCCAAGTTGCGTTGGCGGTGTACGCCTCCCAAGCAGTTTTCGGATCTCGTCTGCTGCGATATCCGTCGGAATTGTAAGCTCGGTTTTCCCGTTTATGCTGTTGCCCGTCACGGAAATAAATCGCGCTTGACTGTACGCCTCAATCTCGCCATAAGGCGTTTCGGCACGGTTTTTGTACGCTCCGTTCGCCGTAAGATCTCCGCGGACAAAGACATGCAATCCGTTTCCGCTCGCACTCCGCTCTGTGTAGGTGGTCGGAAACAACTGCGTCACCCGCTTTGCGAGCTCGCTCACATCTCCCTGCTCGTTGTAGCATTTATCAAGATCGATGCACGTAATGCCACTTGCCTGCGTCAAGGCAAATGCAAGCCCCTCGCAGTTGTTCTTTCGCGCATAATCAAGAGCAGCTTCGAAGCTCGTCCACGTTTTTTCATCCGACGACTTTGCCCAATGCCCGTCCGCAGGATTCAGAATGAATTTATCTTTCTTCCCCTTGTCCGCGTTCCATTTCGTACGGTAAACGCACCAATGGGGGATTGCTTTCATTTCCTGCGGCACGTTGCGCTCGATTTCACCGAGCCGCCGTGCATTGTCCTTGCTTAACCGATGCGCCTTCGACGTTGTTGCCACTGCTTCCGCTTCGCCGTTACCGTGAGCTTCTTGGGGAATCTCCGAAGATTTTTTTTCAAGCTCTCGCAAAAGAGGCGGCGTCCTCTTTAATACTTCGAGGTGTGTGCTCGTCGTGTCTGCGCCATTCAAAACGGCGTCTACTTGATTTGCAAACGACAATCCGCGAGAAATGGTTTGCTGCTCCTCTTCTGCGGAACGGGAAGTATGCTCCGAGTTCTCCTTGGGTGTTGGCGTTTGCTCTTTCGAGGCGCAATGCTCGACTATGTAATTCGAGATTTTTTCTGCGTCGCTTGCGGCAGCAAATAACTCCTTTGGATCACCTTTTGCAACCCGTAACCATGATGCAAGATACGCCCCATGGTTTTCAAAATGCGATCCCTCAATAGAGATCCCAAGTTCCGCCTGCACAAAAACACTCGAAAGTTCCGCGCGCAATTCTTCCTTGGCATACTCGGGAGATCCAAATGAAGTAATTAAACTGCGATTCAACCGCGAGGGATGACCTGTCGAGTGAGCAATTTCGTGAAGCGCGGTCGCATAGTAATCTTGCATGCTCTTGAAATCTTCGATTTTGGGCAGTTTAATCAAGTCTTTGGCGGGAGAGTAATATGCACTTGCGCCACCATACTTGATAGTCGCCTCACTATTTCGTATGATTTCTTCAATTCGCACATTTTGGCGACGGCGTTCCTCGTCCGACATGACAGCTGTCGATTCACGTTTGGGGAAATTTTCGCACTGGTCCGCGTTGAACACTTGAAAATATTTCAAAACCGGGCGCACGTTGTCCTTGCGATATTGCAAGGCTTCTTCTGCATCCATGCCCTCAATCGTACGTGCAGCGAACGGCTTTTTGGTCGAAACGTCATACCAAGACCAATAAAAAATTTCGCTTGCCTGTTCCCCTGCTTTCACGGACGCCCCGAGCTCTTTCGCTTGATTGAATGTCGCCCAACGCGGATCGGAATACCCTTTCATTGCGCCGACCACGGCAAGATAGAAAGCGTTCAACCCCTTATATGATTTCCCTGTCTTTGCATTCTGCGGGAAAGCGGGCATCGTGCACCATCCTTGTTCCCACTGCTTCGGCGTATTTTCGATATACTGCAAAAGCGTTTCTACCATTTTTTTGCGCTTTTCTTCAATTTTTTCCCGATAATTCATTGCTCGCCTCGCTCAATAATGATGCTTTCCGTTGCCTCGTCTACGGGGAGATCCTCGGGCGCAGTCGGAGATCCGAAATTCTCCCGCATCCACGCCTCTCGCGTTTGCTCTCCCATGACATACGTCGCAACCGCTATGCTTTTATCGCCCGCCGTCTTTATGTTCTGCATCATTGTTATCACCCCCCCTTGTTTTCCCTTGTTTTTCCTTGCTTTCCCTTGTCGGCACAAGGTTTTCCTTGTTTTCCCTTGTTTTTCCTTGCCAATCGACATCCGAAGTCCTCATGGAGCTTTGCACATCGTTTTCTTGTGCTCTCTTGTATAACGCTTTCCCGATTCCAAGCCATATGGCGATCACAAGACAAAATCCAATCTCCGTGATTCCCCATGGTTTGATTCCCTCACTCCATGCGTTTTCGTCGGCTACAAACAAGATTGTCCCGCCAATCAGATAAGCCGCTATCGAAACAAATAAGAGAAATTTAGGAAGAAATACACAAAAAAAGTGCAACGTTGTCATAGGTTCACTTTGACCCCTCTTTCTCTTGAACATGTCATTCTCCCTTACCGCACAGTGCGCCCGCGCGCTGATTGTCAGTCTTTACGAGTTTCTTTGGGATCGTGTTGGAGCACAAACATAGGTGGTTCAACCTCAACAATCGTGCGCCTCGTTCACTTCTCCCCTTGTTGGCTCAAATGATATCCTGTACTTTACAACCCAACGCGTGGGCGAGCAGGTTCAAGGTCTGTCGACGAGGGAAACATCGCCCACGCTCATACAGGGAAATTTGTTTGGATGTAACATTACACTTTTGGGCAAGATCAACTTGTGTCATACCAATTTCCATTCTTCGAAACTTCAATTTGAGCATGGGTTCATACTTTAATCCTTGCATAACTATTCCTCCTTTTGTTTATCAATTCCATTGATATTATAGCGCACAATATCGGTTGCGTCAAGCCTTTTATCAATATTTTATCAATATTTTTTGTTTAGTTTTCCTTATGTTTGCTCATTAAATCAATATTTCTTATAATTTTATCGAAAACTTTGATGTGGAGATATGGATATGGGAACGAAAAGCCGTTTAAGAGAGCTGCGTAAAAAAAGCGGTCACACACAGCAAGACGTTGCAAATTATATCGGCATTACTCAAAATGCCTATTCCTATTGGGAAAACGGGAAAGTGAAAATTGACTATGAATCGCTGCAACGGCTTGCGAACTACTTTGATGTATCGCTGGACTATCTTCTTGGAGGCGAAGAAGAAAAAAAGTCGGTCATGGAAAGACCGACTACGGAAATCGCGGAAAAATATCAACATCTTTTTTTCGATGCAGACTTTGTTAAGATTGCCAAGGTATATGACAGCATACAAGAAGCCGTCGTTAAGGGTATTTTGGTCGGATATTTTCTTGCGGCGGCGAAAGCGAATGGTGTTGATACCTCTATCGTTGGGTACTGATTGCCAGCGAAAATCACAATAAATAAAATCGCTTGTCCTCATCCTTGATTTTTTTTATGATTTTCTCTATGCACCAATTAGGAGGAAATCATGGACAAATTTATGATCGACTGTTTACGGGAGATTCTGACCGCTGCACAGTTCATCGAAAAGAATGTTGGAAAAGTCATTGGATGGGAAGTCGGCAACATGCAATGGAGAAACGGTCAAACTTACGGACGCGAGACTTGTCTCCATTCAAATTATATTGGCAAAGGGGTTCAAGAAATCGTTTCTCAACCTGCTATCATAGAAAAATCGGTAGCCGAGATCATTGAAGAGGTGAAGAGAATGATCATTGAACTCAAATTGAATGGGTCTGTTCGGGAACATAGGAATGGACTTCTCAAATTTACAAGCCCTGTGTTCGGGTGCGTCTATGGGCGCACAAAGGAGGATTTTGAAAAGAAGCTAACGGAGAAAATAAAACAACTTGCAAAACATCCGCAAAAAGCAAAACAAAAAACTGTGAAAGCAAAGTCCCCCCTCCTGTCGGAATACTACAAAACGGAATATTTTCCGTTCAAGAGACATCAGAATCTCGCCAAACAATCGCTTGATGATCTCAACGGTTCAATGCGTTTCATCGTGGCGCAGAAGTTCGATAAGCGGCTCACGGAGTACACGTCAAAAATGATTGAGGATTTCCTCTACTCTGTTCCGCAGACAAGGAAACGGCAGAAGCTGCAAGGCGTGTTCAACAATATGTTCACGCGAGCACTTGCACTCGGGCTTGTCAAGGCGAACCCCTGCGCCCCTATTGAAAAGATGAGGCACAACGGCGAACAGGGAAAAGCGTTCTCCTTCGACGAACAAGAAGAGTTATTCACTTTGCTCTTCCAAAGCGACAAGCTCACTTACGAGCAGAAGTGCTATTTCATTTTCCTGTATCTAACGGGAGCACGGCGCGCCGAGGGACTTACGGTTCGGGCAGAGGACGTGGACTTCAAGAACAAGATTTTGTCTATTCGCGGAACAAAAACGGAAGGTTCAAACCGGCGAATACCGCTCACTCCGCTTGTTGAGAAACTGCTACTATCATTGAAGCCCAAGCGCGGCGCCTACTTCCCTTTCGACAAAGATGAGGCAGATCGTTACTTCCGAAAAGTATGGGGAAAGGAGCGGGGGCATAAGCCTCACGATCTTCGACATACTTTCGGGACGGTCCAAATCTGTGTCGAGAAAGTGGACGTAAAGACAGTCTCGCTATGGATGGGACACTCAACGATAGATACGACAGTCAAAATCTATACTCACCCAGAGCAGTTAGATGTCGGAATATTCCTACGAGGGGATTTAAGCAACGAAGAGAAAACCGCCGTTTATCGTGAGAAGTACGGCGGTATTTTAATGCTCATTGAGAGGTTTATTGATGGTGAAAAGTAGATTTTTTACCAAAGATTTACCAAAAAATCGGCTTAAAAAACGTCAATCAGAACACTATATCTTGCGGTTGAAAGTATTGCGCACCACCAAATATGCAGTTATAGCTTTTGGTTTATAACTCAAAATCCTGTGGTAGAAATACCGTATCGGTTCGACCCCGATCACCGGCACCACGTCGCCGCAAGGCGCATTTTGCAAGAAGTTGCCCAAAAGGCAACTTCTTTGCTTTTTACGCCTGCGTCTCCTTTTTCCCAAAAAATCTTGCTTTGCAAGATTTTTTGGGAGCCCTGATCTGGGTTGGCAGAGGGCTGTTTTTTGATGCCGTGAAGGCATTGAAAATTCTTTCGACCCCGTGCGAGGAGGCGGGAGGAACTATGAAACGCTTCCTCTTTGCCCTCCCCGCCGACGACGCTCTCGAGCCCGCAGGGCGAAGAGATCACCGGCACCACGTCGCCGCAAGCGGTCAATGTTAAAGTAAATATAGCCATGAAACAAACCATGATGGTTAAAAATACTTTTTTCATTAAAAAAGCCTCCCCGAATTCCCGTTTGTCGTTCCCATTATATCACAGCCGCATAGGAAAATCAAGACAAACAAGAAATCGAATGACACGGCAAAAACGGTTTTATCTCTTGACAAACCGTGGAAATATGGTATGATAGAATCACAAATCGGTTAAAAAATGCGGTCGGCGAAAAGGAGATGTATGAAAAAACTATTTTGTCTGTTGCTCCCCTTTCTTTTGCTATTCCTCTGCTCCTGCGGCGGCAGCATGAAAGGCTGGCCCAAACTCGAATTGAATTTAGACGTCGAAAGCTATGACGCGGCGTCGCTCGAATACCGTCACATCGCCCGTTCCTCCTCCCGCAATCCGTCCGACAGCGATAAGGAATTTTACGGAACGTCGTCCGACAAAGAACTCATCGCGCAGTTGTATCAGCAGATCGACGGGTCGTTGTACAGCAAAAAGACGTACAAAAAAATCGACACGGAAAACTATCGGGACAAAGTGGTCGTTACGTTTTATCGGGGCGGCGAGACGGCTTACACGTTTACGTTTTACGGATATGGCGTTAAAAACGGCTACTTTGTTTTCGACAACGGCGAGATCCATAAGCATAACGGTGCTTTTGTGGGGATCACCTACGCAAGATTTGCGGATAAAATGACCCCTGCCGCATGAGCAAACCGCGATTCAAGACAAGTTTCAAAAACAGGCGAGGAGTCCCTCGCCTGTTTTTGAAATATACCATTGTTTTCTACGTTATGCTTTCAACTCGTCGAGAAATTGTTGCATGCGCCCGACGAGCATGATCTCATTTTCCCGCAAAAGAAGCTCCTCTTTGCTCACCCAGCGGAAATCGACGGTCTCCCCCTCCTGCAAAGTAACGCTGTCCTTGTCTTGGTCGGTAACGCAAAGAAACTCGACATAATGCGTATTTTTGCTTTTCAGTCTGCCGACTTCCGCAAGATCGCGGGCGGCGATCCCCGTCTCCTCTTTGAGCTCGCGCATGGCGCAGGCGCGCGGGGATTCTCCGAAGAGAGCCGATCCCCCCGCCGTCGCTTGCCAAAAGTTCCCGCAATGTATTCTCGGATCGCGCCGCATGATGAGATAGCTCCCGTCGGCGTGGCGCACGAGGATATCGCAAACGAGGTGATACAGCCCTTGCGGGATCTCCTCGCCCCGCACGAGCGTTTTGCCTTCTACGATCTTAAAGTCCGCGTCGTACGCGTTCCAAATCTCCATATGTCCTCCTATATGAGCAAGACGAGATACAGCGTGCCGAGCGCGGCGGCGAGCGTCGGCAGGGCGACCGTAACGCCGATCTTCAAGAAGTCAAGATAGCCGAATTTCAGCGCATGGCGGTTGAGGATATCGCTCCACATGATCCCCGCGAGCGCGCCGATCGGCGTAAAGAACGCTCCGAGATTCGAGCCGACGACCGTCGCCATCACCGCTCCCAGAGCCGTCTCCCCGCCCACGGTGGAGAGAATGGACGAAAACAGCACGCTCATCGGGATATTGTTGATGAGATTGGCGACGAAGAAAGAGGCGACGCCGTATTTGAATACCGCAAGCCGCTCGCCGAAGAAGTCGCCGATGATCGCCGTAACGCCCTTTTGGGAGAGCACGACGATCATTACGAACATGGAGAGCACGAACGGCACGAGCGGATAGGGCGCGCGGCGGAGACAGCCGAACAGGGCATGCGGACGCTCTTTGCGCACTGCGGCGGCGATCCCCGCGCACAAAAACAGACTGGCGACGGCGCAGAGCGACACAAGCCACATTTCGAGCCCGATATAAGAGCCGATTGCCAGTAAAACCGTGCATGCGATGAGGTGAACGAGCCCGATCGCAAGCATCGGCTTATCTTCGATCGTTACGACCTCGGCTTCCCCCTGCATGGGTGCTTTGAGTTTTTTTCGGAAGAGCAGAAAAAGCGCGCAAAAGGCGACCGTTCCAGCGGCGACCGTCGGCAAAATGCTCAATTTGAGGTAGGATACAAAGTCGAGCCCGTACGCCGTGGCAAGATAGATATTCGTCGGATTGCCGATGACGAGTGCCATGCTCCATGTGTTCGCCGCGACAAATTCCGCGGCGAGATACGGGATGGGGTCGATCTTCGCCTCCTGGGCAAAGTAACAAATAAAGGGCGTAAACGAGAGAATGATCACGTCGTTCGACGTAAACACGGTGAGGACGGACACCATCAAATAGAGATACAAAAAGAGTTTGGTCTGCCCCGCGTGCGCGCGCTTTAACACCGCGCTTGCAAGGTAACGGAAAAATCCCAGCTCGTCCAAAAAGACGGAAAGGACGGTCATGGAGAGAAACAGGATCAGAATTTTCAGCGGATTGATGGCGGTATCGGCGATCAACGCCCGCCCCACCGCCGCGACGTCCGCCTCGCCGCTGATCAATAAAACCGCTGCGCCGAGCAGCGTAACCACCCAATAACTGTCGACGGACAGCCTCCCGAGCTTGATCTTCGGGAAAAACAGCACGCCGCAGATCATGAGCACGCAGGTGACGGCGCAAATGCACAAAGTAACTACCATATCTCTTCCGTGTTCGGCTTCCGCGATCGGGAATCCGACCAAACGACAGTTTAGCACCGCGCAAGGTATTTGTCAAACGTTCCGCGCAATTTTTACGGCGTTTTATGGCGTCGGGACCGGGAGATCGACGGCTTTACAATTCGCCGAAAATATGTTATACTGTTCGGCGAGGTGATACAATGCTACTCAATGTGGGACTTCGTACGGATATCGTAACGCACTATTCGAAATGGCTCATCCAACGTTTTCGCGAGGGATTCGTGTATTCGCGCAATCCCCTCTTCCCGCACAGGATCGCAAGCTACGAGCTTTCGCCCGAGCGCATCGACGCCGTGCTGTTCTGCTCCAAAAATTACATGCCCATCCTTGCAGATCTCCACGAGATCTCCTACCGCTACCGCACCCTCTTCCATTATACGGTCAACGGCTACGGGCGCGACATAGAACCGAACACGCCCGCCCTATCCGATACGCTCGCCGCGTTGAAGTCCCTCTCCGCGCTCGTGGGTCGGGAAAAGGTGTTCTGGCGGTACGACCCCATTCTTCTGAACGGCGCGTACACCGCCGCATGGCACGGCGAAACCTTTGAAAATCTTGCCGAAAAGATCGCCCCCTATGTGCGCGGTTGCATCGTGAATTTTGCGGAGGCGAGCATGCCTTTGCGCGAGCGCATCCGCGATTTTATCCCGACGGACAAGACCCAAGAGGTAGCGATCCTCGCCGCGCTCGGGGCGGTCGGGCAAAAATACGGCTTGCCGATCCGCATTTGCGGGCGGGGCGAACGTCCGACTGCCGCAGGGATCGAGCGCAAGGCTTGCGTTCTTCTCGACGACATTGCCGCCGCGAACGGCTGTCAGTTCCAAAATATCGCCCACCGCGGGAACAAGCGCGACTGTTCGTGCATCGAGAGCCGCGACGTAGGCACATACGATAGCTGTTCGAGCATGTGTCGCTACTGCAACGCCAACCGCAACGAATCGCTCGTCAAGGAGAACGCCGCGCGGCACGACCCCGCCTCCCCGCTTCTCATCGGAAGCGTCGGCGACGACGACGTGTTCATTCCCGCCAACCAGGATTCCTACCTCGTCCAAAGCGGAAAACAGCTCTCCCTGTTCGACGTATCTTAAAAAAATCCGATAGCCCTACGCTATCGGATTTTTTTACGCTATTACAAAAATGTTGTCGCGCCGTGCGTTCACCGTTTTTCGAGAACGGCGAGGAAGAATCCCTCATAGAGCTCAGTCGGCTCGATCTGCAATGTCCCGCCGAGGGAGGGAAGATACGGAACGCCTTCGAACGGGCGGCATTCCTTAAGCCGCATCTCGCTCGGAAGCCGAACAAAATGATCCCCGTTCTCCTCGGGAAAGATCGAGCAGGTGGAATACACCAACCGCCCGCCGCGTTTCAGCAGTTTATATGCCTTTTTCAGCAATTTTTCTTGCGTTTGTACGCATTTTTGCAAATATTCTTCCGTAAGACGGGGACGGGACGCGGGCGTGTACGTTCCGCTTCCGCTGCACGGCGCGTCGAGCAAAATCTTGTCGAACGAAAAATTTTCGTCGAGAAGCAAGGCGTCCGTTTTGATCGCCGTCACGCGCGCCGCCCCTTGCCGCTCCAAATTGAACCGAAGCCGTTCGTAGCGGAACTTGTCTCTTTCGCAGGCGGTCACGAGGGCGCGTCCCTCCGTAAGGGCGCAGATCTGCGTCGTTTTGCCGCCCGGGGCGGCAGTCATGTCGAGCACGCTCTCCCCCGCCGCGGCGTTGAGAAGCAGGGGCGGCATCATCGAAGAGAGGCTTTGCAAATAAATTTCGCCCGCACGGAAGAGCTCGCTCTCGGCAAGCCCGCTCCCGCGCGGGACGATAAAGGCGTCGCGATACCAAGGCACGCCGCGATACGGAATTTTGCGGGAATCGAGCTCCCTCTCCACCCGCTCCCGCGTCGACTTCAAGCTGTTGACGCGAAAGGTTTCGGGACGGTCGAATCCCGTAAGATAGACCTCCCCGCGTTCGCCGTATTGCCGCGTAAGACGTTCGAACATCAGCGGACGCGCTCCGCCCATGCGCGGATATTGCCCGCGGGCGAGACGAGCGTTCTGTCCTCGAAGCGAAGATTGAGCGTGGGCGCGATGACCGCGCCCCGCATGGCGCGTTTGAGTTGGGTGGTCGTCCGCCCGATCGAACCGCCGTTCGTGGCGAACGGATAGATGTGCCGCCCTTTCCAGCCGTGCTCGGAGAGGAATGTGCGCACGGCGGGCGCGAACGTCCCCCACCACACGGGCGTTCCGAACACGATCGCGTCATATGCGTCGAGGTCGGGACAATCCTGTTCGACGGGCGGCATATAGCCACTCTCCACCTCTTTCTTCCCCAAGCCGAGAAGCAGATCGTAATCGTCGGGATAGGGCGTACGCGTACGGATCTCATAGAGGTCCGCTTTCAACATTCCAGAAAGAAGCCGCGCGACCGCGCGCGTATTGCCGCCTTGCGAATAGTACACGATGATCGTCCGCATTGTTCCCTCCTTTTCCCCCGTAGTAACCTTATCAATTAAATTATACACAAAACGCGCCGCGTTGTCAATACGATATGAAAACTTCCAACGAAAAAGACCGCTTACGCGGCCGTTTTCTCAAAAGAACGTTGCAACCTCTTGTTCGGGCGGCTCGGCAAAGTCGATCGCGGAAGCCTTTAACACAGGTCCTACCTGTCCGTAGACCTTGTGAAATTCGAGGTCGATACGGGCGGTAACCGTGACCCAATCCCGCGTTTTAATGGGAAGCGTAGAAGCGTGCATCAAGACGAGACCGCTGTATGCGATGTCCGCTTCGCAACACGTCATAATATGCCGACCGACGACGATCGTCCCCTCTTTCAACCGCTTATCCACGGCGCAAAGCCCCTTGAAACGGACGACCTTTCCGCGGTATTTTTCGGTCTCTTCCATGAGATCGCGGTAGAAAAAGGCGTAGTCCCTGTCCTCTATCTCTACGATCTTTGCGTCGATATCGAACGGAAGCGGGTCTTGGATCTCGTCGTACACCGCCTGACCGTCCGTATATTCGTACACGATCCCGGGACGGCGGCTCATCGCGCGGATGATTTTATGAAATTCCTCCTGCGAATCTTCCTTTTTGAAGCGGTTGAACACGACCATATCGGCGTATTGCACCTTGTCGTACACGAGCTGGCGCATGTTTTGGTTGTAGGAAAGGAACGTCGTCGCGTCGAAAAAGGTCATGACCTGCGCGATCGCCCAGCCGTCGGGCATGGCTTCGAAGAATGCGTCAAGCGTGAGCATGCCGTTGTATTCCACGACGACCCGCTCGGGGCGGTGCTTTTTCTGCAAAAGCGTGAGCGTCGCAAGGTCGAGCTTGCCCTGCGGAACGACCTCCACCGCATAATCGACGACCGCAAAGCGCGCGGGATCGTACTCCTCCTCCCCCTCCTCGCAGACGAGAAGCAGGGTGCGCTCGTGCGTATCGTCGAACCGACTGTCCTCGAACGTTTCCTGTATGAATTTTGTCTTTCCCGACTCCAAAAAGCCGAGAAAAAGATAGACGGGTATCTCTTTCATTCTTCTGATATTACTTGGCAAACAACGCCGCGAGCTTGCCTTCGTCGAGCTTGCAACCGATCACGCAGAGCCGCCCCGTCACCGCGGGCGCGCCCGTTCGGATCTCCCGCTCTTCGGGGACGTAGTCGAAATACAGCCACTCGCCCGCGCCGTCTACAATGCCCTTTGCGCGCAAGACCTGCCCGTATTCGCCCGTCGAGAGGGCGTCGAGCTTGGCTTCGAGCTCCTCGCGCGTGAACTTCTTCGCCGTCTCCACGCCCCAACTCGAAAAAATCTCGTCGGCATGATGATGGTGATGATGTTCGTGTTCGTCGTCGTCATCGTCGTCATCGTGGTGATGGTGGTGATGTTCGTGCTCATCATCGTCATCGTCCTCATCGTCATGGTGATGATGTTCATGCTCGTCCTCATCGTCCTCATCGTCATGGTGATGGTGGTGATGATGATGCTCGTGTTCGTCCTCGTCTGCCTCCGCGGCAAGTTTTTCAAGCTCGGCGGTGAGCGAATCGGTGCGTTGCATGGCTTCGAGGATCGCCTTGCCGTCGAGCGCGTCCCACTCGGTCGTCACGATCGTAACGCCCGTGTGCTCGCGAAGCAGGGCGACTGCCTCCTCGGTTTTTGCGCTGTCCGCGGTGCGCGAAAGGACGATACAGCTCGCGTTCTCCACCTGATCGAGGAAAAATTCGCCGAAATTGCGCAAATACATCTTGCATTTCTTGACGTCGACCACGGTGCAGAAGGCGTTCAGTTTGCTGTTCGGAACGGCGGCGCGTTGGACCGCCTTGATGACGTCGGAGAGTTTCCCGACGCCCGAAGGCTCGATCACGATGCGGTCGGGCGAGAATTTTGCAGCAACTTCTTTGAGTGCCTTGGCGAAATCCCCCACGAGAGAACAGCATATGCAGCCAGAATTCATCTCGGTGATCTCGATCCCCGCGTCGCGCAGAAATCCGCCGTCTACGCCGATCTCGCCGAACTCGTTTTCGATGAGCACGACCTTTTCGCCGCAATAGGCTTCTTTGATGAGTTTTTTGATGAGCGTCGTCTTTCCCGCGCCGAGGAATCCGGAATAGATGTCGATTTTGATCATAGTTGAATTGCTCCGAAATAGATTTCCCTATATATACCCCGAAATGCGGCGGATGAAACGCTTATAACGCCCAATTTCCGTCTTTGAAGATCTGGACGCGCGCGCCGCCCCGTCCGATCCCGACGATCTCGAGATCCTTGCTCCCAATCATGAAATCGACGTGGATCATACTGTCGTTGATCCCCTTTGCCTTGATCTCCTCTTTCGTCATATTTTCGAACCCGCGCAGGCATTCGTTGAACCCCCTGCCGAGCGCGAGGTGGCAGCTCGCATTCTCGTCGAACAGCGTATTATAGAAGAGAATGCCCGCGTTGTTGATGGGCGAATCGTAGCCGATGAGCGCGCATTCGCCGAGCATCCGCGCCCCCTCGTCCATCGAAACCATCTTTTCGAGCAACGCCTGATTTTTCTTCGCCTTCACCTCGACGACTTTCCCGCCCTCGAAACGGACGCTGAAATCCTCGATAAGCTCGCCTTGATAGGAAAGCGGCTTGGTCGAATAGACGACGCCCTCCGCATCCCCCGCCTTGGGCGAGATGAAGATCTCCTCCGAGGGAATGTTGGGATTGAAATAGTTGCCCGAAACGGTCTCCTCGCCGCCCCCTTTGAACATGCTTCCCTCGATCAGCCCCACTTTGAAATCGGTGCCGTTGGAGGAACGGTATTCGAGCGCGGTAAGTTTTAAGCGGTTGAGGTGGTCGCACCGCGCGGCAAGTTCGTCGTTATGATGCATCCACGCGCGCACGGGATCGGGACCGTCGGCACGCGAAGCCGCCAAAATGGCGTCCCACAGCCTTTCGACGGCGGTATTCACCATGAGATCGGGGAACACCTTTTTCGCCCACGCCTTCCCGGGGACTGCCGCGATGCACCATTGGTAGCGGTTCTCCATGTCGTCGCGGATGGGTTTGACGATCTTGGAACGCGCCACCCGCACGGCGGTGAATTTATCTTGGTCGACCCCTTTGAGCCCGTCGGGATCGGCGGATTCGAGATAGAGCATGGCGGGGAGCTCCTGCTTTTCGTGTTCGAGCTTTTCGATCTCCCACTTTGCAAACGCTTCGAGCGTGGTCTGCGACTCGTATTTATAGCGCAGGGAGGTGAGCGGCTGGTGCGCCCATTCCACGGTCACCTTGCCCGCGCCTGCGCGATACAGCTCTTCCACGCACATCTCCACGAATTCGGGTTGGTCGAGATAGGCTTCCACCACGACCCACTGTCCTTTCTTCACGTTTACGCCCGTCCGCGCGAGCAATTTTGCATACCTGCGTAATTGTAATTTGTTCATCTTTCTTTCTCCTGTTGCATTTGATTTTTTATAATATTTTGAAAAAAATAAATACTATGTCAGATAGAGTACTATGCACCCGCGCTCCAAAGAGCGTTTTACGTCGATCACGCGTTGGTTGGACGAGCCGCGGAACTTCAAACGGATGTCTTTCAGCTCCTCAACGAATTGTCCGTCGACGAGCACATCGATGAGCGAGATGAGTTCCCGCGTTTGCCCGCACTGCGCCTGCGGCTCTTCGATCCCCCCGTCCTTGTAAGTATAGCCCGTATAACACCAGATATTCTTATGGGGATAACGCTCTTTCACCTGCCTTACAAAGGGCAGCAGCGCGCGCTGGTTAGACGGCTCAAAGGGGTCTCCCCCCAAAAGGGAGAGCCCCGCGATGTAGTCGGGCGCAAGCGCGTGAAGCACTTCCTCCTCTTTTTGCGGCGTGAACGGTTCGCCGTAGCCGAAATCCCACGCAACGCGGTTGAAGCAGTTCTTGCAATGTCGCGTACAACCCGAAACGAAGAGGGAAACACGAACTCCCTCTCCGTTTGCGATATCCGTCTTTTTGAGTTCCGCAATGTTCATTACAAGTGCAACACTCTGTCTTTGATCTCCTGCGTCCTGCCTTGATTCCAATACTGCGTGCCGATGTAGCCGCAGGTGCGCCGCGCAACGTTCATCTTGCTCTGGTCGCGGTTATGGCAGTACGGGCACTCCCAAAGCAGTTTTCCATCCTCTTCTACGATAGCGATCTCGCCGTCGTAACCGCAGTTCTGGCAGTAGTCGCTCTTGGTGTTCAGCTCGGCGTACATGATGTTGTCGTAGATGTACTGCATAACGGCGAGCACCGCGGGGATATTGTCTTGCATGTTGGGCACTTCCACATAGGAGATCGCGCCGCCGGGCGAGAGCTGTTGGAACTCGCTCTCGAATTTGAGCTTGGTGAACGCGTCGATCTTCTCGGTGACGTGCACATGATAGCTGTTCGTGATGTAGTTTTTGTCGGTCACGCCGGGAATGACGCCGAACCGCTGTTGTAGGCACTTCGCAAACTTGTACGTCGTGCTCTCCAACGGCGTCCCGTAGAGCGAGAAGTCGATATTCTCTTTCTTCTTCCACTCCTTGCACTTGTCGTTCATGTGCTGCATCACGCGGAGGGCAAACGGCTTGGCTTCGGGATCGGTGTGCGATTTACCCGTCATGTACTTGACGCACTCGTAGAGCCCCGCATAGCCGAGGGAAATGGTCGAATAGCCGCCGTAGAGCAACTTGTCGATGGGTTCGCCCTTTTTGAGGCGCGCCAGCGCGCCGTATTGCCAAAGGATGGGCGCGGCGTCGGACAGCGTTCCCTTCAAACGGTTATGGCGGTACATGAGCGCGCGGTAGCACAGTTCGAGCCGCTCGTCGAAAATCTTCCAGAAAGCGTCCTCGTCCCCCTCCGAAGAGAGCGCGACGTCTACGAGGTTGATGGTAACGACGCCTTGGTTAAACCTGCCGTAATACTTCGGCTTGCCGTTTTCGTCGACGTAGGGCGTGAGGAAACTGCGGCAACCCATACAGGTATAGCAATGTCCCTCGCCGTTGCGGTCGACCTTATATTCGAGCATCTTCTTTTCGGAGATATAGTCGGGGACCATACGCTTCGCCGTGCAACGCGCCGCGAGCTCGGTCAAATACCAATACTTGCTCCCCTCGCGAACGTTGTCCTCTTCGAGCACATAGATGAGTTTGGGGAAGGCGGGCGTGACCCATACGCCCGATTCGTTCTTCACGCCCTGAATGCGCTGGTTGAGCGTCTCCTCGATGATGAGCGCGAGATCGTGCCGCTCCTCCTCCGAACGCGCCTCGCCGAGGTACATAAATACGGTGACAAAGGGTGCTTGTCCGTTGGTGGTAAGCAGGGTGACGACCTGATATTGAATGGTTTGGATGCCGCGCTTGATCTCATCGCGCAACCGCTTTTCGGCGATCGCCGCGATCCTCGCCTCGTCGTCGATGCCGACGCTCGCGAGCTCCTCTTTCACTTCGGCGCGGATCTTGCGGCGGCTGATCTCGACGAAAGGCGCAAGGTGGGTGAGCGAAATGCTCTGCCCGCCGTATTGGTTGGAGGCGACCTGCGCGATGATCTGCGTCGCGATATTGCAGGCGGTGGAAAAGGAATGCGGCTTCTCGATGAACGTACCCGAGATCACCGTGCCGTTTTGCAACATATCTTCGAGGTTCACGAGGTCGCAGTTGTGCATGTGCTGTGCAAAATAGTCTGCGTCATGGAAATGGATGATCCCCTCGTCGTGCGCTTCGACGATCTCGCGCGGCAACAAAATGCGGCGCGTGATGTCTTTGCTGACTTCGCCCGCCATGTAGTCGCGCTGGACGGAATTTACCGTGGGATTCTTGTTGGAATTCTCCTGCTTGACTTCTTCGTTGTTGCACTCGATGAGCGTGAGGATCTGCGCGTCCGTCGTATTGGACTTGCGGATGAGCGCGCGCGTATAGCGATAGGTGATGTACTTACGCGCGACGGCATACGCCTTTTGGTCCATGATCTGGTTCTCGACGAAATCCTGGATCTCCTCGACGTTGACGGCGCGGTTGAGGTCGCCCGCCAACCCCTTTACGTTCTGTGCGATCTTCTCGATCTGCTCCTCCGTGAGACGGTTTCCCTCGCTCACTTCATTGTTCGCCTTGCGAATGGCATTGAGAATTTTGGCGATGTCGAACCTTACCTCCGCGCCGTTTCTCTTGATGATCTTCATGGCTGCGCTCCTTCGTTCATATTCCCCTTCCCCCCGGTCGGGAAAAAAGCGTCCCCGAAAACGGGAACGCTCTCATTATACGACGGCGCGCATGCTTTGTCAAGTGTTTGCCGCAAGATTTTGCGAAAAATTTTTTGTTCGACCACTATATCTTGTGGTTTGGGCGAAAATCGTCGTTTTTTGTCCGTGAAACGAAAGGCGCAAAAAGTTACACAAAAACCCGCCCTCAAACGAGGCGCGTGTCGTTGATGATGAGGCTGAATTTGCACCCGAGGAACTCCGCGGCTTTGCGGCAAAGCTGCATGCGCGAAAAGTAGATCTCAAAGTAATCCATCACCGAACAGATCGCCGTGTCGATCTCGATATTGAGCGCGATGCTGTCGCGCGCGCGGTCGACCGTGAGATAGGAACGCTCGGCGGCGAGATTCACGCGGTCGTGGATGTTCGCGCTCAAAACGTTCTCAATGGGCTTCTTTACGCGGCTCTTGTGCACGTCCGCCTTGTCGGCGATGATGAGCGCGCTCGAAATGTCGGAGACGGGCGTGCCGTAGTGCTCGTCGTGGTTTCCGATCGCGAGCATGACAGCCGACGCCGACTGTGTGTCCATGCCCATGCGCTTCAAAATATTGTAGGCGAGGATCGCGCCGCTCTGGGCGTGGTCTTGGCGGTTGACGCAGTTGCCGATGTCGTGCAAATATCCCGCGATCTCCGCGAGCTGTACCCGTTCGGGCGGTTTCCCGAGCCCGCGCAAGATCTCCCCCGTCCACTTGCTGACGATGGAACAATGGCGACGGGAATGTTCGGTAAATCCCAGAGCCTCGATGGAAGTCCGCGTCATTTCCATAATGGTAATGACTTCTTCATCCGCTTTGATCGTTTCAAGATCCAACATGCTAAAAACTCCGCTCCCCCTTAAAACTCCGTAACGCTCAAACTGCCGAAAATCTCTTCGTACTTTTTCTTGATGAAAGAAATCGTCCCGAACGTGGTGACCGTCGCCGTTCCCGCCGCGACCCCCGCGCGCAGGATATCGGGCAACGACGCGCCCTGTTGCATCATCACCGCGGCGGCGGCGACCATGCCGTCCCCCGCGCCGACCGTGGAATTGACGGCAACGTTGATGCTCTTACAATAGTAATTCTTCGACCCGTCCGTGATGATCGCCCCGTCTTTGCCGAGCGACAGAAGCACCGTCTTTGCGCCGCGGTCGAGCAGTTCGCGGCAGGCGCGAAGCATTTCGTCCTGCGTGTTGAGCTCCCTGCCGAGCGTTTCTTCGAGCTCTTCGAGATTGGGCTTTACGAGGTCGATCCCCGCTTCGAGGGCGGCAAAGAGTTTCGCCCCCTCGGTGTCGGCGATGCGAAGCGACTTGGGATCGACGGCGCGGAAGATCTCGCGGTAGTAGCTTGCGTCGACGCCGCGGGGCAATCCGCCCGAAATGACGGTAACGTCCGAACGCTGGGAAAAACTCTGGATCATTTGCATGAGCTCGACGAGTTTATCCGCGCCGACCTGCTCGCCGATGTCGTTGATCTCGGTGAGCATGGACTTTTTGTCGATACACTTGTAATTTTCACGCACTCTGCCGCTGTTCCAAACGAAAGAGAACGGTACGCCCTCGCGGTCCAGCGCGCGTTCGAACATCGCGCCGTTTTCGTTGTACATAAAGCCCGTTGCCTGGACTTCCGCGCCCAAGCGCGCCACGCCGATCGCCACGTTGATCGCCTTTCCCGTAAACGAGAACGTCTTACTCTTTACGACGTTCACCTTTCCGATATTCAGCGAATCAAGCTCGACCGTAACGTCTACGCTCGGGCTCAAACATACCGTTAAAATCATACTTACCCCTCCACGCGCGCCGCCCCTTGCGTCGCATTGCGTCACTTTGTTTACGATTCTATTATACGGTTTGCACCGAAAAATTCAAGTGTTTTCCGCAAAAAATTTGTGAACGGAATACAAATTTTGTCAGAAACATCACAGGGAGATCATTTGCAGGGTCTCGTAAAGCTCGTAATTGAACTTCTTCTTCATGGAGACAGCCTCGATGATGTCCATGTCGATGATCTCGTTTTTATGAATGCCGACGACGCGGTTGCCGATGCCGTCTTTGAGCAGGCGCACCGCCTTGTTACCGAACTGCGCCGCGAGCATTCTGTCTGCCATCGAGGGCGAGCCGCCGCGCTGGATGTGCCCGATGTTGGTGGCGCGCACCGAATACGTCGTGACTTCCTGCAACTGCTTGGCAAACGCGTCCGCGCTCGTCGCCCCCTCGGCAACGACGATGATGTTGGAATGCTTTCCGTTCGCGCGGGAACGGTTGATGCGCATGACGATGTCGTCTAAATCGTAGGAAATTTCGGGAACGACAATGATCTCCGCGCCCGAGGTGATCCCCACGTAGAGCGCGATGTCGCCGCAATGCCGCCCCATGACCTCGACGACGGAGATGCGCTCGTGCGAGTTCATCGTGTCGCGCAGTTTATTGATGACGTCGAGGCAGGTGTTGACCGCCGTATCGAACCCGAGCGTATAGTCGGTATATTGCAAGTCGTTGTCGATCGTCCCGGGAATGCCGATGGTGGGAATGCCGTAATTTTCGGTGAGGCACTTCGCGCCGCGGAACGAACCGTCGCCGCCGATGACGACGAGCCCCTCGATCCCCCGCTTTTCGAGCGTAGCGACGGCTTTTTTCTGCCCGTCGACGGTGAGCATTTCGAGACAGCGCGCCGTGCGAAGTTTTGTGCCGCCGCGCTGGACGATGTCGGAGACGCTGCGCATTTCCATGGGCATCATCGTATCGTCGATCAGACCCGCATAGCCGCGCTCGATCCCGTAGACTTCCATGCCGTAATAGATCGCCGTCCGCACGACCGCGCGAATCGCGGCGTTCATACCGGGCGCGTCGCCGCCGCTTGTCAATAAACCAATACGCTTCATAATGATCCTCCGTTTCCCCTTTTGTTTTTATCGAAATAATTATAACAGATTCCGCGCAAAAAGAAAAGGGGTTTTTGTTTTTTTGTTGTGAAAAACTTTATTGTAATTTTACCGCGCTTTCGGGCAAAAATGCGCGAAGTTCCGCAGAAAAGGCGCGGTTGAGGTTGACGCGGGCGCGGAATCGCTTCCCTTCCCGCAACACGACGGCGGTCTGCTTCCCCGGGTATTCCGCGAGCATTTCGGCAAATTCCCCAAATTCCTCCTCGCTCAACCCGCGGGCGTCCAGCCAAAGGACGCTTTCGCCCGTCTCTTGGGGCTGCGGCTTTTTCTCCTCGGGCAGACGGAATTCCTCGATCGTATCGACGATGACAGACGGTGCTTTGTCGGGCGAAATGTCGATCTTCCCCGAAATCTTCACGACGGCGTCTTGTTTGAGAAAGGCGCGCGCGCGCTCGTACACGCGCGGGAACGCCACGCATTCCACGCTCCCGTAGAGATCTTCGATCCCCACGAACGCCATCACCGCGCCGCCCTTGGTGTTCTTCTTTTTGACGGACGCGACCAGCCCGCCCATGGTAACGGGGTCGCCGCTCTTGATCCTGTGATAGATCCTGTCCCCCGTCTCCTCGTCCTCTTCGTAATCGGCGAGCATGCCGCAGTGGAAGCTCGCATTCTCGAAATAGCGCGCGTACGCCTCGAACGGGTGACCGCTGACGTAGACGCCGAGCACCGACTTTTCGCGGGACAACAGCTCCTCCGCGTCCCATTCGGGGAGGTCGGGATAGATGACTTCGGGGGCGTTTTCCTCGATGATGTCGCCGAACAGCGACATTTGCGCGCTCGCCTTCTGCTTGTCGATCCCCGCGATCCGCCGCATGAGCTCCTCGTAGACCGCCTCGTACTGCGACCGCCGCTTGCCCATGCTGTCGAACGCGCCGCCGAAGATCAACGCCTCCACCATGCGTTTGTTGACGAATTTCGTACACCGCATGAGGAAATCGGAGAAGTCCGAAAACTTCCCGTTCTCGTCTCGTTCCCGCATGATGCTCTCCATCGCCGCGATCCCGACGCCGCGCAACGCGCAAAGTCCGATGCGCAACCCGTCGCCCTGCACCGAGAAGTAGGCTTTGGAGGTGTTCACGTCGGGCGGGTAGACCTTGATCCCCTTTTCTTTCATGTAGACGATGTATTTCGCGATCTCGTCGATCTTGTCGATACGGTTGTTGAGCACGCCCGCGAGGAACTCTTTGGGATAGTACTTTTTGAGATAGGCGGTCTGGTAGGTGACAACGGCGTACGCCGCGGCGTGCGATTTGTTGAAAGCGTACGAGGCGAAGCTCTCCATTTGCGCGAAGAGCTCGGCGGCGACTTCGGGCGGAATGCCCTTGGAGACGCAACCCGAAATATTCCCCATAACGGGGTTGCCGTCTTTATCTTTCCCGACAACCTTATCGAGATCGCCGTAGATGAATTTATCCTTTTGCGCCATCAGCTCGGAACGGTGCTTTTTCGCCATGGCGCGGCGGACGAGATCTGCCTGTCCGAGCGAATAGCCCGCAAGGTTCTGGAAGATCTGCATGACCTGCTCTTGGTAGATGATCACGCCGTACGTCTTTTCGAGAATGGGCTTCAAAAGCGGCGTAAGATAATGGATATGCGCGGGATCGGCGCGGTTTTTGAGATAGTCGGGAATGAAGTCCATGGGACCCGGGCGGTAGAGCGAGATGCCCGCGATGAGATCTTCGAGACAGGTGGGCTGCAACTGTTTCATGAACCGCTTCATGCCCCCCTGTTCAAGCTGGAACACCGCGTCGGTATCCCCCTCGGAGATGAGCTCGTACGCCTTGGGGTCGTCGCATTCCTGCCCGAACTCGACTGCCACGCCCGTATCTTCCAAAATATAGTCGCATGCCTTTTTGATGTCGGTGAGCGTCGTGAGCGCGAGGAAGTCCATTTTGAGCATTCCGATGGACTCCACCTCTTTCATGTCGAACTGCGTCGTGATGTCCTCGCCGTTGCGCGAAAGCGGAACGTTGTCGGCAATGCGCTTGCGGCAAATGACGACGCCCGCGGCGTGCATTGAGGTGTTGCGCGGCATGCCTTCGAGCTTCAAGCCCATGTCGATGACCCGCTTCAACGTCTCGTCCGTCTCGTAGATCTCCACAAATTCGGGATTGCGCTTGCCCTCCTGTTCGGCGAGCTTTTTCGCCGCCTCGTCGTGCTTTTCGGGGTCGCCCTCCGTCTCCTTATACTTCTTGCGGCACGCCTCGATGTTCAGCCCGAGCAGTTCGCGGATGGTCGACCGCCCGTCCATGAGCTTGGTCACGCGGTCGGTCTCGGCGTACGGAACGCGCATGACCCGCCCGACGTCTTTGATGACGGCGCGGGAAGCGAGCGTCCCGAACGTGACGATCTGCGCCACGTTCTCGGGATGATAGCGTCTGCGCACATATTCGATGGTCTCCCCCCGCCGCGCCGTGCAGAAGTCGACGTCGAAGTCGGGCATGGAGACGCGGTCGGGATTGAGAAACCGCTCGAAGAGCAGATCGTACCGAAGCGGGTCGACATTGGTAATGCCGATGGCGTAGGCGACGATGCTCCCGACGCCAGAGCCGCGCCCCGGTCCTACGGGAATATCGTGAAGCCGCGACCAATTTATGTAGTCCCAAACGATGAGGAAGTAATCGGCGAATCCCATGTCGATGATCACTTTGAGCTCGTATTCCGCGCGCTGTCTGATCTCCTCGGTCACGGGGTCGTACCGCTTGGGTAAGCCCTCCCACGTGAGGCGGGTGAGATATTCGGGCGACGGCGTTCCGTCGTCGGCGGTGTAGAGCGGAATGAGCGTTTTATCGTAGACGGGCGTACCATCGGATTTGAGGTTGAACGGCGTATCGACGTCGGAAACTTTGTCTGCGATGACACGGGTGTTGCGGATCGCCTGCGGCAGGTTGGGAAAAAGTGCCGCCATTTCGTCGCCCGATTTCATGTAAAATTCGTGCGTGGACATCTTCATGCGGGCGGGATCGTCGAGCGTCCGCTTGGTCTGGATGCACATCAAAACGTCCTGCATCTCCCAATCCTCTTTGTTGAGGTAGTGCACGTCGTTGGTGGCGACGAGCTCGATCCCCGTCTCCTCCGCAAGGCGCACGAGAAGCGGCAAGATCTTCTTCTGTTCGGGAATGCCGTGATCTTGAATCTCGATATAAAAATCCTCGCCGAACGCCTCTTTCATGGAAAGCGCGAACGTCTTTGCGGCTTCATACTCCCCCGCAAGCAAGAGGCGCGGAATGCGTCCCGCAAGGCAGGCAGAGAGGCAGATCACCCCGTCGGTATGCTGTTTGAGCGTGGTATAGTCGATGCGCGGGCGGTAGTAATAGCCGTCGACAAAGGCGAGCGAGTCGAGCTGGACGAGATTGATGTACCCCGTCTTATTTTTGGCGAGCAGAATGAGGTGGTCGGCGTGCTGGTCGATGCGCGACTTCAAGTCGTCCACGACGTAAAATTCGCAGCCGATGATGGATTTGATGTTGTTTTTCTTGCACTTTTCCGCAAAGCGAAGCGAACAATACATGTTGCCGTGGTCGGTCACGGCAACCGTGTCGATCCCGTTTTCCTTGCAATGGCGCACGAGATCGTCCACTTTGACCGCACCGTCGAGCAGACTGTATTCGGTATGAAGATGAAGATGTACGAAATCGGTCATAAATCACCCTCTGTCGTATTTCGGTCGCGCCTTACCGACCCGCAAGACGCATCAGTCTGCGGAGACGGTGGGCGAGACAACTCTTCGTGATGTTGAGTTTTTCCGCGAGTTCCCCCATCGAAAGTTCGGGAGAGCAAAGCCGCGCATATCCCACGGCGCGCAAGGGCTCGGGAAGCTCCGCCAAAACGCCGCTTTGATCGAGCTCGGAGATTGCCATCGTCTGCGCCGCGCTCGCGATCGCCGCCTTGTCGGCATTGCCCGCGAGGCAGTTTCCCACGCGGTTTTCGTTGTTGCTCGCCTCCCGCGCCGCGGACACCTGTTCGAGCGTTTTCAGCGCGCCGTCCGCCTGTACGACGGAGAGAAAGTCCCCGATCGCCTCCCTGCTCTTGCAGTAGACGACGGCGCGGTCGCCCCGCATGACGACACTGCCTATGAGTTGAAGCGCGTCCAACAGCTCGCAGAACTCTTCCGCGCTCTCTTCGTCGGGAAACACAAATTCGAGATGATAGCCCGTCTTTGCGCCCTCGCGCGGCAGGGTACAGCTCCCGCCCCCGAGGAACGCGCCGCGAAGAAAGGCGATCCTGCACGGGACATTATCCCGCACGCCGAAAATTTCGGAAGAGAGGGCGGCGGCGTTCTCCTCTTCGTAGGAAAAGGTGATCTTGTCCCGCTTTTGGCGCGGGTCGAGCGACGCTCCCGTGAGCCGCACGGCAACGCCGAACGCGCGCTCCATCAGCGTGACGAACAGTTCCGCCACGCGCTCGTCCTCGCTGGTAAAGACGATGCGGCTGCCCGCCGTTCCCCCCGTTAAGAGGAGGGCGCGCAGTTCGGACAGCATTTCGTCGCGGCTGCGTGGCGGCGCGAGCAATTCCCGCCTGATCTCGCTCGAAAAGTTTGCCATGGCGATCTCACATGTGTTTTTTGTATTCGGCAAAGCGGAAACGCGGTTTTTTGCCGTCGATATTGTCGATTTGGGTGAGCGGTATGCCCACCCGCGCGATCTGCTCTTCGGCGAGCGTTGCGTCGCCGATCTTGTCGACGGAATGCGCGTCGGAATTGACGACGAAGCGCACGCCCGTCGCCGCGACTTCGCACAGTTCGTCGTCGGTCAAATGCTGTTTCTTCGCACTGATTTCGAGATATGTTCCGTAATCGCGGCAGCATTTTGCCACTTCCACAACGTCGGCGAAACAGCAATGGTTGAGATGGGTGAGAATGTCGATGGGATTGCGTTCGATGGAACGGATATACGTCTGCGTCGCGTGTCGGATCTGCCCCTTGGTCGGCTTCATGTGCAGGATGAACCGCCACCAGCTCGCGATGAAAAAATACCAATCTTTCATCGTATCGAAATGGGCGGCGGAATGGACGCCCGCCAAATAGATATCGAATTTTTCGTAGTCCTTTTCGGTGAAATCGCACAGCCCCGAAATGCCGCGGATGTTGTTTTCCATGCCCGCGAGCACGGTCATTCCCGTCTCCCGCCGCGCCGCTTCGAGCTCGCCGAGCCACTTCTCTGTCTCCTTGCGCTTGATGCCGTAAAACCAATGCGAGTAGCCGTGCTCGGTGATCGCGATCTCTTTTAGCCCGATCTCCTTTGCGCGGCGTACGTTTTCGAGCACGGTCGTTTCCGCGTCCGAATATTTGGTATGCGTATGATAATCTGCGGTAAGTTTCATATTGTCAGCCTTGCGGCGTTGCGCCGCCTCTTATGTATGTGCGGGCGGGACGGGCGGCAACCGCCTGATCTCCTCCCGCAGGGCGATCCCCGTACTTTCCAGAACCCGAAGTTTGACAATTTCGATGAGCTCGGCGATCTCGGACGCCGTCGCCCCCTCGTTGAGAATGAAGTTGGCGTGCTTTTCGGAGACGCGCGCGCCGCCCACGGATATGCCTTTCAGCCCGCATGCGTCGACGATCGCCCCCGCCGAACGTCCCGCGGGATTGACGAACACGCAACCCATGCTCCGTCCCGCGGGAAGCGACGCTCTCCGCGCCGCAAACCGCGCCCGTTCGCGTTCGATCTCCCCGCGCGCCGAACGCGCCGTACGGAAATGCACCCGCAGCACGGCAAGCCCATCTTCGAGAAAAATGCTCGTCTTGTCGCCATAACGAAGATCGTTTTCGCCGAAAACGGCAATTTTACCGCGGCAGACGCACATGACGCGCGTTACGACGTCGGAACAATGCCGCTCGGAAACGCCCGCGTTCATTGCCGCCGCGCCCCCCGCCGTCATGGGGATGCCCGTAAAAAATTCCAAACCGCCCCGCCGCTTTTCGCGGGCAAAGCGCAACAGCGCGCCGCCCGTTACGCCGCTCTCGGCGATCACTTCGTCGCCCTCCGCGGCGAGACGGCGCATGCGGGTGAAGCGCACGACGACCCCGTCGAAATCCTCGTCCGACGGCAACACGTTCGCCCCCGCGCCGAGATAGCAGTACGGGATCTTTTCGCCGTCGAGATAGGAAAGCAAGGCGCACGCCTGCGCGGGATTGGAGGGATACGCCGCCACCGAAGCCCGTCCGCCGCATCCGATCGTCGTATGCCGCGCGAACGAAAAGCCTCGCTCCAAATACAAGGTGCTGTCTTTCTCCCGCAAAAGCGCGAAAATATCCACAATAGCGTCTCCTATTTTACCATATCCGTACTTGATATTTCAAGTGGTTTTCAGAAATTTTTCCAAATAATTCGTGTCGCCCGCACGCGCCGCACGCGCGAGAGCCGAGAGCGCGTCCCCGTCCGAAAAGACGCACGGCGTCCGCGTATGCTCTTCCCCGACCGCCGACATCCCGAGCTCGGACAGCCGCGCCCGATTCTCTTCGGAAAGAAGCGCGTTCAAGAGCGCGAGACACGCCTCCTTTTTCTCCGCGGACAAGACGGAAAAGTATTGATAGAGGTCGCAATATCCCTCCAATTTCTCCTCTTCGACCTGCATCCCGCGCGCCGCGAAACGGCAACGGTCGCGTTGCGTCCCCAATAAAACGCCGTACTTTCCGTCTAAAAAACCCGCGTAAGCCGCCGCGGAATCCATCTCCGCGCCGCCGACGCCCGCATAAGCCGCCGCAACGCACGGGAGATTGTTCCCGCCCACCGAGATCGCCGCGTCCGTCTTGCCCTCTCTGCGGAACAAGATATATTCGCCGCGACACCATGGATAGGCGAGACATTCTCCCCCGACTTCGCCGCCCGCAAAACGGTACGGAAGCGGCAGGGAAAACTCCGCCGCGGCGGAAAAGCCGACGCCGAACGAGATGCAGTCGGGCAGTTCCCCCGCCTTAATCGCCGCCTCCGCGCCCTCCTTTGTGTAGCTCGTAACGAGATAATAGACCCCGTTTTGCTTGCCGAGCCCGTTCCCCACGCTCCGCAAAAAAGAAGTTCTCGACCCCTTCCCGCCCTCAAACGTGTCGATGTTCCATACGCGGACGACGCAGGTCTTGTTGGGCGTTTCCTCCTCGGCGGGAAAACACAGCGTCGCGATCAAGACCGCGCCGATGAGCGCAAACGGCAAGATCGCGGAAAAAATACGAAAAACTTTGGCGTGTGACATGGCTCTGTATTGTATGCGCGCCCAAACGCCGTCATGCGCGATTTAAGAGGGGGCGCAACATGCGCCCCCTCGCGTTTTTACCCGCGCCGCGGGCGCGGGTAAAAACTCTATCGAAAAGCGGATCTCCGCTGACAACATGTTGCGCAGTGTTTCCGCGGCTTATGCAAACGCGCCGAAAAGAAATTCGGCGCGCGCGTTCAGATCCTCTTTACGAAGCTGTCGCAGCAGGTGCAATGCTCGCAGTCGCAAGTATTGCCGACGTGGATCTGGCCGAGTTTGCAGTGCATGCCGTCGCAGTTGAACTTACATTCCGTAACGCCGCACGAAACGCCGCAATTCAAATCACGTTCCATATCGCCCTCCTTTGCACATAGTATTTGCGATCGCAAGAAAAATATCTTGACAAATGCAAATTTGCCCTGTAAAATAAAAGAAAAGGAGAAAATCTATGAAAGTCATTCTCAAAGCCGACGTAAAAGGCAGCGGCAAAAAAGGCGACCTCATCGACGTATCGGACGGGTACGCCAAAAACTTTTTATTGAAAAAGGGGCTTGCGGAGATCGCGACCGCGGGAGGGATCAACGAGATCAACCAACGCCGCGTTTCCGACGAATTTCACAGGGCGGAATACCTCAAAGCGCAAAAACAGCTCGCCGCGGAACTCGACGGCAAGCAGGTAGACGTCCCCATCCGCACGGGAGAAAAGGGCAAGGTGTTCGGCGCGGTCACCACACAGAACATTGCGGCGGCACTCAACGAGCTCGGCTATGAGGTCGACAAAAAAAAGATCACCGCAAAAGACGCCATGAAAACGGTCGGCGTGTTCGACGCCGAGATCCGCCTCATGGAAGGCGTGGTCGCCAAAATCAAGGTAAACGTCGTTCCCCTCGCGTAAGACGGGGCGCGAATTCCGTTTTTCTTACAAGATAAATACGCGGCAAACCCGCGTATTTTTTTATACGAAAGATGAAATTTGTCTATATTATGTCACGCATAGTACTTCGCAAAAGTTGAAAAACGAGATTTTAAGGGACTTTGAAGTCGCAAAGCGACTTGGGCGGCAATTTTTTCTCCGTCCCCTGCGCGGTCTCCCGCACGGCGCGCACTCCTTTTTCGACGGGTAGATTGACGCCCGCGCCGCCCGCGCAACCGCCGATGCACGCCATTCCCTCGATCAGACAGCCGTTCTTTTTTCCGTGCGCGGCGAGTTGCAACATCTTGTTGCAGTCGAACAGCCCCTCCGCGTGCTCGATTTTGATCTCGGCTTCGGGATAATACGCCCGCACGCAGTCTGCGATCGCCGCGGCTACACCCCCTGCCGCGCCGTATCCCCTGCCCGCCGCGCTCGCCTCCTCGATCGGCTCTTCCCCGCAAGCCGCAGGGTCGATCTCCATCGCCTCGAAGATAGCGGCGAGCTCCTCGAACGTTATGACGAAATCGACGTCGCTCCGCACGCTTTTCCGCATGGCTTCGAGCTTTTTGGCGGCGCACGGTCCGATAAAGGCGATCCGCGCCCCCGTGTTGCGCTCTTTGAGCGAGCGCGCCGTCGTTACCATAGGCGTGAGCGCGGAAGAAACCGAACCCGCCGTTTGGGGAAACTTGCGCTTGATGAGCATGCTCCACGACGGACAGCACGACGTGAAAAGATATGGCAGTTTCCCGCTCGTGACCTCCTCCGCGTAGGCGCGCGCCTCGGTCGCCGCGGCGACGTCCGCGCCCCGCGCAACCTCGTGCATATCCGCAAATCCCGCCTTTTTGAATGCGGCGCGAAGCTGTCCGAGCGACGCGCCGAACTGTCCCGCAACGGAGGGCGCGACTTCCGCGACGATTGCGTCCCCCTGCCGCAACGCCCGCAACAGCTGATAAATCTGCGATTTATCGGCGATCGCGCCGAACGGGCAGGTCACCATACACTGACCGCACCCCACGCAGATCTGCGGGTCGATCTGCGCGCGCCCGAGCGAATCGGAGGAAATGGCGTTCACGCCGCACGCCGCCGCACACGGCCGCACGCAGTGGGTGATCGCGTCGTACGGGCAGGATTGCTTGCATTTTCCGCAACGGATGCACTTCGAATCGTCGATCTCGGCGTAGCCGTCCTCGCGCACAAACACCGCGCCCGTCGGGCAATTCGCCACGCAATAGCGCGCGACGCACTTTCGGCAATGGTTGTTGACGGCGTAGCTGTTTTCCCTGCACTTGTCGCACGCCGACGGAATGACCTGCATGAGCGGCGGCTCGTAATAGAGGTCGGAAATATTGCTTTGCACGAATCCGTTGGTGATATGGGCGGGTCGGTCCTGCGGGTTGAGCGACATTCCCATGGCGAGGCGCACCCGTTCGGCGGCGATGGCGCGCTCGCGGTAGATGCTTTCGCGGTACTGTGGGCGTTCGGTCGGCGTGACGAGATACGGAATGCGTTCGAGATCGTTTTCGGGCTCTTCGGAATACAGGGCGACTTTTGCGACTTCCACAAAAACGCGCCTGCGGATACGGTTGACGGCGGTCGATACTCCTCTCATAATTTCTCCACGAAAAAAGGCAAGGTCACCCCTGCCTTCCTCTTTTGCGAAAACTTACTTCTTTCTGCCGTAGTAGGCGTTGAGGTACATTTGCTTGATCTCGCTCATCAGCGGATAGCGGGGATTCGCACCCGTGCATTGGTCGTCGAAGGCGTCCTCCGTCATGCTGTCGAGCTTTTCGAGGAACTGCTCTTCGGTGAACTTGCCCGCGAGAGCTTCCTTGATCGTATCGGGAATTCCGATCGTGCGGCGCAACTCTTTGAGCTTTTTGATGAGTGCCTCCACGAGTGCTTCATCCGTTTTGCCCGTGAGCCCGACGTAGCGCGCAAGGTCGGCGTAGCGCGCCCTGCACTGCGGGTAGGCGTACTGCGGGAACGTGCCGAGCTTTGTGGGAGCTTCGTCGCTGTTGAAGCGGATGACCTCTTCGAGCATGAGCGCGTTGGCGACGCCGTGCGCGATATGGAAGTACGAACCGAGTTTATGCGCCATCGAATGGCATACGCCGAGGAAGGCGTTCGCAAACGCGATGCCCGCCATCGTAGCGGCGTTCGCCATGCGTTCGCGCGCTTCGGCGTCCGCACTGCCCCGCTCGTAGGCGCGCGGAAGAAATTCGAAGATGAGCCGCGCGGCTTCTTTAGCGATCCCGTTGGTAAAGTCGGTCGCCATCACCGAAGCGATCGCCTCCAAGGCGTGGCTCATGGCGTCGATCCCTGCCGCCGCGGTGAGCCCCTTGGGGATATTCATCATGAGATCGGCGTCGACGATCGCCATATCGGGCATGAGTTCATAGTCGGCGAGCGGGTATTTCGTGCCCGTCGTCTCGTCGGTGATCACGGCGAACGGCGTCACTTCCGAGCCCGTCCCCGCCGTGGTGGGAATGGCGACGAAGAGTGCCTTGTCGCCGAGGTGCGGGAAAGAATACACCCGCTTGCGGATATCCGAGAAGCGCATCGCCATATCTTCGAAGTTCGCCTCGGGGTGTTCGTAGAGCACCCACATGATCTTGGCGGCGTCCATCGGCGAACCGCCGCCGACGGCTATGATGACGTCGGGCGCGAAGTCGCGGAGCATCTTTTCCCCCTCTTTGGCGCAGGCGAGCGTGGGATCGGGGGTCACGTTGAAGAATGTCGCGTGAATGATCCCCTGCGCGTCGAGCACGTCGGTAATGCGCTTTGTAAAGCCGCTGTCGAACAAGAATTTATCGGTGACGATGAACGCCTTTTTCTTATGATAGTTCTCGCCGAGTTCTTTGAGCGCGACGCCGAGGCAACCGCGCTTGAAATATACCTTTTCGGGGGCTCTGAACCACAACATGTTTTCTTTCCTCTCCGCTACCGTTTTAATATTGATGAGATGCTTCACGCCGACGTTTTCGGAGACGGAATTGCCGCCCCACGAACCGCAGCCGAGCGTGAGCGAAGGCGTAAATTTGAAATTATAGAGATCACCGATCCCGCCGTGCGACGACGGCGTGTTGATGACGATACGGCAGGTTTTCATCGTCTCGCGGAAAAATTCGATCTTTTTTCCCTCCGTCGCGGTGTTCACATACAGCGCGGAGGTGTGTCCGAGCCCGCCGTCGCGGATGAGGCGGTCCGCCTTTTTCACGGCGTCGGCAAAGTCCTCGGCGCGGTACATGGCGAGCACGGGCGAAAGTTTTTCGTGCGCAAATTCTTCGGAGAGATCGACGGATTCCACCTCGCCGACGAGCACGCGCGCCGCGGCGGGAACTTCGAATCCCGAAAGATGGGCGATGGTCGCCGCCGTCTGCCCGACGATGTGCGCATTGAGCGCGCCGTTGATGATGATGGTCTTGCGTACCAGATCGGTCTCTTCGGGCGACAGGAAGTACGCCCCGCGCAGTTTCATCTCCGCTTTGAACGCGTCGTACACGTCTTTGAGGACGATGACGGACTGTTCGGAGGCGCAGATCATGCCGTTATCGAACGTTTTGGAATGCAGAATGGAGGACGCGGCGAGTTTGAGGTCGGCGGTCGAATCAATGACCGCGGGCGTATTCCCCGCCCCCACGCCGAGCGCGGGTTTGCCCGACGAATATGCCGCCTTCACCATACCGGGACCGCCCGTTGCGAGGATCATATCCGCTTCGCGCATGATCATGCCCGAGAGCGGCACGGTCGGAAAGTCGATCCACCCGATGATGTCTTCGGGCGCGCCCGCCTTGACCGCCGCTTCGAGGACGATGCGCGCCGCCTCGATGGTCGAACGCTTTGCGCGCGGGTGCGGCGAAATGATGAGCCCGTTCCTCGTTTTCAAACAGATCAGACATTTGAAGATCGCGGTCGAGGTCGGGTTGGTCGTCGGAATGATCGCGGCGAGGACGCCGATCGGCTCGGCGATGCGGGTAAATCCGAAGCCCTCGTCGTGCTCGATCACGCCGCAGGTGCGCGTGTTTTTGTAGGCGTTGTAGATATATTCGGAGGCGTAATGGTTCTTGATGACCTTATCCTCCACGACCCCCATCCCCGTTTCCTCGACAGCGAGTTTCGCGAGCGGGATACGCGCTTGATTGGCGGCGAGAGCCGCGCGGTAAAAGATCTCGTCCACTTGCTCCTGCGTGTACGTCGCGAATTTTTCCTGCGCGGCACGGACACGGGTGAGCAATTTTTTGAGAGAGTCTTCGTCATTTACGATGAAGTCTTTCATACCTTTCCTCCTTCCTCTTCTATCATACCAAATATTCCCAAAAATGTCAACGTCCAAACGCACATTTTTCAACCGCCCGAAAATGCGGAAAGCGGCGGGAAAGACCCGCCGCTTCCGTTAAAGCGATTTGAGTTGCGCTTCGATTTTTTCTTTCATATCGAGATATTTTTCCCGCTTTGCGCGCTCCTCCTCCACCAGCTTCTTGGGGGCTTTTGTGAGGAAGTTGTTGTTGAGAAGTTTTCCGTCCGAACGGGCGATCTCGGCGATCACGCGGTCGAGCTCCTTTTGCAGACGGGCGCGCTCCTCCTCGATGTTGACGAGCTCGCCGAGCGGGATAAAGATCTGCCCCAGCTCGCACACCTGCGAAACCGCGCGGCTTCCCGCCTCCGCGCCGCTCGCCGCAAATTCGATGTCGCTCAATCCCGCAAGCCGCAAAATGGACGTCTTGTTTGCGGTGATGAGCCGCTTGCTCTCGGTCACAATGTAAAGATGCGTCTTTTTGGAGGGCGGGCAGTTCACCGAAACTTTGATGGCGCGCACCGCCTTGATGAGGTCGATGACCCCCTCGAACGCCTTTGCGTCGCTGCGGTAGGCGTATTTGGTGTTGTAGCGGGGATATTCCGCTGTAATGATCTGCCCCTTTGTCCCGGGGAGATAGCCGTAGATCTCTTCCGTGACGAACGGGATGAACGGATGCAGAAGTTTGAGCGTGTTTTCGAGCACGAACAAGAGCACGCAGAGGGTGGAACGCTTCTTCTCGGTGTCCCCGCCGTACAGCGTCGATTTGGAGAGCTCGATATACCAATCGCAAAAGTCGCTCCAAGCAAAATCGGTGAGCTTGTCCGCGGCGATGCCGAGGTCGAACTTTTGGAGGGCGAGCGTCGTTTCGCGGATGGTCGTCATGAGACGGGAGATGATGTAGCGGTCGGCGGGTTGCAGTTTGATCCCCGTGATATCCGCCGTCACGTCGGCGTCTTTCACGTTCATGAGTACGAACCGCGCCGCATTCCATATTTTATTGATGAAGTTGCGCGCCGCCTCCACCTTTCCCTCCGTAAAGCGGGTATCGTTGCCGGGCGCAACGCCCGTAACGAGGGAGAGACGCAGAGAATCCGCGCCGTATTTTTCGATGACTTTGAGCGGGTCGATACCGTTGCCGAGCGACTTCGACATCTTGCGCCCCTGCTCGTCGCGCACGAGCCCGTGGATGAGCACGTCGCGGAAGGGCACTTTCCCCGTATAGCGCAGACCAGAGAACATCATGCGCATGACCCAGAACGGAATGATGTCGTATCCCGTCACGAGCACGTCCGTCGGATAGAAATACTTGTATTCGGGCGTTTCTTCGGGCCAGCCGAGCGTGGAGAACGGCCAGAGCGCGGAAGAGAACCATGTGTCGAGCACGTCGTCGTCCTGTTTGAGATGAACGCTTCCGCACTTCGGGCAAACGGTAACGTCCTCGCGGGCGCAGATCTCCGCGCCGCAATCGTCGCAATACCACACGGGAATGCGATGCCCCCACCAAAGCTGGCGGGAAATGCACCAATCCCGAATGTTTTCCAACCAATTATAATAGATCTTCGCGAAGCGGTCGGGCGTGAACTTGGTCTTGTTCTTGACAACGGCGTCGATGGCGGGCTTGGCAAGCGGTGCCATTTTGACGAACCACTGCTTGGAAACGAGCGGCTCGACGGTCGCGTTGCAACGGTGGCAATGCCCCACGTTGTGCGTATGCGCCTCGATCTTGACGAGAAGTCCGAGCGACTTCATCTCCTCCACGATCTGCTTGCGCGCTTCGTAGCGGTCGAGCCCCGCGAACTTTCCCCCCGCTTCGTTGATCGTTCCGTCGTCGTTCAAAATGCGAATCATTGGCAGATCGTGCCGCAAGCCGACCGCGAAGTCGTTGGGGTCGTGCGCGGGCGTGATCTTCACCGCGCCCGTTCCGAACTCGGGCTCGACGTATTCGTCCGCCACGACGGGGATCTTCCTGTCGGTGAGCGGGAGAGACAGCGTTTTCCCGACGAAGCGGGAGTAGCGCGCGTCGGCGGGGTGAACGGCGACCGCCGTATCGCCGAGCATCGTTTCGGGGCGGGTCGTCGCGATTGTGATATATTCGTCCGTCCCGTCGACGGGATAATTGAAATACCAGAAGTAGCCCGCGTCCTCCGAATACGCCACTTCCTCGTCGGAGAGTGCCGTTTTGCAATCGGGACACCAATTTATGATGCGGCTTCCGCGGTAGATGAGCCCTTTATGGTACAGACGGAAGAACGCCTCGCGCACGGCGCGCGAACACGTTTCGTCCATCGTGAATGCAAGACGAGACCAATCGCAGGAAGAGCCGAGCTTTTTGAGCTGCTCTACGATCTTCCCGCCGTATTGTTCTTTCCATTCCCACGCGCGGCGCAAAAATTCCTCGCGCCCGAGTTCCTCTTTGCTCGTCCCCTCTTCGCGCATTTTCTCGACGATCTTGTGTTCGGTCGCAAGAGACGCGTGGTCCGTCCCCGGTTGCCACAGGACGGAATACCCCTGCATACGCTTGAAACGGACGACAATATCCTGCATCGTTTCGTCCATCGCATGTCCCATATGAAGCTGACCCGTGATGTTGGGCGGGGGCATCATAATGGTAAAGGGGGCTTTGGAGGGGTCGATATGCGCTTGGAACGCGCCGCTCTTCATCCACGCGCGGTAGACGCGCTCCTCGAACTCCTTGGGATCGTAAGCTGTCTGCATTTCTTTCATAGAACCACCATCAAGGGAAATACAGAGTCCATTATATCCCATTTTTCGCGCTTTGTCAATAAATCCGCCCTCGACATAGAATATATTATCAAATTTTTCACGGAGTGAATTATGAAAAAACTACTTTCTGTCCTCGGAGCGATGATCTTCGCGCTCCTCCCCCTCTCCGCTTGCGGAGAAAAAAACGACGGTCTTGTCACCGTCAAACTCAATGAAGTGACCCATTCCGTCTTTTATGCGCCCATGTACCTCGCCGACTCGCTCGGATATTTCGAGGAAGAGGGCATCAAAATAGAACTTACCAACGGCGGCGGCGCAGACGCCGTTATGGCGGCTGTCCTCTCGGGCGACGCCGACATCGGATTCTGCGGTCCGGAAGCAGCTATCTACGTCGAACTCGGCGGCTCGCGCGACGTGCCCACCGTATTCGGTCAGCTCACCAAGCGCGACGGCTCGTTCCTCGTCTCCCGCAACGAAGAGCCCGACTTTGAATGGACCGACCTCAAAGGGAAAGAAGTCCTTGCGGGACGCAAAGGCGGCGTTCCCGCCATGACGTTTGAATACATTTTGCGCGAAAACGGCTTCACCGACGACGAGATCAATCTCAATTTCGACGTGGCGTTCAACCTCATGACGAGCGCGTTCGAAGCGGGTACGGCGGAATATTGCACGATGTTCGAACCGCTCGCCTCCGAATATCAGGCGGCGGGCAAGGGCTATATCGTTGCGGCTGTCGGCGAAGCGGGCGGCGAAGTTCCCTACACCTGCTACATCGCCAAGCGCAGCTGGATCGACAAGCACACCGACGTCGTGGAGGGCTTCCTCCGCGCCATGCTCCGCGCCGTAAACTTCGCGCAGACCAAAGACGCCGACGAGATCGCGACCTACCTCTACCGCCAATTCCCATCCACTTCTTACGCGTCCATCACGACGAGCATCCAAAGCTATAAAAAGATCGACGCGTGGGTGACCGATATGCAGATGACCGAAGCGAGCTTCGGGCGGTTGCAAGACATCATCGAAAGCGCGGGCGAACTCGATCGGCGCGCCGACTTCTCGGCGGTGGTCGACAACGGCTACGCCGCCAAGGTTTACGCGACCCTCAAATAACACATAGATTTCCACAACGGAAATACGGAAGGATGTTATGAACAAGCAAATACTCGCGTTTCACGATGTGTCGCTCATCTACCACACCGTACGCGGCGAGACAACGGCGGCGAAGAATTTGACCTTTTCGGTCGGAGAGGGCGAATTTGTCGCCATTATCGGACCGTCCGGGTGCGGGAAAACCACCCTCCTCTCCCTCGCGGCAGGGCTGTTGAAGCCCTCCGCGGGCGAAGTGGAAAGCCACGGAAGTTTCGGCTATATGCTTCAAAAAGACGAACTGTTCCCGTGGCGAACGATCGAAAAAAACATCTATCTCCCTCTCGAGATCAAGCGCAAGAATACGGCGCAGAACCGCGCGCAGGCGAGAGAGCTCGCCGTAAAATACGGGCTCGGCGACTTTTTGCAGAGCTACCCGCCCCAACTTTCGGGCGGCATGCGCCAACGCGCCGCGCTCATCCGTACGCTTGCGTCCGATCCCGACATCCTCTTGCTCGACGAACCCTTTTCCGCGCTCGACTATCAAACGCGGCTCAACGTTACGTCGGACGTTTCGGGGATCATACGGGGCGAGGGCAAAACCGCCCTCCTCATCACGCACGACATTTCGGAAGCCATATCGCTTGCCGACCGCGTGCTCGTGCTCACCAAACGTCCCGCGCGGGTGGCGTTCACCCATACCATGGACTTTGCCCAAAACGACCCGCTCAAACGGCGGGAGGCGCACGGATTTTCGGGTTGGTTCGAAATCTTATGGAAGGAGCTCAACGAATGAAACACACTTTTTCGGAAGAACATGCGCGTTTTCTCAAAAAACGCAGGTTGCGGCTCTGCCTCATCTGGTCGCTTCGCATCGGGCTTTTGGCACTGCTTTTGGGACTTTGGGAACTCGTTACCGCCTGCGGCTGGGTCGACCCCTTTCTCATGAGCTCCCCCTCCCGCATCGCCAAGACCATCGTCACGCTCTACCGCGAAAACAACTTGCTCTATCACGTCGGCGTGACCCTGTTCGAAACGGTCGTGGGCTTTGCGATCGCCGTTACGCTCGGTTGCGGGATCGCCCTGCTCCTATGGTGGAGCGACACCCTGCGGAGCGTGCTCGAACCGTACATCGTCGTCCTCAACGCGCTTCCCAAAATCGCGCTCGGTCCTCTCATCATCATATGGTGCGGAACGGGCAGTAAGGCGATCATATTCATGACGGTGCTCGTCGGCATTATCGTCGCCATCCTACACATGCTTTCCGCGTTCATCGCCACAGATAAGAATAAGATCTTGCTTCTCCGTTCGATGGGCGCGCGCAAGACGCAGATCTTGCGCAAGCTCGTAATCCCCTCTTCGCTCGCCGCTTTCATCTCTATGCTGAAAGTTGCCGTGGGAATGGCGTGGATCGGCTCGATCATGGGCGAATACATCGTCTCCAAGGCGGGGCTCGGATACCTCATCGTGTACGGCGGGCAGGTGTTTAAGCTCGACCTCGTGATGAGCGCGACCTTTCTGCTCTGCGCGCTCGCCGCGGGCATGTATTTTCTCGTCGTGCTTTTGGAGAAGATACTCGTCAAAAACGCAGAAAGCTGAAAGCGATAACCCCAAGATCCCCTCGACGGGATACAACCTTTCGACGATCCCCCCAAGCCCCATGCGGGAAAGTCCGAACGCCGCGGAAAGCAATACGCCTTCCGCGGCAATTTTTCCCAAATCGGGACGGGGCAGACGGCTTCCGAGCCGCGCGGCAAGCGAAACGAGCGGATACAGCGAAGAGACGAGCGACGTCATGATCGCAAGCGCGACGGCAACGGAAAAGACCGTCCTCCCCCGCATGACGTACAAAAACGGCATTTCGGCATTGAGCGCGCCCGCGCCCTCGCGATAGATCCGTCCGAGAATGCACGCCGCGCCCGCCGCAAAGACGGCGGCGGCAAACAGTGCGGGAAGCACGGGCCTCTTCATGCGCGATCCCGCGTCCATCAGAAGCGGCGTCATCAAAAAGACGTTCAACCCCGCATATACCGCGCCGCCCGCAAACCCTCTCCCCGAAACGAAAACGGGATAGGAAAACGCCGTTTCCCCGCTTCCGTACACAAACACAAAGCAAAGAAGCACGGGCACGAGCACGAGATTGAGCCATGTAACGCCCTTTGTACCGAATTTGAGCACGGCGGCGGAGACGGCAAGCCCGACGAGCGAACAGAGCGGGCTCGCCTTCGGAAAGAGCGCGTCGAGCCCCGCGAGCATGGCGGCGGCGGGCGCGAGAGCGCACAAAGCGAGCGCGCTCTCCGCGGCGGAAGAAGCTCTCCCGAACAGCGCGCGCAACGCGCCGCGATAGCCCCCGTACCGTTTGCCGAGCCGTAGAAACAGGGCGCACATCGCAAAGAACAACGCCGCCGAACAAAGCAGCGGCGCAAGAAACGTTTCGCTGCGGAAAAAGCGGACGAGTTCCGCGCCCGAAATAAAACCCGCGCCGATCGCCCCGCCGAGGATCACCGCGCTTCCCCACAAAACTTCCACGCATATTTTTATGCCGAAAAGGCGGTCTATCATGAAAAATTCGGTAAAAAAATAATATTTTATGTCAGACATAGTACTTCAACGATTGACAAAAAGCGCGGAATGCGTTATAATAAGGTCATACCAAGGAGGATTGGCAATGGACGAAGAGTTCACTCCCGCCGAAGAGACGGAGGAAAAGGACGAACGCGACGAAAAGTCGATCAGTTCCGACCTCATCCGCGGGCACATCAATACCATCATCCTACGCTCCCTATACGACGGCGATAAGTACGGCTACGAGATCATCGCCGAGATCGAGCGCAAGAGCCACGGTCAATATACGCTGAAACAGCCCTCCCTTTACAGCGCGCTCAAACGGCTGGAAAAGGACGGGTATATCACCTCGTATTGGGGCGGCTCTGTCAGCGGCGGGCGCAGAAAGTATTTCTCCCTCACCGACGAGGGGAAAACGATCTCCGAACAAAATCAATCGGAATGGGAATACTCCCGCACCGTCATCGACAGCCTGATCTCGGACAAGGATTTCGATTTCAGCAACCCCGCGCCGACGCTCGTGAACATGCGCGTTTTGCGCGGTTCGACCTCCCGCGTCCCCTCCCGCGACGGAGAGGAGGAAGAGTTCGAACCCGTCTACGAAGATCCCGTCGAGCGCGCCCGTCTCAACGAAGAGTACGAGCAAAAGAGTGCCGCCCTCGAAGAGCAAAAGGCGCAATACGAACAGCAAGCCGCCGCGCTCACCGAAGAGTACGAGCAGAAGAGTGCCGCCCTCGAAGAGCAGAAGGCGCAGTACGAACAGCAAGCCGCCGCGCTCACAGAAGATTATGAGCAGAAGTACGCCGCGCTCGAAGAACAGCGGGCGACCGTCGAGCACGAAAAAGGCGTGCTGGAAGCGGATAAAACGGCATACGAAAACGAAAAGACCGCCTTGGAAGCGCAAAAGTCCGAGCTTGAGCGGAAAGAAGAGCGTTTCCGCGAAGAAGTACAAATGCGCAACGAGGCGATGCGTACCGAGCGCGATTGGCGGGAACGCGAGCTTGCCGAGCGCGAACGCGCGATCGCCGAGGAACGTTCCGCGGTAGAGAAGCTCAAAACCGAGCATTTGCAAGACGCCGCGGCGGCGCAGGCGGTCCGCGCGGCGGAAGAGGCGCGCGAGGAAGAGCGCAGACGCATCCTTGAAGAGGAAGCCGAGGCGCGCAAACAGGCGTATGAAGCCGAAGAAGCCGAGCGCAGACGGTTGCTCGACGAAGAGGAGACCGAACGCAGACGGTTGCTCGACGAGGAAGAGCGCAAGCGCAAGGAAGCCGAAGCCGAGGAAAAGCAAAAACTGCAACAGCGCGAAGCCGAACTCAACGAGCGCGAACTGTTCTATACGAGCGAACGCAACCGCTTTGCGGAGATGCTTCGCCGCCGCGACGAACAGCTCGAAGAGGAACGCCGCGTACACGCACAGCAGTTGGTCGAGCAGGAACAGCGCATCATGCGCGAACAGGAGACGTTGTTCCGTCAACGCGAACAGCAGTTGATCCACCAGAATTATCTCGATCTCGTCTCCACTCCCCCCGCTCCCGCACCTGCCGCCACCGATTATACCTATTATACTCCCCCCGCGGAAGAGCCCGTCGCGGTGCGCCAACCCGAACCCGCGCCTGCGCCCGCTCCCGTGCCCGAGGAGGAATACCGTTCGGTCGTGCAAAAGATCTACGCCGGCACGGTGCAATCGGAGAGTTCGGATCGGGAGACCGCCCGCGCGCAATCGCTCGAGGGGATCGACTTCCACGAACTCGAATCGCGGGCGGCGCACGACGGCATCCGCATTACGACGGCGGGCGGCTCATACATCCGCCGCAAAAAAGAGAGCTCCGACAGCCTCGTCCATAAGGGAAAAGCGTTGTTTTTGAGCGCGATCGTCGTGTTCTTCATCTGCGTTGCGGAAGGAAGCATCGCGCTCGCGGTCGGCAAGAAGTTCGAACTTCCTTTCTTCTACCCCTACTTTATTTGGGCGGCTGGGCTCGCGCTCCTGCTCGTGACGGGGCTCGCCTATGCCAACCGCTACGGAGAACGTTCGCTGCGGCGTCCCGGTCCCGTCCTTATCAACGTGATCGTGATCTACGCCCTGCTCGTCATTGCGGCTCTCATCCTCGCGCTGGCGATCCGCATCGACTTCTCCTCCGTCTCCCAACTCGCAACCTATATCATCGTTCCCGTCATCTTCTTCTTCGGGATCGTGATCTTCGGGATCTGCTACTATCTCCAAACGCGTCCCAAAAAGAGCTGAAAAATAGCAACACAGCAAAAACGCCATCGGGGTCTCCGATGGCGTTTTTCGCAACATATATCGCTATTTTACGCATTCCGACGCATAGTGCGCCGCGCCGTAGATCCCTGCGTCGTTCCCGAGCGTTGCGGCAACGATTTGAAAGGGAACGCGCTCCGCGGGGATATAGAGTTTTTCGTTGACTTTCTTGCGAAGCGGGTCTAAAAGTGCTTCCCCCTCCGCCGAGATCCCCCCGCCGAGGATGACCGCTTGCGGCCGCATCAGATTGACGAGATCGGCGATCCCCTCCGCAAGATCTTCGAGATAGCCGTCGAGCGTCTCCCGCGCGGCGGCGTCTCCCATGCTTGCCGCACGAAACGCCGTCGTCCCGTCTACGTCATTTGTCGTCTTTGCAAGTTCCCACAAGCGCGACGCGCGGTCTTGCTCCATGCGCTCCCGCGTCCTGCGGATCAGCGCGGTCGCCGAGGCATACTGTTCGAAGCACCCCCTGCGCCCGCAGGGGCAAGGAAGCCCGCCCGCGCGGATCACGGTATGTCCCAACTCCGTTCCCGCGCCGCGGTAGCCCGTGAACAGCTTGCCGCCGAGCACGATCCCGCTTCCCACGCCCGTCCCGATGGTCACGAGCGCGCAATCGTCGTATTTGACACCCGCGCCGTACTTCGCTTCGCCGAGCGCGGCGGCGTTTGCATCGTTCAAAACAAAGGTCGGCTTTTTCAAAATTTCCGAGAGAAGCGCGGCGAGTTTTACGTCTTTCCACCCGAAATTCGACCATTGGACGACGACTCCGCCGTCGATCACCCCGGGCGAGCCGACGCCGACGGCGTCGATTTCATCGAAAGCGATCCCGCCCCGCACTGCGGCTTCGCGCGCCAACGCGGCAAGGTCTTTCGCCGTCTTTTCGGGCGTTTTCTCTTTGGAAGTGACAACGCGCGCTTTTTCGGTCAATGTACCCGCGGCAAGGCACGCCGCCTTGGCGGACATCCCGCCGAGATCGATCCCGATCGTAATCATATCCGCCCTCACGACAATTTATATACCTTGATCCATTCGGGCAGACGGGCGACAAAGTCCGCATTGTTCGGCGTGCGGCGGAGCATATCGAGCAATCCCGCCGCGTTTTCCGTCAGTCCCCTCTCGCGCATTTTATACACTGCCGCGAGTTCCTCTTTGGTGAGAAGCAGCTCCTCCTTGCGCGTCCCCGAACGTCGGATGTCGATCGCGGGGAAGATCCTGCGTTCCGCGAGCTCGCGGGAGAGGAAAATATCGCAGTTGCCCGTCCCCTTGAACTCCTCGTAGATGACGTCGTCCATGCGGCTTCCCGTATCGACGAGAGCAGTAGCGATAATGGTGAGACTCCCCGCCTCGACGGTGTTGCGCGCCGCGCCGAAAAACCGCTTGGGTTCGGCAAACGCGCCCGCGTCGAGCCCGCCCGTCAGCGTTTTGCCCGTGCTCTCCATCGCGTTGTTGTAGGCGCGCGTGAGTTTGGTGATGGAATCGAGCAGCACCACCACGTCTTTTCCGTGCTCGGTCACGCGTTTGGCGTGCGCCAGCGCGAGTTCCGCCGCGCGGATATGATGCTCCGCGCCCTCGTCGAACGTGGAAGAAATGATCTCCGCGCCGTACACGCTGTTGCGGAAATCGGTCACCTCTTCGGGTCGCTCGTCGATGAGAAGCACGATGAGGGAAATTTCGCGGTGATTTTCGGAGATAGACCGCGCGATCGCCTTCAAAATCGTCGTTTTTCCCGCCTTGGGCGGCGCGATGACGAGCGCGCGCTGTCCCTTTCCGATGGGCGCAAACAGGTCGAGTACGCGCAGGGAAAGGTCGTCTCTCCCCTCCGAAAGCGCGATCTTCTCACAGGCGTATTTTGCGGTGAGCGCGTCGAATGACGGACGGTTCTCGTACGCGCCGATATTGTAGCCGTTCACGCTCAACAGGTCGCTGATCGCGGGCGATTCGTTCTTTTGGCGCGGCGTGGCGGTGCAGGCAACGTAGTCGCCCTCCCGCAATTTGAGCGCGTGGATGACGGGCGCGGAAATGAATACGTCGCCCCCCGTCACGGGCTGACAGTTTTTGGTGCGCAAAAAGCCGTACCCACCCGATGTGATTTCGAGGATGCCCGTATAAACGCGCTCGTTGTAGATGTTGCGGTCGCTGCGGTCGGGCGTGGGCGACGCAACGCGGAAATCTCCGAGAATTTGGTCGGCGGGAACGGTCCTTTGACGGATCGTCTCGATCTGTTCCAAAATCGCAGGGTCGATATACGTTTCTTTTGGCGGCGCGCCGCGACGCGAACGGGGCTTGGGATCGCCCTTTCCCGTAAGGATGTCGATGAGCGCGTCGATGAGAAGCTCTTTGCTCACCGAAGTGGATTGGGGCGTGCCGTATTTTCGCCCCACCGTCCGCAACGTCGTAAGCGATAATTTTTCGAAATATTCCCGATAGGCGGTCTCCGCTTCCACGATATTCATACCTTACGCTCCATGAAAATGATTTTTGTGGGTTGTCCCGCTTCGATCTTACACTCAATCGTGTCCCCCGCCCGCTCCCACTGCGGGAAATAGGAGAGAAATTCCTCCGCGCCCGCGATACCGATCGTGAGCCCTTTCGTCTTATAGTGCATGGGAATGACGACGGCGGGACGCAGAGCGTCGACATATTCCTTTGCCATACGCGCGTCGATGGTGTATGTTCCGCCGACGGGAATGAGCAAGACCTGCACGGGAGAGATCGCGCGGACGAGCTCGGGCGTACACCGCTCTCCGAGGTCGCCGAGATGACACACATCGATCCCGTCGATCCGATATTTGAAAATGAGATTCTTCCCGCGCTTTGCGCCCTTTGCCTCGTCGTGAAAACAAGCGATCGCACGGATGTCGCCGTAGTCTCCCGCCTCGCGCAAGACGACAGGCGCGCCTTCCACCGCGCCGACGTTGCAATGATCGTAATGTGAATGGCTCACCGTAACGACGTCCGCACGGACGCGCAGCATGGCAAAGCCGACCTCCCCATACGGATCGGTGACGATACGTTTTCCCGTTTCCGAAATGAACAGGAAACAGGAATGCCCCAAATAGGTAATTTTCATTCCCCCTCCAAGGTAATGTTGATTTTCAAACAATAAGGAATTTTCAGAATTTCTTGCGACGTTTTATGGGAAGTAAAAACCAAATTGTATTGAAGCTCGATGAAAAAACGTTTTTCCGTTTGTGAAAGCCGATAGAAATCGGTAGAAATGGCGATCTCGCTCCCAACTCCCTCCGTGGAGATCCGCAAAACGGTATCCGCGTCTTGCGCATATTGCGCCGAGAGACATACGTTTCCCGTCCGCGTCATGGAGAGCGTCTCCTCGGTAAAGACGAGTTCTCCCTCGTCCCCCTCGACAAGATACCGAACGCGGCGGCGCGTACCGACGCTTTCCAAGCTCCCCTCGGCGAAAAATTCACCTGTACCATCGGTGGTCGTGTTTGCGATAGAAATCGTGCACTTTTGTTCCATCGCTAATATTATATAACATTTTACCCGCTTTGTAAACCAAAAAATGGAAATTCTTTTTGATTTTCAAAACATTCGAAAACTATAATATCTTGTTTATTTTTTATTGATTTATGTCACGCATAATACTATGTAAATATTGAAAAAATGGAAAATCAAAGACAATTCATCGCCCATTGGTATTCGGAGCGCAGTTCTTTCCGCAGCGCGGCGTGGTCGGGCAGAATGCGCGCGACCTCATTCCAGAAGCGCGGGCTATGATTCATTTCCCGCGTGTGGCAGAGTTCGTGCACGGCAAGATACCGCGCAAGATGATCGGGCAAAAACGCGCTTCGGAATGTAAAATTCACCTTTTTCCCGTTGCAAGACCCCCACCGCCCGCGCGCGGAAGTAATGGTGACCCCCTCGCAGGAAAAGCCGTATTGTTTGCAGAGCGATACGACGAGCACTCTCATGCGCGCGTATGCGTACTTTTTTAAAATGGCAACGAGATAGGCTTCGCGATCTTCGCGCGGCAACGAGAGAACGTCATTCGAAAGCATGGCTCTCCCCGTTTGAACGGTATATTGCCTGCCGCCGATTTCAACCGTCGAGCCGTCCGAAAAGTCGGGAACAGGGTGCGCCGTATGCCGCGCCTGCCGATTCGCCGCCCAACGTTTATGCCGTTCGACAAACGCGTCGATCTTCGCCGTCGGAACGTTATACGGCGCGCGAACGACGAGCTCCCCCTGACGCGTCACGCTCATGCGCATTTTTTTGCCGTTGTCGCGGATCAGTGTATATTCCATGTGCTCTCCTTTGCGCGCAACAGGCGCGCACCTCTTGACAAATCGCGTCTGCCGCGATATACTTTTTCCATGCCGAACCTCGAATTATTCCAACCGCGGGACGAGATCTATACCGTCGGCGTTCCCGCATCCAAATCCATGCTCAACCGCGCCCTCCTGCTCGCCGCGTTCGGCGGCGTACATGAAGTGACCTGCCATGGCGGCTACGGAAGCGACACAAAATCGCTCCTTGCCTGCCTCCGCGCGCTCGGGTTTTCGATTGAAGAAGAGGGCGACATACTCCGCGTCGGCGGTACGCCCGCGCGGCAAGCGACGCTCAACGTCGGCGATTCCGCAACGACCGCCCGTTTTCTCACGGCGATCCTCGCCTTCCGCGGCGGCGACTTTACGTTCGTCCCGTCCCCGCAAATGGCGGCGCGTCCGATGCCGTCGATCGACGCGTTCCGCGCCGTCGGCGTGCGCTTCGACCGTCTGCAAGGCGGCGCATTCCGCATGCGAAGCGGCGGGATCGCGCAAAACTTCCTTGAAATCGACACGTCCGTCACCACGCAGGACGCAAGCGGCGTATTGCTCGCCGCCGCGCTCGGCAAAAAATTCACCCTCATTCTGACGGGCAGGCGGGAAAACGGCAGCTATTTACGCATGACCGCCGCGATGCTTCGCGCATTCGGCGCAACGGTCGGGCAACACGGAAACGAAATTACGGTGACCGCGGGCGACCCGCCGTCCCGCTTGGAGACCGAACCCGACGTCTCTGCCGCCTGTTATTTTTACGCGCTCGCCCTCCTCTGCCGCGCCGCCATTCTCGTCCGCGGCGTGCATTTCGGAGGACTGCAAGGCGATCTCGCCTTTTTGGATCTGCTTGCGGCGAAAGGGTTGATCCTTACGGACACGCCGAACGGCATTCTCGCCGACGGGCGCAAGGCGCGCTCCTTCGACGGTTTCAACGCCGACTTCGGGGATTTTTCCGATCAGACGCTCACTGCCGCCGCGATCGCCCCCTTTGCCGCCTCCCCGTCCGTTCTGCGCGGGGTCGGACATATCCGCAAGCAGGAATGCGACCGCATGGAAGCGATCCGCACCAATTTGGAGACGCTCGGCGTACCCGTGCGCCTTTGCGGCGATAACGTGGAGATCGCGCCCGCGCCCGTGCGCGGCGGCACGGTCCGCACGTTCGGCGACCACCGCGTCGCCATGGCGTTTGCGCTCGCCGCGCTCAAAAGCGGGAATATTACTATCGACGATCCCGACTGTTGCCGAAAAACTTTCCCGAATTATTTCGAGATCCTGCGCGGGCTGTGCCTCTCATGAGCGATAGATGCGCAGAAATTCGCACACCTTTGCGCTCGCTCTTCCCGAAAAGCCCGAAAAACGCAACGTAAGTACGGTTTCCTCCCGTCCGTCGACCTGCTTTTTCCACGCATGCCGCGCAACGGTTTGCGCGGGGATCGTCACGGTGCGGACGTATTCCTCCTCGCCCATGGTATAGAGCAGACGTTCCGCGAAAATTTCCTCGCCGCCCGCCGTAATTTTGAGCGTTTTCCCGTTGTCGGCGCGCCGAAGCGAGAACTCCAAAAGGTTGTCCGCATCCGCGGCGACGCGGAGATCGTAGGCAAAATACCCGCCCGCCCGCGCATAGCGATACGTTCCGTCCGACGTCACGCCGACGGAATTTTTTTCGTCGAGCGAATGCAGTGCGTCCGTCTCGTATTGCCCGTAGCCGGGCTGTACGGCGTCGAGCGGCGCGCGCTCCTCTTTCTCTTCCTGCCGCGCGCCCTGCCGTATGCGGTAGTAGATCGCATAGCGTTCCTTATACTTTTTATAATGGACGCCGAATCGCAGGTCGACGTCGCCGTGCAACACAAACGTCTCGCCCTCTCGGGTGAAAAACTTTTCGGGCGAACGGAGAACGGCTTCTGCGTCGTCGAAATAGACGGATTCCGTCGGCAGAATACGCCTTTTCGGAATGGTTACGCCCACGCCCGTCTCGGTCTCCTGCATGTCCTCGTCCCCCAACCCGCACGACAACAGCGCGCCGCCGTAGCGGAATGCGACGGTATCGGGCGCGTCGGGAAGCGGTTGCGCCGTTACGGTGACGGGAATGCGAAGCGAAATTTCGTCGCCCGCGCCCGCTTCGAACTCGGCATAGTCGCCGCCGCAGATATGTTCCGCGCCGTTTATCGTGAGCACGGCGTCCCCCGCCCTCCAACAAGGCAACAACAGGGAAAGCCGCACTCGCTCCCCGTGTATGATCGAAATTTTCGCCGTATCGTCGAACGGGAACGCGCAGGTGAGCGCAACTTCCGCATGCTCCGTTTTGAGACGGCAGGAGAGATAGCGGGCGAGCAAAAGCCGATCGCCGCTTTCATACCAAATGCCGTCGCCGAGCTTGCTGAAATTTTCCATGCCGCTCCCCGTACAGCACCAAAAATTGTCGTAGGGACGGGAATATACCTTGAAAAACCCGCCTGCCATCGGCTGAAAATAGGTCGTCATACCCGTTTCGGGGTTCTGTGAGGAGAGAATGGCGTTCGTAAACGCGTTGTCATAGTAATCGAGGTATTGCCGCTCGCCCGTTTCGGCGAACAGACCGCGCGCGAGCTTCATCATATTGTAGACGTTGCACGTCTCGCAGTTGCAGTTAGTGCGCTCCGCGTCCAACACGAAATCCGCGCCGAAATGCTCCCACTCGGAATTGCCGCCCGTCGCATAGGTATGCCGCTCGACGACCATACGGAAAAAGGTCTTTGCAACGTTCAAATAGCGATATATGTTATCGTTTTCGCCAACCGAAGCGGTTTCGTGTAACACACGGTAGCGCGCCAGCGCGCCCAAAATTTTGGGGATCGTCGTGTTGGCGTGCTTGTCTTTCAAGACGTCGCGCCGCTCCGACAGAACGTCGTCGAACAGCTTTTCCTCGTCGAACATATGCGCCGCGCGGGCGTGCGCCTGCTTTTTTGTGTGAGAATAGAGCCGATACATCGCCTCGTTCATGCCGCCGTATTCGACGGACAAGACCTTATTTTGCAGACGCTTGTCCCAACGCAGGACGCGCGCGGCGACCCAATCGCCGAGCCCATCCGCAACCGAAAGTGCCTCATCGTTCCCCGCGAGCGCATACGCGTCCAACAGCCCCGCGAGCAATTTATGCAGCGTGTACCACGGGACCCAAGCCTCCCGTTCGATGTTGGTTTTCCCCCGTTCCACGTTGTCGAACTGCGCTTCGACGCCGCCTTGCACGGGTGACGCGCCCCAAACGAGCCCGCTCCCGACCGCGCGTTGACATACCGCAAGCCCGTGGACGACGGTTTGGATGCGCGACGACAACGCCTCCCGCTCTTCCCCCGCCGTGGCAAAGGAATGCGCGCACGCGCTCAAATAGTGACCGAGCGTATGACCGCCGATCAAGAGCGACTCCCAACCGCCATATCGCGCATATGGGGTCGAAATTCCTGCGTTTTCATAAAATCCCGCAAGCAGACGCCCCGTGTCGAGCGAGAGCAAATAAGAAACTTCGAGCGCGTGCGCGCGGACGGCATAAGCGTCGCTGACGCGGACGTCGGAAAGCGGTACGGGCGTAATCATTCTCCCCTCCTTGTTTCGTGCAAAAACTTCCAAAAGGCTTGAATCCCCGTTTTGAGGTCTTCGTAAGTCGCGTCGAAATCCCCCGTGTACCACGGGTCGGCGACCGCGCGCGGCGCGGACGTATAATCGAGGAGCAAGGCAATCTTGCCGTGGTCGGCGGGCGCGAGGATTCGGCGCATGAAATACAAATTCTCCTCGTCCATTCCGATGATATAGTCGTAATATTCGCCGTCGGCGCGGGTCAAAAGGCGGGCGCGGTGCGGAACGAGCGGGATGCCGCAAGAAGCCAACTTTTGCCGCGTTCCGTAGTGCGGCGAATGCCCGAGCTCGTCGGGATGGGTCGCCGCGGAAGAAATTTCGAACCGCGAAAGTTCGCCGCTTTTAAGAGCCATATCCGTGAACATGCTTTCCGCCATCGTCGAGCGGCAAATGTTGCCGTGACAAATAAACAAAATACGAGTGGGTCTGTCGCTTTTCATGGGTTGATTGTTTACTATTTTCATAAATCTATCATTTTACCGATTTTGTGATGATTATTTTTACAAAAAATCATAAAACATATAGAAAAATTGTTGCATTTTTCCACTGCATTTAGTATAATACCCTTATGAAAGTTTTTGCAGAACGGCTCATGAGCCTGAGAAAAGAACGAGGCCTATCACAAGCGACGGTGGCGAAGGATTTGAGCGTCAGTTTGGGTATCGTGTGCTATTGGGAAACGAATAAAAGCGACCCGACGGCATCGAACATTGCGAAAATTGCGCGTTATTTCAACGTTTCCGCAGATTACTTACTCGGACTTTCTGATTAGTTCCCTCTCGGTCGCGCCTACAACTTCATAATCGCATCGGCGTATTGCCTTGATTTCATTCCACCGTAGCTACGGGGATTCTTTTTTTGTGTCGTCTGCCTGTAAGGCAGATTTTTTCGTTTTCTGCGAAGAGAGCAACCGCTCATCGAGCGCGCGTATCCCCGCGAACGTCTCGTCCGCCGCATAAAATTCCCCGCTGAAATAAGAAAAATACCGCCGCGCTTCCCGCTTTGCCTGTTCGGACAGCCCGTCCGCGGCGAGCAAGCGGGACAAAAGAGCCTCCGCCTCACCGTCGTCACCCGAAAAGAGTGCCGCCTGCGCCCGCAACAGCATCAGCGAATGCCACGCCGCAAGATCTTCGCGGACGACGGGCGCGCAAAACAGTTCGGCGGGTAGATCGTCGAACGTTCCGCGGTACAAAATTCCCTGCGCCGTGAACACGCGAAGCATCACGTCCTCCTCGGCGCGGCGGCGTATCATTCCGTATAGGATCGCGCCGTCCGTCTTGCCTGCGGGAAGCTCCGCGGGAAGCAGTGCGGCGATCCCCTCATACAGGAAAAACGCCGAGATCATGGCAAAATACAGCAGAGCGGGATGATACGGCAACGCAAAATAGAGTGCGATGCCGATCGCGCCGACGATGAAGTTCAGCGCGCTCCCCCCCGCCGCGAGCATAAAGACGCGGGTGCGCATCCGCGTTCCGCGCGTAGGGTACATCTCCGTCGCCCCCGCAACGCGTTGCTCGGCTTGCGGAATAAAACGGACGCGCCGCCCCTCGAATCGAAGATAGCCGACCGAAACCGCATGCGGCTTCATTCCCGCGAGCAGACCGAAAAGCAAGTGCCCCGCTTCGTGCAACACGACGCCGAGCTTCAAGACGACGGACAGCGCGAGCGCGGCGACGGCATACGCGACGTCCCGCGGCAACGTTCCGAACCCGCACGCAAACCCCGCGAGCAGTCCCGCGGCGGCGACTGCCGCAACGAACAACGCCGCGTCGAACACATGGTATAGCGTCCTTTTCGCCCGTCCGCTCATATGAGACCCCTTTGAACGAGATATCCTTCGAGATTGTCGCGGTCGGAAAACAACACGCGGTCGAGGCGCAACGCCTCCATGAGGGAGGCGAGCCAAAGCGACGCGCCCGCGATGATATCGGCGCGCCGTACGTCCATTCCCGCGACCGCTTCCCGCTCCTCTCTCGTCATGGCGAGCAGGTTTTCCGCCGTCTCCCGCACCCATTCCCGCGTGAGCGGAAGATCTTGCAAGCGCGCCCCGTCGTAACGCGAAGCACCCACCCGCACGCATGCGAGCGTAGACGCCGTACCGCCGATGGCGTACACCGCTCCTGCAAGAGAAATGCGATCCAAAGCGGGGATCTCCCGCCCGATCGCGGCACAAAGCGCGGCTTTGTCGTCTTTGCAGAGATCGAAAAGACGGACCGCGCCGATCGGAAGGCTGGTAAAAAAGCTCGTCCCGCCCTGGCGGTAGGCGATCTCCGTGCTCGCGCCGCCGATGTCGACGATCCCGCCCTCCTCTTTGCCGAGCGCGCCGTTGAGCCCGAGATGCGCCTCCTCTTCGCCCGATACGACGTCGACCGTGACGCCGCATTTTTCTTTGACGAGCGCGCAAAACGCATCCCCGTTCTCTGCGCTCCGAACCGCGGCGGTGGCGAACGCCACGACCTGCGCGCCCAGATCCCGTCCCTCCTGCGCAAACGCTGCGACGGCGTTTGCCGTGCGCTCCATGGCGTCGGCGCGAAGGACGGGCGAAAGGGCGATCCCCTCGCCGAGGCGGGTCGTTGCGACTTTCTTATAAATAGATTTTCCGTCCGCCCAAAGCATGAGGCGGACGGAATTCGAACCGATGTCGATAACTGCGAATTTCATGATCATTTGTCGGCACTGCGCCAACCCCGTTCGAGCGCAAGGAAATATCTTCCGTGATCGGATTCGTAAAATTCGAGATCCCTTTCGCCCTCTTCGATCCTCTGTGTGTACTCTTCGATGGAACGGGACAACCTGCGGGACTGCGCGTTCTTCACGCCGATCGACACGCACTGCACGATAATGACGATCGCAAGAAAAATCACCAGCAGCACACCCGCCACCGTTGCTCCTACTGCGATCCTTTTCGCCTTATCCTCCGGCATCGTGATCTTTTTTCCCGACATGTCCGCCTTTCCTTTTGTGCCTTGTTGATTTTATTATATACCGTTTTTGCGGAAAATGCAACAATTTTATGGAAACTTTTCGAATAAAGGAAAAGTCCCCCCAAACAGCCGAGAAACATATAAAAGCGGAAGTCGGGAAAGCGCGCGGCAAGCGACACGCACAGAAAGAGCACGCCGAACAGGAGACAAAACACAATATCGGAAACGACGCGCACCCACCGCATGCGGAACGGCGCGCGAACGAGAGATACGGCGTCGTAGAGAACGCCGCCCATAACGCCGCAGAGAACGCAGACGAGAAAGGTAAAGATCTGTTCCCGCACTACCGCAAGAGCCCTTTTAAGGCTCCCCCCTTTCCGCCGAACCGAATGGACGCGACCTCGCCGCCCGCCGAGAAATTCCCGCTCCCCTCCGAAAAGGCGAGCACTTTCAAATGCGCCCCGCGGATAACGACGCGCTTGCCGTTGACCGTAAGCGTAATTTCGTTTTCAGAAAAACCGTCGACGGAAGAGACGCCCGTCATGGAAATTTTGCTCTGTTGCTCGATCGTAAGTACGCTTTGCTTGATTTCTTCGCGCATACTCTACGGTATGCCGCGGCGGCGAAAAATATGTAAATTCATGCAAAAACCCGCGAAAACCGCGGGTTTTTTCGATATTATGTCATACATAGTACTTCGCAAAAGTCGAATTATGAGAGTTTCGCTTTGGCGCGCGCCTTGGCGCGAAGCTCCCCGTCGAGGATCTGTTTGCGGATGCGTACGTTGAGCGGCGTGATTTCGAGCAGCTCGTCGTCGCCGATAAATTCGAGTGCCTCTTCGAGGCTCAACCGCTTGGGCGGGATAAGGCGAAGCGCGTCGTCCGACGAGGAAGAGCGGGTATTCGTGAGGTGTTTGGTCTTACAGACGTTCACGTTGATGTCTCCCTCTTTGGGCGAAACGCCGACGACCATTCCCTCGTAGACGGGCGTGCCTGCACCGATGAACAGCGTGCCGCGCCCCTGCGCGTTAAAGAGACCGTAGGTGACGGCTTCCCCCGTTTCGAAGGCGACGAGCGACCCCGTGATCTTCCGCTGGATCTCCCCTTTGTAGGGTTGATATTCAAAGAATACCGAGCTCATTACGCCCTCGCCCTTGGTGTCCGTCATAAATTCGCTCTTGTAGCCGAACAGACCGCGGGCGGGAATGAGAAATTCGAGGCGCATTCTCGACCCGATCGCGCTCATGTGCACGAGCTCGCCCTTGCGCGTTCCCATGCTCTCGAATACGACGCCCGTACTATTTTCGGGAACGTCGACGATGAGCCGCTCTACGGGCTCGTACTTTTCCCCGTCGATCGTTTTATAGAGTACTTTGGGCGAACTGACCTGAAACTCGTACCCCTCGCGGCGCATGGTTTCGATGAGAATGGAGAGGTGCATCTCCCCTCTGCCGCTCACGCGGAAGGAATCCGTCGAGGCGGTGTCTTCGACGCGCAGGGAAACGTCGCGCAGAAGTTCGCGGTACAGCCTGTCGCGCAGGTGGCGGGTCGTAACGAACTTGCCTTCCTTTCCCGCAAACGGCGAATCGTTGACCGAAAAGATCATTTCGACCGTCGGTTCGGAGATCTTGACGAACGAGACGGGTTCGACGTTATCGGCGGCGCAGACGGTATCGCCGATGTTGATTTTTTCGAGCCCCGAGAAGCACACGATGTCCCCCGCTTTCGCGCTCTCGCAGGGAACGCGTTCGAGCCCCTCGATCTCGTAGAGATTGACGAGCTTGCCCCGCAGGTTCACGTCTTTATGGTTGTAGTTGCACACGACGACGTCCGCGCCCTGCACGGCGACGCCGCGTTCGATCCGTCCGATGCCGATGCGCCCGACGTAATCGTTATAGTCGATGGAAGAGACGAGCAGTTGAAGCGGCGCGGTCTCGTCGAGTTCGAGGGGCGGAAAGTGCTCCAAAATGGTGTCGAAGAGCGGCTTTAAGTCTACGCCCGCAACGTCGGGATCGAGCGAGGATGTCCCCGCCCTGCCCGAGCAGAACACGATGGGGCTGTCGATCTGGTCGTCCGAGGCGTTGAGATCCATCAAAAGTTCCAAAACCTCGTCGATCACCTCATGGACGCGTGCGTCGGGACGGTCGACCTTGTTAACGACGATGATGAGTTTCAACCCCATTTCGAGGGCTTTTTGGGTGACAAAGCGGGTCTGCGGCATCGGACCCTCGGCGGCGTCGACGAGGATGAGAACGCCCGAAACCATTTTCAGCACGCGTTCGACCTCTCCCGAGAAATCGGCGTGTCCGGGCGTATCGACGACGTTGATCTTCACGCCGCGATAGTGAATGGATGTGTTCTTTGCAAGAATGGTGATGCCGCGCTCCCGTTCGAGATCGCCGCTGTCCATGACGCGCTCTTCCACGACCTGGTTTTCGCGGAATGTGCCGCCCTGTTTGAGCATTTGGTCGACCAGCGTCGTCTTGCCGTGGTCGACGTGCGCGATGATCGCGATGTTTCGTAAATCTTCTCTAACCATAGTGTCCTCTTGAAATCCAACGAGAATTATAATACATCTACGAAAAAAAGACAACAAAAAAGGGGCGAAATCCGAAATTTCCCCTCTCTTTTTCAGAACTTTTCCACGTTACGGTTGCGATAGGTGCAAAATTTCAAGGAGTAGCCGCCGTCCGAAATCGGCGCGCTCTCCTGCACGAGCTCGAAAGCGGGGTCGGCGTCGAGGTCGGGAACAAAGACGTCCGCGCCGCCGTCCGCGTCTACCTTGGTGACGAGAACCTCGCTGCAATAGGGCAACAGCAGACGGTACACGCTCGCGCCGCCAATGACGAACACATCCTCTTCGGGATAGGCGGCGACCGCCGAAAGCGTCTCCGAAAGGCTGTGCACGTTCACAACGCCCTCGAAAGTCTCCGCGAAAGAGAGCACAATGTTCACCCGCCCTTTGAGCGGCTTGCCGTCGGGCAGAGAGCGCAGGGTGTTCCGCCCCATCACGACGACCTTGCCCCGCGTCGTTTCGCGGAAGAAGCGCATATCGAGGGGGAGGGAAAACATCAAAGCGTTGTCTTTCCCGATCCCCCATTTTCGGTCCGCATGAAAAATCGCGCGCATATTCTCCTCCTTATATCGCGACGGGGATCTCCTTGTCGAACGGGTGATAGTCGTAATTTTCGAGCGAGAATGAGTCGGCGGTGAAGGCATAGAAGTCCCGCACCGACCCGTCCATCCGAAAGACGGGCGCGGGCTTGGGCTCTCGGGTGAGAAGCTCCTCTACGAGCGGAACGTGGCGGTCGTAGATATGCGCGTCGGCGATCACGTGCACCAACTCCCCCGTCTTTAAGCCGCTCGCCTGCGCGAACATGGAAAGCAGGACGGCGTACTGCACGACGTTCCAATTATTGGCGGTGAGCATGTCCTGCGAGCGTTGGTTCAAGATCCCGTTGAGGGTATCGCCCGACACGTTGAACGTCATGGAATAGGCGCAGGGATAGAGGTGCATCTCGTGGAGGTCGCGAAAATTGTAGAGGTTAGTCATGATCCTGCGCGAGGCGGGATTGTGTTTGAGGTCGTAAAGGACGCGGTCTACCTGATCGAAATCCCCCTCCGCGTAGTGCGATTTCTGCGCAAGCTGGTAACCGTACGCCTTGCCGATCGACCCGCTCTCGTCTGCCCAACTGTCCCAAATGTGCAACTTTAAGTCGCGGATGTTGTTGCTCTTTTGCTGGTAGATCCAGAGGATCTCGCGGATACAGCTCTTGAACGCCGTGCGGCGGACGGTGAGTATGGGAAATTCCTCCCGAAGATCGTACCGGTTGACGACGGCAAACTTCTTTACGGTATGCGCAGGCGTGCCGTCCGCCCAATGCGGACGGACTTCCGCCGCGGTGTCCCAAACGCCGTTTTCGAGAATATCTTTGCAATTTGCAAGAAAAATTTCGTCGGCTCTGCTCATATCACTTCGTTCCCAAACCGATCCGCGCCCGCGTTTCGTCCTCTCCCAAAATTTGCATGATCGTATAGAGGTCGGGCGTGTTCGCCTTCCCCGTTACGGCGATCCGCAAAATCTCCGCAACTTCGGCAACGCTCCCGCAATACGCCGCGGGATCTGCCTTGTAGTCCTTCATCTCGGCGGCGAATCCATGGCGCGCCGCGATCTCTTTCACCTTTCCGAACCACGTCTGCGCGTCGTCCGAAGCGTCGTACGTCTTGTCGAAATCGACGAGGACGGCGCGGCGGATCTGATCGGGAACGCGGCATTCCTCGTATGTTTCGGGACGCTCGAAAAAGTAGCGAAGCAGGGAAACCGCCTGCGACGCCGTTTGGAAATCCTTTCTGCGCTTCTTTCCCCCCACGCCCATGCAGAGCGCGAGCGCGCGCAAAAGTTTGTCCTCCTGCGCAAAATACGCCTTCTGCGCGTCCGTGCCGAACTCGTCCGCCCAAGTTTTCAAGAAAGCGAACATCCCGCGTTCGTCGAGCCGCGCAAGCTCGTTTTTGGAGATATCGTTGAGCTTGTCGAGGTCGAACAGCGCGCCGCTTTTCGACATCTTGTCCGCTTTGAACGGGAACTCGTTGAGGTCGGCGTCGGGGTGCTTCAAATACCACTCTTCGAAGTTGGAATTGAGCAGGGTGAGCATGTACACCTTAACGGCGCGCGGGAAATACCCCTCCTTACGGTAAAATTCGAGGGAGAGCTCGGGATCTTTGCGCTTGGAAAGTTTGCGGCGGGTCTCCCCGTCCTGCTTCATCAAAGAGCAATGATGCCCGTACCGCGGGAGGGCAAAGCCGAGCGCGCGGAACAGTTCGATGTGAATGGGCAAACTCGCGAGCCAATCTTCGCCGCGGATGACGAGCGTTGTACGCATAAAATGATCGTCGATGGCGTGGGCGAAGTGATAGGTGGGAATGCCGTCGGATTTCAAAATGACGACGTCCTGATCGTTCTCGGTGACCGTAACGTCTCCTTTGATCTCGTCGTGAAATTTGAATTTATTTTCGGGATCGCCGAGCGAGCGCAACCGGATGACGAACGGCTTGCCTGCGTCGAGATTTTTGTAGATCTCCTCCTCGGAAAGGTTGCGGCACTTGGCGTATTTGCCGTAGTAGCCCGTGATCTCCTTGTTTTTGGTCTGCTCCTCGCGGAGCGCGGAAAGTTCCTCCTCCGTGCAGAAACAGGGATACGCCCGCCCCTCCTCTATGAGTTTTTTGGCAAAGGTGCGGTAAATTTCGGCGCGTTGCCGTTGATACCACGGCGCGTACGTCTCGTCGCCGCCGATCTCCGCACCCTCGTCGAACTTTACGTCGAAATATTTGAGCGCGCTGATAACTGCCTCCACCGCGCCGTCCACCTTGCGCTTCAAGTCGGTATCTTCGATACGAAGATATACGACGCCTCCGCTGCGGTGCGCGAGACGTTCGTCGGCGATCGCGCTGAACAGGTTGCCGAGATGGATAAATCCCGTCGGCGAAGGCGCAAGACGGGTCACTTCCGTCTTGGGCGGCAGGTTGCGGGGCGGATAGAGCGTCTCGTAGCTCTCGGGCGCGGGATAGTTCCCGGGGAGCAGCCGCTCGGCAAGTTTACGATAATCCATAGATCCTCCTTCTTCTTGACGCAAGTCAGACGTTTTTCTTCTCTTGAAAGAGCGGCGCGAAATACCCCGACGTCGAAATCGGCTCGCCGCCCGCGATGAGGTGCGCGCAGTCGCCCACCCGCTCGGAGCGAAAATATGCTTCGTCCCCCCGCCGCTCTTCGGTATTGAGGACGGTGACAGAGGTCGGCGCGAGATAGAAGCCGTGCACAAGCGTCTGCGCGGAGATGTTGAGAAGATGCGACAACATCACCATAGAGACGCCAAAATGGCAGAAGAGAACGGCGGTTTTATCGCTGTGCCGCAAAACGCGGTACGCCCGCCCCTCCCGCACATAGCCGTACGTCTGCAAAAGCGCGTCGAGCGAACCCGTGACCTCCGCATATTTTTTGCGGACGGGGCGCATGCGCGGCGCGTTCAGCCACTGAGCTTCGCAAAAATTCTTATCCTCTCCCGTCCACTCCGATGGGAAAAAGTCCCAAGGAATGCGTTTGCCGCCCGCGCCGTCGTCGATGAGATAATAAAATTCCTGCGCCCAATCGAGTACGGCGGGCGTCTTGCCCCATGCGGCGGCGCAGGGCGCGGCGGTCTCTGCGGCGCGCCCGAGCGGAGAGGTATATACGTCGTCGACCGCCCAATCCGCGGCGCGGCGGGCGAGCAGGGTTGCTTCCCGTCTCCCCTTTTCGGTGAGACTGTCCTTTTCATAGTCGGGATCGCCGTGACGGATCAAGATCAGCCGCATATCTCCCCTCCGAATACCAGCCCGATCGTTTGGGGCGCGATCTCGGCAAGTCCGTTCTCCACGTCGTGCACGAGCGAAACCGCGCGGGCGAGCAGGGGCGTTTCCACGCCTTTTTTCCGTCCCGCGGCGACGCATGCGCCCGCAACGAGATCGACGTCGCACCGCCTCCCCGCTTCGAGATCGAGCAACATGCCCGAGCGGGTGTTGCGATATTTCCGCATGGCGACGGGTACGGTGAGAAAGGCGAATGCGCCGAACACCCGAAACAGGTCGTGCCCGTTGAGGGGCAAGCGGCGGCAGCCGTACGCCCGCGCGACGGAAAACACCTCCCGCATGAGGGCGACCGCCTCTCGCTTATATTTATGTGAGATCTGTCCGAACGTCAGTCCCGAGAGCGCGGAGAGCGTCGAGAACGACGCGTTTACGGCGAGTTTTGCAAAGCGGATCTCGCAGAGATCCCCGACGTAAACCTCTCCGACTTTCGAGAGAAGCGACGAAATTTCGCCGAGCGCGCACCCGCCGCCGTATGCGCCGACGGCAAAGTGAATCCCCGCCTGCGAGGTGACGGCAACGCCGTCTTGCGTGCGTTCCGCGCCGTAAGACACGGTACAGCCGTACACGCGTTCCCCGCCGAATTGCTCGGCGAGCCCCGCTTCGGGCAAGCCGTTCTGAATGCTCATAAGCGCGCCCGCTTTTCCCAAGAGCGCGCGCAAGGCGGGCACTGCGCTCTCCGTATCTCTCTGCTTTACGGCAAGGATCACGAGGTCGTATTCCCCCGCCCCCTCCGCAACTCTTACGCGCAGGGAAACGGGTTTGCCGTTGAAGAGAACCGAGCCGAGTTCCTCCGCCCGCGCCGCGTTCCGCGCGATGAGGTCGATCTCCGCATACGGGGTCATGAGTGCGGCGAGCGAAATTCCCATCGCGCCCGCGCCGAATACGGCGACCCTCATCTGCGTCTCCCGAGCCGCCAAGCGATTTCGCGGCAAATTTTGTCGGTCGATTTTCCCTCGCACAAGACCGTAAGATCGGCGTATTCCTCATAGAGCGGGGCGCGTTGGGCGTAGAGCTCCCGCACCGTACGCACGTTGCCGCGCATGACGACGCCGCGCGCCGTAAAGTCGGGAATGCGGCGTTCGACCTCCTCCGCTTCGATGCGAAGATATACGATCTTCCCGAGCGATCGGAAATGGGTCATGGCTTGCGGCAGGTAGCACGCGCTGCCGCCCGTCGCGATCACGCAATGCTGCGCGGCGATCCCTCTGCAAACGCGCGCCTCGATTTCGAGAAAACCCTCCGCGCCGTCGCGCTCGATGAGCGCGGACAGCGGCGCGCCCTCTTCGTTTTCGATGACGGCGTCGCAATCAATAAAGCCGTAGCCGAGCAGTTGGGAAAGTCGATTCCCGACCGTGCTCTTTCCCGCCGACGGCATTCCTATGAGGATCACATTGCTCATACCCACCATTATATCTGCGCGCCCCGCCTTTGTCAAGCGCGCGCCTTGGGCGAGCGGAAACTTTCGCCGAAAATTTTCTTCGAAAGAAAATGTTGATTGCTTGACATCCCGCATATTTTGTACTATACTTGTGTGCAAATATCAACATATAAGGAGAGAAGTATGAAAAGAAAGATCGCAACCATTGCAACCGCCCTTGCGCTCGTATGCGTCATGCTCGCGTGCCTCTGCGCTTGCGGCTCGACGTGGGGCAAAATCAAGAGTGCCTACGAAAAGGCGGGCTACAAAGAATCCGCCGATTTGCAGACCTATCAAACGCAGATCAACAACGCGCTCGGCGAGGACAAAGACGCCGTTACCGTTCACGCCATGGTGAGAACGGCAGACGGGCTCGACCTGACGAAGATCGCCTTTGTCGCCATCATCGAATTCAAGTCGACCGACGACATGAAAAAGCTCGTTGAAGAGCACGAAGATCTCAAAGACGCACTCAAAGGCACGTACGACGACCTGCAACAATCGGACGCCGTAAACGGGAATTGCCTGCTTTTGATCCCCGTCGGCACGGACGCCCTCTCCATCTTCAAGGGCACGAAGTAATTTTCAAACCAAACAGAAAACGGTTCGGCGATCGCCGCGCCGTTTATTTTTTTGCAAAAAGTGCAAAAAATGAGACGCGCACCCTTTTTTGCAAAAAGTTTGCCGATTTTGTTGACAGCCCTCTCTCTTCATGCTATAATGCCGTTATCATAGAAAAATATGACAATTAACTTAAAATCATGACATTATATGACAAAGGAGGGAGACATGAAGATCGCGGTCGTATGCGACGTATTGGGCGAGCCGAACAACGGAACGACGCTCGCCGCCTATAACTTGATCGGCTTTCTCAAAGAGCGCGGGCACGACGTAACCGTCGTGTGCGCCGACCAAGACAAGAAAACGACGGAGGGTTTTGCCGTCGTCCCCGTAAAAAATTTCGGTCCGCTCAACCCGCTGTTGAAAGCGAATCACGTAACGCTGGCAAAGGGCGACAAAAGAATCGTCTCGCGCGCCATTGCGGGGGCAGACGTCGTGCACGTTCTCATGCCCTTTCATCTCGGTGCGACTGCCGCAAAACTCGCCGTTCAAGCGGGGATCCCCGTCACCGCGAGCTTCCACGCGCAGGCGGAAAATTTTACTGCGCACATCGCCTGTATGAACAGCCGCCTTGTCAACCACATCACCTACCTCTGTTTTTATCGTTCCCTCTACCGTCGGGCGAACATCGTCCACTACCCCACGCAGTTCATCAAAGAGCTCTTCGAAGGCGAGATCAAGCGGACGCTCCCCTGCCGCGTCATCTCCAACGGCGTGAACGACGTGTTTTACGCCCCCATTGAGGAAAAACCGCACGAAGGCAAGTTTACCGTCTTCTGCATGGGGCGGTTCAGCAAGGAAAAATCGCAGCAGACGCTCATCAAAGCCGTCTCCAAGTGCGGCTTCAAAGACGATATCAAACTTTGCTTCGCGGGGTGCGGACCGCAGGAAAACAAGCTGAAACGGCTCGCAAAGCGCAAGAAAGTGGACGCGGATTTCAAATTTTACACGCGGGACGAACTTCCCGCCGCCCTGCATGCCGCCGATCTCTATGTGCATACGGCGGTCGTGGAGATCGAGGCGATCTCCTGTCTCGAAGCGATTGCAGGCGGGCTCGTCCCCATCATTTGCGATTCCCCGCGAAGCGCGACCAAAAATTTCGCCCTCGACGAGCATTGCCTGTATCGCGCGGGGAAGTGGCGCGATCTCGCCGACAAGATTTCCTATTTCTATCGCGCGCCCGACCGCATCCGTTCCTATCGTGAGAAATACGCCGCCCTCAAACAGCAGTTCCGCCAGCGGGACTGCATGCTGAAAATGGAAGAAATGCTCGCGGACGCCGCGGCGCAGAGCACAAAGCGGACGACGACATGAAAGGCAAAACGTTCTACTATACCGACCCGCTCCGCGACGATTTCGCGGGCACGCATATCAAAACCAAACGGCTTCCCGAAAACTTTTGCTATCTCCCCAAAAGCAAGGTGCGCCGCGCGGTCGCATGGATTTTGCACCATATCGTGGCGACGCCCGTATGCTATCTCTTTTTGAAGATCTCCTGCGGGCAGAAGATTTTCGGACGGGAAAAGCTCCGTCCCTACCGCAAGAGCGGATATTTCCTCTACGGCAACCATACGCGGACGGCGGGCGACGCCTTTACGCCGTCGATGGCGGCGTTTCCCAAAAAACCGTACATCATCGTCGATCCCGACGCGCTCTCCATCCCCCTCCTGCGGCGCATCGTGCAAGACCTCGGCGCGATGCCCGTGCCCGACAGTTGGGAACTGCACAAGCAATTCCGCGCGGCGATCCAAACGCGGGCGGCACGGGGCGACGTGATCGCCGTCTATCCCGAGGCGCACATTTGGCCGCTCTGCACCGAGATCCGTCCCTTTCCTCCGCTCTCCTTTGCCTACCCCGTCGATACGGGCAAGCCCGCCTTTTCCTTTACGACGACCTACCGCAAGCGCAAGTTCTTCGGGGGCGTGAAGGCGACCGTGTACATCGACGGACCGTTCTTCCCCGACGGAAGCGTTCCCAAGCAGGAGCGGAAAAAAGAACTGCGCGACCGAGTTTACGACGCCATGGTACAGAGAAGCCGCCTCTCCGAATATTCCCCCAACCGCTTTGTTCGGGTCGACCCCGCGTCCCCCTCTCCCGAGCGGGAAGCGCAGGGGGAAGCGGAAAACAACGTTTCATAGCGGCAAAGATAATTTTTTGTATTTTTTCAAATCCCCCGCAAAAACGGTTGTCTTTTTGCGGGGGACATGGTATAATAATATCCGCATTTTGCAAATAACGTAAGGAAACAATCGTATGGCACTTCAAAATATTATTGCGAATTTGCTTGTACCCGTCAAAGGCGCGTTGCACTACGCAACCTACCGCACGGTCAGTATCGTGCTGATCGTCGCCATGGGCGTCGCCGCGCTCGCCGCGATCGTCCTCGTCATGTTGCAACCCGGGAACTCGCAGGGGATCGACGCGCTCGGCGGTTCGAGCGAAACGTTCTACGGCAAGAACAAGGGCAAATCCATCGAAGCAAAGCTCAAAATGTGGACGATGATCTGTCTCGGCGTCTTGGCTGTGTTCGCCATCATCTTCTTCATCCTGCAAATCGAATCGATCTGGACCTGATTCGTAAGAAAAATGTACGGGCGGCGAACTGCGTCGCCCTTTTTTTATCGACATGAAAACGACCAACGCAAAACGTCTCCTGCTCGACAGCATCGTGCGCGGAGACTTCTATCTTCTCACCGACCGTCAGATCGGCGCGAAGCTCAAACTCGGTCGGCGGGAATCGCTCGCCGTCCGCGACATGCTCGACGCGCTCTGCCGCGAGGGCGAGCTCTTGCGCGATTCCAAAAACCGCTACGGCACGGCGGAACAGTTCGGCGCGAAGCTCGGCCGCATCACGGGCAGTGAACGCGGCTTCGGCTTTTTTACGCCCGACGACGGGTCAGACGACCTCTTTCTCCCCGCCCATACCATGAAAACCGCCCTGCACGGCGACAGGGTGCTCGCCATTTGCGTGGGAGGACGGCAGGGCGACGAGGGCGAGATCCTCGCCGTCATCTCGCACGGCTTCCGCGAGGCGGTGGGCACGTTCCGAAGAGAGGGTCGCGGCGGCGTGCTTCTGCCCGACGAAAAGCGGCTGAACGTCCGCATCCGCATCCCCTCTTCCAAATGTAAAAATTGCCCCGACGGCGCAAAGGCGGTCGCGGCTGTCTCGTTCGGGGGCAACGAGCTTACGGGCGAGATCGTGGAAGTGTTGGGCGAAAGCGGCGACTTTTTTGTGGAAGAGCGCGCCATCATCCGCGCGCATGAGCTCCGCGAAGCATTCCCAGAACCCGTCGTGCGGGAGGCGGAAGCGCAGGCGAAGCGAAATCCCGACGATGATCTCAAAGGGCGGGTCGATCTCCGCAACAAACTCATTATCACCGTCGACAGCGAGGACACCCGCGACATCGACGACGCGATCTCCGTAAAAAAGAAAGGAGACCTCTATGAACTCGGCGTGCACATCGCGGACGTTTCGCACTATGTTGCGCGCAACGGCGCGATCGACCACGAGGCGTTTGCGCGCGGAACGAGCGTATATTTTCCCGACCGCGTTCTCCCCATGCTCCCCACCGCCCTCTCCAACGACATCTGCTCGCTCAACGAGGGGGTCGACCGCTTGACCCTATCCTGTTTCATGACGGTAACGGGCACGGGCAAGGTCATAAAAAAGCGGGTCGCGCGCTCGGTGATCCGTTCGGCGCACCGCATGACCTATACCGCCGTCACTGCGATCGCGGAGGGCGAAGCAGCCGCCGTTGCGGCGTATCCCGACCTCGTCGAAATGGTGAACGTCGCCGCAGAACTGACCAAAATTCTGACGGCGGCGAGGGAAAAACGCGGCGGCGTGGCACTCGATATCCGCGAAGCGAAGATCTTATACGAAAACGGTAAAATCTCCATTCCCGAAGCACCGCGCACGATCTCCCACGAAATGATCGAGCAATTCATGGTGCTCGCAAACGAGAGCGTCGCCACGCTTATGACCGAAAAGAAACTGCCCTTTATCTACCGCGTCCATGCGCGCCCCTCCGAGGAGAAGGCGACCGACTTTGCAACATTCCTCAAAGAGGCGGGTGTCCGCGTGCGGTTCGACCCGCGCAACGTCTCCCCTTCCGACTATCGCGACCTGTTGCGCTCGCTCGAAGGCTCTCCCCTCTTTCCGCTCGTCAACCGCGTGATGTTGCGTTCCATGATGAAGGCGGTCTACGCGCCCGAAAACGAGGGTCATTTCGGCTTGGCGTCCGACTGCTACTGTCACTTCACCTCCCCCATCCGCCGCTATCCCGATCTCTGCATTCATCGGATCATCAAGGCGGCTTTGACCGACCAAAACGCCGCGCAGGAGAGCTACCGCGACTTCGTAAAGACCGCCTCCGTGCAATCCTCCGCCTGCGAGCGGAACGCCGCCGAAGCGGAACGGGACGTCGACGCCCTCTATATCGTCGCCTACATGCAAGACAAGATCGGGGAAGAGTACGAGGCGACCGTGTCGGGCGTGACGGCATACGGCGTGTTTGCCGAACTTGCGAATACCGTCGAGGGCTTCATTCCCATCGAAACGCTCCCCGACGACAACTACGAATACAATGACGAGAAGTTTTTCCTGCGCGGCATGCGCCTTTCGTTCCGTCTCGGCGAGCGCGTCCGCGTCAAGGTCGCCGCCGTCGATTGGGGCGCGCGCAGAGTTCATTTCCTGTTTCTGAAAAAGGTGTAAGCCATGAAATTGATCGCTTATAACAAATCCGCGTCTTTCGAATATTTTATCGGGGACAAATACGAGGCGGGTATCGTGCTCGAAGGGAGCGAGGTAAAATCGCTCCGCGCGGGAAAGGCGTCGCTCGGCGAAAGTTTTTGCGAGATCCGCGGCGGAGAAGTGTTCCTCAAAAACATGCACATCGCCCTCTACGATAAGAGCGGCGCGTTCTCTACGCGCGATTCGCGAAAGGACAGAAAACTGCTCCTTCACCGCGACGAGATCTCGAAGATCGTCGGCAAGGTCAATGAAAAAGGCTTCACCCTCGTCCCTCTCAAACTCTATTTCAAAGACGCGCTCGTAAAGGTGGAGGTCGCGCTCTGCAAGGGCAAGCACACCTACGACAAAAAGCAAGCTCTCCGCGAACGCGACGAAAAACGCGCCGCCGACCGCGCCGCCAAAGACGTTTGGGATTGACGATTCCCCCCGCTTTATATGACAACGCCCGACCGCATATCATATTGCGGTCGGGCGTTGTTTTCAGGCGATCGTGTTTTATTCTTGGGGACGGTCGGCGTTGTCGGCGGGGGCGGGAGCACTCTTGCCCGCTGCGGTTTTCTCCTTGGAGAATACGACCGCGCAAATGACGACGGCTGTAACAAGAAGCGCGATAATGGCGACAACCGCCGTGATCATCAGCGTACTCGAACCGCCCGTTACTTCCATATTCTCTACGGTCACATACGATTCCCGCGTGACGATCTCGACCATGACGGGCGCGAACTTTTCGGATTCGGTTTTCAACACGTTGTATATCGCGTCGAGCTTCTTCCCGTAATCTTTGCTCCGCTGAAGATAAGCTTCTTGTTTGCTCGGATCGCTCTGTGCGTTTTCAATCGTTTCGATTTTTTTGGTGAGGAGAATGTTTTCCTCTTGAAGAGCCGCAATGCGGTTATGATATTCCGAAAATTCGGGCAAAGTGACAAATCCTGTCGTATTATCCTTAATACCGTATGCTTCAATCAATCTTTCCAACGTCTCCCAAAGATCGTTAATGCGCTTTTCGTTGAGATCGCGTTGTTCTCTATAGGTATTCAAACGGGTCGATATGGTATTGTCGTAATCATTTGAAACAGTGGGAAGATAGGCAGAAACGTTCAGTTCGTCAGCTAAATCCGAATACATGGTATCGGAGAACGCAACTTGAAGCGCGGTACGCAGATCTTGCAGGGGGAGACCCTTGCATTGCACATAATACAGCCCGCCGTAAGAATCGATCCAACGGTCATACAATTCAAGAAGATAATCGCGTTGGTTCACGAGGATCGCAAGTTTTTCTTCGTAGGTTTGTACGGTGTTATAGTTCTTCAAGCGCGCCTGATAGCCGTTGAATCCGCTCGCGTCAGTCACGCTCAAAGCCTGCGCGTTCGCAATGGCTTCCTCTTTGGCGTAACCGATCAGTGCATTGAGAAAATCCTCTGCCAACTCATCGTTGGAAAACGCCGCGGTCGGAACGGTCAATAAATTATAGCTCCGCAAAACGAGATCCGCATTCGTCTCGCTTCTTTCCTGTTCGAGTGTAACCAAAATAGGATATTTGCCGTTGTAAAGCAATTCCTGCACATCTACGCCCTGAAAGCGTTCGTCGGAATTTTTGACGGCGGTCAACGTCGTTTCATCCGCAAAAAATTGTCCGTTTCCATAAAGGTCGGAAGAGGCGACACGATTCACGGAATAGTTGAACTGCACCTCATATTTCGTCTTATTCGCGTTCGTAAAATGGATCGCAACAAACGCAATGACAGCGGCGACGAGCGTGACCCCGACCAAAATCAATAGCCGCTTCCATTGAAAAAGCGCGCCGCAGATCCTTCCGAAAGTAACGCCTCCCCCTTGCGTTTCGTTCGATTCGAATTCTTCTTGCTCTGTCATAATTTCCTCACTCTCTATTATGTGCATGCTTTGAGAAAAACATGTGATAAATTTATTATACCATCATCGGAATACGATGTCAAGAGAAAACGACATTTTTCGGCAAATTCCGCTTCGGGAGGCTCTTCGGCAGGTATGACCGCGTTGTTTACCGCCTTGTTTCCCGCTCCCGCGCGGAAGATTTGAGCGGAATGCGCCTCACCCGCCGAAAAACGATCCCCGTAAAATACAGCGCGATCGCGGCGACGAGAAGCCAAGGACGTGGGTCAAAAATGCGGCGCGTGAGCCCGTTTTCCGCAAAGATGGCTTCGGCGTCGTAAACGAATTTCCCGTACGGAACGTCCTCCGTCTCCCTCGTCGAGAGCGCGGCGAGTAGCCCTTGTCCCCCCCCTCAAGTCCCTCCGTTGGGTCGTTCTATACCAAAAATAGGATTCCCAAAAAAGATTTGCGTAGCAAAGATTTTTTGGGAAAAAGGAGCCGCAGGCGTAAAAGACGAGAAGTTGTCCAACGGACAACTTCTCGTGAAACGCGCCTTGCGGCGACGTGGTGCGGACGAAGGGACTTGCGCCTTTGGCGGCGCGCCCCGATGAACAGCACACTGTGCTGTTCAGTTTGCGGCAAACGCATCTGTTCCCAAACGATTCGCCCACAAACCGCTCGCTCCCGCTCGCGCCTCCACCCTCAAGTCCTTTCGTAGGTCGTTCTATACCAAAAAGCAGAGCACCCTTTGGGTGCTCTGCTTTTTGGTGCACCGTCTGAAAATAAGGTTGAACTTTCAAGTTCTTCAAGCGATACAATTTCTTCTTTTCCGTTTCCGTTATAGACGATTTTAATATGATCGTCAAAGACGTAAATTGCGTTGATAAAGGTGTCTATGATCTTCCGCTTGCCTTCCTGCTTGCTTATATCGACCTTTCGGAAGTTATGAAATGCCATTCTGAAATGGTCTTGCGTGAAGATCGGGGACTGCAATTTTTCTTTGGCGATCGCGTCCGAAATCTCGTTCCGCAGTTTTTCAAGTTCGCTGAGCCGTTTCAACAGCGTGTCTGTGGCGTAACCCTTCTGTACGGCGGTGACGATATTTTCTATCTCTTTTTCCCTCTCGGCAAGCTGTTCTTCCAAGTGCGGGATCATCGTGCTTTCCGTGAATTGCAGGTTATAAAGTTGTTCCGAGAGCCTCTCCACGGTGGCGTCGTCCTCTATGAATTTCATCGTCTTATAAACAATGTAATCTTCGAGTTTGGTTTTCGGCAGCATCTTCTTGTCGCACAAGTGCTTTTTCTGACGGACACAAGCATAATACCGATAGACCTTATTGTTCATGTGGCTCGTTCCCGCCTGCGCCACCATCATCGCGCCGCATTTCCCGCAAAAAAGTTTGGTCGTGAGCAAATAGTCCTCGTCGGCGGTGTGCCTTGCGGGAGCGTGGGCGTTCTTGGCAATTTCGATCTGAACGGCGTTGAACATTCTTCCGATACGATAGGCGGCACGTTATGTTCCAACTTTATTCCCGAATAGTTGTATTCCCCGATATAGACGCGGTTCGTCAATATATAGCGCACGGCGTTGTAGCGGAGCGGCTTCCCGTTCTTGCGGAGAATATTCCTCTCCTGCAAATTCCTGCGGATTTCCTTTATCGTCTTTCTGTCGAAGCACATTTGAAAAATCTCTTTGACGATAGGAGCGGTCGTTGGATCGATCTCCAACTTTCTTTCCTTATTGATGACATATCCGAACGGAACGTTCCCGCCGTTCCAAAGTCCTTTCAAAGCGTTTTCGGTCAGCCCGCGCTTGACTTTCTCGGCAAGTTCGGCTGAATAGTATTCCGCCATGCCTTCTAATAAGCCAAATGGACATAAAGCCTATTTTGGGGATATTTTGTGTGTTACGGAGATAGCACAGAGTCTATATCAATCTTATAGTAGATATGGATCTCTTGCGGCTTGCCCGTAACGCTTTCTTTGCCGCCAATGACAAGGTGGTCGAATAACGCCAAACACATTTCGCGAGTAAGCGTAGGCGAATTAAAATACATTTTCAACCTACGGATAAATTCGTCCACGTCGGTCTTTGCTTGCGTTACTTGTTCAAGTCCCTGCGTTAGCGAAGTAACTTTTTCTTTCAGTTCCGTCTGCTCGGCGGTATACTTGTCGATTAACTTCACGCAAACGCTTTCGGGAATTTTGCCCGCGACTTTTTCTTCAAACGCCGCTTCGATTAGCTTGTCGAGTTCGGATAAACGCTTTTCGGCTCTTTTCAGGTCTTTCTTAACGTCGGCTTGATTTCTGTCCGCGAGTGTTGCTTGTCGTTCCAAATACCGCTGTTTGAATTCCGCTTCGTGTCCTATAATCATCTCGGCTTTTGCCGCGATGTCGTTGCGGACGATTTGTTCCAAAACGGGTACGGTTATGAAATGGCTGAAACAAGCGGACGAGCCCATACGCGATTTTGTTCCGCAGTTGAAGTTGAAATACGGAATATCTTTCGGCATATTCCAGCCTAACCGCATTTTCGCGCCGCAGTCCGCGCAGAACATAAGTCCCGACAGCGGGTGCATAAATCCGCGTTGCGTATGCTTTCCGTGTCCTACGGCTTTTTCGACTTCCTTAACCTTATCCCATAGTTCTTTCGAGATAATAGCTTCGTGTGCGTTTTCGACGACAATCCAATCTTCTTCGGGACGGCGTTGCCACTTGTGGTTCTTGTATGAAATTGTAGTTGATTTGTGTTGGACTAAATTGCCGATATACGCTTGGTTGGAAAGCAGAGTTCTCAAAACGCTCGTGTGCCATAAGTGCGAAGAATTCCTCACGCCGTTTATGCCCGTCGTCGCTATTCTGTAATCGTTGGGCGTTAAAACCTTTTCGACGTTCAGAATATCCGCTATCTTTCTCGGCGTTAAACCGCTTGCCCGCATTTCGAAGATACGTCTTACTATGGGCGCGGTTTCTTCGTTTACTTGCAGAGTACGTTTTTCGTCCGTGCCGAGCGTGTAACCGTAGGGCGAGTGGGACATTCCGTTTTTGCCTTCTTTTGCGTTCTTAATACGCACGGCGCGCAACTTCTTGCTTGTGGTTGCCGCCCACCATTCGTTGAACACATTGGTAATCGGCATCATATCCATAGCGGGAGTGTCTTTGTTCTCCGTATCGATATTGTCCGATAATGCAACAAACCGTATTCCGAATGTGGGGAAAACGTAATCGAGATATTGACCAACCATTATGTAGTTTCTTCCGAAACGACTCATATCCTTGACGAGTATGGTGTTGATAACACCTTGCTGTGCGTCGTCGAGTAATCTCTTTACGCCCGGTCTTTCAAACGTAGTGCCGCTGATTCCGTCGTCCACGTAGATGTCGTGGAGCGTCCAGCCTTGCTCGGCAATATACTCCGAAAGAATAGCCTTTTGGTTTTCGATAGACAGCGATTCGCCGGCGCGTTCGTCGTCGCGGGATAGCCTTACGTACATTCCGACAATGTAGTCTTTGTTGTTTTGCTTTGATTGCATTCTTTTACTCCTTCGAATCAAAGCAGCCAAATTCAATGTAAGGGTATTATACCACAATACACCGAATTTGGCAAGCCCGATCCTTTCTATTTTTATTTAGCGGAATCTTGCATATCCGCAAGCACTTGTCTGAAAGCCAAATCGCTTAATACTTTTTTGAAGTCTTTGCCGCCTACGTAATGGCTTACGACTACATACTTTTTTCCGCCTATAATTTCGGTATGAGAAGTAGTGGGTACATCTCTGCCGTTGCTTAATTGTATTGCTGTGTTGCTCGTAACTTTTCCTCCGACTTAAATCAAAATAATCATTCATATTCAATTTTCATATTCGATTTCCTCCGCGATTCTATGCGCGTATCTAAACGCAACTTTATTTCTGTTTGCGTTGTCCGCTCTATGGCGGTATTTTCCGTATAAAAAAGCCGTGATTACTCTTTCAGTCCGATTTCACTTTTCATATTCCTGTGGACGTATTCTTCACGGTCATTTCGTTTCTTATTTAATTGTTTTACTTGCCGCCTTTGCCGCTACTGTTACGGTTTCCGTTGAAGGAAGTGGGCAGACTTTTCTTTGCCCGCGCTTTTTTGAGTAAAGCGTCGAACTCGTCGGGATATGCACTTATCATATCCGCAACCATTTTGTAAGCGGTGTCGTTCGCTTTACCTTGCCGTTCCGCTTTTTGCAACTGCTCGAACAGATAATCCGTATCTCTGTTCTTGATAGCGATATGCTCTTTATACGCGGCGTTTTCTGTGCGCAAACTTACAATTTCCGCTTCGACTGCCTTTTTCTTTTTCGGGATAGGTTTGTCGCGCTCGGCTTCGATAGAACTTTCAATGCCGCTCAAATATTCTTCGGCTTTGGTCTTGGCTTGCTTTTCCGTTTCGCTTGCCTGTTTTTCTGCACGTTCTATAATTGTTTTGGCTTTGAACTCCGCCGTATCGATATGCTTTGCTTGGCTTCCCGGCTTGCCGCGTTCTAACCCCCAACGCTTGCCGAACTTTTCGTGAAAGTCCGTTTGCAATTCCCGTAAGCTCGCCCGTGTAAACAGTTGCTTTGCGCTCAGCTTATTGCCCACGATAGGAACAAGATTTAAGTGCAAGTGCGGTGTGGTTTCGTCCACGTGGACTACTGCCGAAATGATATTTTCTCTACCGTATCGCTCGGCAAAATACTCCGTAGCTTCCTCGAAAAATTGTCGTTTTTCCGACGGCGTTAAGCCTATAAAAAAGTTACCGTCCGAACCGATGATAAACGAACACATAAGTACCGCATCGCTTCGAACTTTTCGTTTGAGCGGAAGCGTGGATATGCGCTCGTTGATATATCCCATATAGCCGCGCTTGGGATATACGGTGTGGTAGTTTCCGCTCGTTCTCGAAAGGTCTATTTGCGGGTTGTCGGGGTTGTAGTTTTCGTCGCGCTCGTTTTCCTTTTCGATAGGCGTTACGTTGTCGCGTTTTTTGTTGTTATACTTTTTCATTGTGCAAATTAAGTAAGATATAATCGGTTTCCTCCTAATCAAATTTCTAATTTTTTCGCCGCTAAAAAGCCTCGCAGAGCACACTAAACTTATGTAGCGAAGCGGAACTAAGTATAGTGTGCTATACCTATGGTATAGATGCCCGTCCGCGACGATATTTTGCTTCCCGTAACAGTACGGTTGGCGTGCGTGTTTGCTTACCGTTTGCTTGCCGTTTAAGGCGGTCTGATTGTCATTATTTTTACCTCCGAATTGTAAGTTTTTATATCTTCGTCCACACAAGAAAGAGCGGGAGAGATACCGTAAAAAAGGCGCGAAAAAAGCCGCTGATAACTTCTTGTATCTGCGACTTCTAACCGTATTTAGCAATATGAATTTACTCTATGATGGTTAATCATTCTATTGAATTGTTAGCATTGTTTTAGTTCAAAAGACACCTCAATTATCTTAAAAAATGGTACACTTATAAAAGCCTATCACGGCTCACGAATTTTGCGTAACAAAATAAAACCTACGCTCTTTCCGTAAGCTAAGGCGCGGACGGCTATACCGCCCAAAACTTTCTGCCATCTGTGGACGAACTTATAACCGTCCACCGCAGAACTATACCCTAAAAGGGTACAATACGACCTATGTCGTACAGTACAAATTTTATCACTTTGAAAGTACAAAGTCAATAAATTATCAAAACAAATGTTTGTGATTTATGAGAAGTTTTGTCGAATGGAACAAGCGGTCTATATCATAGATAGTATCATTGTAACAATAATGCCTATTATTATTGCAAATAGAATAACACGCTGTATAACATACGAAACGATGTGTTCTCTGTTTTTTATTATCTTGTACTTCGGTCTTTGCAATATTGCAGAGACTATATAACCTACCATTCCGCATATGCTTCCGATATTGTATAACGGCTGCCTTAAACCAACCGCCAATAAAGCAAACAGAATAGTTATACCTAAAAATACAAGCGCAATATAATAGAATTTTCTCGCCGCTTTCTTATCGAGTATTTTTTTGTTTTCCACGTCCGCATCGGAAATCAGCTCATCGATACTTATTCCGAAAAGATTTGAAATCTCTTTCAAACTGTCAATACTCGGATAGCCGTTGTTTGTTTCCCATTTTGAGATAGCCGTTCGTGTAACAAAAATTTTTTCTGCCAATTGATCCTGCGTCATACCGCTCTCGTTGCGCAGTTTTTTTAACTTTTCGCCGAATGTCATAAGCGCACCTCCTGAATTGCGCTTTTATTATAATAAACAAGTAGCGTAATGTCACGACACTATTCTTCACAATGGCATTTGTCGGCATTGCTTGTTGCGCTAAAAGTAAAATAAATGCGAAATTTCATTACAACCACACCGACCAATCACCGTAATCGAATGTTCCCGTGCCGTGATGTAATTTGCCTTGCACTTTCAATTCACGGAAAGCGTCTCGCATTCTAACAGCAATTTCGGGATATATATCAAGCGAGTGATGAGCAGGAAACAGTCTTTTTGACGGTAACGCCGCTATCGTTTCAAGCGAATGCAAATATGCTTCGGGGTCGGTTGACGGGTAGTAGGCAAATAAAGTATCTTTGTAAATCAAGTCTCCCGTGAATATGTAGCCGCGCTCTTGCTCCCAAAAGCAAAGGTGTCCGGGCGAATGCCCCGGCGTATGCAAGACTTCGATTTTTCTATCGCCCAAATCAATAATCTCGCCGCCGTTTAATACCTTTGTAGGCTTACCTTGAAACATTTCGTAAGTGCTTACATCAAAGCCTTCGGGCAAATCGCAACGGTCTATTACCATATCACGGACAGTCTGAATAGAAAGCGGAAACTTACCGTTCAGCCAATCCAACTCGGCTTGATGGGCGTAGAAATCGGGAAAATATTTGTGCCCGCCTATGTGATCCCAATGTATATGTGTTGCAACGGCTGTAATTGGTTTATTTGTCAGTTTGCGTACTTCGTTATAAATGTTGCAAATGCCAAGCCCCGTATCAATCAAAAGACAGCGTTCACTCCCGATTAAAAGATAGCAGTGCGTTTCTTCCCAATGGCGGTATTCGCTTATGATATAAGTCGTATCGTCTACTTTATCAATTGTAAACCAATCTTTCATATTTCTTTTACTCCGCGCATTACCATAATTATTGACACGGTTGTGTCCCATTGCTTTATATTGTTTTCGTATTGTTTTATGCGATAATCATACTTGCTATTTATAGTGTGTTTCATTTCGGAAATTTCTTGATTTGAAAAGTGTTCGGACATTGAATTTACCACCGATTCGATTGACTCGATAGCCGAGTATCTGTCCGCATTGATTATCGCGCGCGCAAATTCGGGCGTAGTATCGGGATTATCAGGCGTTAAAATCACGGCAACATATCCCGTTTTGATTTGCTTAAATCCATATTGTTCCATAACGGCAGGGAGTTTCGCTTCGTTCAAATAATACTTGCCTACGTTATATTTATCTATTGAACTATCGTATTGTTTCACTTTTTCCCAAAACGCTTTTTCAAAATCGTTAGGCGCGTAACAATCGGGTGCGACTGAAATACCTCTGCGAGAAGAAAGCACAAAGCAAACGCCGTTCGGTTTCAATATGCGTAGTTGTTCTTTGTAAAATGCGGAAGGCTCTATATGTTCATAAACGGTATTTGAGATTACGACGTCAAAACTTTCATCGGTAAAAGGAAGCGCAACTATATCGGCTTCCATAAAACTTACGCCTGTTTCGTGTTCTTTGGCAAACCGTATAAATTCGCTGTCTCGGTCAATGGCGATTATCTCGGCATTTGGATACCAACGTGCGAGAGAGCCTGCAAGCGCACCCGAACCGCAACCTATTTCAAGAATTTTCAGTTTCTTTGTTTCGTCTAAATCGAATAACGCTTTATATTGACTTGCGAATTTGTCATCAAACCGCAATTTGCGACTGTAATACAATGTTTTTGCGCCTTGTATATATTTTGACCATATAGTATTCATAGTTTTACTTGTGTTTGTATTCGTTTGATTTATCCAAGTTTTTATATCAACCATAATCGCTCCTTTTGTATTTATAAATTATAGCACAAAATCAACCGTTTTTCAAGTAATGAGGGGCGCTATTCAAGTTTAGCTAACACAAAAAAGCCGAGATTCCGCGAGGAGTCCCGACTTTTGCTTTACATTAAATTTAGACTGCTTTAATTCTGATTTTATTCTTATTGTGTCCATTTGAACGCTTATACCCTTCCAAGACGCTCTCCAAGAGGATACCTTCCGAGCCTTCGGAAATAGTTTCTTTTGCGGAAATCACTCTCACACCGTTCTTTTTGAGGAGCGATTTATAGTGCGCGCTGTCGTAACGGTTACGGGCAAAGCGGTCAAGTTTCCAAACGATGATACAGTCAAAAGCGTGTTTATAGCTGTCCTTTATCATACGCTGAAATTCGGGGCAGTGGTCTGTCTTGGCAGAAAGTGCGCGGTCTATGTATTCGCCGATAATGACAATATCGTTCTTCTCGGCAAATTCTTTACATTCGCGGAGTTGTCCCTCGATAGAGGCTTCCGTTTGGTTGTCGCTTGAATAGCGGGCGTAAATCACGGCTTTCATTTCTGTTCCTCCATAAGGCGCACAAGGGCTTCCTTTAACTTGGCATTAGCGGGAGAGTTCGGATCGAAGCACATTTCGATGAAGTCCTGCATTTGCTTGTTGTCTTTCCAAAACTTCGGTTGGAAGTCGTATAACTTTCCCTGCGGCTTATCCGTCCTGCCGAAGATATAGTCGAGCGATACGTCAAAAAAGTCGGCGTATTTCATCAAAATCTGATACGGCGGAAAAGACTGTCCGACCTCGTAACGGAAGATTGCCGTCTGCTGAACGCCGAGAAGCGCGGCAAGTTTCCCCTGTGGCATCTTCATTCCTTCCCGAAGTTCTTTCATTCTTGTTGCTACAATCGTTGGTTTTTCTTTCATTGAATCCTCGTTTTCTAAAAGTCGTATTGATTATATCATAAAAATAGAAACAAGTCAAGGGATTTCAATATGTAAGAATTATATTTTTTGCCGTGTGTGCCTGCTCTTGACGTGAGGGGCAATTTTATGGTATAATTGTAATGATTAACAGCGGTTCGGCGGAGAAATAGGAAAATGGAAGTCATTTTGTAGATAGAATACTTTTGCAGGGTATAAAGTTTCAAAATAAATTTTTTGGGAGAAACTTAAAATGATTTTCGAGAGTTCGCTTCCTGTCAAGAGAAAATACGGGGAAAATTGCAAGCTGAACGAAGGCAACGTCAAAGACATCTATTTTTTGACGGAGTGTAACAATTTGAACGACTCTGAAATTACCGATTTTCTCGAAAAGTACCATTCAAGGGATGAAATTCTCCTATGGAACAGTGAGTACATGAACGGGAAACTTGATTTGTGCGAACAATTACTCGGTCGTGATGATTGGGGATCCATTTCCAAAATTAGCGTTTTACTATGCGCTTTGACGGATGTTTTTACTTATGAAAAAAGCACATATGATCGAATCGTTGATTATCTGGAAAAGTTTCATGCGGCTTACGGATGTTTTATGTGTTACCCTCATTTGAAAGAAACGACACAATATCCATACGAAGATAAGTCTTTTTATCCGTTCCCTGGAATCTATATCAAAAGAAGGTTGCCGCTGAGCGACCTTGAGCGTGTAGGCAGAAGTACGGGTGCAGAATGGCGATATTTGGAGTGGGACGGATATTTTGGTTTGATTCCGAGGTTGAATAAATTAAAACACTATGATTTGCTGAATGAACTCTTTATAAAGTTGATAATCCCGATTTTTGATCATCTTTTTGAGGATAACGAACTGATGGCTAAGCACAATGTCAAATATCGAAAGCTATTTCAAAGCCTTGAAGAATATGGCATGAAAGAGATTTTGAAATCATATATCGAAGAACGCGAGGTGTTAGTGCCCTTGTCGGTCAAAAAATATTAGTAGAAGGTAAATCTCAATTTTTCTTAGATGCTACTTATGGAAATTTTATTCTGCATGGTGGCGGCGCGACAGACAACAAACAAACAGTGGGGAATGTGTTCCTCGCTATTTTCGACTCGTCCAAAGGTATATTCCGATATTTTGCTGTTGAACATAATCGGTTAATAGAAGAGTTTGGAAATGGAAATCCACTAATAATTTAGGCGTTTTCGTGGCTTATAATTGAGAGCGAACAGTTTGAGGAAGTTCCATAACAGGGACTTCCTTTTCTGTGGACAAAAAAATATCCAAACAAATGTTCTAATATCTATTGACAAGCGCATTTCGGCTGTGGTATAATACAAGTATTCCACTT
>CANRJR010000002.1 GCA_947631005.1 uncultured Clostridia bacterium | reverse complement strand
CGTTTGAGCCAGACGAAAAAGAATACGGCGAGGACTTGCAAGGGAATGCCGACGAGGAAGATGAGCCACATGTTCGCGCTGTTCTCCACGCTGAAAAATACCGTGAGATAGACGCACAAAAGAGCCGTCCATATGAGGACGGAGAGCGATACGATGCGCGCCCAGCGATATCCCCACACGCAGGAGAATACGAGCACGACGACCGCCGAAAGCGGCACGGCGTAGATGAACGCCAGCCACTTCTCGCCGATGTTCGGCACGACGATCCCCATGAGCACGAAACAGACGACGGCGGCGAGCCAGCACAGCCCCACCGAACACATCATGATGACGAGACGGCGGATACGGCGGGTGCGGCGCGGCATCACCTGTTCCTTGCTCTCGTGCACGAGATCGTCGAGCGTGACGTTGAAAAATTCGGCGATCCGCACGAGAATGCGGATGTCGGGAATGCCGTTCCCCTGTTCCCACTTGGAGACCGACTTATCCGAATAATTGAGTTTTTCGGCAAGTTCGAGTTGGGTCATGTTCGCCATCTTGCGAAGGCGCATGATGTTCTTCCCGATGACGATTGCCAGCGCGTCCTGATCTTCCATACCGTTATTATACCGCAACCGATGTGCGTTGTCAAGGATTCTACTCACGGTAGAGCGCATCTTTCCAACTCTACTGCGATTTTTTCGGTCGGAAAATGCGGTATGGCATAGGTAAATCATAAAGGAATGGCGCATGCAAAGCAATCAGGCGTTCTCAATGTGTCATTTCTACCGCCCGTAGCTTCTATATTATGTCATTTCTACCGCCCGTAGCTTCTAAAATGTCATTTCGAGTGAAGCGGCGTTCCTTTTTTTGTCATTCGCCCCGTCGCTTCTAAAATGTCATTTCACCCCGTCGTTTCTAAAATGTCATTTCGCCCCGCCCGCGGCTTCTATTTGTAGACCAAGGGCGGCACGAGGAGCGAAGCGACGAAGTAGCGAAAGCGGGCGAAGCCCGCGGAATCGAGAAATCTCCCGCAGTCTTATTATAATAAGGGAGATGTTTCGGCACGAGAGCCCGCGTCTCCTCGACGCGGGCTCTCGGCTACTTCGCGGGCGTTGCCCGCTCGTGCCGCCCTTGGAACGTATCAGAAACTGCGGGCGGGGCAACATGACATATTTAGAATGCTTTTAAGGCTTCCAATTTACGGCGTTAGGAATTCATTTCCACCGCCCCACCCGCGGCTTCTATATTATGTCATTTCTACCGCCCGTCGCTTCTAAAATGTCATTTCGCCCCGCCCGCGGCTTCTATTTGTAGACCAAGGGCGGCACGAGGAGCGAAGCGACGAAGTAGCGAAAGCGGGCGCAGCCCGCGGAATCGAGAAATCTCCCGCAATCTTATAATAAGGGGATGTTTCGGCACAAAAACCCGTGCCTGCTCGGCACGGGTTTTTGGCTCAACATGACACTTTTGTAACGCCCTTATGCTTCCCAAATCACGGCGCGAGGAAAACCACGCTTTTCCGCTGCGCAACACAATTTGCCGCATACCTGCGGCTTATTGTCTTACAGAGCGATTTTGAGGACGGGTTTTAATTAAAGTGAGAGCTAGATTCTATCACGACTTTTCTTTTCGCGCGGGAAGCTACGCGCCCCGCACAGAAAAGAAAAGTGTGAACTCCCTCAAAAGTATCTCTTCAACAATCCCTTGAAGCCTGCGCCGTGGCGCGCCTCGTCCTTTGCCATTTCGTGCACGGTGTCGTGGATGGCGTCGTAGCCGAGCTCCTTGGCGCGCTTTGCAAGTTGCAGTTTGCCCTCGCATGCGCCCGCTTCGGCGGCGGCGCGGAGTTCGAGGTTTTTCTTCGTGGAATCGGTGACGACCTCGCCCAACAGTTCGGCGAACTTCGACGCGTGTTCGGCTTCCTCGTACGCATATCTCTTGTATGCCTCGGCGATCTCGGGATATCCCTCGCGTTCGGCGACGCGCGCCATGGCAAGGTACATGCCGACCTCACAGCATTCGCCCGTGAAATTGGCGCGAAGCCCGTTCATCACTTCCTGATCTTCGACCTTTCCGTCGCCGACGTGATGCTCGCAGGCAAACGTAGCCTCCTCGATGGGAACAAATTTTTTCGCTTTGCAGACGGGGCAGACTTCCACGTCGTCCGCGACGATCTCGCCGCATACGGCACATCTTTTCATAGTAATATCCTCCATAAAATTGATTGCTCGAATTATATCATAAACGCCGACGAATATCAACGGTTTTCGCAAAATTCAAGAAGAATTTTTCGGAGCGCGGCGACGTCCTCCGCAAAGACGGACGCTCCCGCGCGGCGCAACACGGCGCGCGAACGGTAGCCCCAGAGCGCGGCGACAGACCGCATTCCCGCACGGCGCGCCGTACGGATATCCGTCTCGCCGTCCCCCACGAACACGCAGTCTTTGGGGGCGACCCGCAGGGTGAGCGCGGCATAGCGGGTGTAGCTCGGGTCGGGTTTGCAAGGGAACAGTCCGCTGTCCCCGCCGACAAAATCGAAGCGCGCGGGGAAGAACGTGTCGATGACGTGCGCCGTCGCCTCCTGCGGCTTGTTGGTGATCACGGCGAGCGACGCTCCCGCCCCTTTGAGGTCGTCCAAGAGCTCCCCTATGCCGTCGAACGGGCGGGTGAGCGCGTTGTCGCTCGCGGCGTACACGGTGCGGAAGCGGGCGTACACGGCTTCGAGGTCGGCGCAGCCCGCGGGCAGGGCGCGTTCGATGAGCTTGCGCGCGCCGTTGCCGACGAACTTCTTCACTTCGCCGTCGGTATGCGGGGGATAGCCGAACTCGACGAGCGTACGGTTGAGCGCGGCGCGGATATCGGGCGCGGTGTCGAGCAACGTGCCGTCGAGGTCGAAAAAGACCGCCCTCATCACATCTTCTCCGGCACGCCGATCCCGAGCAGGGCGAGCCCGTTTTTGAGGGTGATCAGCGTCGCTTCGGCGAGCGAAAGACGGAACAGCCGCACGTCGCCCTCCGCCGCCATGATCTTACAGTCGATATAGAACTTGTTGAACCGCTGGGCGACGTCGACGAGGTAGCGCGCGACGATGCTCGGCTCGTAATTTCTCGCCGCCGAGAGCACGGTCTCGGGAAAGTCGGCGACGCGCTTAATAAGCTCGAACTCCTGCGGGCAGGGCGGGACGGTCTCCCCCGACCAAACGATCCCCTCCGCGCGGGCTTTTTCGAGCACGGAATTGGCGCGCGCGCAGGTATATTGCACATATACGCTCGTTTCGCCGTCGAAATTGAGTGCCTTGTCGTACGAAAAGACGATGTCTTTGATCTTATTGTTATAGAGCGCGCCGAAGATGACCGCCCCCACGCCGACCTTTTTGGCGACCTCCTCCTTGTCGGGGAGATTTGGATTTTTCTCCATGAGCACCGCCTGCGCCTTCTCCACGCAACGGCGGATGACGTCCTCCAACCAGACCACTCTGCCCTTGCGGGTCGCCATTGCGCCGTCCTCGAGGGAGACCATCCCGTACGCGACGTGCACGAGATCTTTCGCCCATTCCTCGCCCATGAGTTCGATGACCTTGAAGAGCTGCTTGAAATGCAAATTTTGCTGATAGGCGACGACGTACAGGCATTTGTCGAAGTCGTACGTCTGCTTGCGGTAGAACGCCGCGGTGAGGTCGCGCGTGGCGTAGAGGGACGCGCCGTCCGACCGCAACACGATAAAGGGCGGCATGCCGTAGGCTTCGAGGTCGACGATCTGCGCGCCTTGGCTCTCGGTGAGCAGTCCCTTTTCCCGCAAAATATCGATAATGGGTCCCATTTTGTCGATGTAAAAGCTCTCGCTCGCATAGCTGTCGAAGCGAATGTCGAGCATCTCATAGATCCCCTTTACATAGTCGAGCGTGAGCTCTTTGAACCACGAAAAGATCTCGTTGCACTCTTTATCGCCGCTCTCGATGAGACGGAAATACTCGCGCGCCTCCCGTTCCATCTCCTCGTTCGCCTCGTTGTTGAAGCGCACATACAGGTCGTTGATGGCGTGGATGCCCCCCCTTTGCACCGTCTCGCGGTCGCCCCAACGCTTGTAGGCGGCGATGAGCTTGCCGAACTGCGTGCCGTAGTCGCCGAGATGGTTGATCCCCACCGCCGTGTACCCGAGAAAACGGTAGATGCGGTAGAGCGCGCCGCCGAGCACCGTCGTCGAAAGATGCCCGATGTGAAAGGGCTTTGCGATGTTGACGGACGAATAGTCGATGCAAACGGTCTTGCCCTTTCCGACGTCCGACGCGCCGTATTCTTCCCGTTCCGAAAGCACGGCGCGCACCGTTTCGCGGGCGAGCCCCGTGCGGTCGATGCGAAAATTGAGATATCCCCCCGCCGCGTTCGCTTCGCATACCACGCCGTCCGTGGGATAGCGTTCCGCAAGCTCCGCCGCGATGGCGGCGGGCGGTCTGCGTAAAATTTTGGCGAATTTGAAGCAGGGCAGGGCGTAATCGCCGAGCGCGGGATCGGGCGGGACGGCGATCGCCTCCACGATCTCCTCCTGCGATACGCCCTCCGCCGTCACCCGTTGCGCGATATAAGTTTTGTAATCCATATTTTTTGCCTCTCTTGCGATCGTAAGCGCGATTTCCTGTCTCTATCCTACCATATTTTCGGAAATTTGGCAACCGAAAGGCTTGCCCATTTCCAAGAAAAGTTATATAATACGATATGCGGCGTCTGCGCCGCCAAGGAGAACACTATGAAGTTAGGCGTCGTAGGACTTCCCAACGTCGGAAAGTCCACTCTGTTCAACGCGATCACCCACGCGGGCGCGGAAGCCGCGAATTATCCCTTTTGCACCATCGAACCCAATGTCGGCGTCGTCGCCGTCCCCGACGAGCGGCTCGACAGGCTCGCCGCCCTCTACGCAAGCAAAAAGGTGACGCCCGCCGTCGTCGAATTTGTGGACATCGCGGGGCTCGTCAAAGGCGCAAGCCGCGGCGAGGGGCTGGGCAATAAGTTCCTCTCCCATATCCGCGAGGTGGACGCCATCGTCCACGTCGTGCGCTGTTTCGAGGACGAGAACGTCACCCATGTCGAAAACTCCGTCGACCCCGTGCGCGACATCGAAACCATCAACCTCGAACTCATTCTCGCCGACATCGAGGCGGTGGAGAAGCGGCAGGACAGGATACGGAACGCTGCCCGCGGCGGCGCGGATAAGACCGCCGCAGCCGAATACGCCTTCCTCGAAAAACTGCGCGCCCACCTCGAAGCGGAACAGCCCGCGAGCACGATTCCCGCGGACGAGGACGAACAGGGCTTCCTCGACAATCTCTTTCTGCTCTCCTCCAAACCCGTGATCTATTGCGCCAACATCGCCGAAAAAGACATGGGCGAGGGCGAGGACGATCTGCCTTTCGTTGTGCAAGTGCGCAACTATGCAAAGGCGCACAACGCCGAGACCATCACCGTCTGCGCCAAAACCGAAGAGGAACTTTCGCAGATGGACGAGAGCGACCGCGCCCTCTTCCTCGAAGAGTTCGGGCTCAAAGAGAGCGGGCTCGATAAGCTCATCAAGGCGTCGTACGCCCTCCTCGGGCTCATCTCCTACCTCACCGCGGGCGAAAAAGAGACCCGCGCGTGGACCATCGTCAAAGGGACGAAAGCCCCGCAGGCGGCGGGCAAGATCCATACCGATTTCGAAAAGGGGTTCATCCGCGCCGAGGTCGTCGACTACGAGACCTTGCTCGCCTGCGGCGGGCTCACGGGCGCGCGCGAAAAAGGCAAGGTCCGCTCGGAAGGCAAAGACTATGTGATGAAAGACGGCGACGTCGTGTTGTTTCGGTTTAACGTGTAGGGTTAGTTCACACTTTTCTTTTCACGCCGTGCGCGTTGCGCTTCGCGCCGCGCGTGGCTTTGAAAAGAAAAGTCGTGAGGGAAACCAGCTCTCACTTAAATTTAGTTGGTCGTCTCGTTCGCTTTGTAAGACAATAAGCCGCAAGTATGCGGCAAATTGTGTCGCGCAGCGGAAAAGCGTGGTTTTCCTCGCGCCATTATTTGGAATGTTCACGAAAAATGCTTTTGCTTGTTGGCAAAAGCATTTTTCGTGAGGGAAACCAGCTCTCTCTTTAATTAAGTTGAGCCTCTCGTTCGCTCTGTAAGACAATAAGCCGCAAGTGTGCGGCAAATTGTGCCGCGCAGCGGAAAAGCGTGGTTTTCCTCGCGCAACATGATTGGAAGCCAAAAAGTGCTTCCAATGTGTCATTCAGAGCGAAGCGAAGAATCTCCCGCAGTCTTATTGTTTTTATCCCGATGTCATTTCGACCAAACGAACGTAGTGAGTGCGTGGAGGGATCCCCTTGGTCGTCGAATATATTAATAATACAAATACAATGCGGTGGGATTACAGGACGCTTTTATCTCGCGTCGGGTTCGGTGATGGGGACAATTCCGTTCGGTTTCACGATATGCGAAGGAGGATAGACGCCGCGGGCGAGAATGAGCGGATAAATACGCGTATGCCGTCCGACCACCGTCCCCGGACATAGAACGGCGTTGCATCCGATCTCCGCAAAATCGCCCAAAATGAGTCACATGGGGTGCATTTTTTATGATGATTCTTTCCTGGTTTACGGTCTTCATAATCTGTTTCTCATCGCGGATACGGCATAAGCGCAACTTAAAAATCTATTTGGACAACCGTAATATCGTCTATTTTCTTTAATCTTGGATATAGATCGCAGCTTTCATCGCTATAAGATACCTGTATGATTTTTTGTATCTCCGCATCAATGTCGGCTGTTTTTTGAAACATTTCCTCGTGAGTAGAATATATCTTCAGGTTCGTAAATGCCTGTGAATATCCGTCAGAATACAGATAAACGCTTTTTAAATTATGCGTTTCGATTTCGAATTTTTTTTCGTTTATCTCTACGTTTGGTGAAGGAAGCAAGGCGGAATAGCCGTTGGGTTTATTTGCGAGCCGTCTATTTTTCACTAACATTTCTTCTATATACGGCCTTGCCATATTCACGTGAATGTTTTTTTCTTTTGCTATATTGACCATCTCGGCTAAAGCTTTTTTATCAAGGACATCAAGTCTACCGTCAAAAAAACGACGGATGAGCCCGTTTTTGCTTATGGCGGTTACTTCACAGTCACCCAATACACCTATTGATAGCACTGTGCCAGAAATTTCTATCCAACAGGCACTTGCAGACGGAAAATGATCTTCGTCATAGGCTGTTACGGCGAGTTGGCGGTAAACGTCCTCGCATAATTTTTTCAGCCGGTATTTCACGTTGCCATCATACTGATTGAAATGTTTTTTTAAGTAGTCAACCATCAGGCGGGCTTCGTTAAATGAATGCGATTTCTTAAGCGGCGTTGCTCCGTCAATTACGACGGCATAATTTTTGCCGACAATAAATCTGTCTTCATTCCAATAATGCGATTTTCTGGTTTTGGCGTATACATTCATAGGTTCACCTGTCAGTTATAGTTATTATATCATTTTTATGATTTATTGACAAGTCTAAAATAAAATTTTTATTCTGTTTGCACTTGTATTATTGTCGTTCCAATGATATAATGATATAACAATATATTTTGGTTAAGAAGGAAAAAGAGATGAAGAAAGGCATACCTTACAGAACGTGGAAATTTAAATTCAAAGCCGGAAAGCATTATATTTTAAATTTGTTCGCATATTTAGGCGTATTTATCGTATCTTTCGTCAGTCTTATATTGAAACTCATAATACTGTGCAATTATAATGAGTGCGGAAAGGCGTATGTCGAAGATATATTCAATGCGGTCATAGCTGCTCTTACATTAACAATATCTTTTATCGGTATTATCTACAATTTAAGAGCAAGCTACCGCGATTATTTTAATAAACTGATTGTGCAACAGGCGGAAAGTAAAACGGTGTTGCGCGCATCCATCGTAGAAAATATCAGCACGTCATATGCGGATAGCGGTTTTGAGTGGCGTGATTATGACGGACAGAGTTATTTGGTTTCAGATAGAGTCAATGAGGCACTGGTCTGTAACCATAATTATCTTTTTATAACCGTCAATCCCAAAAAACAGCCGATGAACATAAAACAAAAAGAAGTTGTTTATAATGTTGTCGCTAAAAAAATTGCGGAAGGCAAGAGCATTTTCAACAGTGACTTGGTGCGTTTACGTACCGATATTCTCCTGAACACTTTCGATCCCTTTAACAGTGAAAAGTACGAAAAAGAAAAAAGAAAAAATATATATACGTCATTTTCCAAAAAATTGATAGTGCTTGAAAAGACAGACTATGAAGCAAATTTAACGACAAACGATTTGATATACAGCACGATTTTTCAATATGACTATTCCGATAGTTATAGCGGAAAGGACAATACGGTAGACAGCCGTAATACTTTATACGATTTGAAAGATAGCCCCGCGTCGAACATTATAGGCGTAACAACTTTTGCAATTACTTCCGATGGATATTTGCTACTGAATTTACAAGGGGCTATGAACGATGTCAACAATGAGTGTTACGTTCCCAGCGGGTCGGGGTCTTCGGATTTTGATGATTTAATAAACAGTACTGATTATGAACCCAAAAAAATGCGTAACGAAGTGAAAGAATACAAATCGGGAAGTCATCGGCGTGATGAATACGATGATCCGAAAAAGTTCAAAAAATTCCAACGCGAATACGTAAATAAGTTGAAATCATCCAATGCGGAGCACGCAGAAATCGCTTATATCAATGCCGAAACGGCGAAATTCGAACGGAAAGGTTTTAAGAAATATGCGTCCAAAATGGGTAAGAAGTACACTTATGACTTTTACACTTTCCTCAAATATGGTATGGTGCGTGAACTTACGGAAGAAAGTCATATATACGAGAGAAAGAGCAATCAGTCAAAACAGAAGTATAAAAAATTGAGTGCTGAAACGAGAAAAAAATATATTGAAAATACTTATGTGTGTGGCTACATAAGGATACTCGACAGGGGCGGAAAACCAGATTTCTTCGGCTTCACGTTGCTTGACTTAACGAGAGATGAAGTGAAAGATATGTTTAGATATGGTCATGATGATACTATAACGAAAGAGATAAAGAAAAATTGCTTGATAACCGATTACAATGAAATCAGCAAACAGTTTTACCCTTCGATAAAAAATATTGAAAAATACGAGACCGCCAAGGATTTTATTGTCACAGAATGTCACCTTGATCATGATGCCGCACGAAAAGTAAAAGTTTCGCTTCAAACGCATTGCTTATTTGATTTGCTGAAAAAAAATAAAAATACAATTTTCGATTATTTAAGCAAAATCGGCAAATAGGGTGCGGAATATCGTCGGTTCAATGAATCGGCGTTCAGACAATCGACGTTCTCCTTACCGGAAAGCAGGAATACCTTTCACGGAGCGTTTTTGAGGTAAAGCCGAAGGGGCTAAACACAAAAATTTTTTCCGCTGTTTATCCCGAGGATTTCTCACGGAAAGTTGGGATGAGAAGAGGTGGGCTTTTCTGAAAAACGGCGGGCAGGATAAGGGAAGTGCCGCAACGCGCTTTCGACCATCAACAAGCGGGAAACCCGCCTTTTGCTTTCCCCTACAAGCGGTAGCGGGATGATACGGCATCACGTTTCCGCAGTTTGCAAAAATCGACGTGCTCGGCGAACATCAAATTCCGCTCTATAAATGGTTGGAAGAAAACAGCACGTTTGAGGGATTTAGCGGCTTTATGGGCAAAATCGTTTCGATGGCTTCAAAAAAGAACGACAAGGACTACAAAAACAACAGCAAAGTAAAGTGGAATTTCACGAAATTTCTGATCGACAAAAACGGCAACCTCGTCGCACGCTTCGAGCCGACGACCAAAATGTCGGAAGTCAAAAAACAGGTGGAGGCGATTTTGTAATGCACTATTCATACAAGACGGAAAATACCTGCTCTACGCTTATCGAAATGGAGATAGAGAGAGGCGTTGTTTCGGATGTCAGATTTACGGGAGGCTGTAACGGAAATCTGAAAGCAATCCCCATTCTTGTCAACGGCATGAAAGCGGAAGATATAGCCGAAAAACTTTCGGGAGTTACCTGCGGCAGACCAGACGACCGACTTCCTGCGGAGACCAACTTGCAAAAGCCGTTCTTGCCGCGAAGAAAGCGGAAGAAGAAAGCAGGGCGTAAATTATGGATAAATACGACGCATTAAAACTTGAAAATCAACTTTGTTTTCCGCTCTATGCGTGGCGTGTGCGCGCGAGGTCGTGAAAAAGTATCGCCCTTATCTTGACGAACTCAACCTTACCTACACGCAGTACATCGCCATGATGGTCTTTTGGGAGAAAGGAAAATGTAGTTCAAAAGAACTCGGCGAGAAGCTGTTTCTCGATTCGGGAACACTGACTCCCGTTCTGAAAAGCCTTGAAAAAAGGGCTTTGTGAAGCGGGAGCGTAGCTCTGCGGACGAGCGGTTGCTTGATGTGAGTATTACCGAAAAAGGTATGGAGCTTCGTGAACGCGCAGTGGAAGTGCCGAGCAAGATCGCGGGTTGCATCACTCTTGACAGCGAAGAAGTAATGTCGCTCTACCATACTCTTTATAAGATTCTTTCGCAAAAAACCGCACAAGACGCGGATTGAAATTCGGAAAGAAACAGTGCAAAAACGGCGAGACGACGGCTTGCTCATGGACGAAGATCCCCTCTCCGATCTCCCTGTAACCGTTGGGCAAATGCGCGTATGCGCATGCGAGAAAATCTTCCCCGAGTGCCTCCCACGGATAGCGGCAAGCGGAAAGAAGCGACGCCGCAAGCGTATGCGAAAGATCGAAAAGTTGCGCGGTTTCCAAGTCAAAAGGCATATCTTAATTTATGCACACCGCGCACATGATGTGCGTATGGTGTGTCGCAAACACGCGTCCCCCGATAAATCAACGCACTTCACTGAAATAACATTGAAATAAGACAAATAAAAATAAGGGAGATTTCTCGATTCCGCGGGCTTCGCCCACTTTCGCTACTTCGTCGCTTCGCTCCTCGTGCCGCCCTTGGTCTACAAATAGAAGCCGCGGGCGGGGCGAAATGACAATTAGAAGCGGCGGGGCGTTATAATAATGTCATGTTGAGCCGCCCGCAGTTTCTGATACGTTCCAAGGGCGACACGAGCGGGCAACGCCCGCGAAGTAGCCAAAAACCCGCGCCAAACAGGCACGGGTTTTTGTGTCAAAACATCTCCCGTCGCGTCGCGGCGAGCGACGAGGCGATTAGATCGGTCAGGATTGTCCCGTCGACACAACGTCCTCGTCGCGGGAAGCGTCCGGTCCGATCATGCAATAGTGCGGATTGTGGGCGTAAGCCTCCTCCGCTTGTTTCTTCTTTTTTTTCTTGTGCATACCGTCCTCCAAGAACAGTATGTCACGGTTTTTGCTTTTTACTTTCCTTTTTCACCTTTTCGAGCGATTCGCCCGACATCTCCGCGATGACTTCGAGCTCGCGCTCCAAACGTTCTTTTTCCTTTTTCTGCGCCGCCTGGTCGGCGCGTTCCGCGCGCTTTTCGTCCATACTTTCCTCCTTATGCGGGAAGTATATCATAAGTTTGCGGATTTGTCAACCCCGTGCGGCGATCTGCTTCTGTGCCTTGGCGAAGGTCTCCGTCTTTTGGTCGATGAGCATTTTCGCCGCGGGTTGGACCTCGTAATAGCCGCGGGAGAGCATCTGCTCGTACACTTTGAACTGCGTTTCGGCGTGGGCGGCGTAATGTTTCATGATCTCCTTCCGGAACGCCTTACTGCTGCCCTCGGTGAGTGCCGCCGCGTAGTAGTTCATGAGCAACTTTTCCGCGTCGAGAAGATCTTGCAACGCGTCTTTTTCGCAAAGCGTGACGTCCATTTTCGACTGTTTCATTCTTTCCCTCCCAACATCTGAAAGAGCGCGTTGAAGCGTTCTGCGTGCGCGCGGGAGATGTCCGCCATTTCCTGCGCAAGCGCGGCGTCTGTGAGCGTATTTGAAAAAATACGCGCCTTTTTGCATGCCATTTCCTCGCCCGTCAGCACATGCGACAGAACGTCGAGGTCCTTTGCCGTCAAATTGGTCATAAAAAATACCTCCTGCGTCCGTTATAGACGAAAGAGGCGAAATTTATACGACCGACGGGTCACGATTTTCCGTGCGCCGCGAAATAGGCGCACATTCCGTTGAGGGTGCATTCCGCGCAAGACGGCTTTTGGGCGTGACACACCCGCCGCCCGTGGTAGATGAGCCAATGGTGCGCCTGCGACCAGACCTCCTGCGGCAGGGCGCGCATGAGCCCTTTCTCCACTTCCTCGGGCGTCTTTCCCGCGGCGATCCCCAAACGGTTGGAGACGCGGAACACATGGGTGTCGACGGCGATCGCGTCGCCGCCGAAGGCGACCGAATACACGACGTTCGCCGTCTTTCGCCCCACGCCCGCAAGTTCCATCAGCGCGGCGTGATCCCGCGGGACTTCCCCGCCGAACTTTTGCACGATATCGCGGGAGGCGGAGAGGATATGCGCCGCCTTCATGCGGTAAAATCCGCACGAATAGATATACCCCTCCAACGCTTCCTGCGAGAGGGTGAGCATGCGCTCGGGGGTATTATGCTCCTTGAAGAGCTCGCGCGTCACCTTGTTGACCCGCTCGTCGGTGCACTGTGCCGACAAAATGACGGCGACGAGCAGTTCATAGGGCGAGCGATAGATGAGAGCGGGGCGCGCGTCGGGATAGAGACGGCGAAGTTCGGAGACGATCGCTTGCATGTCCATACAAACAAGTATATCTCTTTCCCGCAAAAAGCGCAAGCGTTTTAACGGTCGTAGACGTAAACGCCGCCCTGTTCGCGGAGAAATCCCGCAAACGACGTGTATCGCCGCGCCTGTAAAATTTGTTTGGCGCGCGCATAAAAGCGGGCGTCGAACTTTGCCGACACGCCGCACCCGACGCCCGCCTCTTTGGGCGTGGATACCGCTTGCGTCGGTACGCCCGCCGCCTTGACGCGCGAAACAAAGTCGAGCGTCTGCGCGCGGGAACGAAAAACTGCAAGAATGGTCATGAGATTGGTCCTGCCTTCGTATAATACATTATCCTTTTTTTGCGGAGCGAATATGATCTATCTCGACAACGCCGCCACGGGCGGTATAAAGCCGTTCTCCGTCCAGAACGCCGTGCTTGCGTCCATAAAGACGTGCGCCAACGCGGGAAGAAGCGGACATCGCCTCGCCGTCGCCTGCGCCGAACAGGTGCTCGCGTGCAGAAACCTGCTCTCCGAGCTGTTCGGCGGGTACGGGTTCGAACGGGTGGCGTTCACCAAAAACTGCACCGAAGCACTCAACATCGCCCTCGTCGGCACGCTCAAAGAGGGCGACCATGTGGTTGCGACCTGTCTCGAACACAATTCCGTTCTGCGACCGCTTTTTCATCTGCAAAAGACGCGCGGCGTCCGCGTGACGATCGCCCCGCTCGAGGGCGGCAGACTGCAAGCGGAGACGGTCGCCTCCCTCGTCGAGCCCGAAACGCGGATGGTGTGCGTCACCTCCGCCTCCAACGTGACGGGGGAGACGCCCGACCTTGCTGCCGTGCGGCGGCGCATCCCCGAGCGGACGCTGTTTCTCGTGGACGGCGCGCAGGGCGCGGGACATATCCCCATCGACATGAAGGCGTGCGGCATCGACTTCCTCGCGCTCGCGGGGCACAAGGGTCTGCACGCCATCCAAGGGGCGGGCGCGCTCCTCTTTTCCGACCGCGTCGACCCCGCGCCCGTCCTCTTCGGGGGGACGGGAAGCATGAGCTTCGACCCCGATATGCCCGACTTCTATCCCGACCGTCTCGAAAGCGGAACGCTCTCCTATCCCGCGATCTGTTCGCTGTTCGAGGGCGCACTCGTCGTACGCGCGCGGCGGGAGGCGGGCGCGCGCACCCTGCTCTCGCTGACGACCGCCTTCCACGCCGCCCTCACCCGTTTGGACGGATTTATCCCCTATTTCGAGCCCAATCCCTGCGGGATCGCCGCCTTCCGTCATGAAACGATCCCGTCCGAGACGCTCGCGGGGATACTCTCCGACCGCTTCGACATCGCCGTCCGCGGCGGGCTGCACTGCGCGCCCCTCGTGCATAAGGCACTCGGCACGTTCCCCGACGGGCTGGTGCGGGCTTCCTTTTCCCCGTTCCAGACCATGCGCGAACAGAACTCGCTCGTCCGCGCCCTCGGTTCGATTACATCCGTTTGAGCTGTTCGACGAGTTTTTTGAGACGTTTGCGCTTCGCGCCGTCGACAAAGGGGGAAAACTGCGCGTAAAATTCGTCGATCTGCGCATTGGTGAGCGTTCCCTTTTTCTTGCCCTCCACCGCGCGGTCGTAGATGGCTTTGAGAAGTTCGTTCTCCCCCTTTCCCCCATAGCTTTCGAGAAGCCGCCGCGCCTCTTTCATCGGTTCGTTTTCGTTGGGCGTATAACCTGCGAAATCCATAGACACCTCACGGTTCATGGTATGCGGCACACCCGAAAAGGTGCGCCGCATACCATGGAAACATGGAATCCGTGCTGTTTGTGCTGTTGCTCTTTGCCGTAGACCGCAATCCCGCCCTCAAAGAGAGCGTCCGCGACTTTTTGCGCTTTTACCGCGAAAACCGCGATCTCTTCGGCGCGCTCTCCCATCCCCAAGAAAAAAGCCGACCCGAAGAAGGGGTCGGCGACGTGCTCGAAGCCTATCTCAAACGAATGGTTTAGGAGAGCATTTCAAGAACATGTTCCAACAAAACGTCCTCGCTGCCGGGGAGAAGCGGGGCGGCGATCCCCACCGCACCGTCCTCTTCCCGCACGCCCTTTCCGTGGATGCTCGTGCCGTCGGGCCAGAAGATCTCCGCCACGGTGAGTTTGAGCACATTCCCCGCCGCGTCCGTAAAATGCGACTGCATAATCCCCTTGCCGTACGTCCGCGCCTCCGTCCCCTTGCGGAGATAGATGTTTCCGTAGGGAAGCGTGCCCGACGAGACGAGCGCGCCGATCAAACACTCCGAAGCGGACGCCGTCCGCTCGTCCGCGAGGAGGTAGACTTGCATGTCCCCGCCGAAATAGTCGCCGTAAAAGTTGCCCGAAGCGCGGTAGGTCTCCTCTTTTCCGCTCCTGTACTTTGCCGTCGCCGCGACGGGTCGGTTGCCCTTGGCGTCCTTCATGAGATAGGCGGCGATATCGCAGAATACCGAAAGATACCCGCCGCCGTTGCAGCGCAGGTCGAGGACGAGCCCCGTCTTGCCCCGCTCCCGCATGCGTCCGAGGCAGAGCGCGAACTCCTCCGCCGCCCTGCCGTAAAATTCGTCGATGCGGATATAGGCGAGAGAGCCGAGCGCGGGCGTTCCCGCTCCCCGATCCTCCGCTTTCCCGTTCACGAAGCGGCACGCGCCCTCGGCGTCGCGGTACTCGCAGTAGGAGGTGACGTACTTCCCGCTCTCCACCGTGTAGAGCGCGGCGTCGCTCCCGTCCTCCGAGAACCCGCATTCGAGCACGACCCGCGCGTGACTGCGCACAAACGCGCCGTAGGCGGCGGCGTCCCCCGCCGTGAGCGTCTCTCCGGACTCCCCGAAGCGGTAGATGTACATGCCGCGGCAGATCCCCGCGCGCTCGGCGGAGGAATTTCCCGCGGCGCGGTAGACGCGCAGTCCTCCCCCGTTCTCGTACGGGCTCAACACGATCCCGTTGTCCTCCCCCTCGCCCGCGTTGGAGGCGTACACCGCGGCGTATTCCTCCCGCGTATAGTACTCGGAATAGGGGTCGAGCGCGAGCGCGGAGAAAAATTCGCCGTAGAGCGCGTCCCCGTCCACCTCGCGGTAATACTCCTTTTCGGCGGTGCGCACCGCCCAGAGGAGGGAACGCGCGTTCCTCCCCATGGAGAGCCAATGTCCCAGCCAGCCCAGCGAAAAGAAAAGAAGAGCGACGATGATCGCGGCGACCGCAACGATCGCACGCCTCGTCCCCCTTCCCGCGGGCTTCTCTTCGGTTTTTTTCTCCATATTGCCTCCTTACGTTTTCAAAAGTTTATACAGCACGGTGATGACGCGGAAAGTCACCGCGTCCGAAAATTTTCTGATGTTGAGCCCCGTCGCCCGCTCGATCTTGTCGAGACGGTAGGTGAGCGTATTGCGGTGCATGAAGAGGTTGCGGCTGGTCTCCGAAATGTTGAGACTGCTGTCGAGGAACGCCTCCGCGGTCGCCGTCATCTCCTCGTCGCCGAACACCTCCTCCGCGCCCTCGATCCCGAACTGCGCCATATACTCTTCGAGCTGCGCGCGTCCGACGTCCTCGAGCATGCGCACGAGCAAAAATTCGCGGTAGGAATGCACCTCCCCCTCGCCGTGGAAGAGCGAGCCCATGCGGAGTGCCGTAGCCGCCTGCATGTAAGATGTGCCGACGTCGGCAAACGACTTCGCCTCGCACCCGACGCCGACGCTCGCGCGGACGCCGAGTTCTTCGAACAGCGATTGCGACAAAAACTGCCCGAACTCATAGGCGTTCTGCTCGTCCCCCGCGAACTTGACGACCGCGATGTTCCCCTCGACGCGAAGCACCGCGTCGCGCGGATCGCTCAAACACCGCTCCACATGCGTGAAGCACTCCCCCGCGTGGCGGTCGGGCCGCAGGGCGATCGCATAGCACACCCCGCCGCCGAGCCCGTACTTCGTCATAAAGCGGTAGGCGCGCATCCGCCCGCCGTCGCCGAGGAGGATCTCTTTGAGCTCTTCCTCCCGCGAAAGGGACAGCTTCGCGCCCGTCCCCGAAACGAGATAGGCAACGAGTTTGGCGCGGGCGAGTGCCTCCGCACCCGTCCCCTCGATATAGGCGTTCGTCTTGACCCCGCCGACGTCGAGAGAAAAGCGGGTGCACCCCTCCGCGGCGACGAGAGAGACCTTTGTCCCCGTCTTTTCGGCGATATCTTTGAACAGATCCCCAAGCTCATTGATCTCCATCTTGCGTAACCCCCCCGCGGCGTACATGCCCCGCTCCGTTTCGGAAACGATTATACCATGTCCGCACGGGAAAAGCAAGTGCTTCCCGCAAATTTGCCGTTTTTTTACACATCTTCCGCGGCAAGAATAAAAATTGGAGAAATTTGCCATAATGCTTTCGGAAGTTTGCACAAAATTTGTCGAAATACATAATTTTTTATCCCGCTTGTTGACACAGTTCTTCCATCGTGCTATAATATAGTTGTAACGAATCTATTAAACTACGTTCGCGTGAGGTTTTCATCATGGATAAAGACATTGCTATCACCGAAAAAACCGCCTCAACCTCAGACATGGGTGCCACAAAACGCAAAAAAGGCGTCTTGTACAACGTGCTTGCCGTCTTGTTTTTCGCGCTCGCGGCGGGCGGGCTCTTCCTCGGTCTGCTCGGAAACAAGGTAGACCTGTTCGCTCATAAAGTGTCGGCGGACGGAGTTCCCCTGCAAGGCTCGCTGTTCGGGCTGGTGTTCAACGCGTTCTACGACGCTTTCGGCGGCGGGATCTCCTTTGCAGACGGAATTCGGTTCGGTTTCCTCTTACTTGCGAATGACGTTTCGCTGATGCTCGTCGGCGTTTCGGTCGTCGTCGCGCTCGTTCTCGCCGTCCTCTCGTTCATTCCCAAACTGAACGCGCGCAAGTGCGCCATCGCGAGCGGGACGGTCGTTGCGATCGCGTACGGCTGGGTGTTTCTCCACACCTACGCGCTCATGACGGCGGGGGATCGGATCATCGATCACGTCGATCTGCCGCTTCTCATCATCGCGGGCATTACGCTCTTGCTCCTTGCGATCGACGGGATCGCGACGGCGAAGAGCTCCGGCTTTTTCGGCGCGCTCCTGCTCGTCGATATCCTCGCCGCGATCGTAGGCATATTTTACCCTGTCTCTATCTTCTATGAACTCGTGTCCTATTCCATATTAGAGACGACATTCCTCTCCATCGTAATGCAGATCCTGCTCGTCGTGATTTTCCTCAACTTCGTGATCTCCGTCGCGCGGCTCTCCGCCAAACACGGCGCGGCGATCGACCTGTTGCGGACGTTGGTCCAGCTCATTGCCGTGATCGTGCTCGTCATCATCTGCATCGCCACCGATCCCGCAGGAATGGGAAGATTTTCCATTTTTACCCAAAATCCCATCGCCGCCGTTTTGGTGATCGGCACGGCACTCATCGGCTTTTTGCTCGGAATTCTGCTGTTCATTCTCCAAAAGAGAAGAGACGAGAAAGAGGACGCGATGGAAGAGGCGAGCGGCATTCCCATGCCCGCCGCATCGCACGCGGCAACGCCCGCGACGGCTGCGGCTTCTGCGCCCGCCCCTGCTCCCGCTCCCGCCGTTGCGCCCACGCCCGTCGTGGGGGAAAGAGTGACGCCCGTCGTCGTATATCCGATGCCCGTCTATCCCGCGCCGATGCCCGCGCCCGCTCCCGCGCCTACGCCTGCTCCTACGCCCGCTCCTGCGCCCGCACCCGCACCCGAACCCGCACCTGCGCCCGCGCCCATGCCTATGCCTACGCCCATTCCCGTTCCCATGCCCGAGCCCGAACCCGAGAGGGAGCTCTCTGAATTCGAGCGCAGAATGGCGGCGATGGCACGCGGCGAAAGCGAGCCTCTGCCCGCGCCCGCACCCGCGCCCGTACGGCGTCCGTCGAGCGTAAGACCGCAACCCGTACAGCAATCGTTCTACGATATGCCCTATATGTACGATCCGTTCCTGAACACGCTCACGCCGCAGGAAAAGAACGAATTCGGCGACCTCTTCATCGGCATGAAGCGCGGGTCGTTCGGATTGCCGATGTACGTGATCGGCGGGAACAACGAAGAGTTCTTCCGCAAGATCTTCATCTATCTCGGCAAATACCGCTCCTACATTTCGGAAAGTCTGCTCGGCAAGATCTACGACTATGTGAACGCGAACTGACCGCGTATCCCAAAAAGCGTTCCCCCGCCGCAACGGGGGAACGCTTTTTTGTGTCGTATCTATGACAAGAGCCGCGATATCGCGGCTCTTTAACGTTCGAACAGGAGGGTGACGCAGATCCCGCTCTCTTCGCTGTAATCCCGCCGCACGGCGAGCGCGTCCACCAAAAAGAGCCCTCTGCCGCGTTCGGAGACGACCTCCGCGCACACCGACGTTTGGGGAGGACGGAAGCCGTTTTCGCTCTTGACGCAAATGCGGATCTCCCCGCCGCGCAGTTCGAACGTGAACGTCGCGCTCCCGCCGCCGTGCCGCAGGGCGTTGACCAACAGTTCCCGCGCGACGAGCTTGCTGTCGAAGATCTTCTCTTCGGGGACGTTGTTTTGCTTCAAAACGGCGCACATCGCCTCGAGCGCGGATTTGAGCGCGCCGACGTCTGCGACCGTCATACGAGCCCCCTCTTGAACTGTTCTTTGAGTTTTTCGAGGATCTTGCGTTCGAGACGGGAGACGTACATCTGCGAAACGCCCATCCGCTTTGCCGTTTCCACCTGCGAGAGTGCCTGTCCGTAGCGGAATCCCACCAGCGCGCGTTCCTCCTGTGAGAGCGTTTTTAAGGCGGAGAGCACGGCGTCGCGGTTGTCCACCTCCTCAAAGGGATCTTCCGCCGCGGGAAGCACGTCGTGATAGCTCAACCCGTCCTCCCGCACGGGGCGGTCGAGGGAGACGACAGACCCCGCCTCCGCCGCGCGCACGACGTCCTCTTCGGGCACGCCGAGCCGCTCTGCGATCTCCGCGGCGGTCGGTTTTCTGCCCGTCTCTGCGGCGATCGCCTCGGACGCCTTTTTGAGCTCCGCGCGCAGTTCCGCGACCTTGCGCGGGAGATGCACGAGACGGGAACGGTCGCGGAAGTAATTTTTGATCTCCCCCGCGATGGTCGGGGTGATGAACGTGGAGAACAAGATCCCCTTTTCGGGGTCGAAGCGGTCGATGCCTTTGAGCAACGCCAAAGAGGCGACCTGATACAGGTCGTCGTATTCCACGCCCCGTCCCGTGAATTTTTTGGCGATCACGGCGGCGATATAGAGATATTTTTCGGCGATCTCGTTGCGCAGGGCGATATCGCCCGTTGCCCGATAGGCGGCGAACAGTTCCTTATCGTCCATTATGCTTTGAATGCGAAGGAGACCGAGAACATCCCCTCCCGTATGATCTCGACGTTTTCCGCGAGCGCGCCGAGCAGCGCGGCGGAGATCTCGTCCTCGGGCACGGCGCACGCCGCGCCGCGTTCCCCCTCGCCCTCGATACGGACGAAGAGCCCCCCGTCCTCGTAATAGGTGACGCGCGCACGGGAGAAGCCCGCATGCGTGATGAGGAGCAGACTTTCGGTGACGCACACCTTGCAATCTTCGCTGCGGTCGAGGTCGAGCCGCATGAGAGACGCCATACTGCCCGTCGCCAGCCGCACCGTCGTCATGATCTCGCTTCCGAGGGGAAGCTCCATAGTCAACCGCTCTTTCATTGCTCTATCTCCAATATGGTATCGAGCGCGCAGATGACGAAGAGTTTTTTGAGCTTGGGGGGGAGGTGACGGAGGATCAGTCTGTGCCCGTCCTCTTTGAGCTTTTTATGGAGTTTGACGAGCGTGCCGAGCGTCGTCGAATCGATGAAGTCGAGCCGCGCGCATTCCAAAACCATATCCGCGGGGGAGAGCGCGTATTCGCCCGTCACCGCCGCGTAAAAATCCTCCGCGTTTTGCGAATCGATCTCGCCCGACAGTCCGAAGCAAAGCTCGGGCGTGCGGGAGAGAAGGGTAAGTTCCTGCATACTGACCTCCTCCGCGCCATGCGCGTTCCTTATTATATATACCCGCGGGGGACGCGCTCAAACGCGCCGCGCCGCTTTTCTCATTCCCATATTTTGTTGAGATCTTGTAAGACGAGGGTGGGACGGTCGGGAAATTTTTTCATGCTCTCCCGCGTCGTCTCCCCCGAGAGCACCAAAACGGACAGCATTCCGTTGTTGTTGGCGAAGCGGATGTCCGTGTGCATGCGGTCGCCGACCATGCACATATGCGCACGCGGAACTTGAAAGCGGCGTTCGATCGCCTCCCCCATCGCCGTGTAAGGCTTGCCTATGATCTGTGAGGGCAACCGCCCCGAGGAACGCTCGAACATCGCCATGAACGAGCCCGCGTCGGGCATAGAGCCGTACGGCGTGGGACACACATCGTCGGGATGGGTGGCGAAATACGGTCTCCCCTCCGCGAGAAAACGGTTGAATTTTTCGATCTTTTCAAAGGTGAGTTCCACGTCGTAGGCGAGCATGCACACGTCGGGATCGTCCTCGTCGAGCCATATCCCCGCCGCGGCGAACGCGGCGCGAAGCGCGCGCGTGCCGAGCAGGTACACCCGCTTGCCCGCGTGGTGCGTCTGCAAAAATTCGATCGCCGCCATGCCCGAAGTGTACACGGCGTCCCGCCCGTCCATAAGCCCGATGCGGCAGAGCTTGGCGCGGTATTCTTCCTCCGTTTTGGAGGAATTGTTGGTGAGGAACACGAGCTTCTTCCCCGCCTCCCGCAGACGGCCGAGGGTGCGGCGCATGTCGCCGATGGGCGTTTCGCCGAGATAGACCGTTCCGTCGAGGTCGAGCAAAAACAGCTCCGCCGCGTCCCGTAATTGTTTCGCCGTCATATATCCTCCATAAGACCGAAATCGCGGATGACCGCCGTCAGCCCGCCGCCCCGCTCGGGCAGGGAAAAGAGCGCGTCTTTGAGCCGCGCGGGATCGGGCAATCCCCCCGCATAGGCGAGCTCCGCCGAACCCTCGCGGTTGATCCTTGCCAATTCGTCCGCACATGCGCCGCGCATGCGTTCGAGAGCCAACGCCCGCCGCGCATATTCCGCCTCGGTCGGGATCGCGATCGCCGCATATGGCACTCCCGCCCGCGCCGCGCGGGCGCGATAGTCGGGCGCGACATACCGCCGCGGCTTGCCGCAGACAAAGAAAGCGCGGTAGAGCGCGTACAAGGCGCGGTACGCCGCGTATTCGGGGTTCTCGCAGGACAACAGGGCGGCGAGCGGAACGCCCTCCCCGCAGGACAGCCCCTCGCACTCCAATCGCCGCAACGCCGCGTTCTTTTGCAGGACGGGCTGCGGCGCAAACAACACCGCATAGGCGCGCTCCGCAAGGGGCGAAGCCTCCTCTCCCGAAAAACGGGCGAGCGCGCGCCCCTCCAACAGCGCGAGACGGGCAAGCAAAACGCGGTACGCCGCGCGGTTAAGAGAGGACGCAAACAGCGTTTCGTCGCATACCGTTTGCGCGTTTTTCAAAAATACGGACGACGGAACGCCGTCGATCGTCACATAGGCGCGCCGCTCATAAACGCCGTCTTGCATGGCGTCCGTCGGGGCGAGCAGACAGGGAATGCCGCGCACCTCGGCAAAGAAACGCGCAACGCGCATGACCGTCGCCCCGCCCACCGCCGCAACGCAGGCGATCTCGTCGGGCAGGGCAAAGAGCGGGAGCGCGTCGTCGCCGTCGAGCACCAAAAAGAGAGTCCGCGGCGTGAGCGAATGCGGCGCGAGCGCGCCGTACGATACGCCGTCCGAGAGCAAAAGTGCCTTCCCCGCCCGACCGCGCATAAAGGTCAAAAGCGCGTCCGAAAATCTTCCTTCGTACATCGCCCCGCAAGCGGGGGTCGTCGCGGCGTACAACGTCCCATCGGGCATATGCACCTCGACAACTCAAAACGCAAAATATTCCACCGCGCCCGCGAGGTAGCCGAACACCAGCGCGAGCACAAAGAGGACGAGCAAGATCAACGCGCCGCTCTTGCGGCGGCCTTTCCCGAGTAAGATGAGATAGCCGAGCCCCGCGTTCACGAACAGACCCGAGAACAGTCCGCCGAAGCCGATCCCGCCGAGCGCGTACGCCTCCGCCAAGATCACCGACGACGCGCAGTTCGGGATCACGCCGACGAGCGCGCACAACAGGGGTTGCCACCAATACGCCGCCCCGCTCATGAACGAGGCAACGACGTCCGCGCCCGCCTCTTCGTCTCCCCCGCCCAGCCCGAAAAAGAGCGTACCGAACAGCACATTGACGATCAGAACGAACGCGGCGACCTGCAAGGCATGCAGGAGCGGCGACGCCAAATAGAGCATGAGCGCGCCCTTTTTCTTGTGCTCGCAAGCCGAAAGCTCGCCGCAGGCGCAGTCCTCCGCGTGTTCCTCTTCGTGCGTATGTTCTTCTTCATGAAGATGGTCGTGTGCTTCCCCGTGCGCTTGCGGAATGGGGACGAGGGGGGTGCGGCTGACGAAGAAGTCCGCGAGATAGCCGAGCCCCGCGCCGAGGAGAAGTTTCGAGCCGCAGAGCGCGGCGATCGTGTACAGCTTTTCGAGCCACGGAAGCGGCGAAAGGAGCAGGACGAGCAATCCCTCGTCGCTCGTGGCGATCAGAACGGCGATGAGCGTCCCCACAGTGATATGGCGGTGGCGGTAGAGCTTTGCCGCCATCACCGAAAAGCCGCACATGGGTACGATGCCCGAAGCCGCGCCGACGAGCGGCGCGAAGCGTCCCGAAAGGAGGCGCGGCTTGCTCACCTGCGTGTTGTGCTCCATCACCTCGATGAGCACATAGAGCGCGAAGAGAAACGGAAAGAGGATGAGCGTATCGATCAATGCGTCAAGCAAGACGTCCCACATATCCGTTCCTCCCGAATTCGTTTCGCTTCATCATAGCTTGTTTTTTGCGATTTGTCAACTCTTTCGCGCCCAAAAGGAGAAAAGAGCGTTTGCCGTGCGGCAAACGCTCTTTGGTAATGCGGGAAGTTATTGCTCGTCTTTGTTCTCGTCGGCGGGCGTTTCCTCTGCGGGCTGCTCGGCGGCAGCGGCGGCTTGCGCGCGCTTTGCCATCTTCGCATCCTGACGGGCGAGCTTCTTCATCTCTTTCGTCACGACGCGGGCAGCCTCGATCTGGGCTTGCATTTCCTGCGGTGTAGGAGGAACGAACGCCGCGCCTTCCGCGTTTTCGGGAATGACGTCGTAGTGCTCGTCGCGCTCCAACATCGTCGCTTCGGTGTAGCCGTCGAAGAGGTGGATGTGACGCGCGTCGAACGCGAGCTTAACGATCTCGCCGAGGGCGACGGACGCACGCGAGGAGATCTTCGCGACCATCTGTGCAACGCTGTCGACGAGGGTGACTTTCTCGTTCTGATAGTCGAGGTCGCAGTAGATCTGCATTTCCGCACCGAGTTTTTCGATGACTTCGATCTTCGCGGTGACGACGGTGTCAGGCGAGGTGGCGATGAATCTCTCATCCTCGTGGATATCTTCGGGACGGACGCCGAGCGTGACCTCTTTCCCCGTGTTCTTGTATTCGTCGAGATTCTTGATCTTCTTGACCATCGTCTCGGGAAGCAAGATCTTGTTGCCGCCGATGAAGTTGACGTAAATCTTCTTGTTCTCTTCGGTGATGGTGGCGTTCTTGAAGAAGTTCATCTGGGGCGTGCCGATGAAGCCAGCGACGAAGAGGTTGATGGGATAGTCGTAGAGGTTTTGAGGGGTATCGACCTGCTGCATGAACCCGTCTTTCATAACGACGATACGCGAACCCATCGTCATAGCCTCGATCTGGTCGTGGGTGACGTAGATGAACGTCGTCCCGAGGCGGACGTGCAGCTTGCTGATCTCCGTTCTCATCTGGGCGCGGAGTTTCGCGTCGAGGTTGGACAGAGGCTCGTCGAGAAGGAATACCTTGGGCTTACGGACGATGGTACGGCCGAGCGCGACACGCTGACGCTGACCACCCGAAAGAGCCTTGGGCTTACGGGAGAGGTAATCGGTGATGCCGAGGATCTCCGCCGCCGCTTTCACGTCTCTGTCGATGACGTCCTTGGGGACTTTGCGAAGTTTAAGACCGAACGCCATGTTGTCGTACACGGACATATGGGGATACAACGCGTAGTTCTGGAAAACCATTGCGATGTCTCTGTCTTTGGGAACGACGTCGTTGACGAGCTTGCCGTCGATGTACAGCTCGCCCGAAGAGATCTCTTCGAGACCCGCGATCATACGGAGCGTCGTGGATTTGCCGCAGCCCGAAGGACCGACGAATACCATGAATTCTTTATCCCTGATTTCGAGGCAGAAGTTGAAAACCGCCTGGTTGCCGCCGGGATACACTTTGTTGATGCCTTTCAGTAAAAGACCGGACATAAGTTCCTCCTGATATCATAAAGATTCTTTGTATCTATTCTACACGAAACCGAGAAAAATTTCAATAGGAAAATAGAACAAACTTCCCCCCTATGATTGTATAGTTTGCACAAAAATTCTTTGCCCGTAAGTTTCTGCCCGACGAAATCGCCATGCTTACACACAAAACCGTCCCGCCCGCTTTCTATATAGGCATTTTGACCCGCGCTTCCAATGTGTCATTCCATATTCCCTATCACGAAAAAAAGACGAAGTATTTTTTCGCGAGGGAATGCGGAATAGCATATTAGAAACACACAAGCGTTCTAAATTGTCATTCAGAGCGAAGCGAAGAATCTCCCTTATTGTATTAAATGCTTTGACAACGACCAAGGGGATTTTTCGATTCCGTTCGCTTCGCTCACTTCACTCAAAATGACAGCGGAATATAAGCAAAGGGCAAATAAAAACAAGGGAGATGTTTCGACACGAGAGCCCGCGTCTCCTCGACGCGGGCTCTCGGCTCAACATGACACTATTTTAACGCTCTTTTGGCTTCCAATAACGGCGCGAGGAAAACCACGCTATTTTTATCCCACAAAAATACTATGTCTTTTTGCGGGAACCCTATACGCTGCGCCTTTGGGCGGCAGGGACCGCCGCAAAGCCCGTCGCGCCTGCCTGCGCTCCTGTCGCGGCGTTGTTCACAGCCCACAGGGCTGATGAACAGAAGCAACGCCGCTCCACCCAATTTGCCGCACGCTTGCGGCTTATTGTCTTACAAAGCGAACAAGACGACCAACTGAATTAAAGCGAGAGTCATTTTCTCTCACGACTTTTCTTTTCGCGCGGGAAGCTACGCGCCCCGCACAGAAAAGAAAAGTGTGAACCTCTTTGTGAATAATTTCACGCGCTTTTCTTATACACGACGGTGGGTTTTGCACCCGAAGCCACGCAGTCGCGCGTGATGATGACTTCCTCCACGTTCTTCTCGTTGGGGATGTCGTACATGACGTCCGTCATGATCCCCTCGATGATGGTGCGCAGTCCGCGCGCGCCCGTCTTTAAGCGGATAGCGGTGTTGGCGATCTCGCGCACCGCGCCGTCCTCCACCGTCAGCTTGACCCCGTCCAACCCGACGAGCTTTTGATATTGCTTGATGATGGCGTTTTTGGGCTGCGTGAGGATACTCACGAGCGCGTTTTCGTCGAGTGCCTGCAAGCTCACGACGATGGGGACGCGCCCCACAAACTCGGGAATGAGCCCGAATTTGGTGAGGTCCTGCGGCTTTACGTCGTCGAGGAGGGAATAGTCGACCTCGTTCTCGCCAGGGCGCACCTTGCCGCCGAAGCCGAGCCCCGAATCGTCTTTCCGTGCGCCGACGATCTTGTCGAGCCCGACGAACGCGCCTCCGCAGATGAAGAGGATGTTGGTGGTGTCGATGCGCATGCAGTCCTGCTGGGGATGTTTTCTCCCCCCCTGCGGCGGTACGTTCGCCACCGTGCTCTCGATGATTTTGAGCAGGGCTTGCTGGACGCCCTCGCCCGATACGTCGCGCGTGATGGAGACATTCTCCCCCTTGCGGGCGATCTTGTCGATCTCGTCGATATAGATGATGCCGCGCTGGGCGCGCTCGATGTCGTAATCGGCGTTCTGGATGAGTTTGAGCAAAATATTTTCGACGTCCTCGCCGACGTAGCCCGCCTCGGTGAGCGTGGTCGCGTCGCTCGTGGCGAACGGCACGTTCAGAATTTTGGCAAGGGTACGCGCGAGAAGCGTTTTGCCGCTCCCCGTCGGTCCGAGCAGGAGAATGTTGCTCTTTTCGATCTCAACGTCGTCCTCCTTGCCTTCGAGCATGGCGTTGATGCGTTTATAATGATTGTAGACCGCGACGGACAGAACGCGCTTTGCCTTGTCCTGTCCCACGATATAGCGGTCGAGCTCCTCCTTGATCTCGGCGGGTTTTTTGAGCTCCACCTTTTCGGCGTTTTCGACGGGCGTTTTCGCCATCATATCGCGGCAGAGCTCGACGCATTCGTCGCAGATCGCCACGCCGTCGGGGCCGGAGATCAATTTTTTCGTTTTGGCTTTTTCCTTTCCGCAAAAGGAACAGCGTTGTTCGTATTTTGCCATGGATCCTCCCTTGATGTTCCGCGGGGGAACGGCGCGTTCAACGTCTGTCGTACACGTTGTCGATCAAACCGTAGGCGCGCGCTTCGTCTGCGGTCAAGTAGTTGTCGCGGTCGGTGTCCCGCGCCACGACTTCGTAGGGCTTGCCCGTATTCTCGGCGAGAATGCGGGTCATTTTCTCTTTGATTCGTAAGATGTGTTCCGCCTGGATCTTGATGTCGCTCGCCTGACCCTGCGCGCCGCCGAGGGGCTGATGGATCATGATCTCGCTGTTTTTGAGCGCGTACCGTTTGCCTTTCGTGCCTGCGGCGAGCAGGAACGCGCCCATCGACGCGGCGAGCCCGATGCAGATGGTCGACACGTCGCACTTGATGTAGTTCATCGTGTCGTAGATCGCCATGCCCGCGGAGACCGAGCCGCCCGGGCTGTTGATGTAGAGGCAGATCTCCTTGGTGGGATCTTTCCCTTCGAGGTAAATGAGCTGTGCGACGACGGCGTTTGCCGTAACGTCGTCGATCTCCCCGCTCAAAAAGATGATCCTGTCTTCGAGAAGGCGGGAATACAGGTCGTAACTGCGCTCGCCGCCCGATGTGCGTTCGACGACGTAGGGGATGAGAACGTTCTTTTCTTTCATGCGTTTACCTCCGCGAGGACCATTTCGTTATTCGCCATGAGGAACTCGAACAGCTTGGTGACCTTGATGTCGTTTTCGATATAATCCCTCTGGCGGGAGTCCATCGTCTTTTTGTATTCTTCGGGCTCTTTCCCGACGCTCTTCGCCTGCTCTGCGATCTTCTCCTCGATCTCCTCTTCGCCAGCCGTGATGTTTTCGAGCTTGATGATCTTTTCGACGATGAGCTGTTTGAGCACCGCCCGTCTCGCGTCCGCTTCGAAATTCTTCTTATATTCCTCGCGGGTCGAGCCGATGTAGTTGAGATAGTCGTCGAGCTTGATGCCCTGATACATGAAGTTGTATTCCATTCTTTGCAGGGAATAATCCTCCTGCGCCTCGACCATCGCGTCGGGGATCTCGGCGGACGCGCCTTGGGCGATCGCCTCTACGATGGCGTCTTCGGTCTCGTTGCGGGAACGGTTCTTCGCGTTCTGTTCGAGCCGCTCGCGGACTTTTACGCGGTACGCCTCCACGCTGTCCGAGCCCATCTTCTTGGCGAACGCCTCGTCGAGCGCGGGCAGGTTCTTCCCCTTGATGGAATGCAGGGTGACCGTGAACACGGCGGGTTTGCCTTTGAGGTCCTCCGCCTGATAGTCCTCGGGGAACACGACGTCTACGTCCCGCGTCTCGCCGATCGTCATGCCGACGAGCTTCTCTTCAAAGCCGGGGATGAACTGACCCGAGCCAAGCGTGAGGTCGTATTTTTCCGCGCTGCCGCCCTCGAACGTGTTGCCGTCGACCTTGCCTACAAAGTCAATGTTGACGGTATCGGTGAGTTGGGCGGGGCGGTCGGTGACGTCGACGCGTTCGGCGACCCGATCGCGCATGGCATCGATCTCCTTGTCCACGTCGGCGTCCGTAACAGTATACTCATACTTGGAGATTTTTATACCCTTGTAAGCCGCGATGGAGACGTCGGGCTTGACGGGCGTCGTTGCGACGAGCACGACGTTCTCCTCCGAGAAATTCTCCCCGAGGGAGACGGAGGGTTCGCCGACGGGGGTGAAGTTCTCCTTTTCCGCGTCGAGGATCTTCCCGTAGTTTTCGCCGAGAAGATTGTTGAGCGCGGGTTCGAAGAACACGCCCGAGCCGTACACCCGTTCGATCGCGCCCTTGGGAGCTTTCCCCCTGCGAAAACCGTTGACAAAGTAGCGGTGTTTGTTTTCGCGGAATGCCTTTTCGCCCGCCTCCGCCCACTCTTCGGGCGTGAACGTCATGGTGATCTTTACGGTGCTCTTCTCTGCGGGCACGATTTCGTACTTCATATATCTTGTCTCCTCAATAAATTTCTGCTTGCGTCACATATTTTACCATAATGCGCGCCAAAAGGAAAGCGTTTTTATTTACAAATTTTCGCTTCCGCGCTATAATAAGGTAAAAAAACGGGGAGAACGCATGCCGCAAGACGCTTTTACCCTCCGCTACGCCGCCCTCGAATTGGACGGCGCGCTCGCGGGAGGACACATCAACCGCATCAACCAACAGGGTCGGGACGAGGTCGCTTTGCTCGTGTACACGGGCAAACGGACGGTTCGCCTCGTGCTCAATACGGGCGCGTCCGACTGCGGCGCGTACTTCTTCGAGGGCGGGGACAATCCCCTCGTCGCCCCCAACTTCTGCATGCTGCTCCGCAAACACTTGCAGGGCGGGACAATCCTCGGCGTCTCCCTCGTCGGGTTCGAACGCATCCTCTGCTTCCGCATCCTCGCGACGACGGATTTTTCCTCCTCCGAAAAACTTTTATACCTCGAAGTGATGGGGAAATATTCCAACCTCATCCTCGCCGAGAACGGCGTCATTTTGGGCGCGCTCAAACTCGCCCCCCTCGACGGCAACGCCAAACGCGTCATCCTCCCCGGCGCGCCCTATGTGCTCCCGCCCCCGCAGGACAAAGCCGACCCCCGCGACCTCGCCGCGCTCTCGGACGTTCTCGGCGGCTCGCTCGACAACCTCGTCCGCCGCGTTGCGGGCGTCGCGCCCCGCACGGCGGAACAGATCAAAGCGGGCTACCGCGGCGGCGACCCCGCGGCGTTCGTGCATTCCTTTCTCTTCTTGGGAGAATGCGCCCCCTGCGTCGTGTATGCGGACGGCGTTCCCGTCGATTTTTCGGTGCGCGCCGAGGCGGGCGGCGTGCCCTATCCCTCGCTTCTCGACGCAATGACGGCGTACTATACCGCCTCGCGCGGGGCGAAGGCGCGGGAGGCGCGCCGCAGGACGTTGCTCTCCGCCGTCCATGCCGCCGTCAAAAAATACGAAAAGCGGCTCGGGCAGATCGCCGACAAACAGCGCGAATGCGCGGACTGCGAACGCCTCCGCACGGCGGGCGAACTCATCCTCTCCAACCTCTACGCCCTCCGCAGGGGGATGAAGGCGTTCGAGGCGACCGACTACACGAGCGGGAACGCCGTGAAGATCGTCCTCGACCCCATGCTCTCCCCCTCCGACAACGCGCAGAGCTATTTCAAACGCTACCGCAAGCAAAAGCGCGCGCTCGAAATGCTCGCGCCGCAGGAAGAGGAGGTCCGCGCCGAACTCGAATATCTCTATTCCCTGCGCGCCGCCGCCGAAAGCGCGCGGCAGGAGGAGGATTTTTCCTCGCTCGAAGAGGAATTTCGGCTCGCGGGGCTGTTGAAAGCGGACGCCGCGCGGCAAAAAAAGAAGGAGGAGATCCCCTTCCGCGCCTATGAATGCGACGGCTTCCGCATTTGGGCGGGACGGAATAACCTCCAAAACGACAGGCTGGTGCGCAGGGCTTCGCCCGACGACCTTTGGCTGCACGCACAGCGGTATCATTCCTGCCACGCCGTCATTTTGAGCGGCGGGCGGGAGGTATCCGAGCGCGCCGTCGCCTTCGCCGCCGCCGTCTGCGCCAAATATTCGGACGCGCACGGAGACAAGATCCCCGTCGACTGTTGCGCCGTGAAGTTCGTGAAAAAGCCGCCGAAGAGCAAGGCGGGATTCGTGACGTACTCCTCGTTCCGCACCGTGCTCGGCGACCCCGCACTTCTCGATATCCCGTAAGGGTTTGCGGGATCTGTCAACATAAATCCCGCCCCATGGCGGACGGCGACGGGGGATCGCGGAAACAATATGGTCGCTCGCGAATACGACTTTTAGGCAAATGCAGAAAACGGCGGGGAAACTTCCCCGCCGTTTTCGGATGCTTTTTACAAACACTTCGCTCGTCTTTGATCGCGCCGTCAATCCATGTAATCTTGAAAGCTGTTGTCGGTCTGCGTTTTAACGGCTTCTTTGAGCGCGGCGGTCACATCGAACGCGCCGCCGATTTTCGCCGTCTCTTTGGAGTAATCTCCCGTTTCAAAGGCAAGATCGTAGGCAGAGCGGTAACTTTTATAGTAGTTGAGCTCTGCCGAGAAAAAGGGATCGGGCTGAATGAACATACTGTTATACGCCCGGATGATGCCCGAGATCGGCACGCCGTAAGCGTTATCGTCCAATGCCGCCCAATTTTCGCAACGATATTTCCACGTCTTTTGAAGCTCTGCTTTGACTTCTTTCAAGGCGCGTTCCTCCGCCTCGGTCAACGGCTTGAAGTCCCGCATAAAGCCCGTGTTTTCTTCGACCGAGGTATTGACAAGCCCCTTTTCGCGGATGATGACCTTTGCCGTCTCCAATAGCTTCCGCTTTGTCTCAAAAGCGGCAAGTTTCCTGTTCGTCATTTTTTCGGACATCTCCGTTCAATCCTTGTTCCCGACGAGGAGCAGGCGCAGTCCCATAACAAGAAAGGGCACGAGGACGGCTTGCAAAACGAGTCCCAAAAGCCCCGTTTGAATTTGCGACCAAACGGTTGCCGCCGAGAGCGGAGACACGCTCTGGAAAATGGCGGCTGTTACAAGGAACGTGAGCCTGCCTGCGACCTGCGCGAGGAGGCGAGATGCACAAGCTGCGGCAAGATCACCGCAAGCGCGATAATCCCGAGCGAAATCAGCGTTTTTACCGTGATCTCCACGCGAAGAGCCGCGTTGTGACGCGAAAGAACCTGTTCAATCATTGTAAATTACCTCCGATTTTTCCTTTTACATTTTTTCTGCCATGGTATTATAGACACATTCTGAAAATCGCTTCCACGTCCTTGGGCGTAAGCGGCTTGAATCCGTGCAGTGTCCCACCGCCACAGGCTTTTTGCGCCATAACGGAGAAATTTCTGTCGTCAATGCCGAGTTCGGTGAGCGTGCTTTGCAGACCGAGCGTACGGAAGAAGAAGTCGGAAAGCGCGTCGATCGCGGCGTTTGCACCGTCCATATCCGAAAGCGAATGATCTATGCCGAACACGTATATGGCAAGAGACGTCTTGGTCTATCCCTGCGGCAACAAAGCCATTGAGCGCCCAAGAGGACGCCCACATGAGATTTGCGCGCGCCTCGTAGTTGTCGGGAGTTTCGAGTGCGATCGGGGCGTACTTGACGACCGTCTTGATGAGATCGGTCATAACGCGGTCGATAAAATCCATTTTGGGCTGCATTGTAAAATAGAAACTGTCAAAGACGTGCGAAAGAATGTCCACGCTGCCGCAAGCCGTCTGAAATTGACTGACCGAATAGGTGTTTTCGGGATTCAAAAAGGACGTTTTGGGCTGCAACAGCGGGTTGAGAATGGCAAGTTTTTCATGCGTCTGCATGTTTGAGATCACGCCGCCGCAGTCCATTTCGGAGCCCGTCGCCGCAAACGTGAGAACGGTGACGATGGGCAATGCGTTACCGACGGAAGCCGTACCTTTTACCAGATCCCAAGCGTCGCCGTCGTAATACGCTGCCGCGGCGATCGCCTTTGTGCAGTCTATGGTAGAGCCGCCGCCGTAGACGAGAAGAACTCTTTGTCCGTACTGTTTGAGTTCCTCCCCGAGAGATTTCAGTTGGTCTTTCCCAAAATAAACCTTTGTGGTGTTTTGAAAAACAAAATCGTTCATTTTACAGCTTTCTCTTTGGTTCTTCTGTTTCATTACCATGTTCATTGAATCAAAGTCAGTGATTTTCAATCATGAAAATAAATTTTTTTCGCCCCTTTGTCGGCATAAACAGTTTCCGGATCCCGACGGTCATCGTAGCGGCGTTTTCGCTTCGGACATGGCGTTAGGGTACGCAAAAAGCGGTCCTGCGAACCGCTTTCCGAACGCGCCCATGCGCGGGGTTTATGTTACGCCATGCACATTATGTTACGTCATGTCAAAGCGCGGCGGGCTATACCTCCCAGCTCTCGACGAGTTCGCGAAGCCGCGGGATTTGAACCAGGGGCAAAAGCGCGCGTTTTGCCTCGGCATTCCCCTCTGCGAGTTCATGGAGAAGGCGCGCCCGCTCTTTGTAGAACGCGGCGTTTGCCGTTCTTTTCTCCGACTGTTCGGTCAGAGATAACAACGCGGCGTACTCCGAGCGGAACGCCTCCCTGTTCCCCTGCGCAAACGCGTCGGCGCACTTCCAGAAGCCCTTTGCGAAAGCGAATCTGCGCGTGGTGATCTCGCCTAAATAGTCACGGAAATTCCCGTCGTCGCCGAGGGAAAAGTACGCGACGGCGATATTTAGCCGCAGGGCGTCGCAGATCTCGCTCCGCCCGTCGGGAAGCCACATTTCGAGCAGAAATTTTGCGTCCTTTACGGCACGTTCGAATGCGCGCGCCCTCATATGTGCGTCAATCCTCTTCATCCACAGCCGCGTAAACACGAGATTTCCGATTGCGAACGCGAGCGCGCACAGCGTGACGACAAGCCACACGACGCCGCCGTCCGAGATCCCCAAGACGTAGAGGACGGTCGACGCGACGATCCCCATGAAAACGATCCCCAAAAGGACGATGAGCGCGAGTTTGCCCGTCTTTTTGGCGGGCGGGACGGTGTGCGTGCGCGCGGAGACCTCCTCCCTCCGATCGGGAAAGCTCGCATACAGCAGACGCCGCCTCTTGACCGTAAGGATAAAACTTATGATGACGCCCGCCTCCGACGCGATGTGCAGGACGGCGCAGACCGCCATGGGCGCGATCGCCCAATCGGCGGAGATCTCGCCCGCAGAGGAGACGTCGCCCGTCCAAAGGGCGATTCCCATGACGAGGAGGATGAGAAGCGGCGTGGAAAAGAAGCAGACGCAAAACGCGAGCAGTTCGGTCTTTGCCCGTCTGTATTCGCGCGCGAGCATGCCGATCGCGAAAGAGATCTCCTCGCCCAGATCTTTATCGCTCTCCTTGCGCTTTCCGCAGAGCAGTTCCTCCACGGTCACCCCGAGCGTTTGGGCGAGCAGGGCGAGCTTGCCCGAGCGCGGCTTCGCCTCCCCCGTCTCCCACTTGCTCACCGCCTTGTTCGAAACGCCGAGGATCTTCCCGAGCTCGCTCTGCGACAAGCCCTTTGCCGTGCGGAGCTCATAGATGAAATTGCCGAATCCGTAATCGTTCATATCCCCTCCGATTGCGGAAATTATATCACAAGTCCGCCCCTTTTTCAAGAGACGGACTGTCGAATCAAAGTAGAACTTTGTTTTTTGCGGGAAAAAGCCGAAACGCAGCCGAAATTTTTTCCCGGAAAGAGGACGGCGATTTTCCGTTTCCGCTTTCGCCGTCATTCGCCGCGGGCATACAGCGGCGTGGAGAGATATCTGTCCCCCGTGTCGGGGAAGAGGACGACGATGTTCTTTCCCGCATTTTCCTCCCGCTGCGCGAGCTTGGTCGCCGCATACAGTGCCGCGCCCGAAGAGATCCCGACGAGGAAGCCCTCCGTAACGCCGACCTCTCTGCCGCAGGAAAACGCGTCCTCGCCCGCAACGGGAATGATCTCGTCGCAAACCGAACGGTCGAACACGGCGGGGACGAAGCCCGCCCCGATGCCCTGTATGGGGTGCGGTCCCGCCTTGCCGCCCGAGAGGACGGGGGAGGAAGCGGGCTCGACCGCGACGATCTTCACCGCGGGATTTTTCTCTTTGAGGAACTTCCCGACGCCCGAGACCGTCCCGCCCGTGCCGACGCCCGCAACGAAGAGATCCACTTCGCCGCCGAGGTCGTTCCAGATCTCGGGACCCGTGGTGCGGTAGTGCATGGCGGGGTTGGCGGGGTTGTCGAACTGTCCCATGATGACGCTCCCCTCGATCTCGTCGCACAGCTCGTTCGCCCGCGCGATCGCGCCTTTCATGCCTTTCGCGCCCTCGGTGAGCACGATCTCCGCGCCGTACGCCTTGATGAGATTGCGCCGTTCGACGCTCATCGTCTCGGGCATGGCAATCACGACGCGATAGCCCTTTGCCGCGCCGATGGCGGCGAGCCCGATGCCCGTGTTGCCCGACGTCGGTTCGATGATCGTAGCCCCCGGGCGCAGACGTCCCGTCCGTTCGGCGTCCTCGATCATGGCGAGCGCGATCCTGTCTTTCACAGAACCCGCGGGGTTGAACGCCTCGACCTTTGCGTAGAGTTTGGCGCGCAACGCGTGCTTTTTTGTATAGTTTTTCAGCGCGATGAGCGGCGTGCCGCCGATCGCCTCGGCGACCGAAGAATAGAGTGCCATACCTGCCTCCCGAAAAAGATTACATCAATTTTATACAGACGGGCGGGGATTGTCAAGATTTTGAGAAAACTTTTTTATGAAATTTCGGTGAAACGCCCAAACCGCGCCCGCCGCCGCGGCGCGTCCCGCCGAACATTACGCAAAAAACGACCCGCGAGGGCCGTTTTTGCGATCCGTAGAGAGTGAAAGGTTATTTGCGGCTGCAAGCCTTCCCCTGCGGGTAGAGCGGAAGTTCGAAGAAGCCCGAGCAGACCTCCTGCGAATATTCCTGCGCGGGGGGAATGGCGCAGTAGCCGTAGCTGGGGACGAGAAGCTCGACCTGCATGGCGACTTTGAGAATGCACGTGACGCACGCGCTGATGGTGAACGTGCCGCTCGCGGCGTCGAAAGTGCCCTCGGGCGACACGCAGGACGCGACCGACGTGACCGTAAAGGGCATGACGGACGCGGACGGAACGTACATGAGTACGTCCTCGGTGAGGGTGACGTTGCTCGTTGCGAGCCCCTCCACGCCGTTGGCGTCGACGTAGACGATCTCGATGGGGATGGTGACGGTCGCCTGAATGCGGGCGCAACATCCCTCCGCTTGCCGCTCGACGTTGAGCCCGCTCACCGTCCCGACGGAGGACGTGGAACGCGCGCTCACAAAGGTGAGGGGATATGTAGGGTCGGCGGGCGAGAAATTCGTGGGTACGGCGGTATAGTTTTCGAGACGGGTCTGAATGATGCCCGCGTCGAAGATCTTCTCCGCTTGAATGCATACCTTTTCACAGAGACCGTTCAACGGATTCCCCGAGATCGTCCCGGGACAGTGATCCGATTGGAAATTGGAAAAAAATGACATTTGTTACCTCCGTAAAACAACCTTATCGGTTTACTCCATGGTATGAACGCCGACAAAATTTTGTCACAAGATCACGGTCTGCCCGACATACAGCCGCGCTGTGCCGTTCTTGCGCCCGAATCCCTCCTCCGAGCCGCACAACAGGGTCTTGCTCTCCCCGCCGCAGACGGTATATAAATGTCCCTCCCGCGGGGGAAGGGATAACAGCTGTCCCTCGCGCACCTCTTCCGTGAGGCGGTTGTGCGAGGAGAGCAGGGCGGGCGGGAGAGAAAAGGCGCGGGCGATCTCACATACGGTCTGCCCCCGCTTGACGCGGTACAGCGCGGGAGTGCAAAGAGAAAGTTTCACGCTTCATTGTATGCGCTTGCTCATAAAGATGTGCACAAATCGAATATGATAGGACATGAACCTGTACCGTACCGCCGCCGTCGTGACGGTTTTCGCGCTGTTCGAACACGCGCTCGGATTTTTATACCGCATGGTGCTCTCCCGTGTGCTCGGTCCGGAGGGGCTCGGGGTGTATCAGGTCGCGCTCTCGGTGTTCGCCGTCTGCCTCACCGTGTCGTCGAGCGGGCTGCCCATCACCCTCTCGCGCTCGATCGCCAAGCACCGCGCCCGCGGCGACAAAGCGGGCGAACGCGCCGCCGTGACCGCCGCGATCGCGCTCGCCCTCCTCGTGAGCGTGCCGCTCACCGTGCTCCTCTTCGTATTCCGCGCCCCCTTTTCGCGCATCTTCTCCGATCCGCGCTGCGCCGACCTCTTCTATATTCTGCTCTTCTCCCTTTCCTTTACCTCGGTGTACGCCATTCTGCGCGGCAGCTTTTGGGGGGACAAACGCTTTTTCGCCTACTCGCTCATCGAGCTCATCGAGGAGATCGTGATGATCGTGTGCGGGGTCACCCTGCTGGTGTTCTTGCGTTCGGAGATCCCCGACGTCAACCTCGCCGCCGTCGCCGTCGTCGTATCCTACCTCTGCTCGTTCTCCATCGCCGTCTGCTACTTTTTGTACCGCGGCGGAAAACTGCGCTCGCCGCGCGGGGAACTTCTGCCGCTTCTGCGCTCCTCCGCGCCCGTTACGGCGATGCGCGCCTCCTCCTCGCTCGTGAACTCCCTCGTCTCCGTCCTCTTCCCCATGCGCTTGATGGCGGCGGGCATGACCATGTCCCGCGCGATGAGCGAATACGGCGTTGTGGGCGGGATGGTGATGCCCGTGCTCACCATTCCCTGCTCGCTGATCGGGTCGCTCGCGCTCGTGCTCGTGCCCGAGCTCTCCGAATGCTACTATACAAAACAGAGAGACAAACTCGCCGCGCACATCGGCAAGGGTCTCTCGACGACCCTGCTCATCGCGAGCACGCTCGCGCCCGTCTTTCTTGCCTGCGGGGAGGGGATCGGCGTTCTGTTCTTCGCGAGCGCGGAGAGCGGAAAACTCATTTCGTACAGCGCGCTCATCCTCTTCCCCATGAGCCTCACGATGATCTTAACGAGCATGCTCAACTCGCTCGGGTGCGAGCGGCATACCCTGTTTTTCTTCCTCGCGGGTTCGGCGGGCATGCTCGTTTGCGTATGGACGCTCCCGCCCTACCTCGGCAACGGCGCGCTCCTCGTCGGCATGGCGTGCGACCACCTCATCACCTCGGTCTGCTCCATTGCCCTGCTCGTGAAGCGGACGGGAAAACTCCGCGTCGGCGGCTTTTGCGCGCGGCTCGCCCTCTTTTTCGTCCTCACGGCGGCGGTCGGCGTCGGCGCGCAGGCGGTCTTTTCGCTGTGGCTCGGATTCCTCCCCGCCCTATTGTGCTCTCTTCTCTCCATCGCCGCAGCCGAACTCCTCTTCTTGCAGCTGCTTCGCCTGTGCGACGTGAAAGCCCTGTTCAAAAAGCTCCCCCATCCCCGCTTCAAGCGGCTTCGGAGGGCATAAAAAACGCCGCGAAATGCGGCGAAACGGCGATAATGATCCGATTTTTCGGCTTTACTTCTTCGGCTCTTCGAGGAGATAATAGATCCGTCCGTCGCGGACGATGAGTTCGACGGGTTCGTCGAAGCGGTTGGTCGTTTCGCCGTATGCGGGGACGACGCTGTCGATCTGGCTCTCGATGAGCGCGACGGTCGAAGCGGGCATGTCGCGGTATTTGAGGTCTTTCTTGAACAGCCCCGGGAAAAAATGCAATGCGCGGTCCAACCCCTTGCGGCGGCGTTTGGATTCTTCGAGACGGACGCCGAGCTTCTCCGTCGTAAATTTGTGCCACGCCGTGAGCCGCCGCTGGGTCTCCTCCGCCTGTTGCACATACACGGGCACGAGCGCGAGACACTGCTCGCGGGAGGCGGCTCCGAGGTTCAAAGCAAACTTCAAATCGGCGATCTCGTACAAAATTTGCAGGAGGATGCGGCTGCAAACGTGCCACTGTTGCACCTCCGCGACCGCCCTGATATAGCGGTCGTAGTCGAAATCGGTGCGCTCGGTGTAGCCACCTATCATGAGCGCGGCTTGCCCGAGCAGGGAGATGCACTCGTGTTCGAGGGCGTCGAGCTTGGAAATTTCGGCGGCGCGCAGACGCGCGTTCCCCAACGTTTCGGCGCGGAACATCGCCGACTTTCCGACCTGCGCGTTGAGCGCGAACACGCGGCTTTTGAACTCGTTGTCCTGAAATTCGCCGATCTCCGAAATGCTCTGCGCGATCTTTTTGAGCTGGATGTTGACCTGCGTCATGTAGTACTGACCGACGACCATCGACGCCGCGCTCAAAATGCCCGTGACCGAACTCGAAATGAGCGCGCCGACGCCGCCCGCCGCCATGCCCGCTCCCATGCCAGAAAGCAAGCCGCCCGCCGAGCCCGCCGAAGCCAGCTTGGTGCTCGCAGGCAGAATGACCTTGTACACCGTCTTGCTCGCCGTCGTCACCATGAGCCCCGCCGAGATCTCCGTTTTGATGAGGTCGGGCATCAGCGATTTCACGCGGTCGGACACCCCCGTGTCGTCGATCTCGCACAGGCGGGATTCGTCGATCTCGTCCGCCGCCACCTCGCTGACGTCGAGCACGGCGTCCCGTTCCGAATACGAGAGCTTGGTTTTCTTTTTACGGCAGACGACGCCGAGGACCGCGCCCGCGATCGGGACGCAACCCGCTATCACGATCAATAAGATCCAATACCACTCCATCGTCCGCCTCCGTGTCTGTCCCTTTATTATATCCTATCACGGCGGAAATGTCAAGATATGTGCGCAAAAAAGACGGCGCGAAGCCGTCTTTTTCCCATCGTCCGACGCATTCGCGGACGGTTTGCATTTGTTTTCGGGAGCAGTTAGCGGAGATAGCTGCCCCGCGCGCTCTCGCGGACGAGGTACATTTGCACTTCGTCGCCCGTGTTCGCGTCGAGATAGACGATATATTCGTCGTCGCCGTACATACAGCCGTACTCGTAGGTGAGCGTCTCCTCCCCGTCGATGGGGACGACCGCAAGGTGGACGGCGTACGGCTTTAAGCCCGCGGCGAGCAGTTTACGCGCCTCGCCCTCCGTCAAGCCCGCCTCGGGGTTGCGTTCGCGGGCGTTCACGAGATATCCCCGCGCGTCCATGCCGACCACGCGACCCTTCTCCTCGCATACGCGGATGCGGATGGTTTCGGGGTAGACGCGCGCGCCGTTTGCAAGTCCCGTATAGGTGAGGTTGGCGACCATGCCGCCGTCCGAGAGCCACACCGCCTCCACGTTTTCGATCCCGATGGAGGAGAGGTACTCGCGGGCGAGCGCGTCGCAGGCTTCGAGGTCGAAGTTCTTCTGCGTGCATTCCTCATAGGTGTCGAAGAAGGCGAGGTAGCCGCCGTTCTTGGTGACCTCCGCAAAGATCTCGAGGTCGTTTTCGTCGGTGAGGACGAAGTTGTAGCAGGAGATCTCCTCGGTGAGCGTTTCGCCCGTGTAGCGGACCTGCTTGACGCGGTAATCCTTGAAATAGTTCTTCACCTTTTCCTCGGCTTCGGACGAAGTGATCTCCGCCTTGCGCGCAAGCTGGTTTTCGCCGACGTTCTGCGTTCCCGCGAACGGCGCGTCGACCGTCTCTTCGGGCTCTTTGTGCGTCTTTTGTCCCAGCTCGCGGAAGCGGTCGCTCACGCCGCCCTGCTTGCCGTTGACAAAGGCGCGAAGCTCCTTTCCGGACATCGTGGTGACGAGCTCGTTGAGTTCGGTGTAGAGCGCGTCGTTCACGTCGTAGAGGTAGTTCACGGTGTTCTTCTCGGTCGCGGTGAGCGTGCCGCCCGCCGCAAGCCGCGCAAGAAGCGTCCGCGCATAGGCGTTCGTCTTGTTGACGAAGGCGGAGATGTCCGTGCTTGTCGCCTCGTCGACGGGAACTTTTTCGAGCGCGCTCTCCATGAGGGCGGCGTCGACGAGAATGTCGGTGAGAAGCTTCCGCTGTTCGTTCGCCCCCGAGGCGACCCGCAGTTTGGAGAGGTCGTCGTCGAGCTGTTCGGACACCGATACCATTTCGTACAGCGTGGAGCGGTAGCCGCTCTCGCTTGCGACAGTGATGTCGTTCATGCGGATCGCGCCCGCGGTGACCACCGTGGCGAGCGCGAGGCACGCCGCGCCGAGCGAGATGACCGCGGCGAGCCAGCCGCCGATCCCCCTGCGCTCGGAAGCGCGCTTGGTGCGCTGTTCGCGCTTATGCTTTTTGTTCTCCGCCTTGCGCGCATGCGCCGCTTCGCGGGCGTTGCGTTTGTCTTCTCTCGCCTTGGCGCGCGCCTCCTGCCGCTTACTGCGCAGGGCGAGCCGCTCCTTTTTCTCGCGGGCGAGCCGCTTTTGCTTTTCCGCCTTCGATTCGTTTTTGAGCATCTCGCGGCGGGCGATCTTTTCGGCGCGGCGTTCGACGCGCTTCTCTTTGAGCGCGGCGCGCTTTTCCTGCCGCTTCTCGATGCGCTGCGCCTTTTTCTCGGCGAGCTTCTGCTTCCTTTCGAGACGCTTCTCGGCGAGCTTCTGTTTCTTTGCGAGCTTTTTCTCTTTGAGGGCGGCGCGCTTTTCGATCTTCTTTTCTTTGAGCGCGGCGCGCTTTTTGAGCTTTTCTTCCTTTTTTTCGGCGCGCGCCTTCGCCGCTTTCACGCGGCTGTCCGCCGCCTTATGCTCGGCTTTTACGGCGCGCGGGTTGGCTTTCGGCTTTGCCGCGCTCTTCGCCGTTTTGGTCGTTTTTGCCGCCTTGGTCTTTGCCGCCGTTTTTGCGGGCTTTTGCGTTGCGCTGTCTACGCTTTCGGGCGAAGAGAGACGTTCGACTTTCTTTGCGCCGCTCGACGTATTCTTTCCGATTTTTTTCTCCATAATTCCTCCTTATATGGCAAAGACGTGCTTGCCGATGACCGTAACCGTCTTGCGGTTGAAGATCCATGCGCTGGTCGCGACGGCGGGGTTATAGTAATACAGACACCCGTAGGTGGGATCCCACCCGTTCATCGCGTCGCGCGCGGCGTTGTACGCCGTTTGGTTGGGTTCGAGATTGATCTGCCCGTCCGTCACCGCCGTAAACGCCCCCTTTTGATAGATGACGCCCGATACGGTGTTGGGGAAGGACGCGCTGCGCACGCGGTTCATGATGACCGCGCCGATCGCCACCTGTCCCGTATAGCTCTCCCCTCTGCCCTCGGCGTAGATCGCCTTGGCGAGAAGATAGAGGTCGGACGAGGTATAGTTGCTGTTGCCCGACGACGAAGGACGTCCTTCGAGTGCCTGATAGCTCTCGTTCATGCCGAGTGCCTGATAGGTCGCCTTGCCGACCACGCCGTCGGCGGTAAGACCGTTCTTCTTCTGGAAGGCGATGACCGCCTTTTTGGTCGCCGCGCCGAACACGCCGTCCACCGTGCCAGAATAGTAGCCCCATTGCTTCAATCTGCGCTGCACTTCCTTGACTTCGCTGCCCGTGCTTCCCTGACGAAGGACTGCGGCTTCGGCGACGGAGACGAGCGCAGGTTCGGCGTCCTGTGCGCGGATGAGAGTCGCTCCCGCCGCGCTGCCCGCGGCGATCGCGAGCGTCAACGCGCCGACTGCCAAAATCTTCTTCATAATTTCCTCCTATGCGCAATGTGTGCAAGCGCGCGGTTTTTATACGCGCCGCACGCCGCGGGAATTTATCAAAAAAATCAAAGAAATTTGGTCTCCCGCTCTTGATATCCCGAAAAAAGCGTGCTATAATGTGAAAGATACCGAATATGGAGGAAAGTTATGAAATTGACCGATGAACGGCGCAGACAACTGCGTATCACGCTCGACTACACCAACATGACCGACAAATACCTCGGCGCACGCGGCATCTCCCAGAGGACGCTCGACGGGTATAAGTGGTTCTCCAAACAGGCGCACGCCTATGTGATGCAGAACCGCGGCAAAGACGAACTCTTTATGGGTTGGACGGAACTGCCCTACAACCAGACCGAAGTCGTAAAAGACATCATCGCCACCGCGCGGGCGATCCGCAAGAAGTTCGAGGCGTTCGTCGTGCTCGGCATCGGCGGCTCTGCGCTCGGTCCGACCATGGCGTTCAACGCCCTCTGCCACCTGCATTACAACGACCTCCCGCGCACCAAACGGAAAGGTCCGCGCTTCTTCGTGGAAGATAACGTCGACCCCGTCCGCATGAAAGAACTGCTCGACGTGATCGACGTGAAAAAGACCTGCTTCAACGTCATTTCCAAGTCGGGCGCGACGAGCGAGACCATGGCGCAATACCTCATCATCTCCGACCTCCTGCGCAAGGCGGGCGTAGACGTGAAAGACCATGTGATCTTTACGACGGACGCCTCCCGCGGCAATCTCGTGAAGATCAGCAAGGAACTCGGCGGCGTGAAGTCGTTCGTGCTCGGCGACGGCGTGGGCGGCAGATTCTCCGAACTCTCCCCCGTGGGACTTCTCCCCGCCGCCGTGCTCGGCATCGACATCAAAGCCATGCTCAAAGGCGCGGCATATATGGACAGGATCTGCAAGATCAACGATTTGCGCAAGAATCCCGCCCTCCTCGCCGCGACCCTGCAATTCATCGCGATGTCCGAAGGCAAAAATATCGGCGTGCTCATGCCCTATTCGGACAACCTGCGCTACGTCTCCGATTGGTACGCGCAGCTTTGGGCGGAATCGCTCGGCAAGAACGAGACGCTCGCGGGCAAGCCCTGCAACGTCGGTCAGACCCCCGTGAAGGCACTCGGCGTCACCGACCAGCATTCGCAGGTCCAGCTCTATACCGAAGGTCCTTACGACAAGGTCGTCACCTTCCTCTCGGTCGGGTCGTATAAGGAAAAGTCCCCCATCCCGCACGGATGCGAGAACATTCCCGACGTATCTTTCCTCGGCGGGCACACCATGGAAGAGCTCATCCAGGCGGAGAACAAGGCGACGGCGTACGCGCTCACCAAGGCGGGACGGCTCAACTACACCATCAACCTGCCCGAAGTAAACGAGTTCACCCTCGGTCAGCTGCTCTTCTTCTTCGAATTGCAGACGGCGTACGCGGGCGCGATGTTCAACATCAACACGTTCAACCAGCCCGGCGTGGAAGCGGGCAAGAAAGCGACGTTCGCCCTGCTCGGAAAGCCCGGTTACGAGGCGCAGAAAACCGAGCTCGACAAAGCCGCGAGCGACCGCGATTACATCGTATAACGCATCAAAAAAGCCGTCCCCGACAACCTGTCGGGGACGGCTTTTTTTGCGGTTTCCCGCATCATTCCCGTTTTGAAAAACATACCGTTACGGCAGTTTTAGATATTCCTCCTCCGAGACGGGCTCTAACCATTCGTTAGCGCAATCCTCGCCCGCGACCTCGACCGCGAGATGGGAAAACCAGCTGTCCTTTGCCGCGCCGTGCCAATGCTTCGCGCCCGCGGGGATGTTCACGACGTCGCCCGCCCGCATTTCGACGGGTTCTTTGCCCCATTCCCGATACCAGCCGCGTCCCGCAACGCAGATGAGGATCTGTCCGCCGCCCTGTTTTGCGCGGTGGATATGCCAATTGTTGCGGCAGCCCGGTTCGAACGTGACGTTGAAGATGCCGACCTGTTCCCGTGAGACGGGGGCGAGATAGCTCTTTCCGCTGAAATATTGCTTGAATCCGTCGTTGGGCGCGCCGATGGGGAAGATCATCGAACGTTCGTGCGCCGCCCTTGCGGTTTCCGCGCCCTCTTCCGCCCAAACGTCCTTTGCCATGTTGAACACCGCCCACGCCTTGGGCCAGCCCGCATAAAAGCCGACGTGCGTGACGACCGCGGCGATCTCCTTTTTGGTGACGCCCGCTTTTTTTGCGTTTTCAAGGTGGTATTTGAGCGAGGAATCGGTGACGCCCGAAGCCATGAGCGCGACGACGGTGACGATGCACCGCGTCTTGTGGTCGATGTCGCGGTTGTTCCAATTCTCGCCGAACAGGACGTCGTCGTTATAGTGGGCGAACTCGGGCGCAAACAGCCCGAGCGACTTTCTTCCCGCGTCTTGCGTGATCTTCATTTCTCCTCCCGAGCGGGCGACGCCCGCCAACGCCCCGTAAACGGGGAATTATTCTTCCCGCTCTTTGATCTCGACGTTATACTTCTTCGAGCCTGCGGGCGTGGCGGCGCGCACGAGGGTGCGGAGTGCCTTGGCGATCTTGCCCTGCTTGCCGATGACCTTGCCCATATCCGAGTCGGCGAGGACGACGGTGACGGTAACGGCGTCGTCGGTCTCCTCGGTGAGGTATTCGATCTTGTCTTTTTGCTCGGCAAACTGTTCCACGATATACTTGATGAGTTCCAGCATGCGACCTCTCCTTTGAGAAAATTACTTCTTCTTTTTCTTGCCTTTCGTCTTGGAGGGGGAGAGCTTTTCGGACTTCTCGATCGCGCCCGCGCGGACGAGGAGGCTTCTCACCGTTTCCGTCGGCTGAACGCCCTTTTGAAGCCAGCTCTTCGCCTTCTCCGCGTCGACTTCGAGGGTGACGGGGTTAGACTTGGGATCGTAGAAGCCGATCTTCTCGATATATTCTCCCGTCGCCGCCTTGCGCGCGTCGACCACCACGATACGGTAGACGGGGGACTTCTTGTCGCCGAGCCGTACCAATCTCATTTTGACCATTGTTTGTTACCTCCGAAATTTATCTTCACGCGCCGATTGCGCCGTGAGTTCAGAACCGAATTTTGTTTTTGCCTTTCATCTGCTTCATGAGCAGTTTGGTCTGTTCGAATTGCTTCAAAAGTTGGTTGACGTCCTGTACCGTCGTCCCCGAGCCGAGCGCGATCCTGCGCTTGCGCGAGGCGTTGATGATCTGCGGATTTTCGCGCTCCTTGGGGGTCATGGAGAGGATGGCGGCGCGGATGCGTTCGAGCTTCTTCTCGTCGATATCCTCCTCGCGGATGCGGTATTTCCCCGCCCCCGGGAGCATGCTCATGAGCGCGCTCGCCCCGCCCATGCGTTTGAGCGTTTCGAACTGCGTCAAATAGTCGGTGAGCGTGAAAGAATTTTCGCGCATCTTGCGCTCCATCTCTTTCGCCTGCTGTTCGGTGACCGCCTCCTGCGCCTTTTCGATGAGGGAGAGCACGTCGCCCATGCCGAGAATGCGGGACGCCATGCGGTCGGGATAGAACGGTTCGAGGTCGGTGATCTTCTCGCCGACGCCGATGAATTTGATGGGCTTGCCCGTGACCGCCTTGATGGAGAGGCACGCGCCGCCGCGTGTGTCGCCGTCGAGCTTGGTGAGGATGACGCCCGTGATGTTGAGCCGCGCGTTGAACGTTTCGGCGACGTTGACCGCGTCCTGCCCCGTCATGGCGTCGACCGTGAGCAGGATTTCGGTGACGGAGACCGCCTTTTCGATCTCTTCGAGCTCGTGCATGAGCTTATCGTCGATATGAAGCCGTCCCGCTGTGTCGATCACGACGGTGTCGTAGCCCATCTTTTTGGCGTATTCGACCGCCTGTTTCGCCGTCTTTACGGGGTCTTGCGTCCCCTTTTCGAACACTTCCGCGCCCGCCTTGCCGCCGACCACTTTGAGCTGGTCGATCGCCGCGGGGCGGTAGATATCGCAGGCGGCGAGCAGCGGCTTTTTGCCCTGTTTTTTGAGCTGGACGGCGAGCTTTGCGCACATCGTGGTCTTGCCCGCGCCTTGCAGCCCGCACATCATGATGACCGTGGGCGGCTTGGGGCTCACTTCGAGTTTGGCATTCCCCGAACCCATGAGCGCGGTGAGCTCGTCGTTGACGATCTTGATGACCTGTTGGGCGGGGTTGAGCGACTGCAAGACCTGCTGTCCCACCGCCTTCTCGGACACCTCGGCGATGAATTCTTTTGCGACCTTTAAGTTGACGTCCGCCTCCAAAAGCGCGATGCGGACCTCCCGCATTGCCGTGCGGATCTCGAGCTCGGTGAGTTTGCCGCGCTTGGTCAGTTTGGAAAAGATGTGGTTGAGCCGCTCGGAAAGCGATGCAAAGAGAGCCATTTACTCCTCCCCCGCGTCGAGATCGACAAGTTCGCCGACCTTGACCTTTGCGATGATATCGTCCATCTCCCGCGCGTATTCGGGATGTTGCCGCTTGAATTGTTCGAGCGCGCGCTCCACGTCCGTCATCATGAACGAGACTTCGTGCGAATACGCCTGATTCTGCGCGTTGAAATGCAGTTTGCCCTCGTAAAAATCGAGCAGTTCGCGGCTGGTTTTGAGCGCGTCGGACACGGCTTGCTTGGAGACGCCCTTCTCCTCGGCGATCTCCGAAAGGGAGAGATCGTAGAGATAATACTTTTCGCAGATCTCCCGCTGCGTGTCGGTGAGGAGCGCGCCGTAAGCGTCCCATAGTTGAAGATAGGTGAGATCCTTCATCCGCCCCTCCGATCGCCATTATAACAAAGAAAAAAACGCCCGTCAAGCATTTTTCCTTGACAGACGAAAAATTTTTTGCGGGGATCAGAAAAATCCCTCGACGAACTCGGTCGCGTCGAAGCGTTCGATGTCGTCGATCCCCTCCCCCACGCCCGCAAAGACGACGGGGATTTTGAGCTCGCCGCACAGCGAGAACACGAACCCGCCCTTTGCCGTGCCGTCGAGCTTGGTGAGCACGATGCCGTCGAGCGAGACCGCCTCTTGAAACACCTTTGCCTGCGCGTAGGCGTTCTGCCCCGTCGTGGCGTCGAGGACGAGGAACTTGTAGAACTTCGCCTCGGGATATTCGCGCGCGACCACGCGGTCCATCTTTTTGAGCTCATTCATGAGGTTGTCTTTGACGTGAAGCCGTCCCGCCGTGTCGATGAGGAGCACGTCGGTGTTCTTTGCGCGCGCCGAGGAGACCGCGTCGAACACGACGGCGGAGGGATCGCTCCCCTCCTCGTGCTTGACGATACGCACCTTGGCGCGGTCTGCCCACACGTTGAGCTGGTCGATCGCCGCGGCGCGGAAGGTGTCTGCCGCCGCCACCGTGACGCTCTTCTTGTCCCGCACGAAATAGTTTGCGATCTTCCCGATCGTCGTGGTCTTGCCGACGCCGTTCACGCCGACGAACATCATCACGCAGGGATATTCGATCTCGGGGACGGGGGCTTCGTTGAGCGTCTCTTCGAGGATGTCTTTGAGAAGATCGGTGACGAAACTTTCGTCTTTGACGCGGTTGCCGATGGCTTCCCCGCGCACCTCGTCCACGACCGCCTCCGCCGTGCGCACCGAGACGTCGGCGGAGATGAGGATCTCTTCGAGCTCGTCGTAAAATTCGTCGCCGAGCTTGTTTTTGAGGAAGAGGCGGCGCATCTTTTGCGCCACGCCCTCCTTGGTCTTTTTGAGTGCCGCGCGAAGTTTGGAAAACAGTCCCATACGGTCTCCTTTGCGTTATTGAACGGTGTCGCCGCCGAGGCGGGATTCCACCTCGGAGAGTTTGACCGAGACGATCTTGGAAACGCCCTTTTCCTCCATCGTCACCCCGAACAGGGTGTCTGCCTGGTTCATCGTCGGCTTTCTGTGCGTGATGACGATGAACTGCGTATCCCGCGAGAACTTTTTGAGATATTTCGCGAACCGTTCGACGTTGGCTTCGTCGAGCGCGGCTTCGATCTCGTCGAGGATACAGAACGGCATGGGGCGGCTCTTCAAAATGGCGAACAAGATCGCAATCGCCGTGAACGCCCGCTCGCCGCCCGAGAGGAGGGAAATTTTGGTGAGCTTCTTCCCCGGCGGGCAGGCGATGATCTCCACGCCCGCGTTCAGCGGGTCGTCGCAGTCGGTGTAGTCGAGCTGCATCTCGGCGCGCCCGCCGCCGAACAGTTCCTTGAAGATGCGCGAGAAATTCTCGTTGATCTCCTGAAAGCCCGCGTCGAACTGCTTTTGCATCTCGTCGCGCAGGTCGTTGAGCACGCCCGTAAGGTCGGCGATCCCCTTTTCGAGGTCCTCCCGTTGCGTCTGCATGTCGGTGTACCGCGCAAGGAGATTGGCGTAGTCCTCCTCCGCCTTCTGGTTGACGTCCCCGAGCGCGTTCATCTTGTGTTTGAGGGAATTGATATTCGCGTTGGCTTGCGCGGAATCGTATTCGGGATCGCGCATGGCGTTCGCGCTCTCGTAGTCGAGCCCGTACGTCTCCTCGATCCGCTGTTTCATGTTGTCGAGGTTGGTCTCGGCGCGGGAGATCTCGATCTCGGCGGCGTGACGCTCCTCGCTCACGCGCATCTGCGCGGTGAGAAGCGACCGCTTCTCTTCGTCGAGCTTCTTCTCCGCTTCGCTGACCGCGCGCTTCTCTTCCTCGGCTTCGCCCAGCCGATCGCGCAGAGCCGCCACCGTGCGCTGTTCCTCTTCGGTGAGCGCGGCGCGCTCCTCGTCCCGCTTCAACTGTTCGATGAGCTGTTCGGTCTTTGCGATGTTCTGCCGCGTCTGTTCCACTTTGCGCAGGAGTTCGGTCTTTTCCGCGGTGAGACGGCGTACGTTCTCGGCTTCGGCGATCTTGCCCGAGGCGACGCCCGCCCCCTCGACCCGCAGGTCGTGAAGCTGCGCCGCGACGGAATCCCGCCGCGCTTTGAGCGAACCGATCTCCTCCTCACGCGCCTGCGCCTCCTGCGCCGCCTCCGTGCGGATCTTGTTGAGAAGTGCCTCGCTCTCCGCAGAGATATGTACTTCGCTTTCGAGGTCGTCTACCGTGCGGGAGAGTTTGGCAAGCAGGGCGGCGTATTCCTCCGCGTCCGTTTGGGCGTCGTGGATGAGGTCGCGGATGGCGATCTCGCGCTGGGAGACCGCGGCGAATGCGGCGGTCTCTTCCTGCACGCGTACGCGGAAGTTCTCATACTCTGCGCGCGCGTCGGCAAGTTGCTTGCGGCAGGCGGCGAGCGCGGCGGTCAGTTTCTCCCCCTCCGCTCTTTTGCGCGCGATCCCCTCTTCGCACTCCTTGATGAGCCGCTCGCCCGCGAGCAGGTTTCCGCTCTCCCTGCGCTGCGAGCCGCCCGTCACCGAGCCGTTCGCCGCGATCACGTCCCCCTCGAGGGTGACGAGACGGAAGGCGCGCGGATATTTGAGGGCGATGCGCTTGGCGTTGCCGAGGGTATCGCAGATGAGCGTATTGTCGAGCGAATTGCGGATGGCGTTCTCATAATACGGGTCGTATTTCACGAGTTCGCCCGCGAGCCCGATCGCCCCGACTTCGCCGCAGGCGAGTTTGGCTTCGCGGCTGTCTCCCCGCGGACGCATGTAGGAGACGGGCAAAAACGTGACCACGCCGAGGCGGTTGTGTTTCAAATAGTCGACGAGGTATTGCGCGTCGTCGAGGGTCGCCGTGACGAGATATTGCATCGCGGGACCGAACGCCGTTTCGACGGCGACCTCGTATTTCTTCTCGGTGGAGACGATGTCCGCGATCGTGCCCTTGATGCGTTGCGCCAGCGCGGGATCGTTCTTTGCGTCGAGTTGCAGCCGCCGCACCGCGTCGCGGTAGCCGTTGAAGCGGTTTTTGAGGTCGCGGTACATTTCGAGATTGTTGGAGAGGTTGGCGACGGAGGTGTTGCAATCGACGATCTTCTGCGAAAGTTCCTCCTCGCGGCGGGAGAGCTCCCCGATCGAAGCGTTCGCCCGCGCCTCCTCGGCGTCCTTCCCGTCGAGAAAGTCGACGCGCGCCTTCTTCTCCGCAAGACAGCTGTTCAGCTGTTCGGTATAGGTCTTTTCGCGCTCCTTTGCCTTTTGGATGGCTTGGTTGACCTCGCCGATCCTGCCCTTGGCGGCGTCGCGCTTTGCCGACAGACTTCCCACGTTGGCGCGCACGTCCGCAAGGTCCTCCACGGAGGAGAGCTCGTGGGCGCGCTTCTCGCCCGTGATCTTCTCGTACGCGGCGACGCGGGCGTCCGCCTCTTCGAGCTTCTTTTGGAGAGCCGCCGCCTCCCGCTCGATCTCTTGGGCGCGCTGTTCGTCCGACGCCGTCTTTTTCGCGCTCGCCGCGACGAGCGCGTCGATATCCTTGGTGCGGCGGAGGGAATAGGCGACCTCCTCGCTCGCACGGTCGAGCTCGCGGCGATAGGCGCGGATGTTGGTGTCGAGCACCCTCGCCTCCCCGCTCTTGTGCTCCATGTCCACCTCGAAGAGGCGAAGTTTTTCGTTGAGCGAACGGAGGGCGTCGTCGGCGCGGGCGATCTTGTCGCGGCTCTCGCTCTGTTCGGCGTCCACCGCCGCAAGCCGCGTTTCGATCTCGGAAAGCCGCGCGGAAGCGTCGTCGATGCGGGCGCGGAATTTTGCGGTCTCGTTTGCGAACGAATCGCTGCGCACGAGATAGGCGTTGATCTCCTCGTAGCGCAGACGTTCGGAATATTCGCGGTATTTTTTGGCGGTCTCCGCCTGTTCTTCGAGGGGACGGAGCATCTTTTCCGTCTCGTCCATGCGCTGGCTGAACACGGTGAGGTTGTCCCGCGCGTTTTCGAGTTTGCGCTCGATGTCCCCCTTTTGCAGTTTGAACTGCATCACGCCCGTCGCCTCTTCGAATACGATGCGGCGTTCCTCGGGCTTGGCGTTCATGATCTGCTCGACCTTGCCCTGCCCGATGATGGAATATCCCTCCTTGCCGATGCCCACGCCGTGCAGCAGGGCGACGATATCTTTGAGACGGCAGGGTTGCATGTTCAGCAAATATTCGCTCTCCCCCGAGCGGTACAGGCGGCGGGTCATGGCGACCTCGTCGTATTCGATGTCGAAGAGCTTGTCCTTGTTGTCAAAGACGAGCGTCACCTCGCAATAGGAGAGCTGACGGCGCGCCTCCGTGCCGCCGAAAATGACGTCTTGCATGCTCGAACCGCGAAGCGTCTTTGCCGACTGCTCGCCGAGCACCCAGCGCACCGCGTCCGCGACGTTCGACTTGCCGCAACCGTTCGGTCCGACAATGCAGGTAACGCCGTCGTCGAATTTGATCGAGGTCTTGTCCGCAAAGGACTTGAACCCCACGAGCCTGACTTCTTTGAAATTCACGAATGTGTCCTCTTTTCCGAAAAATAACGGTACAGGCGTTTGGCGGCTTGCGTCTCCGCCTCCTTTTTGCTCCCGCCTTCCCCCTCTGCCGACGCGCCGAGCGCGGTTACGGTACAGCGGTATCCCGCCTCCGTCTCCGACGTCGCATAGTGCGGCGTCGCTCTCTGCCGCTCCTGCACGTACTCCTGCAAGAGCGTTTTATAGTTGTCCGTTTCGATCTCCGACAAAAACCGCGACACAAACCGTTCGGCTTCCCCCATCCCGCCGTCGAGATAGATCCCTCCGAGCACCGCCTCGAACAGGCTCGAACGCGTCTTGCCGCCGACGTTGCTCTCCCCGCCCGCGTGCCGCAGAAAGCGCATGAGCCGTACCCGCGATTCGGCGGTTTCGAGCGCGCGCTGGGAGACGTACTGCTTGCGCGTTTCGGTGAGCTTTCCCTCGTCCGCGCCGCTCGTGCGGTAGAGCATTTCGGTGACGATGAGCTGCAACACGGCGTCCCCCAAAAATTCCAGACGCTCGTTGCTCGCCTCCCGTCCCGCGTACGTCGAATGGGTGAAACAGCGCAGAAGCAACGCCTTGTCGGAAAAGGCGTACCCGATCGCCTCTTCGGCGAGGGCGTAGGTGCTCTCCGTCCAATCTTCGCCGTTATTCACCCGCGTCCTCCGCAAACCCCGCCCCGTCGAGCATGGCGGCGATGTTGCCGATGAGACCGCCGCGGTAGGCGTCGACCGCCTGACAGACGGTGGGCGTCACCGATTTCGCCTTGGACGAGCCGTGGCACTTCAAAACCGCCTTTTTGAGCCCCAAAAAGATCGAGCCGCCCTGCCGCGAATAGTCGAGCATGGAACGCAGTTTGCCGATGGGCTTTTTGGCGAAGAGATAGGAGATCTTCGTGCCGAGCGAGCGGCGGAACTCTTTGCCGAGCACATCGGCGACCGTCTTGCCGCACCCCTCGCACGCCTTTAAGGCGATGTTGCCCGAAAATCCGTCCGACACGACGACGTCTACGTCGCCGTACATGATATCCCGTCCCTCGACGTTGCCCACAAAGTCGATGCCGCGGGTCTCCTTCAAAAGGGCGTACGCTTCGCGGTGGAGGGTATCGCCCTTGTGCTCTTCCGTCCCGTTGGTGAGCAGTCCCACGCGGGGGGCGCGGATGCCGAGCACCTTGGCGTACGCGCTCGCCATCACCCCGAACTGCGCGAGATAGGCGGGCTTACATTCGGCGTTCGCCCCGCAGTCGCAAAGCAGGGTGCTCCCGCCGCGCACGTTTGGAATCCCCGGGCAGAGCGCGGGACGCATCACGCCCTTGATCCTGCCGATGAGCATGATCCCGCCCGTGAGGACTGCGCCCGTCGAACCCGCCGAAACGAATCCGCCCGCCTCCTTGTCCTCTTTGAGAAGTTTGAGCCCGACGACGAGCGAGCTGTCCCGCTTGGAACGCACGGCGTGCGTGGGTACGTCGTCGTTGGTGATGACCTCCGAACAGGGAACGAGCTCGACCCGCGCGGGGTCGTATCGATATTTGGCAAGTTCGCGCCCCACGAGCGATTCGTCGCCCGTAAAGACGACTTTGAAATCCTTGCGCTGTCCGAGCGCGTCGAGCGCGCCCTTTACGATCTCCTGCGGAGCGTTGTCGCCCCCCATGGCGTCTACGATGATTTTTAACATGATACATCTCCGATCCGCGCGAACATCATGCGCGCACAGAACAATTATAGCATTTTTCCAGACAAAACACAATCCTTTCGCAGCCGTTCGCAAAAAAATCTTTTTTTGTTCGCCGAATTGCCTGAAACAAAATCAGAAAACGAACAGGCGTTTCTAAATTGTCATGTTGAGCCGCCCGCATATGCGCGGAAAAGCATTGTTTGACAAAATAGGGAAAATGTGCTATACTGCGCGTATGAATTTACCCGCATATGTCCGCGGCGCGATCTTCGATCTCGACGGGACGCTTCTCAACTCATTGGACGCATGGAAGAATGTAGACGTCCGCTTTTTCGCCGAACGGGGGATCGTCCTGCCCGACGATTATCCGCACGCCATCGAGGCACTCGACCTCATCGACGCCGCCGTCTATACCAAGGCGCGCTTCTCCCTCCCCGAACCGCCCGAGAGCATCGTGGAAGAGTGGCGGCGGCTCATGCGCGAGGAATACGCTTGCAACGTTCTGCCCAAGCCGTACGTCTGCGATTTTTTGCGCGCGCTCGCGGCGCGCGGCGTAAAACTCGCGATCGCCACGTCGTCCGCCCCCGAACTCTTTCTGCCCGCCCTCCGACGCGCGGGCGTCGACGCCCTCTTTTCGGCGTTCGTCACCACCCGCGAGGCGGGCAAGAGCAAGGCTTTCCCCGACGTCTACCTCGAAGCGGCGAAACGGCTCGCCCTGCCCGCGGCGGAATGCGCCGTGTTCGAGGATATCCCGCTCGGCGCGCAGAGCGCAAAGACGGGCGGCTTTTTCACTGTGGGCGTTTTCGACCCCCACGACGCCGCCGACCGACCCCGCATGCGCGCCATCTGCGACCTCTACATCACCTCGTACCAAGAACTCCTTTGAGATCCGTGATACGTTTGTACGCTTGCAAAAGCACAACATGAGAGCCCGCGTCTCCCCGACGCGGGCTCTCGGTTCAATAAAATAACATCAAGCGCAAACAGGCGTTCTAATTGGTAATTTCACCTTTGTCATTTCGCCTTTGTCATTTCGACCCGCCCATTTTGTCATTTCGACCCGCCTTTTCTGTCATTTCGGCATTCTTCTCTCTGTCATTTCGGCATTCTTCTCTCTGTCATTTCGGCATTCTTCTCTCTGTCATTTCGACCAAGCGAACGCAGTGAGCGCGCGGAGAAATCCCCTTGGTCGTTGATGAGTCTTAAAATAAAAATAAGGGAGATTTCTCGATTCCGCGGGCGTTGCCCGCTCCACTCGAAATGACAGATTGGAAGCCGCCTCCGCTACTTCGTCGCTTCGCTCCTCGTGCCGCCCTTGGTCTACAAATAGAAGCCGCAGGCGGGGCGAAATGACATTATAGAAGCGGCGGGCGTTCCTAACGCCGCAATAAACGCTTAAAATTCGATATGACGGAAGTCGCGTTTGGAGGAACGGCGGTACAGGATCGCCTTTCTCCCGATCACCGCGACGACCTCCGCGCCGAGCAGTTCGGCGAGATTTTCGGCGAGGTTGTCGCCGTCCTCCCCCGCGGACGGCAATAGCGCGATCTTGATGAGCTCGCGCGCTTCGAGCGCGTCGGACAATCCCGCCACGAGATTTTCGGAGATCCCCTCTTTCCCCACTTGGGCGATCGGCTTTTCCGTGCTCGCCATCGAACGCAACTTCGCGCGCTGTTTGCTTGTGAACATATTCCCACCCCTTTCGTGATTTTCATGATTTTTGTTTCAGGTTCTTTCCCGCGCTTTTGCGGTCGGAATTTCCGCAAATCGCTATACGTATTCAAATTCCACGTCGCCGACGACCACGGTGTCGCCCGTCGTGCACCCCGCCGCTTCGAGCTCTTTGAACACCCCGCGCAGTTTCAAGACCCGCTGAAAGTACGCATAGGAATCGGGATTGGAGAGCACGACGTTGCGGCAGAGCAGATCGACCAGCCCCCCCACGACGACGTACGCGCCGTTCTCGTCGCGGAAGATCTCGAACGAAGTGTTGTCCTCGTCCTCGAACGCAAATTCGTCGGAGGGGATCTTCTCGGCGGGAGGAAGCGTTTTGAGCATGGCAACGGTGGCGTTGAGCAGTTCTTCGAGCCCGTCGCCGCGCAGTGCGGAGATCCCGTAGATCGCATAGCGTTTGCCGTATTTCCTGCGAAACCGCGCGATATTTTCCTGCGCGCCGAACGCGTCCGTCTTGTTGAGCACGACGAGCCGCGGAAGCGCGGCGATCTTCTCCGAATACGCTTTGAGCTCGGCGTCGACTACTCTGAAATCGTCGAGCGGGTCGCGCCCCTCCATCCCCGAAATGTCGAGAACGTGCAGCAGCATGCGGGTGCGTTCGATGTGGCGCAGAAAGTCGTGCCCGAGCCCCGCGCCCGCCGCCGCGCCCTCGATGAGCCCGGGGATATCCGCCGCCACGAAATGTTCGCCGTACACGCTCACGACGCCGAGATTGGGCGAGAGCGTGGTAAAATGGTAGTCGGCGATCTTGGGCTTCGCCGCGGAGATCTTAGAAAGCAGTGTGGATTTTCCCGCATTGGGGAAGCCGACAAACCCGACGTCGGCGATGACTTTCATTTCGAGAATGAGCGCGTGCGGCTTGGCGAGCCCGCCCTTTTGCGCAAAGTCGGGCGCGTGCCGCCGCGCGGTGGTAAAGCGGACGTTCCCCTTTCCCCCGCGGCCGCCCCGCAACAGGACGACCTGTTCGCCGTCCTCGTACACGTCACAGAGGATCTTGCCGCTTTCGGCGTCCCGCACGAGCGTTCCGCAGGGGACTTTGACGACCGCGTCCGCGCCCCGCTTGCCCGTGCAACGGTTGACCCCGCCGCGCTCGCCGTTCCCTGCGAAATACTTGGTGGTGAAGCGGAAAGAGAGCAGGTCGTGCATATCCTTGTCGCCGACGAAAACGACGTCGCCGCCGTCGCCGCCGTCGCCGCCGTCAGGCCCGCAGGCGGGCTTGCCCTTGTACGCCTTGAACGAATTCATGCCGTCGCCGCCGTCGCCCGCCTTGACCGTGATCTTCACTTTATCGGTAAAGCCGTAATTTGCCATACGCAAAGTATAGCAAATTTTTTCGCGCTTGGCAACAAAAAACGCCCGCGTCTTGCGCGGGCGGCTCTCATAAAATATTTCCCCTGCGTTTGCACCCCTTTGCGCCCTCGTAGCGGCGCAAGATGTCGGCGCAGACGATCTCCTTTTTCTCCTCCTCCCGCGCCTCTCCGACGAGGGTGAGCAGAAAATCGCGGCGGGCGGTGAGCGTTTCGCCGAACAGATAGCACGCAAGCGACCCCGGCACGGTGTTCAGCTCGTTGAAGTACACCTCCTCCCCCGCGAGCAGGAAATCGGCGCGCACCACCCCGCGGACGCCGAACCCCTCGTAGAGCGCGCGGGTGTAGGCGCAGATCTTTTGCTCGGTCTCGGGCGGCAGGACGGCGGGCAGGTCGCTCGTCCGCGCCGCGCGTTCGTACTTTTCGCCGAACGTGAGGATGTCCCCGTCCGAATACACCTCTTCGAGCGGAGAGAGCACGATCTCCCCGCCGCGGCGGTAGGCGGCGCAGTTGATATCCCGCTTTTGTTCGAAGTACCGCTCGACGAGGGCGCGGCTGTCGAGACGGAAAGCGAGCGTGAGCGCGCGGGAAAGTTCCTCCTCCGTCCGCGCGACCGTCACCCCGATGCTCGAACCCAGCCGCGCAGGCTTGACGACGACGGGATAGCCGAACGCCTCCGCCCGCGCAAAGACCTCTTCCCGCTCCCGCCACGCCGCTTCGTCCACCCAAAAGGAGGGGGCGGTGGGGATCTGCATGCCCGCGGCGGCGAACTTGGTGAGCGTTTTATCCATGAACACCGCGGAGACGGGCATATCGGGCGAAGCCGACGGAACGCCGTTCCAACGCAGGAGCGCGGCGAGCGTGCCGTCCTCCCCCGCCCCGCCGTGGCAGCAGTTGAGCGCGCAGTCGAACGGGTATTTTTTCCGCTTCCTGACGAGGGCGCGCCCTTCGAGACGGACGGCGGGAAAATTCGGCGCGCGGAAGTCCTCCAACCGCGCCCCCGCGGCGAGCGTCATTCCCCCCTCGAACGGGAGGTAGACGGGCAGCACTTTTACCTTGCTTTTGAGCAAATTGACGCAATACAGCCCCGTGATGACGGAGATTTCTCTTTCGTTCGATCTTCCTCCGAAAAAGACGGCGACGATCAAAAAAACACCTCCGCGATTTGCCCGAACGGGCGTTCTCTCTTCGGTGTTTCTTCGGTGTTTCTTCGGTATTGCGTTCCGCGCCTCTGCCCGAAATGTCAAAGGTATTTGTCGGGCAGGTCGTTCAAAAAGAGCACGCAGTCGCCCGCGCCGAGCCGCTCGGACAAGAGATCGCGCGCAGCGGACAGCGTGGGGACGACGCTCACCGCGCTCCCGCCCGCCGCAAGATATCCCCGTTTGACGGGCAGAACGAGCGTTTCGCCGACGAGGATGAGCTCGAACGGGGCAAGCAGTTTCCCGAGTTCGAAGTTGATGTCCTCTTCGAGTTCTCCCAGCTCGACGATGCCCGGGGTGACGACGAACCGCCGCCCGCCGAACAGCGACAGTACCTCGGCGGCGTTTTTCGCACCCTCGATGTTCGCGTTGTAGGAATCGTCGAGGACGTCCGCGCCGTTCCCGTCGAGACGTTGCAGACGGTGCGGGACGGGCGTGAGCAGGGGGATACGCGCCGCGATTTGTTCAAACGGCATGCCGAGACGATAGCAGAGCGCGGCGGCGATGGCGACGTCCTCGGCGGCGTGCCGCCCCAACAGCGCGGTATGCACCCGCGCGCGCTCGCCCGCGATCACCAAATCGAACGACGAACCCGCCTTGGTAAGTTCGATGTTCTCGCAGGCAAAGTCCCGTCCCTCGGCGAAGGCGTCCTCCGAAAGGTCGGCGGCGGTGCGCCCCGCGACGACGGTTTTGGCGCGCCGCGCGAGCACCCCCTTTTCGCGTTTTATCGCTTCGAGCGAGCCAAACGTTTGAATGTGCTGGGGACAGATCCCCGTCACGACGCCGTATTCTGGCGACACGAGGTCGCAGAGCTCGGCGATATCCCCCGCCTTCCGCGCCCCCATTTCGGCGAGGAAATAGCGGCAGTTGAGCCCGTGCTCGTTGACGCACCGCGCGATCCCGAGCGGCGTATTGTAGGAGGCGGGCGTGGCGTACGCGCCGTCACCGAGCAGGACGCGGGCGTATTCCTTGACGCTCGTCTTGCCGAACGAGCCCGTAATGCCGATCTTTACGCAGTCGCTCTCCCGCAACAAGCGCGCCGCGCGGCGAAGAAGCGCGCGGCTTCTCGGAACTTCATAGGTCTGCATGATGAGGTTTGCCGCGCAGAGGACGAGGGGAAGCAGAAGCGGCAGTACCGCGAGCGGGAGGGTGCGAAGAAGCGCGTGCGCGATGCGCCCGCCCACCGCTTCGGCGCAGAACCACAGCCCGCACTGCGCCCCCGCGCAGACCAGCCCGATACAGACGGCGTACGCGACGCCGAGGCGGATCATGCGGCGGGTGAATACGAGCGGGACTTTGAGGGCGGCGCGGAAGGCGTAGCAAAACACCGCGCAGAGCGCGATACAGGCGAGAAGCGACGCGCACACCGCCGCCGTCGCACCCAAAAAGGAGAACGCGACCGCGAAGATCCCGCCGAGGAAGAGGAACGCCGTCGCCAGAAGTCCATACCTCTGCCGCACGACGTTGCGCCGCTTGAAGAACCAGCGCAAAAAAGCGCGCGGCGAATATCCCTCCTGCTGCAAGATCCCCATGAGCGGGAAGGACGCAAAGAAGAACGCCGCCGCAAAGAGGACGGAAAAGGCAGCGATTACGATGACGGCATCAAACGGCATTGTAAAACTCCTCCGCCGCGAGCTGAAAGGCAAGCGGATCGTCGAGATGGGCGAAATGTCCGCAATGCGCCAGCACGGCGAGTTTGGCGTTCGGTACGCACGCACGGTAGATCTGCGCCGAGGAGAGCGGCGTTTCGCGGTCGTTCTCCCCGTACACAAAGAGGACGGGACAGCGGATGCGCTTTGCGTCCTCCCGAAGATCTTCGTTGACGATGCGTTTGAAACTTTCCCGCATGACGGGGGAAAGGCTTCTGTATTCCGCGCTCCCGAACCTGCGTTCGGCGTAGGCGGGCGCGATCTTTTTGACCAAGCGGTAGCACCCGACCCGCATGCGGTAGCAAAGCGTCCGCCGCGGGACGATCCCCGCGCACCCCACGAGCACCGCGCCGCCGCAATCCAGCCCCCGCGAGAGCAGTTTGACGGCGACCCGTCCCCCGAACGAATGCGCGAGCAGAAGCGGACGGCAGATCCCGAGGCGGGAAAGCGCGTTCTCCGTCCAATCGGCGTAGTCGTCCACCGACCACGCCGCGGGCAGTTCCCCCGCCTCCCCCATGCCGGGGAAGTCGAGCGCGGTCACGCGGTAGAATTGTCGAAAATAGGTTATCTGGGGTAAAAAACTTTCCTTGCGGGAGAGGTAGCCGTGCAACATCACGAGGTCGCGTCCCTCTCCGCACATCGTATAGGATAAGTTCATATCTCCTTGACCATGACAACGGCGTCCTCGCCGTCGGGATAGTAGCGCGAGCGGGCGTACAGACCGCGGAATCCCGCCTTTAAGTAGAGCAGTTGCGCCGCCGCGTTGGAGACGCGCACTTCGAGAAAGACCCGCCGCGCCCCGTGCTCTTTTGCGATTTCGAGCAGGTCGCACAGAATTTTTCCGCCCCGCCCGCAACGGCGGTACATCTCGCTCACCGCGATGAGTTCGATCTCCGCTTCGTCGCCCGCGACGCGGACGCCCCCGTAACCGACGAGCCCTTCCTCCTCTTCGAGCGCGACCCCGAAAAAGATGTCCGATAAAAAGCTGTCGGCGAGCGCGCGGCGCGGCCACGGGTCGGAAAAACACTCCGCTTCGAGTTCTTCGATGCGGTCGAGATCGCGATAGCTCCACGGACGCGTGTTCATGCCCTCTCCTCCGCCTGCGATCTGCGCAAATATTCCGCCGCAAGTTCCTCCGCGGGAATGAGCTCGGCATGGGCGCGCAGGGCGCGCACCAGCCCCTGCGCGGGATTGACGACGCGCGTGGGGAACGAAAGCGGCTCTGCGCTCAACAGGAGCGCGCTTTTTGCGAGGATCTCTTCGGCGGGATAATATCCCTTGCTCACGTCCGCCCCGCCGAAGCCCTGCGCGTACACCGCGCCGTGACCCGCGTCGACGAGGGCGATCTTGTCGCGCTCTTCCACAGCATATGCGAGGCAGTCGAAAGAGGTGACTTTTACGGCGGGCTTCTCCGCGCCGAGGCACAGCCCTTTCACCGTGGAAATGCCGATACGGATGCCCGTAAACGACCCCGGTCCTACCACGCACGCGATAAAGTCGAGCTCGGGCAAGGTCAGCCCGATCCCGCGCAGTGCGCCGTCGATCTCCCCCATCAGACGTACCGAATGCTGCATGGGGCAGTCGGCGTCGGAAAGAACCGTTTTCTCCCCTTTGACGGCGGCGACGGTCAAACGCCGCCTGCTTGTGTCGATCGCAAGAAAATTCAATCGCTTATCTCCCGTACGCCGCGCCCCGTAATGCGCAGCGTTTTGTGATTTTCGGGGATCAACCCGCGGATGTTCTCCGCCCATTCGACGAGACAAATTCCACCCCGCCCGAAGTAATCGAAGAGCCCGAGCGCGTACGCCTGCGCCTCGGACGAGATGCGGTAGCAGTCGAAATGAAAGACGTTGCCGTATTCGTTGACATAGGCATAGGTGGGGCTCGTCACCTCGTCTTTGACCCCGAGCCCCTGCAAGATCCCGCGGCAGAGCGCGGTTTTGCCCGCCCCGAGTTCTCCCTCGAGACATACGGTGTCCCCCGCCTTCAACGTTTTCGCGTACTCCCGCCCGAACGCAACCGTCTCCTCTTCGGAACGGGAAAGAAAAACAGCCATACGCGTATTATATCGCATACGGCTGTTTTTTGCAAGAATTTCCGCGCATTTTGCGCATTTTTCTTCGCGGAACGTCACGGCGTTGTCTTGCCTTGCTCCCCCGCGGCTTGCGCTTTTACTTGCTCTTCGGAAAGCGGTTCGGCTTGTTCGGCGGCTTGCGCGTCCTTTTTGCGGGCACGGCGTTCGCGCTTCTTGTTGACGCGCGCCTGCGTCGCCTTGATGAGGGAGGAGAGCGGCTTATAGATCAGCAGGACGATGAGCGAGATGAGCACGCTCTTGATCGCGTTGAAAGCGAGGACGAACAGCCACGCGCCGCGGAAAGCGTCCGCCGCGCCGTCTCCCATATAAAAGGGAAAGGTGAGGTAGCGGTTGGCGGGCAGGCTCACGGCGATCTGTAAAAGACATGCGCACAGCAGGTAGAGCGCGACCCACGCCCGTCCCTTTTTGAAGCGGTAAACGACGGACGGGACGAGGATGTAGGCGACGGACATGAGGAAGTTCGCGAGCTCGCCCACGCCGCCCGACGAGGACTTGGCAAAGCACAGAAGCTCTTTCACCAGAATGGAAAAGATCGCCTCCACAGGTCCGAAGATGAAGCCCTCGATCATGAAAAAGACGTTGGCGAAGTCGAGCTTCAAATAGGGCGCGGCGGGAAAGATGGGAAATTCGAGGAAGGTGACCACAAACGCCAGCGCGGTGAAGAGCGACATGTAGGCGATATGCGTCGCCGTGAAGTGGGATGCGACCGTCTCTTTGATCTTCATAAGAACACCTCAATCAACATCAATTTCGGATATTCTTTGAAAAAACGCCCCCGAAAGGGGCGTTCCTACGTTCTTTTCTCATCCGGACTATACCGTCGGTACGGGAATTGCACCCGTTCGGGGGCTCGCGCCCTTCGCAGACTTTACTGCCGGTGGAGAATTTCACTCCGCCCCAAAGAATATTCGATCAAACGGCATTATAGCGCGCCGTCCTGCCGTTGTCAAGAGTTTGCGCCCGCTTTTCGGCGCAAACCGTTAAAATCCTCTCCCGCAAAAGAGACGCTTCCGCGGCGCGGGCGTCAGCCGAGGTTCTCCCGTAAAAATTCCCGCATGCGCTCCTCGGGGACGTACCCCGTTTGGTGCGCCTTCACCTTGCCGTTTTCGAACACGAATACGTCGGGAATGGAATAGATCCCGAGCGAGGCGGCGAGGTCGCCGTTCTCGTCGACGTTCACCTTGGCGAATGCGGCGCGGTCGGAAAACTCCTCTGCCATCTGTTCGAGAACGGGTGCGAGCATGCGGCAAGGTCCGCACCAGCTCGCCCAAAAATCGCATACCACTTTCCCGCCCTTTCCGACGAGTTCGTCGAGCGCGTTGCCCGTCATTTCTTCGATCTTCATGCTTTCCTCCCCTTAAAATATTGCGCGAGTTTCCGCAGATTTACGCGCTCCGCCGCCGAAGTTTTCATATTCTTCACGTCGGCTTCTTCCTCCGCGAGCTCCCGCTCGCCGAGCACGATCGCATACTTTGCGCGCAGCTTGTCCGCATAGCGCATCTGCGCCTTCAACGAACGCTCCATGAGATCGGCTTCGCAGGGTACGCCCGCCGCGCGCAACTCTTCCGCCAAAAGGAAGGCTTTTTTACGCGACGCGGCGTCCATGCCCGCGATGTAACAGGTAATATGCGGGGGCGGCGTGCTCTCGCCGCGCAACATCAACAGCCTTTCGAGCCCCGCCGCGAAGCCGACGGCGGGCGTGGGTTTGCTGTCCATTTTTTCGAGCAGGGTATCGTATCTCCCCCCCGCGAGGACGGCACTTTGCGCGCCGAGCGCGTCGCTTACGAACTCAAAGACGGTGCGACTGTAATAGTCGAGCCCGCGGACGATGCGCGGGTCGACGGTATAGGCGATCCCCGCCCCGTCGAGGTATTCTTTGACCCCCTCGAAATGCGCCCTGCAATCGTCGCAGAGATAGTCGGTGATGCGGGGCGCGCCGTCGCGCAGACGGGCGCAAGCCTCCTCCTTGCAGTCGAGCATGCGGAGAGGATTCTTCTCGAAACGGACGTTGCAGTCGCGGCACATTTCGGGGAGATGGGGCTTGAAATATTCGCGCAACGCCGCAACGTACTTCTCACGGCAGGCGGCGCAGCCGATGGAATTGAGGCGCAGGGAGGCTTTGATCTTTGCGCTTTTGAGGAAGTTCGACGCGAGCGCGATGACTTCGGCGTCCGCCGCGGGGCTCTCCGCGCCGTAGAGTTCCGCGCCGAATTGGTGGAACTCGCGCAGTCTGCCCGCCTGCGGCCGCTCGTAGCGGAAAGCGGAGATGATGTAGTACGCCTTAAAGGGAAGCACGTCCCCCTGCAAGCCGTTTTCGACGAAAGCGCGCGCCACGCCCGCCGTCCCCTCGGGACGGAGGGTCACCGAACGCCCGCCCTTGTCGTTGAACGTGTACATCTCCTTGGTGACGATGTCGCTCGTGTCCCCCACGCCGCGGGCAAACAGCTCGGTCGCCTCGAACATCGGGGTGCGGATCTCGCGGAAGCCGTACTTCTTCGCGGTGCGGCGGGCGAGCGATTCGAGGGTCTGCCACGCATAGGACTGCGCGGGCAACACGTCTTTACAACCTTTCTGGATCGGGATCATAGTTCCTCCTCAATCGGCGCGCGGGAACTCTCCCCGCCGCACTTGGTTGGCGATGAGGTCGAGCCTGCGCTGGGCTTCGAGAAAGCCCATATCCGCCGCCTGTGACCAAAGCTGTACCGCCTTTTTGGGGTCTTTTTGCACGCCGTCGCCCACGAGATAGCACCCGCCGAGGTTGTACATCGCGGGGGCGAACTTCATGGAGACGGCGAGCTCGTAGTAGCGGATCATGCGGTCGGGACGCCGCTTTACGCCCACGCCGTGCTGATAACAGACGGCAAGGTTATAGGCGGCGATGCCGTGCTGTTCGGCGATCTTTTCCCACCACTTTACGGCGCGCTTGTCGTCCCGCTTCACGCCGTCGCCCTTTTGATAGGCGACGCCGAGATCGTACTGCGCCATGATATCGCCCGCTTTGGCGCGGGCATAGAGCTGTTTGAATTGTTCGGGGGTCATATCTCTCCTCAAAGGACGTATTTTTTGAGGTCTCTGTCCTTGGTGATCTTTTTGAGGTGCTCCTCCACATAGGCGCGGTCGATCTTGACGGGCACGACGGGATAATCGCCGCCGCCCGCGTTGAACGAGATGTCTTCGAGCAAAAACTCCATAACGGTATGCAATCTGCGCGCGCCGATGTCCTCGCTCGTGAGGTTGATCTCCTCGGAGATCTCCGCGATCGCCTCGATGGCGTCGGGCGTGAACGAGAGGTCGATGTTGTCGACCGCGAGCAGATTCGCGTATTGGCTGGTGAGCGAATGCTCGGTGCTCGTGAGGATCTGCACAAAGTCCTCTTTGGTGAGCGACGAGAGCTCCACCGACACGGGGAATCTTCCCTGCAATTCGGGAATGAGATCCTCCACGCGCGCGACGTGGAACGCGCCCGCCGCGATGAAGAGCATATAATCGGTCTTTACCGCGCCGTACTTGGTCATGACCGTGCTCCCCTCGACGATGGGGAGGATGTCGCGCTGGACGCCCTCGCGGGAGACGTCCGCCCCCGCCGTGCTCTCCTTTCCCGCGATCTTGTCGATCTCGTCGATGAAGATGATGCCGTCGTTCTCGGCGCGGCGAAGTGCCTCGTCGGTCACCGCGTCGTCGTCGATGAGCTTTTCGGCTTCCTCGGCGATGAACAGCTGCATCGCCTCTTTCACGGGGATCTTGCGCTTTTTGCGGCGTTGGGGAAGCATTTCCCCGAAGATCGAGCCGAGGTTGATCGCCGCGCCGCCCGGCATGAGCTCCATGGTCTTGGGCTCGTCGCGCACCTCCGCTTCGATGACGAGCTCGTCGAACACGCCCTTGCGGAGGGAAGTGAGGAGGTTGTTCTCGAACACCTCGCGCGCCGTTTCCCCGCGGTCCGCCTTTTTGAGCTCGGCGAGGATCTTCACCATGCGCTGTTCGGCGACCCCCGTCGCCTTTGCCGAGACCTCCGCCGTCTTTTCGTCTTTCACAAGACGGACGGCGCACTCCACGAGGTCGCGCACCATGCCCTCGACGTCCTTGCCGACGTACCCGACTTCGGTGTACTTGGTCGCCTCCACCTTGATGAACGGTGCTTTGACGAGCTTGGCGAGCCTGCGCGCGATCTCCGTTTTGCCGACGCCCGTAGGACCTTTCATGATGATGTTCTTGGGCGTGATCTCCTCGCGCAGTTCGGGCGAAAGACGGGCGCGGCGGTAGCGGTTGCGCAGAGCGATCGCGACTGCCTTCTTGGCTTCCTCCTGCCCGATGATGTGCTTATTGAGTTCGGTTACGATCTGTTTGGGCGAAAGATCCATTATATCACCTCGCAAATGATGTGGTCGTTGGTGTACACGCAGATCTCGGATGCGATTTTGAGCGACTTGCGCGCGATCTCCTCCGCGCCGAAGCTTGTGTTCTGCGCAAGGGCGCGCGCCGCCGCGAGCGCGTAGTTCCCGCCGCTTCCGATGGCGCAGATCCCCTCGTCGGGCTCGATCACTTCGCCCGTGCCCGAGAGAATGAGCAGGGTGTCTTTATCCGCCGTGATCATCATCGCGTCGAGCTTTCTGCCGATCTTGTCCGACCGCCACATATCCGCGAGCTCGACCGCCGAGCGCATGAGGTTGCCCGCAAACTTGTTGAGCATGCCCTCGAACCGCTCGGAGAGCGAAAACGCGTCCGTCACCGAGCCCGCAAAGCCGAGGATCACCTTGCCCCCGTAGATGCGGCGCACCTTGATGGCGGTATTCTTGAATACGACGCTCTCGCCCATGGTGACCTGTCCGTCCCCTGCGATCGCCGTTACGCCGTCCTTTTTGACGGCGCAGATGGTTGTTCCGCGAAATTCCATACTTCCTCCAAAACCCCTTTTCTTTTTATTTACCCGCAAATCTGCGTTTTGAAACGCTCGATCTCATCGAGCGCGCGGACGGCGAGAAGCCGCCTGCGTTCTTTCTTGTCGCGCACCTTCTCGAAGCCGCCCGCAAGAATGCCGTAGTTGGCGTTCATGGGCTCGAACGCGGGATTGGGCGTTGCGACATAGCGCGCCAGCGCGCCCATCATGCAAGAGGACGGCGGGACGACGGTCTCCCGTCCCGACAGCCGCAAATACGCCTCGATCCCCGCAAGCAGACCCGAAGCCGCGCTCTCGACGTACCCCTCCACGCCCGTGATCTGCCCCGCGAAGAAGAGCGCGGGATTCGCCCGCGCCGAAAGGTCGGCGTTGAGGATGTGCGGCGATTCGAGATAGGTGTTGCGGTGCATCACCCCGTACCGCTCGAACTCGGCGTTATGTAGGGCGGGGATGAGCGAAAAGACCCGCTTCTGCTCTCCGAATTTGAGGTTGGTCTGACAGCCGACCAGCCCGTAGCTCGTCCCCTGCGCGTTCTCCTTGCGCAGCTGCAAGACGGCGTACGGACGCTTTCCCCCGACCGAGAGCCCCACGGGTTTGAACGGTCCGAACCGCAGGGTGTCCTCCCCGCGCGCCGCCATGACTTCGAGGGGCATGCACCCCTCGAAGATCTCCTTTTTTTCAAAATCCCGCAGCACGGCGCGATCCGCCGCGAGCAGGGCATGTACGAATTCCTTGTACTCGGTCTCGGACATGGGGCAGTTCAAATAGTCGCCCTCCCCCTCGCCGTAGCGGTCCTGCGAAAAGACGTGCGCCATGTCGATGCTCTCCCGCGAGACGATGGGCGCGGACGCGTCGAAAAAGTGCAGCGCGCCGAGGCGGGCGATGTCGTCGTATAAGCCGCCCGCCGTGAGCGGACCCGTGGCGACGATCCCGCTCGCGGGAAGCGACGAAACTTCCTCCGAGATCACGGTGATGTTGGGATGCGAACACAACGCGTTCGTGACGTATGCGGAGAACGCGTCTCTGTCGACGGCGAGCGCGCCGCCCGCGGGGACGCGCGTCTTTTCCGCCGCCTCCATGGTGATCGAACCGAGGCGGCGCATCTCCTCTTTCAACAATCCGCAGGCGTTGCCCGCGATGTCGTCGCTCTTCAAAGAATTGGAACAGACGAGCTCGCAAAACCCGCCGCTCTGATGGGCGGGCGTGAGGCGGGGCTTCATGTCGGCGAGCTCCACCTGTACGCCGCGGTTTGCGAGCGCGTAGGCGGCTTCGCTCCCCGCAAGACCCGCGCCGATGACGCGGATCACGCCTTCCCCTTTTTTGCGGGAATGCGGTAGTCGCACGCGCGCTGGGAACATTTCACCGCGCCGCGCGCCGTCCGCACGAGCGCGCCACCGCACTTGGGACACTTCTCCCCCGTAGGGATATCCCAGCTCATGAAGCGGCATTCGGGGAAGCCGCTGCAACCGTAGTACACCTTTCCCGTGCGCGTTTTGAGCCGCTTGGCGGGCTTTCCGCATTCGGGGCAGATCCCCTCGAACACGTCCTCTTCCTTTTTCTCCTGTCCGTAGGGCAGGGTGGAGCGGCAGGCGGGATAGTTGGGGCAGGCGAGGAATTTGCCGTATCGCCCGCTCTTTACGACCATCATCTTTCCGCACTTGGGGCAGGGCGTATCCGAGACCTCCGCCTCCCCCTCGCTCACGATGTTGGAACAGGCGGGATAGTTGGAACAGGCGAGATATTTGCCGTATTTGCCCATCTTGCGGACCATGGGATGCCCGCACTTGGAACAGAGCACGTCGGTGATCTCGTCGCCGTCGGTATTGGCGTAGCGCAGTTTTTCCTCGAACGGCGGATAGAACGCCGCGATAATGGAATGCCAATCCTTGCCGCCGTCCTCGATCTCGTCGAGCTTCTCCTCCATGTCGGCGGTGAACCCGACGTCCATGATGTCGGTGAAATACTGCACGAGCATATCGGTGATGCGGTAGGCGATCTCGGTCGGCTTCATGTATTTTCCGTCTTTTTCGACGTATTTGCGCTTGGTGAGCACCGAGATGATGGAGGCGTAGGTAGACGGCCGTCCGATGCCCTTATCTTCCATCGCCTTTACGAGGGAAGCGTCGGTATAGCGGACGGGCGGCTTGGTGAACTTCTGCTCGCCGCCGAGGGAGAGAGCGCGCACCTTTGTCCCCTCTTCGAGCGGGGGAAGCAAGCCCTTTGCCTCGTCCTCGTCCTCCTTGCGGAAATCGGCGTAGATGGCGGTAAAGCCCTGAAACTTCAACGCCCGCCCGCCCGCGCGGAGGGTATAGCCGCCGTTGGCGATCTCGATCTGCATGGAATCGTAGAGTGCCTCGGACATCTGCGACGCCAAAAACCGCTCGTAAATGAGCTTATATACGTTGTAATGCTTGCGGTCGAGCAATTTTTTCACCGACTCGGGCGTGCGCGAAAGGTCGATGGGACGGATGGCTTCGTGCGCGTCCTGCGCGCCCTTTTTGGACGCGTAAAAATTCGGCTTCTCGGGGACGTATTCCTTGCCGTACCGCTCGGCGATGAGGGCGCGCGCCGCCGCCTGCGCGTCCGACGAGACGCGCGTGGAATCCGTTCGGATGTAGGTGACGAACGCGACGTGCCCCTCCCCCTCGAGATCCATGCCCTCATACAGATGCTGCGCCATGAGCATGGTTTCGGGCGCGGTCATGCCGAGCTTGTTGGAGGCGTCCTGTTGAAGGGTGGAGGTGGTGAACGGCGCGGGCGCGTGCGACCTTGCGACCGTCTTTTTCACGCTCGCCACGACGTATTCGCCCGCATTGAGCGCGGCGAGAACGGCGTCTGCCTCGGCTTTGCTCCCCACTTTCGCCTTCTTGCCGCCCGTCTTGTCGAGCACGGCGCGGAACGGGGAGAACTTCGCTTCGGGGTCTTGCAGTTCCGCCGCGATCGTCCAATACTCTTCGGGACGGAACGCGTCGATCTCCCGCTCCCTGTCGACCACCAGCCGCAGGGCGACAGACTGCACCCTGCCCGCCGAAAGTCCGTTCTGGATCTTGTTGTTGAGCAGGGGGGAAAGTTTGTAACCGACGAGGCGGTCGAGCACGCGGCGCGCCTGTTGCGCGTCCACGAGATTATAGTTGATCTTGCGGGGATGTTCGAGGGCGCGTTCGACGGCGCGCGGGGAGATCTCGTTGAATTCGATGCGGTTCTCGCCGTTCTCGTCCAGCCCGAGCACCGTTTGCAGATGCCACGAAATGGCTTCGCCCTCGCGGTCGGGGTCGGTTGCGAGATATACCTTTCCCGCCCTGTGCGCCTCTTCGGTGAGGCGGCGGATGATCTCCTCCTTCCCGGGGGAGGTCACATACTTGGGTTCGTAATTTTTATCGACGGCGACGCCAAGCTTTTTGGGCGGCAGGTCGCGGATGTGTCCCCCCGACGCGTCGACGCGGTATTTCCCTTTGAGATACCGCGCGATCGTTTTTGCCTTGGAAGGCGATTCCACAATGATGAGATCCATAGTCACTCCTCGCTCCCCTTGGGGAAGCCTTGAAATTTCGCGTTTTATACCGCCTGATAGCGGTTGCCGCCCGCCTTTACCGCGAGCCCTTTGAGTTCGAGCGACGAGAGCACGGGCAAGACCTCGAAAGGTTGCATGCCCGCGTCCGCGGCGAGCTGCGCCGCGTGCGCCTCTCCCCGCGCTTTGAGCGCGTCATATACCCGCCTCTCCTCTTCGGAGAGCGTTTGGGCGGACGGTTTGCTCTCGAAACCGTACACGGAGAGGATATCCGCCGCCTCCGTCGCCACATACGCGCCCTTTTTGAGCAGATCGTTACAGCCGACGCCCTGCGCCGCGCCCGCGTTGTGCGGAAAAGCGAATACGTCCCGTCCGTAATCGAGGGCGCAATTCGCCGTGATGAGCGCGCCGCTCTTTTCGCCCGCCGAGATGACGAGCGTCCCGCGGGTCAGCCCCGCGAGCAGACGGTTGCGCGCATGAAAGGAATATTTCTTCGCCTTGTCCTGCGGGGGAAGTTCGGTGAGGAGCAGTCCCCGTTCGGCGACGGCGGCTTTGAGAGCCGCATGCGCCGCGGGATAGCACTCGTCCAGCCCGCAGGGAAGCACCGAGATGAGTTCGCCCGAATCGGACGCGCCCTCGATGGCGGCGCGGTCTCCCCCCTCGGCGATCCCCGTGACGATGACGAAATGCGCCGTAAGTTCCCCCGCGACGCGCTTTCCGAGCGCAGCCGCCCACGGCGGCGTGATCCGCGATCCGACGATGCAGAATTTTTCTTTCTTCAATAGTTCCCGCCTGCCCTGTCCGTATAACAGCAGGGGCGGGGAGGGGATAAAGGAGAGTGCCTCGGGATAGTCCTCCCCCGCGAGCGACACGAAGAACTGCTTTTTGCGGGAGAGCGATTCGACCATGCGGTCGGTCTCCTCCTCCCGCCGCTTGCGGGTGCGGGCAGACTGCGCCGAAACATGCGCCGCGGCGAACACCTCCTCCGCGTCCTCCATGATGCGGGACGGACATTTGGCGCAACGCAGCGCGGCGACGCGCTCCCGCTCGGAAAGCTCCGTGCAGGCGCACAGCCAAAGCATTGCCCTCTCGTCCGCAGTATATTCCATGTCTCCCTCTATTTTTCCACGATACGGTAAGAGACCGCTTCAAAGACGTGCCGCGGCAAAATTTGCTCGCTTGCGTCGAGATCGGCGATCGTCCGCGCGACTTTTACGATCCGCACGCGGGCGCGCGCGGATAGGTTCATGCGCTCGAACGCCGCGCGCAGAATATCGTCTCCCTCCGCGGTCAGGGCGCAGTGGCGGGCGAGCTCGCCCTCGTCCATGTCGGCGTTGGTATGTACGCCCCCGCCGAAGCGGTTGCGCTGGACGCGGCGGGCGAAATCCACCCGCGCCTTCACCGCCTCCGAGCTCTCCCCCTCGCGGACGTCCACGAGGGCGTCGTAGGGAACGTCGTCCACTTCCACTTGCAGGTCGATGCGGTCGAGCAGGGGTCCCGAGATCTTGCGGCGGTAGCGTCTGATTTCGGCGGGCGTGCACGAGCAGGTGCGTTCCGCCGAGCCGTAGTTGCCGCAGGGACAGGGATTCATGCTCGCGCACAGCATGAACCGCGCGGGAAAGGACACCGTCCCGCCCGCGCGGGAGACGGTGATCTTGCCGTCCTCGAGGGGCTGGCGCAACGCTTCGAGCGTGGAACGGTTGTATTCGGGGAGTTCGTCGAGGAAGAGCACGCCGCCGTGGGCGAGACTGATCTCCCCCGGGTGCACGCTCTTGTTGCCGCCGCCGCACATCGCGACGGTCGTCGCCGTATGGTGCGGGGTGCGGAACGGACGCGCCGTTACGATTCCCTCTTCGCCGAGAATTCCCGCGACCGAGTGGATCTTGGTGATTTCGAGAGCCTCTTCGAATGTGAGGTCGGGCATGACGGTGGGAATACACCGCGCGAGCATGGTCTTTCCCGTCCCGGGAGGTCCGATCATGAGCAGGTTATGCCCGCCCGCGACGGCGATTTCAAGCGCGCGGCGCGCCATCGGCTGTCCCTTGACATATTTGAGGTCGACGCTGTTCTTCCCCCTGCGGACGGCAAATTCCGCCGTTTCGAGGGGAGAGAGCGGGGCTGTGCCGACGAGGTGGCGCACCACTTCGGTGAGCGTGCGCGCGCAGTAGATCTCCGCGCCGCCGAGGAACTTCGCCTCGTTGGCGTTGGCGGCGGGGATGAGAAATTTCCGAAAGCCGTGCCCCTTTGCCGAGATGAGAATGGGCAGAAGCCCCGCAATGGGGCGAAGATCGCCGTTGAGCGCGAGCTCGCCGAGAAAAACGGTGTCCGACACGTCCGCGCCCACGAGCTGTTCGCTCGCTTTGAGCAGGCTGACGGCGACGGCGAGGTCGAACGCCGCGCCCTCTTTCTTGATATCCGCGGGCGCGAAGTTGACGGTGATCTTGTTCATCGGGAAGAGCAGACCGCTGTTTTTGAGCGCGGAACGCACCCGCTCCTTGCTCTCCTTGACGGCGGTATCGGGCAGCCCGACCATCTCATAGGCGGGTACGCCCTTGTTGACGTCCGTCTCCACTTCGACGGGGACGCCTTCGAGACCATTCAGAGCAAAACAGATGATTTTCGCGATCATCGCGCCCCTCCTCCGCGATCAGAAGATCGCGTCCATGAACGCCGCGGGAAGCGGGATCGAGAACACGAACGCCGCGGACAGGAGAAAGAACAATGTGAGAAATACCGCCGCCATGATCCCGACGGTCTTATAAGCCGCGCCCTTTTTGAGTTCCGACCACCCCTTTGCGCCGAGCATAAAGGCGAAGAGATAGGCGAGCGTGAGGAAGGCGGGCGCATAGGGAAGCGCGGCGGCGACCGCAACGGAGATCAAAAATCCGACGAGCGGGATCGCGCAGGCGCGGATCTCGGCGCGGCGCGCCTTCCCTTTCTCCCCGTGAAACAGCGCGAGGGCGAGACGGACGGCGGCGATCCCCACGCCGACGAGGGCGGCAGCCATGGCGGCAAGGTTGACGGTGAGCCCCGTCACCGCATAGAGCGTGCCGCTCCCGCGGTAGAGGATATGGAAGAAGTTCCAGCTCTCCAAACGTCCCACGCCGTAATTGCCCGTAAAGCCGTTGGCAAAGGAGTGCCATGCGAGAACGAAGATGTTCGCCGTGTTCTGCGGCCCTGCGTAATATTTCAGATAGACGAAGTAGGCGGGAAGCATGCCCAGGAGCGCGAGCAGAAGCGTTCCGAGCAAGAGCCCCGCGAAGAAACACACGGGCGTCGCCCTGTCTTTATAGCGGAACTCGGCGGCGATCTGCGCGGCGCGCGCCTCCCCGTCCGTCCCGCCGCCCTCTGCGCTCTCTGCGGGAACGCCCTCCGCGGGAACGCCCTCCGCGGGCGCGGCTTTCAGAGCCTTGCCGACGCGGTATTTGCCGACCGCCTTCTGGCGCACGAGCGCGAGGATGAAGAGCACCGTGACCCCCGCGGCGGGAACGGCGAACGGTCCGTACACGCAGATGGCGGCGGCGGAGCAGAGCCCGCCGACAAAGAGCGGAAGCACGCCGAGCGGCGACGCCTTGCAACCGCTCTGATAGAAGCGGTGCACGAGGTCGAGGGAGACCGCGAAAAAGCCGATCGCGATCATGAGCGGAATGCCGAGCTGTCCGAGCCCGAGCGTCAAACAGGAGAGCGCGAACAAAAGCGCGAACGCAAAGCCCGCCCTCTCGCTCTTCATGAGGCGCGCTGTGAGGCGGGAAAACGCCACGAGCGCGACAAAGGCGAAGAGCATGGGGAAAAAGCGAAGCCCGAACGGGCTCATGCCGAAGATGCGCGTGCCGAGCGCAAGGAAGTCGATCCCGAGCGCGCCGCTCGCCGTATCGATGCGGTAGGTATCCGTTGCGCCGCCGTTGTTGTCTGCGGCGTACTGCCCGCCCATGCGCATCTCGGCGATCGTCTGCAATACGGGGATCTCCTCGTTCTTGTAGCGGACGAACGACGACATAGACGAGGAGGGCATTTGCTGGGCGTCGAGAAGCGCGCCCGCGCGCAAGGCGGACTGTTCCACCGACTCGTTCGCATAAGGCGTCGCCTCGTGGATGGAAGCGGGAATGACGCACATCTCCCCCGTCCCCTTATAGTCGCTGTCGAGCTTCTCGCCGAGGAACACCACCTCGTTGATGAGCACGTTGCAGCTCGACACCGAGAGACGGACGTAAGGATAGAGCGAGACCCGCCACCCCTCGTCGGGAAGCGCGAACGGGGACACAAAGCGGAACAGTCCGTCCTCAACCCCGTTCTGGGTGGGGAAGCCGATGTTGTCGAACGTGGCGTCGAGCGCGGAAGAGAAGCTCGTCCCGCTCGACGTGCGCCGTTCGATGCGCAACGTTGCGGACGTGCCGTCCGCGCCGTAGATCGCCGCGACGTTCACCGAAACGCCCATGAGGCGAAGATTGACCGTCTCCGTTTCGCCGTCCTCCCCCTTTTGCGTCAGGTTGGACAGCCGAAAGACGACGGACGGACGCTGTTCGTCGCCCGAAAGTTGGGAGCGAAGCTCATAGGCTTTCCCCGTGCCGCGCACCGAGCCGAGCGTTCCGAGCCCGATCGCCAAAAACACGACCGCGAGGATCAGGAACGCGCGGAAAAATCCGTCGAGCCGTTTCCATTTTCCGAAAGTGTTTCTCATGATTCTTTCCCTATTATATTGATATTTTCTATTCTAACCGATATCCGCAAAAAAGTAAACGGTTTTTTTGCGGTTTTCGAAAATCCGCGGGAAATTCTTCCGCGCGCGCCGAACGCCGCGCTTACGGCTTTTGATTTTCCGCTTTCCTTTCGGGATCGCTCATAGGGTCGTCCTTACCGAAGAGAGCTCCCGCGCAAATGCGGAAAAGAAAAGCTCGCCGCCTCGGCGAGCTTTTCTTTACTTCTTTTCTTTGATCTTTGCGGCTTTGCCCGTAAGACCGCGCAGGTAGTAGAGCTTTGCTCTTCTCACCTTGCCCGCACGCACGACGTTGACGTATGCCACTCTCGGGGAGTGCAGGGGGAAACAGCGTTCCACGCCCACGCCGAACGACAGACGGCGCACGGTGAAACTCTCGCGGATGCCGCCGTTCTTCTTCGCGATGACGACGCCCTCGAAGTTCTGGATCCTTTCCTTGCCGCCTTCGATGATGCGGTAGCCCACTTTCACGGTATCGCCGACATTGAATTGGGGAACGCTTTCTTTCATCCCCTCGGCTTCGATCGCTTCGATGAGACCCATTGACTTTACCTCCAAATTTTACGCGGCGTTCATGCTCTGCGGCAGAGGACCGCCCGAAGTCACTTGTTCATTATAGAGGATTCTTTCCGAAAAAGCAAACGTTTTTGCCCCACTTTCCCGAAATTTTCGCGCCCGGACGCTTTTTTCTTGCCGCTACGGCGTTTCGTCCTCCGAAGAGAGGATGGTTTCGGGGGTGTCGGGCGCGGGGACGCGTTCCAAAATGCCCCGCACGGGCGCGTAGACGTCGCGGCGGATGCGCGTCCGCGACAGCAATACGCCGTCCTTTCCGTACGCGAGCAGGTAGCTTTCGCTCACGATCCCCTCCTTCGCGGCGCGCAAAGTGCGGTTTTGCTTGCCTTCCACGATCTGCGCCGCGGGCGGGGGGACGCGGGAGAGCACCGCGCTCTCCACCGTATAGGCGATCTCGCCGCGCAGACCGTAAAAGGCGAAATGCACCCTGCCGTCCTCCGCGCCGCCGAGCAGATACACGGGCGTGGGAAAGGGATTGCGCAACACAAGGTCGCTCGACGAGGAGACCATCGCGTCCTCCGAGGGCGGGACGTAGCCGACGGCGAGCGAATGGGGATGGCTCTCCACGATCTCGAGCCCCGCGCGCAACGCCGCGCCGAACAGCGTGGTGCTTGCCTGACACACGCCCCCGCCCACGCCCTGCACAAATTCCCCGTCGTAGATGACGGGTGCTTCGCCGAATCCGTTCTCACGCGTGCGCGCGCCCACGCATTCATTAAAGGAAAAAATTTCGCCCGCCTCGATGACCGTCCCCGTGAGGCGGGAAGCGGCGAGCGCGATGTTCCCCGCGCGGGCGGCGTTGGATACGTCGTACCCCGTCGAAAATTCCGAGAGCGGGGCGGTGCGTGCTTTGAGCTCTTCAACGCCGACGCGCGGCTCTGTCTCGCGGCAGCGAAGCGAGATCTCCGTCCCCTCCCCTTTCAACGCCTCGACGCAGTCGGAAAGCAACGCGCCGTAGTCGCACGCGACGCCCCTTTTTCCCTCCTCGTACGAAAAGCCGTCTGCCGAAAAGGTGAGGCGGGCGTCCTCGCTCTCCCGCGCGTTGGCGGCGCAGATCTCTTCGAGCCGCGCCTCGGCGTCCGCCCATTCGCGCGTGACGCGCGGCTCATACGTCTCCCCCCGTCTTGCCGAACGCACGAGCGCGCCCACGTCGTCGGAATAGTCGAGCGCGGCGGAAAAATCGCCCGCGGGCGTACGGACGACGAGGGGCAGATACCGCGCTTCGAGCTCCTCCCGCACGCGCGCCTCTGCCTCGGCATACGTCAGCCCGCCGACCTCTACGCCGCCGATCGTAACGCCGCTCTTGACGCGCCCGACCGCGCATCCGCAACAAAAAAAGCTCCCCGCAAGGAGGAGCGCACATCCACGCCGAAATTTCATACGCTCCCTTTCAGAGAGAGAAGAACTTCCGCGATGTGAGAAGCGTCGAACGCGGGACTGCCGACGCGGCGGTTTGCGCCGTCCGCATGGAAGTCAGAACCGCCCGTCGCGAACAGACCGTGCGCCTTGGCAAACGCAAGAAATTCCTCCGTCTCCTCCGCAGTATGCGTCGAGTGATAGCATTCTATGCCGTCCGCGCCCTCTTCGACGAGTTCCTCCATGAGCGCGTTCCGCGCGGGCGCGTACACCCGCTTCGCCTCCTCTTTCTCCGCTTCGCCATACAAATGAAAGCGCGCCGAAACGTCGGGCGGCAACACGAGGATCTGCACGGGATGGGCGATCACCGCGCGTCCCCCCATGGCATGCACAATACGGACGGCGTCTTTGGGCGTGGGGCGGCACATGTCCGAGAACGCGGGCTTGGCAGGCGCGAAAACCGAACGGTAGAGTGCACCCATGTCCGCGCCCAACCGCTTTGCGTACGCCTTGACGAGGTGCATGGTATGGATGGGCGTCCCCGCGACATGGTATGCCTCTGCGTCGTCGAGAGTGACGTCGAGCGAGAAATAGGCGTTCGCCTTGCGCAGAATATCTTCGGCGCGTACCCGCGCGCCCTCCACGCGCGCCCGCAAAAATTCGCGGTACGCCTCTCCCTCCTCGCAGCCGTATCCCAAAACGTGCACTTTCGTTGCGCCGAGATAGGCGGACACCTCGATCCCGCGGACGTAGTGAAGCCCGAGCGATTTCGCCGCCTGCGCGCCCTCCGCATTGCCCGCGAGCGAATCGTGGTCGGTGAGCGCGAAGAGTTCCACCCCCGCCGCATGCGCGCGGCGCGCGATCTCCGCGGGCGGGAAAGAACCGTCCGAATAGAGGGTATGCAAATGGAGATCGGCTCTCATACGATCTTTCCTCCTTGGATGCGGATCTTGTTGACGGACGCGCCGTACAGCCCGCGCGCGGCGTGCGTGCAGGTCAGGATACATTGCAGCCCGTCGATGCGGGACAGCAGTTTTTTGCGGCGGGGCAGGTCGAGTTCGCTCATCACGTCGTCGAGGATGAGGACGGGCGTTTCCCCCGTCAGCTTGCGGAAGATCGCCGCCTCCGCGAGCTTGACCGAGAGCGCGGCGGTGCGCGCCTGTCCCTGCGAGGAATAGCCGCGGGCGTCCTTGCCGTCGATGAGGATGCGGACGTCGTCGCGGTGCGGGCCGACCGTGGTAAACCCGAGCCGAAGATCCCGCTCGTAGCTCGCGCCGAGCTCGCGCACGAGGGAAGCCGCAACCTCCTCTTCCCCGCCGCGGTATTCCCGCTCGGGAAGAAGCGAGAGCTCCTCCGCGCCGTCGGTGAGGTAGGCGTGCGCTTCGGCGGCAAGCGAGGAGAGCGCGGACAGATATTCCCTGCGCTTACAGGCGATGCGGGCGGCGTACTGCGCAAATTGCGCGTCCCATACGGGAAGCGTTTCGAGCACGAGGGAGACGTCCCGCTCTTTTAAGAGGTTGTTGCGCTGTTCGAGGATGCGCTGGTAGCGCAACAGGGCGGTGCAGTATTCCCGCGAGGTCTGCGAGAGGGAGAGATTGAGAAACCGCCGCCGCTCGTCGGGTCCGTCCTGCACGAGGCGGAGTTCCCCGGGCGAGAAAAAGACGCAGTTCATGTTGCCGATGAAGTCGACGGCGCGCGTCATGCGGTTGCCGTTGACGTAGAGCTCCCGCTTGTTTTCGAAGATGCGCGCTTCGAGCGAGATCTCGCCGTAGCGGGTCGAACAGATCGCGGAGACGCAGGCGTATTCCGCGCCGTAGCGGATGAGCTGGCGGTCGTGACGGATGCGCAGGGACGCGCCCGTGCAGAGGTAGAATACGGCTTCGGCGCAGTTGGTCTTGCCCTGCGCGTTCCGTCCCGCGAGCACATTGAGCCCCTCCGTAAACGAAAAGGTCTCCTCCTCGTAATTTCTGAAATTTTCAAGTCTCAATTTTTTTACGAGCATTTCGGCAAAAACACTTTCTTTTCCGCGGGATTTGTATTATAATAAACCTACGGCGTTTGTTTCCGTTTTGTCTATTATACCAAATTGCGCGAAAAAGGAAAAGCGTTTGCGAGGGGAAAATGACCGAAAAAGCACAATTCGAAGTACTGTGGGAAAAAATCAAGGATCGGGCGGCGAAACTCATCAGCCCGATGTCGTTCGATGCGTTTATCGTGGGGCTCGAACCCGCGGACATCGTAAACAAAACCATCTACCTGAAAGCGGAGACGGAATTTGCCGCCGACACCATCTCCTTGCGCCATGCCGATAAATTGCGCGAGGCGGTCGTCACCGCCGACGTCGGCTTGCAGGACTTCGCCCTCATCGTCGACGGCAGCGAGGAATACGTCGTGCGGGAAACCGACGTGATCGGCGAAGTCTCGGTAAAGCCCGACAAGCGGTTCACGTTCGATTCCTTTGTCGTGGGAAATTCCAACAAATTCGTGTGCGCGGCGGCGAAGTCGGTCGCGAGCGCGCCCGGCGAGAACTTCAACCCCCTCTACATCTACGGCGGGACGGGGCTCGGCAAGACCCACCTCATGCAGGCGATCGCCAACGAGATCGCCGAGAAAAAGCCCTCCCTCAAAGTGCTCTACACGACGAGCGAGAAGTTCCTCAACGACTATGTGGAGAGCCTCTATTCGAGCAAAAAGGGAGAGGGAAAGGAGGCGCGCTTCCGCAACCACTACCGCAACGTCGACGTTCTGCTCATCGACGACATCCAATTCTGGGCGGGAAAATACGGCGTGCAGGAGGCGTTCTTCCATACCTTTAACGAGCTGTTCTCGCAGAACAAGCAGATCGTCATTTCGTCCGACTGCCCCGCGAAAGATCTCACCACGCTCGAAGAGCGTCTGCGCACCCGCTTCGAGGGCGGGCTCATCGCCGACATCCAACCGCCCGATCTCGAAACCAAGATCGCCATCTTGAAGCGCAAGGCACTCGAAAAGAAATATCTCGTGCCCGACGACGTGCTCGCATTCCTTGCAAAGACGTCGGACAGCAACGTCCGCACCCTCGAGGGCAGGCTGAACAAGGTGATCTTCGCGAGCAAACTCCGCGAAGAGCCGATTACGATGACGCTCGCGGCGACCGCGCTCGAACAGGCGATCAACGTGGAGGAACAGGAAGAGGTGACCCCCGAGGCGATCATCCGCGCGACCTGCTCGTACTTTTCCATCACCAAAGAGGATCTTCTTAGCAGAAACAAGCGGCAGGAACTCGTGCGGGCGCGGCAGATCTGCATCTATCTCATGTGCGACATGCTCACCCTCCCCCTCGTTTCGGTGGGAAAGGAGATGGGCGGGAAAGACCACTCCACCGTCATTTACGCGCGGGATAAGGTCGCCGATCTCATGCGGGTCAACGACAAGATCGTAAAAGACGTCAACGATATCCGAAGTATCGTTTTGAAGCAGTAATGAGAGCCCGTCCTTGCAAGGGCGGGCTTTTTTCGGAGAATTTATGCAGACTTTTTCGGAGGGACGGTGCGACGCGGTGGTCATCGGCGCGGGGCACGCGGGCGCGGAAGCCGCGCTTGCGCTCGCCCGCACGGGGCTGGAAACCGTCGTGCTCACCCTCAACCTCGACAGCATCGGATATATGCCCTGCAATCCCTCGGTCGGCGGCACGGCAAAGGGACATCTCGTGCGCGAGATTGACGCCTTGGGCGGCGAAATGGGACGCAACGCCGACCGTTGCGCCCTGCAATACCGCATGCTCAACGAGGGCAAGGGTGCGGCGGTGCAATCCCTCCGCGCGCAGGTGGACAAGCAACGCTATCACACCGAGATGAAGCGGGTGTTCGAACACACCGACCACTTGCGCATTTTACAGGGCGAGGCGGCGGAGATCCTCGTGGAAAACGGGCGCGTGACGGGCGTGAGAACGGCTTACGGCGGCGTGCTTTCCTGCCGCGCCGTCGTCGTGGCGACGGGGGTTTACCTCGGCGCGCGCACCATCACGGGCGAATACATCAAGGAGAGCGGTCCGAACGGGTTCGAACGCGCCACCCTCCTCACGAAAAATTTGATCGATCTCGGCTTCCGTGTGCGCCGTTTCAAGACGGGCACGCCCGCCCGCATCGACGGCAGGACGGTCGACTATTCCGTCCTCACCCGCCAAGAGGGGGCGAACGTGTACCCGTTCTCTTTTCTGAACGCCGATCCTCCCGCCGCGCAGACCCCCTGCTATCTCGCCTATACCAACGCGCGCACGCACGAACTCATTTTGAGCAATCTCGACCGCGCCCCCCTCTATAACGGGGAGATCTCCTCGACGGGACCGCGCTACTGCCCCTCCATCGAGACCAAGGTCGTCCGCTTCCGCGACAAGGAACGGCATCAGCTGTTCCTCGAACCCGAGGGCGGCGACACGACGGAGGTGTATGTGCAGGGGCTCTCCACCTCCCTCCCCCACGACCTGCAAAAGGAGATGTACCGCACGGTGAAAGGGCTCGAACGGTGCGAGATCGAGCGGTACGCCTATGCCATCGAATACGACTGCATCGACAGCCTCGACCTTCTTCCCACCCTCGAATCCAAACGGGTGACGGGGCTGTACGCGGCGGGGCAGATCAACGGCACGAGCGGCTACGAAGAGGCGGCGGCGCAGGGGCTCATGGCGGGGCTCAACGCCTCGCTCGCGCTGCGCGGACGCCCGCCCCTCGTCCTCGGACGGGAACAGGCGTACATCGGCGTGCTCATCGACGACCTCGTGACCAAGGGCACGGACGAGCCCTACCGCATGATGACCTCGCGCGCGGAATTCCGTCTCTATCTCCGTCAGGACAACGCCGACGAGCGGCTCACCGAGCTCGGCTATCGGGCGGGGCTGGTGACCGAAGCGCGCTATGCGGCGTTTTTGCGGCGGCGGGACGTCAAGCGGGCGGCTCTCGACGAACTCTCCCGCCGTCCCGCGCGGGAGAAAGCGGACGCGGCGGGGCTCGGGCACGGCACATATGCCGACCTCATCCGCCGCGGCGTCCCCCTCCAAACGCTCAAAGAGGCGTTCGGGATCTTGCAAGACGTCCCCAACGACATTTTGCTCTGTTGCGAGACGGAGATCCGCTACGAGGGGTATCTCAAACGGAGCGAGGAAGAGCGTAACAAGGTGCGGCGCATGGCGACCAAGCCGTTGCCGCCCGACATCGACTATTTCTCCATTGCGGGACTGCGCTTGGAGGCACGCGAAAAGCTCGACCGCGTCCGTCCGCTCGATCTCGGACAAGCCGAACGCATTTCGGGGGTGTCCCCCGCCGACATCGCCGTGCTCACCATCTATTTGAGTATGAAAAAATAATGCGGCGAAAACGGACAAAATCCGCGCAAATGGGTTGACTTTGCGCCGCGTTCGTGCTACAATCCCTTTGAATTGAATATCCGTCGTGGGTGCCGCAAGGCTGAGATAATACCATTGGAATCGGGCAAGGTAATGCTTGCACGAAAGTACGGTACGGTCGAATTGAAAATACCCGCGCTTTTGCGTGGGCATTTTTTTCGGGACGGGCATTCGAAATACACCATCGGAGGTTTTTTTATGCCACTTGCCCTGCTCGCCGCTTACGGCGACTACTACAAGGACGACGCGGGCGTCAAACACTACGACTACCCCGACGTCTGGACGTCCTTTGCCAAGGACTCCCTGTCCTCTGTGTTCCTCTATGCCGCGATCGCGCTCGCCGCGATCTTGCTCCTCGTCGGCATTTTCGTCCGCTGGAAGCGGGCGGAATCGCTCAAAAGTTACCTCACGGTAGCCGTCTCCCTCGCCGTCGGATTCTCCGCCGCCGTCATCGTCGCCATGCTCGCCCTCGAATTTTACGACATGGCGGAGAGCGGCGCGGTATTCGACCTCGTGCTCGTGCCCTCCGTGGTGCTCGGGGCGTGCGTCGTTTTGGGCGCGGCGGCGGTATATGTGAGCACTTTCTTCGGAAAGACCGCCCAAACGATCACTATCGCCACTGCCGCCGCGGCGGCGGGCGCGGCACTCGTCGCCCTCCTCGTCTGCCTCGGCGTATATCTCTCCTCGGGCGCGGGCGAAGAGAACAACGGGTTGGAGATCACGGTGACCGAGAACGCCATGCTCTATGTTTGCGCGGCTCTCATCGTCGCGCTTCTGCTCTTCATCGCCCTCTTCCTCGGACGGGGAGACAAGGGCGGGTTCGATACCAAGGCAATCTCCTACGCCGCCGTATGTATCGCGATGAGCTTCGCGCTCTCCTACCTTGCGCCCATCCACATGCCGCAGGGAGGCTCGGTGACTATCGCCTCGCTGTTGCCCCTCATGATCTATTCCTATATGTTCGGAGTGAAAAAGGGCATTTTCGCGGGGCTCATCTACGGCATTTTGCAGGCGGTGCAAGACCCGTGGATCATCCATCCCGCGCAGTTCTTGCTCGACTATCCCATCGCCTTTGCGGGCATCGGCGCGGCGGGACTGTTCTCGCGGATGGAAAAACTCGATAAGCTCCCGCAGGTGCAGTTCGCCCTCGGCGCGGTCGTGGCGAGCGCGCTGCGCTATCTCTCCCACGTCCTTTCGGGGGTGTTCGCTTTCTCCGAATACGCCTTCCACTGGTCGACGGGCGCGGCGATGAACCCGTGGCTTTACAGCCTCGCCTACAATTCTTTCGTGTTCATCGACATCGCCATCGCGATCGCCGCGGGCGTGCTCGTGTTCAGCTCCCCCTCCTTTGTGAAGGCGGTGCGCCGCTTCCGTCCCAAAAAACAAACCGAAACCGCGGAATGACCGCGGCATCGAAAAACCCGCCCGCCGCAGACTGCGGCGGGCGGGTTTTCATATCGTCAGACCCCTTTGTTGCGCACGGTGCGCCGCCAAAGGTCGAGATAGATCTCCTGTTGGGCGCAGACGAGCGCATGGCGATAGGCGTATGCGCGGTTGAGATCCGCGTCGTCGCAATGCGTTCGGATGAGCGGTTCGGCGACGAGTTCGACGCGGTGGGAAAAGTCGTCGTATGTGCCGCTCTCCCGCGCGCGGTATTGCGCCGCGCCGCGCCAGCGCGCGTACGCCTCGAATTCCTCCCTGTTCCGCGCGAACGCCTCGTCCACCGCCGCGCGTACCGCAGACCCCGAGCCCGCGGCGAGCCGCCAACTGCGCACCGTCCCGTTGCCCATGCGGGAAAAGGGCGCGTCTGCCGCGCGGTCGATGAGATCCCCGTCCTCCGCGGTGAACGTCCCTACGTTCGTCAGCATCCGCAGGAGCGCGCATTGCACGATAGAGCGCACGGCGTCTTGCAGACGGTCTTTGCAGAGGTCTGCGGACACGCCGCGAAACACGCGCACAGCCGCGATCGCCCGTTCGTGGCGATACGAACAATCGGACATCAAACTGCCGAGTTCGCTTTTTGTCATAAGGATCGCCGATTCGTGGGAATACAACATGGTCTCCTCCGAAAATGCGGAAAGTTCCGCCGCGTTCAGTATATCATACGGGCGCGCCGCTGTCAAGGTCGGCGCGCGCATTCAAAGAAATTGTAACACGTCGACGAGGATGGCGAAGCCGAGCAGGAGTACGAACCCCACGGCGTGGATGACCGCCTCCACCTTCCGCGAAATGGGCTTCCCGCGCACCCATTCGATGGCGGTGAACACCACCTTGCTCCCGTCGAGCGCGGGAATGGGCAAGAGATTGAATACGGCGAGGTTGACGCCGATGAACGCCGCGATCTCCAAAAAGCTCGCAAAGCCCTGCGAGACGATGCGCGAGGTCGTCGTAATGGTCGTCACGGGTCCCCCGAGCGCGGACAGCCCCAGCTTCCCCGTGAGAAGTTCGCCGATGACGCGGAAGATCGAGCCCGCAATCTTAAACGAATACACGAACGACCTGCCGACCGTGGGGAAAAACCCGAAGCGGTAGCTCTGCGTGGAGAGCATGTAATACCGCCCGTCGTCGAGCTCCTCGATCCCGATCCCGAGCGCGCCCCACACCGAGGAGACGTTCGCGCTGTTCTTCACTTTGACGTCGGTGCGAAGCATGATCGTGCGTTCCTCTTCGGCATACTTGCCCCCGCCGAGCGGCGCGGCGACCCGAAAGACCACGAGGTCTCCCGCCTTCTTGCCGTTGACGGCGCGCACGATGTCCGTCGTGAGATAGAGGTCGCGCTTGCCCGCCCCGAGCAGGATATCCCCCTCGCGGAAAGAGTATTCGGCGGGATATTCCTCGCTCACCGCCACCCCGCGCACGCAGACGAGATTTTGTCCGTAACAGGCGAAGAGAAGCAGAATGAGAAACAGGGCGAGCAGGTAATTCATCGCCGCGCCCGCGACCAGAACGATGATGCGCTCCCACGGCTTTTTTTGGGTAAAAGGCATACCATGTACCGCACTCTCCCCATTTTTTGTCTCGTGCGGACGGGACATTTCGCCCTCGCCCGTCTTTTCCTGCCCGCCCGTTTCGCCCTGTTCGGCTTGCGGAAGTTCGGACGGCGTTGGGTCGAGCCCGTCCTCCCCCAAAAAGGCGCAATAGCCGCCGAGGGGGATGAGGCGAAGCGCGAACAGCTCGCCCGACCGTTTGCTCGTGTGCCGAAAGACGGCAGGACCGAAGCCGATGGAAAATTCCTCGACGCCGAACCCGAGCAGCTTGCCCGCGAGATAGTGTCCGAATTCGTGGATGGTGATCATCGCGAGCAATATGAGAATGGCGAGGAGGACAGACCAAACCGTCCCCCACACGGAAAGCAAATTATGTTCCATAGAGATACCGTCTCGCCGCCGCCCGCGCCGCGCCGTCAACCTCCTGCAACGTCCCGAAGCTGTCTGCGGGACGGGATGCGACCGCGGAGAGCGTTTCTTCAATAGTTTCGGCGATTTGCAAAAACCCTATTCCTCCCCGCAAAAAGGCGTTCACCGCAACCTCGCCCGCGGCGTTGAGCACGGTCGGCGCAGTGCCCCCCTCCCTGCCCGCCTGCAAGGCGAGACGGAAACACGGGAAGTCTGGCATCGGCAAAAACGTGAGCTTGCCGAGTTTGGAAAAATCGAGCTGCGGGGCGCAGGAGAGCCGCTCGGGATAGGTGAGCGCGAGCTGGATGGGCACGCGCATATCGGGGTAGCCGAGCTGGGCGATCGCCGCGCCGTCCTCGAAGCAGACGGCGGAATGCACGATGCTCTCGGGATGGACGACCGCCTCGATCTTGTCGAACGTCGTGCGGTACAGCCATTTCGCCTCGATGACCTCGTATCCCTTGTTGAGCATGGTCGCGCTGTCGACGGTGATCTTCGCCCCCATCTTCCAATTCGGATGCTTCAAAGCGTCCGCCGCGGTGACCCGCCGCAATTCTTCTTGGGTCGCGTGCAAAAACGGTCCGCCGCTCGCGGTGAGGATGAGCTTCCGAAAGGGGGCGTCCCGACGGAACGAGAGAGCCTGAAAGAGCGCGGAATGTTCGCTGTCGACGGGGACGATTTCCACCCCCCGCGCTTCCGCCTCCCGCATGACGATCTCCCCGCCGCAGACGAGGGATTCCTTGTTGGCGAGCGCGATCTTCTTGCCCGCGCGGATGGCGGCGAGCGTATAGGCGAGCCCGCCGAAGCCGCCCGCGGCGATGAACGCAACGTCGCAACCGTCGAACAGGTCGTCTTTCACGTCGGCGGCGAGACAGCTGACGCGCGGCGAAAATTCCGCGGCGAGCGCGTGAAGCGCGGCGGTGTTCTCCTTGCAGACGAGCGCGGTGATGCGGAAGCGGTCGGGATGGGCGCGCACGACCTCCGTCACCTGCCTCCCGATGCTCCCCGTGCAACCGACGAGGGCGATGTTTACCATATCTTTCTCCGTAAAAATTTCGCCCGCCAAGCCGCGGCGGGCGTCCGATGTTATTGTATGCCGCTCAACCGAGCAACATGATTCGAAGCACCATCACGGCGCATACGATGGGCGCGGCGTAGAGCGTGGAATCGATCCTGTCGAGGATGCCGCCGTGCCCGGGGAGAAGTTTCCCCATGTCCTTGATGCCGAGCTTGCGCTTGATCGCGCTCTCCACGAGGTCGCCGAATTGCGAGAACGCCGACGTCAAGATCCCGAGCGCGATGAAAAAGACGAGGTTGAACGCGTCGATCTGAAACGACCAGCCGAGGTGCAGAATGCCTCTATCCTGCAAAAACACGAGCAGCACGCAGGCGAAAAAGGACGCAACCGCGCCGATCGCACCGCCCACCAGCCCGCCGAAGCCGCCGATGATCGTCTTTTTGGGGGAGATGTGGGGTGCCATTTTGGCGGGAAGTTTTTTTCCGAACAGCCTGCCGAACACATACGCGAGCGAATCGGCGAACGGGCAGATGACGAAGATGAGCAGGATCGCCATCTCCGAATACAGTTCGAGGTGGTTGCACACCGAGAGCACCACGAGGAAAGAGGAGGGGTAGAGATAGCACAGAGCGGACAAGCCCGTGGAGGCGAGGTCTACCTCCTTATGGCAGAACACGAGCAGCGAAAAGAGCGCGGCGATGCCCGTAAGAAAGACGAACGAGGTGATGTGCAGGGAATAGTTGCGCCCCGTCACCGCGGTCACGCCCTCGCCCGGGGCGGGCAGGCGGATCCCCAAAAGGTCGGCATAGTAATAGTCTGCGAGCGCATAGGTGAGAATGACGAGCGACGAGAAGAGCATGACGATGACGACCTGCGACATGTGCAACTTCCCCGAAAAGGCGCGCACCATTTCGAACGTGCCGAGCGCGGACATGAGCAGCACGAGCATGTCGAAACACAGCTTGCTCACGAAGAGCTTCAACACGAAGAAAGCCAGAAGTACGAGGACGTAACACGTCCCCGTCGCAAGCCGTATTTTCAAATTTCCTTTCTTTTCGGACGCCGCGGGCGTCGCTTCGACAACGGGTTCGCTCATGCCTTTTCTCCTATTCCGTTCTCCCGTACCGCCTGTCGCGGCGCGCATAATCTTCGATGGCGGCGTCCAGATCTCCGTCCGAAAAGTCGGGGAACAGACGGTCGGTAAAGTACAATTCGGTGTACGAGCACTGCCAGAGCAGGAAATTGGAGAGCCGCTTTTCCTTGCCCGTGCGGATCAGAAGATCGGGATCGGGCACGCCCGCAGTAGACAGCATGTCCGCAAAGTCGGCTTCCGATACCTCTTTTCCCGCGCGCACGGCGCGGTTGACGGCGGCGACGATCTCCTGCCGCGCCCCGTAGCCGATCGCGAGCGTCAGCACGCCGCGCTCTCCCCCCGCGGTGCGCCGCACCCCGTCGCCGATGATCGCGGAGACGTCGGCGGGAAGCAAAGATAAATCGCCGATGACGCGCAGCGTAATGTGCTTTTTGCGCAGCATTTCGGCGTTTTCGGCGAAATATTCGCGAAACAGCTTCATCAGCCCGTCGAGTTCCTCGGCGGGACGGTTGAGATTTTCGGTCGACAGCGCGTAGAGCGTAAAATACTTTACGCCGCGGTCGAAGGCGTGTTCGGAGAGGGCGATCATGCGGTTCATGCCCGCGCGATGCCCCGCGCTCCGCGGCAACAGACGCTTTTTCGCCCATCTGCCGTTGCCGTCCATGATGACGGCGATATGCTCGGGAAACTTCATCAGACGGTGAGAAGCTCCTTTTCTTTTGCCGCGATCGCCTTGTCGATCTCTTCGATGCTCTTGCGGACGCTCTCTTCCACGTCCATCTCGCAGTTTTTGCTCTCGTCCTCCGAGATCGCTTTTGCGGTTTTGAGTTTTTTTAGGGCTTCCATCGCCTCGCGGCGGTTGTTGCGGACGGCGACCTTGGCGTCCTCGCCCATGCGGCGGATCTGTTTTACGAGGTCGCGGCGGCGTTCCTCGGTGAGTTCGGGGAACACGAGGCGGATGACCGTTCCGTCGTTGGTGGGCGTAATGCCGATGTTGGAGGCGAGGATCGCCTTTTCGATGGGTTTGAGCAGCGATTTATCCCACGGGCTCACCACGAGACAGCGGGCGTCGGAAACCGCGACGTTGCCGAGCTGTTGCAGCGGGCTCATGCCGCCGTAGGCTTCCACCTGCAAGCGGTCGAGGATGTGCGGATTGGCGCGCCCCGCGCGGACGGAATTGTATTGGTCTTTGAGGACAGCCGCCGTCTTTTCGAGTTTGTCGTCGAGGACGAGGAAGATCTCCTCCACTTGTTCGTTGTCGATCATTGCAAATTCTCCTTATTTGGGTTGATTGGAAATGAGCGTGCCGATCTGCTCTCCGCATACGGCGCGGAGGATGGAATCGGGTTCGCCGAGCGCGAAAGCGAGCACGGGGATGTCGTTCTCCATGCACATCGTCGCGGCGGTCGCGTCCATCGCTTTGAGCCCGCCCGACACGACGTCGAAAAAGGTGATGCGGTCGTACTTCTTGGCGGACGGGTTGACGCGCGGATCGCTGTCGTAGATGCCGTCGACGTTCTTCGCCATGAGCAAGACGTCGGCGTCGATCTCGCAGGCGCGTTGCGCCGCCGCCGTATCCGTCGAGCAGTACGGGTTGCCCGTGCCGCACGCCATGATCACGATGCGCCCCTTTTCGAAGTGGCGGAGTGCCTTGCGCAGAATGTAGGGCTCGGCGACGGAGACCATGTTGAGCGCGGTCTGCACGCGGGTGGGAATGCCGCGCTGTTCGATGGCGTCCATCATCGCGAGGGAGTTCATCACCGTGGCGAGCATGCCCATATGGTCGGCAGTGGTGCGGTCCATATTCGTCCCCTGCCGTCCCCGCCAAAAGTTGCCGCCCCCGATGACGAGGGCGATCTCCACCCCCATTTCGTGGACCTTGACGAGCTGGTCGACCACTTGCGCGATGACCGCTTCGTTGAGCCCGAACCGCTGTTCGCCCGCGAGTGCTTCGCCCGAGAGTTTGAGCAAAATGCGCTTATATTTGGGCGTTTTTCCGATTGCGGCGTCCGACATGGCAGCCTCCTTATAACCTTGTTTTCATCAGTATAACACACCCGCAGGGAAAATGCAAGACTTTGGTAAAAAATCCCCGTCGGGCAAAAAAGAAATGCCCGTTCAAGAAACAGAATAATGGGCGCACGGGGAGTGATATAAGTGATATATGAGAAGCGAACGGGCGTTCTAAATTGTCATTTCGCCCCGCTAACGGCTTTTTTGCACACCAAGGGTGGCACGAGCCCGCAGGGCGAAGTACCAAACCGCTTCCCAAATTGTCATTTCGAGCAAGCGAGTGAAACGAGCGCGTCGAGAAATCTCCCGCATTATATTCCAAGTATCATCAACGACCAAGGGGATTTCTCCGCTTCGCGGGCTTCGCCCGCTTCGGTCGAAATGACAAAAAGGATGGGGCAACATGACAGAAAGAAAGACCGCGCCCGCGTCGGGAGGACGCGGGCGCGGCAAAATGGTTTCCCAAGGCGAAATTACGCCTTAAACATCGTCACATTCCCCTGTTTGTCGATCGTCCCGTCCGTGCAAGTAACGGTATAATCGCCTGTGCCATCATTCCAATACATTCTTTTTTTCACTTGTTGCCAATCGGCGACCGTCCCCTTAAATGTGATGTTCGTCAGTGCGGTGCAACCCTCAAACGCCTGTACGCCGATCTCCGTTACGCCGCTCCCGATCGTCACGCCCGTAAGCGAGGTGCAATCCTTGAACGCATAGTCCCCGATCTTGGTCACGCTGTCGGGAATTACAACGCCCGTAAGAGATCCGCAATGATAGAACGCATATTCCCCGACTGAGACCACGCCCTCGGGGATCGTAACGCCCGTCAGCGCGGTGCACTCCTCGAACGCATCCCCCGCGATCACCCTTGTCCCCTGTTGCACGGTATATGCCCCCGAAAGCGTATTTTTCGCTTTGATCAAATACTTCCCGATGTAGAGCACGTCCCCCGTCCAATTCGACGCGTCATTGTAATATCCTGTATTCGAAAACGTATCTCTCCCGATTTTTGTCACGCCATCCCCGATCGTCACGCCCGTAAGAGCGGTGCAATCCTTAAACGCCCCGTCCCCGATCGAGGTCACGCCGTCGGGGATCGTAATGCCCGTAAGAGAGGTACAATCGCTGAACGCATACTGATAAATCGCATACCGTTTTCCGCTCGGCGACGCGGCGGGCAGGGTAAGCTGCGTTTCTTTTCCCGTATATCCGAGAAGATAAATTTCCTCGCCGTCCTCATAGAAGATATACCCGTCGTCCGTCACCGTCTGTTTGCCCTCTTCGTTGACCGTATAAACATACTTTGCATATGCCGCAACGCCGCCCTGGTACGAATCATCTCCTTGATGAACATACAATTCCGAATAATTCCAGACTTCTATGAGTTTATAGCAACCATAGAACGCATTCTGCCTTATCACCATCACGCTGTCGGGAATCGTCACGCGCGTAAGCGCGGTGCAATCGAAAAACGCAAATCTCCCGATCTCCGTCACGCTGCCCCCGATCGTCACGCTCGCCAGCGAAGTGCAATCGGCGAACACCCCCTCCCCAATCACGGCCACGGAATCGGGGATCGTCATGCTTGTAAGAGCGGTGCAATCAGCGAACGCATACCACCCGATCGAGGTCACGCTGTCGGGAATCGTTATGCTCGTAAGAGAAGTGCAATTACGGAACGCCTCATCTCCAATCGAGGTCACGTTGTTTGGAATTGTCACGCTCGCAAGAGAGGTGCAATGATAGAATGCCTCCCCCCCGATCGAAGTTAAGCCGTCTCCCATCGTCACGCTCGTAAGAGCGGTGTAATAAGCGAACGCATACGGTTTGATCTCCGTAACCCCGTCGGGGATCGTGAGCGCGGTCACCTCTTCACCTTTCAAATACAAATGCTCTGCATGATAGAGCGGGTTAGCATTAAAGTAACCGAAATCAATGTTACACCACGCCGCAAGGTCGGTGATATCCACCCGCGCAAGAGAGGGGCAAGCGGAGAACGCCGCACCTCCAATCGAGGTCACACTGTCGGGAATCGTCACACTCGTAAGAGAGGCGCAAGCAGAGAACGCCCGATCCGCAATCACTTTTGTCCCCTGTTGTATGCTATACGCACCCGAAAGCGTATCTTTCACCTCAATCAAATCCTTCCCGATGTAGAGCGCGTCCCCCGTCCAATTCGACGCGTCTTGATAATATCCTGTATTATAAAACGCCGCCCCCCCAATCTCGGTCACGCTGTCGGGGATCGTCACGCTCGTGAGAGATTCGCATCCACTGAATGCTAAATCTCCAATCTCGGTCACGCTGCCCCCGATCGTCACGCTCGTAAGCGAGGTGCAATTACGGAACGCCCAATTCCCGATTGAGGTCACGCCGTCCCCGATCTTCACGCTTGTAAGAGAGGCGCAGTTATAGAACGCATTTCTCCCGATCTCCGTCACGCTGTCGGGGATCGTCACGCTCGTAAGAGAGGTGCGCCCTTTGAACGCTTCTACCCCGATCGAGATCACGGATTTTCCGTTGTAGCCGTAAGGGATGACGACCTTGCCGCGCGACGTGTCCATCCCGACTACGCTGTATCCGTCGGGAGTGTACTCGAACTGCAACCCCTCGGTGTACTTCCATTTCGCACCGCAGACGCTGCATTTGTTATCTGCGGTATAGGTATGCCCCGCCTTGCACTTGCCGCCGCCGCAAGCGGCGAGACCCAAGCACAGACAGGCGCACGCGATGAGCGTACAAAAGATCAAGAAAATTTTCCTCTTCATAGTGTTCCTCGCTGGATCTGCAAATCTCGCTTTCCTTTATTATACTACCCCCCCCGGCTTGTCAAGAGGTTTTATGAAAATTTCGGTATTTTTACAAAAATCCCGTCCTTTGCAGACGGGATCGCGGTTATTTCTTCATCGCTTGGACTTGCTTGGCGACTTCCTCGCTCAAATCCTCGCTCTTCTTTTCGAGCCCCTGTCCCATGACATAGAACACGAACCGCTTCAACGCAACGGGCACGCCCGCCTCTTTCGCCGTCTGCGCGATGAGCTGGGCGATGGTCACCTTGTCGTCCTTTACGAACTTCTGGTCGAGGAGGCAGTTCTCTTCGTAGAACTTCTTGATCTTGCCGAGCACAATCTTTTCGGCGATCGCCTCGGGCTTGCCCTCGTTGATCACTTCCTGCTTCAAGATCTCCTTTTCCTTTTCGAGCGTCTCCGCGGGCACTTCCGCCGCCGTGAGATAGGCGGGCTTGGAGAACGCCGTGTGGAGCGCGACGTTGTGCGCAAGCTCCTTGGTCGCCGCGGTCTCGGGGCAATCGAAGTCGAGCATAACGCCCATCGTGCCGCCCATGTGGATATACGTCTCGATCAGTCCCTGCGACTTGTAGGCGGTGAAGCGGCGCACCGAGATCTTCTCGCCGATGATGCCGACCTGCTCTTGGATGAAGGTGTTCACCGTCTCGCCGCCGAGGTCGCTTTCAAGCAATTCCTCGACCGTGGCAGGCGCGGTTTTCGCGATCTGCTTGGCGACGGTCTCGGCGAGCGCGTGGAACTTCTCGCCCTTGGCGACGAAGTCGCTCTCGCAGTTGATTTCGACGAGCACGCCCGTGCAGTTCTCGACGTAGGCATACACGATGCCCTCCGCCGCGATCTTGGAGGCGCGCTTTGCCGCCTTCGCAATGCCGCGCTCGCGGAGAAGATCGGCGGCTTTTTCAAAATCGCCGTCCGCGTCCACGAGGGCGCGCTTGCAGTCCATCATGCCCGCGCCCGTCTGTTCGCGGAGCTTCATCACGTCTTTTGCCGTAAATTCCATAAGTCAGTCCTCCTTGGGGTCGGCGGGATCTTCCGCCGCTTCCTCCGTCTCGGGGACGGGGGTCTCGCCCTGGTTCGCCTCGATAACCGCGTTCGCGATCACGGACGAGATGAGCTTGATGGCGCGGATCGCGTCGTCGTTGCCGGGGATCACATAGTCGATGAGGTCGGGATCGCAGTTGGTGTCGGTGATCGCGACGATCGGAACGTGCATCTTCCGCGCTTCGGCGACCGCGATGTCCTCGTTATGCGGGTCGACAACGAACATGACGCCCGGCATGCCGCGCATCTGCTTGATGCCGCCGAGGTTCTCTTCGAGCTTCGCCATCTCTTTTTTGAGCCCGAGAACTTCCTTTTTGGGGAGAAGATCGAACTCACCGCTCGTCTCCATGCGCTCGAGCTTTTCGAGATAGTCGATCCGCGAACGGATGGTCTTAAAATTGGTGAGCGTGCCGCCCAGCCAGCGGGAATTGATGTAGAATTGCCCGCAACGGACGGCCTCTTCCTTGATCGCGTCCTGCGCCTGCTTCTTCGTGCCGACGAAGAGAACGCTCTTGCCCTGCTTCACCGTTTCGACGACGAACGAATACGCCTCTTCGATGAGCTTTGCCGTCTTTTCGAGATCGATGATGTGGATGTCGTGACGGGCGGCGAAGATGTACTTCTTCATCTTGGGATTCCACTTTCTCGTTTGGTGACCGAAATGGACGCCCGCTTCGAGAAGTTGCTTCATGCTGATAACTGCCATACTTCCTCCGTTTTCCCTCCCCGATCCGCGGCAGTTCCGCTCCTTTCCCGCAGAAAAGATTTACGGGACACGGCGAGCGGCGCGTTTCGGGTGTGGATTCGCTCTTTGAGCTTTTCAAATTATACCATAGCCGAAACTTTTTTGCAACTTGTTTTACACCACTTTTCCCCGATTTCTGCGGCTTTTTGCACGATTCTTTTCTGCCCGCTTCTCGGCACGGTCGCCGATATTGCCATACCACGATTGTTGACCGCATTGCAGTGTATGATACTGTCATTGTTCTCGCCGCTCCCGAATTCAAACAGGCATTCCCAATATGTCATTTCGACCCACGTGCTTCTTATTTGTCATTTCGCCCCATTCCCCAATATGTCATTTCGAGTGAAACGGGCGAAGCCCGCGGAATCGAGAAATCTCAATTATTTTTAAGCCTCATCAACGACCAAGGGGATTTCTCGACGCGCTCGTTCTACTCGCCTCCGCTACTTCGCGGGCGTTGCCCGCTCGTGCCGCCCTTGGAACGTATCAGAAACTTCGGGCGGGGCGAAATGACATCGGAATAAAAAAATAAAACTGCGGGAGCACGACACGAGAGCCCGCGTCTCTTCGACGCGGGCTCTCGGCTCAACATGACACTATTATGCTCCCAAATTACGGGCGAGGCGCAACATAGGAAACGCGACGAATATCAATAGACGACGAGGTTGTCGCAAATGCCTTCGGTGGCGTTTGCGCCGACGAGCGCGCCGTAGCCGTTATCCATTCCCCACTGCGTTTTCATCTCCATAGTCATGCCGAAGAGCAACCCTTCGGAGGAGGTGACGCCGTCCGCCTGTTCGAACGCGATACGGCGCGCGGAGGATTCGCGTACGGTATTGACGTTGTACCCCGCGAGACTGCCCGCATAGATGTCGGTGGTGAGCGTTCCGAACCCTGCGTTGTAGAAGTATTGTTTTTCGCCGAGGAGGGTGGGGAGCGTGCCGCTGTGACGGATGTCGAGCTTTTGCACGTTCTGCACATAGGTCGAACCCAACGCTCCGCACGACGCGATGACCCCGCGGTTGATCCCCGCGATACCGCCCGCGTAGAAGGAAGCAAGGGAGATCGCATAGTCGCGCTTCCACATTTTCAAGACGTAATATCTCCAATCGACCTGCGCCGTATTCTGCATACTGTGCGTGAGCGTGAACACGATAGACGCGTCCATGTTGCACTTGGAGATCTCGCCGCGGGAGGCGTTTTCGCCCGCGAAGCCGCCCGCATAACCCGCGTAATCTTCGAAATGGGCGTTGAAATCGTCCACGACGCGGGCGATCGAGAGTTTCAAGAACACATCGCCTTCGAGCGTGCAATTCAGGATCGAACCGCGGTTGACCGCAGCGAACGTGCCGAGCGTCGCCCCGCCGACGTTCTCCGCTATGAGAGTGGCGTTTTCGACGGTAAGCCCGACGAGGCGACCCTCGTTGAAAGCGAACAGCCCGCCGTACTTCTTGCCTGTGACGGTGAGATTGGAGATCTTGAAGCCGTTCCCGAACAGCCAGCCCGTGAAAGGAGACTGCTCCGTGCCGAGCGGGATCCAATCTTCGCCTTGCAGGTCGATATTGGCTTTGAGCATATAGATCCCCGCGGGATTGAGGGTGATATTTTTGAGATCTTGCACGTTCTTGATCTCGACGATCTGCTTTTCGTCGATGACAAATTGCTGACAGACCACGCACCGCGCCGTTCCCTCGAGGACGGTGTGTCCCGTCGCGGGAAGCACGATCTCCTCCACATGCCCGCAGATGACGCACTTGCGGATCTCTTTCCCGTCGGTGAGGCAGGTCGCTTTGCTGCTCCCCTCCTCCACAACCGTGTATTTGTGAGGCGAAACATCCTCGCTCTCGCGGATGACTTCATGACATACCGTACAGGTGACGCGCGCCGTATGTCCCATGACGACATCGCCGTCCTTGGAACAAGATCCCTCCGTCGCATTGCCGTCGTCGCCCGTCGCGGGCAAAGTGTGCCCTTTGGGCGCGATCGTTTCAATGACCTCCTCCCCGCATACGGTGCAGAGGTAGCGCACGAAGCCCTCTTCGGTACAGGTCGCATCCTGCTGTTCTTCGATCTTCCCTTTTATGTGCCCCTGTGCGGGATCGACCAATCCGCTGTCGTGCAGGATGTCCTCTTCCTCGTTGCGGCAACGGTAATAGGTATGCCCGTCGTCCTCGCAGGTGCGATCGTGCACGACGGGATCATCGTAATCGTAATCATGCCCGAGCGGCACGGTGTAGCCGCGGACGAAAATGCGGTTGCAATCGCGGCAGACGTAAACGGTATATCCGAAATCCTCACAGGTGGGCTCGACGACATAGGTCTCGTAGCTGTGGCTGACCGAGGTCTCCCAATCGAGAATGGGATCTTCGTCGAAGAGGATGATCCACCCCTCCGCGTCCCAATAGAGTTCGGACACGAGAAATTCTTCGCTCCAAAGCTCGCCGAGCTGCTTGGACGCGACGCCGAATTCGGTGACCTGATTGAGGACCGTGCCGTTGAGCTCGACGGTCGCCCCGCTCAAATAGTAAACCTTATACACCGAGCCGCCGAGGTCGTTGAGCCCGATGAAGTATCCCGTATTGCCGCCCTTTGCGCTCACGTTCCCCGTGGAATAGCACATGGAGATGTTGCTCGACGCAGAACCGTGTCCGACGAAACCGCCGAGACAGGTGTTGGCGTCCGTGCTCGTGCAGGAGACGTTTCCCGTCGCATAGCAGTTGCGGACGATCGCTTCGTTCCTCCCGACCAGCCCGCCGTATTCGCCGACGATGTTCGCCGAAATGGAGACATGCGAATAACTGCTCGTGAGCATCGCCTCCGCGAGGACGTACCCGACGAGCCCGCCGAAATACGTTTGATTGTACCCGCCGCCCGAGATCGTACCGTAAGAATAGCACGAATCGATGCTGCTTTCTTTTCCGCTCAATTCGCCGCATATTCCGCCCGCATGGGTGTAAATTTGTCCTTCTACCGCCTGACTTGTCGAAACGATCGTAATCCCGACGGTCGCGTAGCATTTTGTGATTTTTCCTACGCCGTCGGTGAATCCCGCGATCCCGCCGATATACGGGCGCGCAATGCCCACCTCATGACCCGATCCCCAATGGGTGGAATAGCCACTCGCAATGTTGGTGCTGTCGATCTTCGCCGAGCATTCGCAATTTGTCGTCGTGCCCGCGTTATTGCCGACAATGCCGCCGATATACAATCTCATATCCTTGGAATGCGAGTTGTCGCCGCTCCCGCGCACGTCGATCGACGCAACGATGTCGATGCCCGTGCGACAATTCTCAATGAGCGCACCCTCGGCATTGTAGCCCGCGATCTCTCCGTAGTTCAGATTGAAAGTGATACTACCGCCTTCCGCATGCCTGTAAAACGATACATGGAACGAGCCGACTTCAACTTTGCAGCCGCAGATCGAGCCCTCATTCACTGCGGCGAAAATCCCTCCGTTCATCCCCTGTTGGGGTTCGTTAAGCGCGACCGAATAGATGACATCTTTCATCGTGAGATTTTCAATGCGTCCCCGATTCGTCAAGATGAATCCGAACTTTTCGGCGTCGCCCGTGCAATTCAAAATGATGCTGATGATGGAATATCCGTTGCCGTTCAAGATCCCAGAAAATTCCTCTATGGGCGTCCATACAATGCCGCCCAAATTGATATCCCGCGTGAGATGATAGTTTGCGGACGGGTTCTGCGCAATCGCCAACAGCCCCTCTTTCGTGGAGACGGGAATGCTCTCGATCCAATGGGCGTAAACCGTCATGTTTTCCGTAACGGGGGTCGCTTCGGTATATTTCACCGTCCCGTCGGCGTTGAACCAGCCGTCGAGCAGATAGCCGTTTTCGTTATCCGTCTCCGCGGGAATAAACGGGTCGCCGTACCGATACGTCTTTTCCGCAACGGGTTCGCCGCCTTGGCTGTCGTACGTCACGAGGAGGGTCTTGCTCGCCCAATGCGCATAAAACACCTTGTCGGAATATTGCAAATACGTTCCGAGACTTGCGCCCTCTGCGTCCGTGCAAGGCGTTCCCGACGCACCCGAATTGGTGTACCAGCCGAGGAAATCGTATCCCTCGCGCTCGGGCACGGGCAGGTTGTATTTCTCCGCATAGCCCACATAGACGAACGCCTTTGCGGCATTCCCGCCCGCCGCGTCGAGCGTCACGCGGAACGTGACCGCCTTGAACCGCGCACGAAGCGTCACATCGCCGTGCGAGCCTCTGGGAATGGAATTCACCGTTCTGCCGTTTGCTTCCCAACCGAGGAACTCGCGCCCTTTCTCCCCCAGATCTTCGGGCAGCGCGACTTCCGATTCAATGGTGTACTCCGCGGGAAGCCCGAGCGCATCGGGGTCGACTCCCTCATATGTAATGGAATACCGCACGAGCGACCAACGCGCTTCGAGCGTATAGTTGCCGATCGTCCCCGCGGGGATGCGCTCTATCTTTTCTCCGCCCGAATACCAACCCTCGAACTTGTACCCGATAAGTTCGGGCGAGGTGAACTCGACCGCCTGTTCCACGGTGTACTCTGCGGGATTCTGATTCGGCGCGTGTTTGTCGTCTTGATAGGTGATCGTATAACGGATGACGTCGAATGTCGCGTGGATCGTCTTATCGCCGTACGACCCCCGCGGGATGGACAATATCGCCTGCCCGTCCGCCTCCCATCCGAGGAATGTGCGCCCCCGCACCTCAATATTTGCGGGCAACGCGACTGCCTGTTCCACGGTGTACTCCTCGGGAAGATCGAAGGCTTTGGGATCGACCCCCTCGTAGGTAATGGAATACCGCACGGGCGACCAACGCGCTTCGAGCGTATAGTTGCCCATCGTCCCCACGGGAATGCGGTCGATCTTTTCCCCGTCCGAATACCATCCCTCGAACTTGTATCCCGTCAGTTCGGGCGAGGTAAACTCGACCGCCTGCTCCACGGTGTACTCTGCGGGATTCTGATTCGGCGCGTTTTTGCTGTCTTGATAGGTGATCGTATAGTGGACAATATCATAGATCGCGTGGATCGTCACGTCCTCCCAGCCGATGCTGTACTCCTCCCAACGCCCGTTTTCATACCCGTCGCGCGCAGGGACGGCGGGTGCTTGCGCAAGCACCGCGTCTTTGGTGCTCACGGTAAAGGAGATCTCTTTGACCGTATCGTTCCCCGCAAGGAATTTCGCCGTGAGCTGTTTCTCCGCGCCGCACGCGGAACAGACGCCGCGTTCGTAGGTGTGCGCCGTCTTTGGTAAAACCGTTTTTGCCTCTATCACTTCATTGCACCTGTCGCATACGGTCTCGTCGGTATAACCGTCTGCCGTACAGGTCGGTGCGACTCCCGCAATCTTTCGCGTTTGATGCCCGAGCTTTTCGAGCGTCTGTTGACGCATGTCGCCGCAGACCGAGCACACCGAACGGATCACGCCGTCCGTCGTGCAGGTCGGTTCGATCGTCGTCGCCACCGCATACTGATGTCCTGCGGGTGCGGTCTCCACCGTCTGCGTTGCTCCGCAGACCGTACAAGTCTGCAAAACAGACCCGCCGCTTTCGCAGGTCGCCGCGGTCACAACTTGCGTGTCCGCCCATGTGTGACCTTTCGCACACGCGCTCTCCTTTGACGAACACCCCGCAAGGATCCCGCACGCGAGCATCGCCCCCGCCGCAACCGTCAATATCATATACAGCCGTTTTTTCATGGACAGCCCCCTCTTTCCCGACTAATTTTTCGCGGAAAAGTTCTTTTTGGATCTATTTTCGTTCATTTCCCGTGCCATTATAATATAGTTTTTCTTTCGTATTTTGTCAAGTGTTTCACGCCAAAATGAGAACAGAACGCCCGCAGGCGTACCGTTCTCATTTTGGCATGCGGCAACATTCTTATTTGCATTCAGCGTGAAACGAAGAATCTCCCGCAGTCTTACGATGTCATTTCGCCCCTCTTCCTATTTGTCATTTCTCCCCATTTCCTCACTTCCCTGTTTATCATGCTATCGACAAGACATTCCCAATTTGTCATTTCGACCAAGCCGCGATAGCGGCGCGTGGAGAAATCTCCCGCAGTCTTATTGCCCTTAAAAATAAGAAAAATGTTTCGACACGAGAGCCCGCGTCTCTTCGACGCGGGCTCTCGGCTCACCATGACAAATGAAACAATTTTTGCCTCGGCATGACATGATTCAAACGCCATACGGCGGAATATGGTCAATCCTGCACTTTATACGTCGGGACGAGGGAAGAGACGAGGTGTTTCATATCGCGGGTTTCCGCATATGCGGCGGCGTAAAGCTCGTCGAGCTTTTTCCAAAACTCCTCCTCATCGAGCGCGATCGGGCGCGCGATGCTGATCAACCCGTGCGCCGTCGTCTGCAATCCTTCTTCGTCCATCAGCCGCTCTTCGTAGAGCTTTTCGCCCGGGCGAAGCCCCGTGCATTTGATCTCGATATCGACGTTCGGCTCGAATCCCGAAAGTTTGATGAGGTTGTAGGCGAGGTCGTAGATCTTCACGGGTTCGCCCATATCGAGCACGAAAATTTGACCGCCTTTCGCGTATGCGCCCGCCTGCAAAACGAGGAGAACGGCTTCGGGAATTGTCATGAAATAGCGGATGATATTCGGATCGGTGACCGTAACGGGACCGCCCTCCGCAATCTGCTTCTTGAACAGGGGGATGACCGAACCGTTCGACCCGAGCACGTTGCCGAACCGCACCGCCACGAAATTCGTATTTTTGCTGTGCCGCCCGATCGTCTGGATGATCATTTCGCATATGCGTTTGGTCGCACCCATCACGTTGGTCGGGTTTACTGCCTTGTCCGTCGAGATCTGCACGAACGTTTTCACCCCGTATCGGTCGGCGAGACGGGCGCAGTTCAACGTGCCGAACACGTTGTTTTTCACCGCCTCGTTGGGGCTTGTCTCCATCAAGGGAACATGCTTGTGCGCCGCCGCATTGAACACGATATCGGGACGGTAGGTGCGGAATACGTCCTCCATTTTCCCCTTATCGCGTACGCTTGCGATGAGCACCAACAAATCGAGCGCGGGGAAATGCCGTTTGAGCTCCTGCTCGATATCGTATGCGTTATTTTCGTAGATATCGAGAATGATCAGGCGTTTGGGGTCGCTCCTTGCGATCTGGCGGCAAAGCTCGCTGCCGATCGAACCGCCGCCCCCCGTAACGAGCACGACCTGATCTTTGATATACCCCGCGATCTCTTGAAGATCGGCGCGGACCTGTTCTCTGCCGAGGAGATCGGAAATTTCCACTTCCCGCAGGGACGCCATCGTCGCCTCGCCGCTGACGAATTGGTAGACCCCCGGCAGGATCTTCACCACGCAGGGCGTCTTTTTGCAGATCTCGTAAATGCGTCCGACCTCTTTTTTGGGTGCAGACGGGATCGCGATCAGGATCTGCGAGATCTTATATTTTGCCACGAGCGCGGGGATATCTTCCGACGTTCCCGCCACCTTTACGTCGCCGATCGTCTTGCCGCGTTTGGACTCGTCGTCGTCCACGAGACAGACGGGCAAATAGTTGATCTTGTCCGACGTCTGCATCTCCCGTATCAAGTCCGTTCCCGCTCTACCTGCGCCCACGACCATCGCGCGGATCTGCCCGTGCTGCGTGCGGCGGAACACATACCGAAACGCCGCGTAGATCCGCCGCGCATAGCGGGTCAGCAGGAACAAATTCACGACGACGATGCTGTAAACGAGGCAGGTGAGGCTTCCGACGAGATCCGTCCCCAATGCAAAACATATGTTGCAAATGCAAATGAGAATGACGGCTATGTACAGTTTCAGAGAATCGAGCAACCCCGCCGAACGGGTGATGATGGAATACACGCGGAAAAGGATGAAACTTGCGTAAACGACGCCAAAGTTAAACAAAAACCAATACAGGAAATTCAGATCGAAATCCACGCTCCGTTCCGTGATCGCCAAAGCGACGATCATGGAAAGAAAGACGGAGACGAGATCGCTCAAAGCAAACAGCGCGATCTTCCCGATCTTGATTTGTGTCTGACGGCTGATTTTTTTCATCTTTTCCCTCTTCCCCGCTTCACTCCACGGTGACGCTCTTGGCGAGATTACGGGGCTTATCGACGTCCAGCCCGAGCTGGACGCTGACGTAATAACTCAATAATTGCAGCGGGACGACAAGCAAGCTCCCCGCAAAACATTCCGCGATATGGGGGATGGTCCAATTGACGGAAGCCGCCTCCTTGGACAATTTCTTGCCCGCAAACGTGATCCCGACGACGTTCGCACCCCTCGACTTCACCTCTTCGAGATTGCTCGCCGTCTTTTCATAGACATTGCTCTGCGTCAAAACGCCGACGACGATCGTGCCCTGTTCGATCAGGCTGATCGTCCCGTGTTTGAGTTCGCCCGCCGCATACGCCTCGGTATGGACATAGCTTACCTCTTTGAGTTTGAGCCCGCCCTCCATGCAGACGGCGTAGTCGATCCCTCTGCCGATCATGAATACGTCGTGCATCGTGACGTGTTCGGCGGCGAATTGTTGATAGATCTCTTTCTGCGCGAGGATCGTCTCCATTTTGGAGGGGATGGACGCGATCTCCCCGAGCAAAGCCGAATAGGTCGCCCCGTCCATTTTCTTCGAGGCGCGGGCAAATTCGAGCGCGAACAAATATCCGACGATGAGCTGCGCGCTGTATGCCTTCGTCGTGGCGACGGCAATCTCCGGTCCTGCGACGGTAAAGACGGTATTGTCCGCTTCGCGGGCGATCGACGAGCCTTGCACGTTGACGATCGCGAGCGTCTTGATCCCGTGCGCCTTCGCCTCGCGCACCGCGGCGAGCGTATCCGCCGTTTCGCCGCTTTGGCTGATGGCGATGACGAGCATGTTCTTTTCGAAAATGAAATCGCGGTAGCGGAACTCCGAAGCCAGCTCGACGCGCACGGGAATGCGGGCGAGCTGTTCGATGACGTATTGCAGCGCGACGCCGACGTGATACGCCGAGCCGCACCCCGTAATGACGATGCGGGAGGGCGTAAGATCGCGCGCCGTAATGCCGCATTCCGAAAAATCCACCTTGCCGCCGTTCACATAGCGGCGGAAGGTATTCTCAACGGTGCGGGGCTGTTCGTGGATCTCCTTGATCATGAAGTGCTCCCAGCCCTCTTTTTCCGCCGCCGAAGCGTCGAGATCGACCGTGACGAGCTGTTTTTCGACAACTTCGCGGTCTAAATTATAAAAGGTCGCCCCGCCCGCTTTGAGACAAGCCATTTCGAGATTGTCGATATAATAGACGTCCCGCGTGTAGTTGATGATCGCGGGGACGTCGGAAGCGACGAACGCCTCGTTCTCCGTCACACCGACGATCATCGGGCTGTCTTTGCGGGCGACGTAAATTTCATCGGGAAAATCGCGGAACAAGACCGCGATCGCATACGCGCCGCGGGCGCGCGTCATAAACCGTGAGAGCGCGTCGAGCGGCCCGCCCTTGTATTTGTTGTAATAATAATCGATGAGGTCTACAATGACTTCGGTGTCCGTCTCCGTCTGAAAGACGTAACCGCGCCGCGTCAGTTTTTGTTTGATCTCGCGGAAATTTTCGAGAATTCCGTTGTGGACAACCGTGATCGCGCCGCCGTCGCTCGTATGCGGGTGCGCGTTGGTCTCGCTCGGCACGCCGTGCGTCGCCCAGCGGGTATGCCCGATCCCGACCGTCCCGGGAAGTGCCGCGCCGCCGTCCGCCTTACGGACGAGATTTTCGAGCTTGCCTTGCGCCTTGACGACGCGTATCCCGTCTGCGCCGTACACGGCGATCCCCGCGGAATCGTATCCGCGGTATTCCAATTTTTGTAATTCTGCGAGCAAAATGGGCGCGGCTTGTTTGTTGCCGATATACCCCACGATACCACACATGATTCATTCCCTCTTTTCGGCTTTGGAAGCCTTGTCGGCTTTTTTCTTGTCCGCTTTCGGTTTTTCGGCTCTTTTCTTTTCGGGCTTTGCCTTTTGGGCTTTCGGTTGTTCGGATTTTGAAGCGTCGCCCGGCGCGGCTTTTTGCGGCTCTTTCTTCGCCTTGGGCGGCTCTTTTTTTGCCTCGGTAGGCTCTTTTTTTGCCTTGGGCGGCTCTTTCTCTTTCTTGGCCTTTTGCGGCTTTTGCGTTGTCTTGATGGCGTCGGCGATCCGCTGGGCGAGTTTTTTGCATTCGCGTTCGGACTTCGCCTCCACCATGACGCGGACCAAGGGTTCTGTGCCAGATTCGCGGACGAGAACGCGCCCGTCCTCGCCGAGCTTGTCCTCGGTTTCGCGGATCAACGCCTGTACGGTCTCGTTTGAAAGGGCGGTCTGTTTGTCTTGGACGCGCACGTTGATGAGCGTTTGGGGATAGATCGTGAGTTCGTCGTAGAACTTGCTTGCGGGGATCTTCCGCGCGAGCATCACTTCCATGATCTTTAAGCTGGTCAAGATCCCGTCGCCCGTGGTGGCGTATTTCGAGAAAATGATGTGTCCCGACTGTTCGCCGCCGATGAGGTTGCCGTGCTCTTTCATGTACTCATAGACGTATTTATCGCCGACCGCGGTTTTAGCATACTCGATGCCGCTGTCGTCCAACGCCTTATAGAGCCCGAGGTTGGACATGACCGTGGTGACGACGGTATTCCCCGTCAGTTTGCCGCGGGACTTCATATATTTTGCATAGAGCAGGAGGATATGGTCGCCCGTGAGCACTCTGCCTTTCTCGTCCACGCAGAGACAGCGGTCGGCGTCGCCGTCGTAGGCGAAGCCGATGTCGAGCTTGTTCTCTTTGACGAGCTTTTGCAAGCCCTCGATATGCGTAGACCCCGCGTCCTCATTGATGTTGAGTCCGTTGGGGTCTGCGTTGATGACATGAACGGTTGCGCCGAGTGCCTCGAATACCGATTTTGCGATGCTCCACGACGAGCCGTTGGCGCAGTCGAGCCCGACTTTGACGCCGCGGAAAGAAAACATGCCGAGGGAGATGAGATAGCCGATATAGCGGTTTCTCCCCGAAACATAGTCGATGATCTGACCCATCTGATCGCCCACCGCAAAGGGCAGGTCGGCGGGTTCGCCGTCGAGATAGCGTTCGATCTCCGCGATCACTTCGCCGTCCATCTTCTCGCCGTTGCGGTTGATGAGCTTGATCCCGTTGTCGTGGAACGGGTTGTGGCTCGCCGAAATGATCACGCCGCAGTCAAACTCGTCGGTACGGGTGATGTACGCGACCGAAGGCGTGGTCGTGACGTGCATGATATAGACGTCCGAGCCCGAAGCGGCGATGCCCGCCGCGATCGCGTATTCGAACGTATAGCTCGAAATGCGGGTGTCTTTGCCGATCACCACCCTTGCCCGACCGTCCTCTTTGCGGGTACGGAAATAGTTTCCGAGATATCTGCCGACGCGATAGGCTTGGTCGGTGGTCAGCGTGACGTTCGCTTCGCCGCGAAATCCGTCCGTTCCGAAATATTTTCCCATAGTTTCTCCGAAATTATTCAGCGGGGCGGCGCGGTACGATTTGCTCCGTCCCCTTTACGATACAGTCTGCGGGATACGCTCCGCGCAGCGACAGCAGCGGATAGACCGACGTACGCGCGCCGACGACCGTTCCGGGATTGAGCACGCAATTACAGCCGATCTCCGCAAAATCACCGAGCAGAGCCCCGAATTTCCGCAATCCCGTTTGGATGCGCCCGCCCTCGCAACGGATTGTCACGTCGGTACGGTCGGACTTGATGTTCGAGGTGATCGAGCCCGCCCCCATATGCGCGCGGTAGCCGAGCACGGAATCGCCGACGTAATTGTAATGCGGGACTTGCACGCCGTCGAACAGCACGCAATTTTTGAGCTCGACGGAATTGCCGACCACGCACCCCTCGCCGACGAGTGCCGCGCCGCGGATAAAGGCGCAGTGGCGGACTTCGGTATGCGCGCCGATGATCGCAGGTCCGCCGAGGTACGCCGTGGGGGCGACCGTCGCGGTCTTATGCACAAAAACGCCCTCGGATACCTCGTCGTACTCCGAGCGGTCGAGCGTTTGCGCGATTTTTGGGATCAAGTCTTTGAGGCGGGGGAAGATCTCCCAAGGATTTTCGAGTGCTTGCAGATATTTTCCCGCCAGGGATTTTCGATAGTCGAACAGGTTCTGAAAATACAGCATGCCACCCTCCGCAGCGGAGCAAAGCGTTGCGCCGATCCGCTTGCCGAGTTTTCACGATTATATCATATTCGACACGTTGTGTCAAGAATTTCTTTACAAATGTGCAATTTTCGGAAGCCGCAGCCAAAATTTTTTATTTATTTTTTGCACGCAGGCGACTTTTTCGGCGCGATTCGGTCAAAATCCGTCCCCTTTCCGTGCTTTTATTGTGCCCCGTCCCGCCCGTTCGAATACGTCGCTCCCCTTTCCCTATTTATCATGTTATCGACAAGACATTCCCAATTTGTCATTTCGACCGAACGAACGTAGTGAGTGCGTGGAGAAATCTCCCGCAGTCTTACGATGTCATTTCGCCCCGCCGCTTTTTTTTGTCATTTCGACCAAGCCGCGATAGCGGCGCGTGGAGAAATCTCCTGCAGTCTTACGATGTCATTTCGCCCCGCCGCTTCTTTTTTTGTCATTTCGCCCCGCCGCTTCTTTTTTTGTCATTTCGACCAAGCCGCGATAGCGGCGCGTGGAGAAATCTC
>CANRJR010000001.1 GCA_947631005.1 uncultured Clostridia bacterium | reverse complement strand
TTTGTCTTTGTGTATGCCGTCTCGTCGGTCAAATCGTCCGAAAGGGGAGTGATCGAAATGTGCCCCGTCATGACCGCGTCGGTGTCGAGTTCGAGGTTGCAGGTGTCGCGGTACAGGCAAACGAGGCGCGGCTTGATCTTGCCGTCGGGTAAAAACTCAAAGTCGTCGGTATAGATCGCGGGACCCATGCGGGTGATGAGAATTTCGTCACCCCGTTCGGGGAAATTGACGTTCACCACGTTCGCCGCGGCAAACATGTTGCGCGCGCAGATCTCGCGGTAGGCTCTGCCGAGGTTGGCAACGGCGTTCCCGAACGAATTGAACGCCGCGGAGAACGCAATAGACTTGATCCCCGAGATCGCCGCTTCAAAGCACGCGCCCACCGTCCCCGAATAGTGAATGTCCCCGCCGAGGTTCGGACCGTTGTTCACGCCCGAGATCACGAGGTCGAACTTCTTCTTCATGCCGAGTACGGCGACGCGCACGCAGTCGGCGGGCGTGGAATCGACGCTGTACGCCTCGATCCCGCCGAATCCGTCGTACGCTTTCACTTCGAACGTATCGTGGATCTGAATGGAGTGGCTCTTTGCGCTCTGTTGCACCTTTGGCGCGAACACGCATACGTCGCCGATCGACTTCGCCCAATCCACCAAATATTTGAGCCCCTCCGCTTCGATTCCGTCGTCGTTGGTGAGCAAAATTTTCATAGCCAGCCCTCGTGCGTCGCCTTGTATTCTCCGAGGAGCGCGTCGGCTTCCTCGATGAGCGACTGCATCTCTTCGCGGGAGAACACCGTCGCCCCCGCCGCCATATTATGCCCGCCGCCGTGATATTTGATCGCAAGGTCGTTGATCCCGAGGAAGCGCGACCTCAAACGCACGCGGATGTTCCCCGCCGCCGCGTTGTCGATAAACGCGACCCAAATGAGACTGCCGCGGATCTCCGAAAGCTCGCTCACTACACTGCTCGCCTCCTCAAAGGTGAGCCCGAACCGCTCGATCGCCGCCTCGTCCATGTAGATATACGCCACGCCGTGCTCGGTGAGGTGGAAATGGTCGTAGACGTACGACTTCAACCGCAGCGCGTCCGCCTCCTCCGAATAGAGGTTGGCAAACAGCGTTTCATAGTCTACGCCGCAGTCGAGGAGCGCGCCCGCGAGGCGCAACGTGTCACCCGTCACGCCCTCGAAGCGGAATCGCCCGCTGTCCGTCACCATTCCCATGTAGATGTAGGTCGCCGCCTCCTGCGAGAGCTTCAACCGACCCCGAAAACTCAAACAGAAGTCGGCGATCATCTCGCACGCCGAGGAGCGGAAATCTTCCACCCAATTCACGTTCCCATAGGGGTCGGCTTCGATGTGATGGTCGATCTTCACGATCTCTTTGGCGAGCGCGTATTTGCTGTTGGAGATGCGCTTGCGCGTCCCCGTGTCGATCACGATGAGCAGGGCGTTCTCGTACGCCGCTTCGGGTAACACGTCCTCCCCGCCGCAGAACGCGAGATAGTCGGAATAATCCTCGTTCACGAGATAGATATCCTTTTCGGGATAGCTGTCGCGGAGCACCTTTACAAGCCCCTTGGTCGAACCCACGGCGTCGCCGTCGGGACGGATATGGCGGGACACCACGATCGTCTGATAGCTCTCGATTTTTTCAATGATGGTCTCTTTGATGGCTTCGTTCATCTCTTCCTCCTGTCGGATTTTATTGTGCGAGCGCGTCTAAATCGTCGAGCAGACGCATGGCGGTCTCGCGGTCGGGTACGACGCAACCGCTCGCCTTCTTATGTCCGCCGCCGCCGTATTTCACCGCGATCGGGTTGATGTTGTAGCGGTTGGAGCGCAATTCCACGTGCACGCCGTCGTCGCCCTCCGTAAAATTGACCCACGCGTACACGCCCTTGATGTCGCGCATCAAACTCACCAAGCCCGACGAGACGACCGCCGCCTCGCCGTTTTCGGGAAGCTCTTCCCGCGCCGTGTAGATGTAGGCGACGTTGTGCGGCGTGAAACGGATTTTGTGCATGTTGTCCGCCCGCTCGATGATCTTGGAAAAATCTTCCGCATATAAGTTGTAGTACAGGCTGTTGAGGTCGATGGGCTGCGAGAGCAAAAACGCCGCAAGCGTAAAGGTGCGCGCGGTGGTCGAATCGAATACGAACCGCCCGCTGTCCGTCACCATGCCCATGTAGAGCGCGGTCGCCGACCGAACGGAAAGGCGCAGTTTGCTCGCCTTGGCGAACATCGTCACCAGCCCGCACGCGCTCTCGTAGGTGCTGTTCACCACGTCGAGATCGGCGATCTTCTCGCAGTAGATGTGATGGTCGAACCGCAACGTCTTTGCCGCCGTCTTGTACCGTTCGTCGCAGATGAGGTGCGACGACCCGCAGTCGAGCACGATCGCAAGCGCGTTTTGATAATATTCGTCGGGGATCTCGTCGAACGTCACCTCCACGAACGGGAAACGGGTCGCCTCGTCGCCCACCATGTAAACTTCTTTTCCCTTGAAATTGTCGCGGATCAACGCCGCAAGCCCCATCTGACTGCCCAACGCGTCCCCGTCGGGGTGCGTATGACGGTGAATGATGATCCGATCGTATTGCTTGATGAGTTTGATCGCCTGCTTGAATAACCGTTTGTCTTGTTCCATGTTCGTCTCCTTTCGTTTTCCCGCAGACGGATCTTCCGAAAAAGGGGACAGTGCGCGAAATTTCTCCCGTCCGCACCGCCTCGGGACAATCATTATAACATAATCAAAAGGATTTGTCAACACGTTCGCATTCCCGCTTGACAATATGGTACAAATAAAGTATAATAAAAACAGAATTTTTGTGAGGTGAATATGAGAAAATACAGAATCCGTATCGGGCTCGACGTCGACGATACGCTTTACGAGTGTAATTCCTATGCCGTGACCATCATCAACAGCCGCCACCCCGACGAAGAACCCATGCGGCTCGAAGAGATCAACAGCTGGGGCAAGAGCGGCAGACACCCCGAAGAGCGCATCGCGCTCTATTCCGACCCCGAGTTCGTCCGCACCCAGCCCATTTGCGCGGGCGCGCAGGAGTTCGTGAGAAAACTCTGCGAAATCGCCGACGTGTTCCTCATCACCGCCGTCCCGCCCTGCTGTATGAGCGCGCGTGCAGAACGCCTCGTACAGGACTTCCCCGAGATCCCGTCCCAAAATATCATCGTCGGAACGCGGAAGGACATCATCTCCCTCGACATCATGCTCGACGACGGCGCGCACAACATTTCCAGCTCGCGCGCGGCGTACCCCGTCCTCTTCCGCAAACCGTGGAATACCAACCTCTCGGGACTGCTCTCCGTGAACAGCTACGACGACTTTTTGCACTTCTGTGAGATGGTCCGCAATTCCTTCTCCGAAACGTTCCCGCAACTTTCGGAGGGCGGCGTGCTCTGCCTCGTCGGTCCGTCGGGGTCGTCTAAAACCGAGATCGCGAACGGCTTGACCTCCCTCGAAGGCTTCGAAAAGCCGCTCACTTCCACCACCCGTCCCCGCCGTCCCAAAGAGGACGCGTCGGCGTACCGCTTCATCAGCGAAGATCGCTTCGTCGCCGAAATGAAGGCGGGACACTACATCGAGACCACCGTGTACAGCGGCTTCCACTTCGGCACGTCGGATAAGGACATCCAACCCATCGTGGACCGCGGTCACGTCGCCGTCATCCCCATCGACATCTGCGGCGCGATCACGCTCAAAAATTTGTACCGCCACCGCGCCATGCTCGTGTTTACCCGCCGCGAACGCGCCGACGCCATCAAGAGCATCATCGCCCGCGACATCGACATCGAGGACAAGACCCGCCGCATTATGTCGCTCGACTTCGAGTACCGCAACAGCGAGGTCTGCGACGTCGACCTCAACGTCGGCGACGACGTGGACGCCGCCGTTCGGAAGATCGTGGAGATTATCAGAAAATAGGTTCACAAATTTTGTTTTGCGGGCAAAACAAAATTTCGTGAGGGAAATGGGCTCTCGCTTTAATGAAATTAGTCGTCTCGTTCGCTTTGTAAGACAATAAGCCGCAAGTGTGCGGCAAATTGTGTCGCGCACGGTGGAAGTGAATTCCACCTAACGCCGTTATTTGGAACGGTTCACAAATTTTGTTTTGCGGGCAAAACAAAATTTCGTGAGGGAAACCAGCTCTCGCTTTAATGAAATTAGTCGTCTCGTTCGCTTTGTAAGACAATAAGCGCGAGGTTTCGCGCAAATTGGGTGGAGCGGCGTTGCTTCTGTTCATCAGCCCTGTGGGCTGTGAACAACGCCGCGACAGGAGCGCAGGCAGGCGCGACGGGCTTTGCGGCGGTCCCTGCCGCCCAAAGGCGCAGCGTATAGGGTTCCCGCAAAAAGGCGTAGTATTTTTGTGGGATAAAAATAGCGTAGTTTTCCTCGCGCAACATGATAGGAAGCCTGAAAAGTGCTTCCGATTTGTCATTCAGAGCGAAGCGAAGAATCTCCCGCAGTCTTACATTTGCTTATTGTCCGTTGTCATTTCGCCTTTTTTCTGTCATTTCGACCAAGCGAACGCAGTGAGCGCGCGGAGAAATCCTCTTGGTCGTTGATTAGGCTTGCAATATAATAAGGGAGATTTCTCGACGCGCTCGTTTCACTCGCTTGCTCGAAATGACAACATATAAGAAACGGGGGCGGAATGACATATAAGAAGCGGGGGGCGAAATGACAGATTGGAATGCCTATTCGTTTCTAATATGCTATTCCGCTTTTCCTCGCGAAAAAAGACGAAGTATTTTTTCGCGAAGCGGCGCGGGGGAGAGCAAAGCGGACAGGCAAGGCGGAAAAGTTGAGATCATCGGAGCGGTCATGAATTATTACGCGGTTGCGGATGTGCACGGTTTTTACGAAGAGCTCAAAAGCGCGCTGGATGAGGCGGGCTATTTTTGCGATCCCGAGCCGCACAAGCTCGTCGTGTGCGGCGATCTGTTTGACCGCGGTCCGTCCGCCGTCGCCATGCAGGAATTTATCGCGGAGGAGCTCGAAAAGGACAACGCAATCCTCATCCGCGGCAATCACGAGGATCTCATGGAGGATCTTGTCGACAATCTCGCGCATATGCCCGATCTCCTCGATTCCCACCATGCGACCAACGGCACGGTCGATTCGCTGTTGCAACTGACCGAAATGCCGCTTCTCGACGTGTATTACTACCCTGCGCTCGCGCAGGGGAAGATGCGGCATACGCCCTTTTTCAAGAAGATCCTGCCCGCCATGCGCAACTTCTACGAGACCGAGAACTTCATCTTCGTGCACGGCTGGATCCCCGCCCGTCCCATCGGCGCGTACTATTCGCCCCGCAGTTTTCAGCCTCTGCCCGATTGGCGGAATTGCGGCGAAAAGGAGTGGCGGGAGGCGCGCTGGTTCAACGGCATGCACGCATGGGCGTGCGGCGTCCGCGAGGCGGGCAAGACCGTCGTCTGCGGGCATCGGAGCGCGGCTTTCGGACATTGGGAGTTCGAGGGCAGAAAGGACGATTTCACGCCCTTTCGCAAGGAAGGTATTCTTGCAATCGACGCGTGCACCGTCGTCTCGGGACGGGTGAACTGCGTCGTACTGCATGAGAATGGGCGGGAGAGCCGTCCGTAAGGAGGTCAACATGATACAAGCGCGTCAAAGTTCGGTCGACATCGCCATGTGCATCGACGCCACGGGCGACATGAAAGAGATCATGGAGCGCGTGAAAGAGCACGCGATCGCATTGCCCCGCCTGATCAAGGAGGCGGGGGAGACGCCCGAAGCCTTTCACCGCGTCGTGCGGGTGCGCGTCCGCGTCATCGTGTTCCGCGACTTTGCGGCGGACGAAGAGCCTCTGCGCGCCTCCCCGTTTTTCGATTGGGAAAAAGAGCGCGACGCATTCGAGGCGTATGTGCGCGCCATCGTCGCACAGGGCGGGGGCGACCCCGAAGAAAATTCGCTCGAAGCACTCGCCGTCGCCATGCGCTCGGAATGGGAGCGGGTCACGCCGATCAGCCGACACATCATATTGCTCTTCACAAACGCGTCCGCCCATTCGTTGGGCGACCGTTTTCCGACCCCGAATTATCCCGCCGATCTGCCGAAGAGCATGGACGAACTGCAAAGCCTTTGGGAGTTCGGAATGCCCAACAGCCGTCGGCTCGTCCTCTTCGCCCCGCCCGACGCGCTTTGGAAACAGTTGGAGTGGGATTGGCGGGACAGCCGCCTGATCCCCTCGCTTGCGAGTGCCGACCTCACCGAAGAGGAACTGCGCGAGGCGGCGCGCGTCGCCTATTGGATGCCCTGACCGTTCCGCATAAAAACGGGAAAGCGGCGCACAATGGGGGATAGGAGGAATACAATGGTCATTGCAAATCTTATCGCCTATGTGCTCGTGCTTCTCGGCGCGCTGAATTGGGGATTGTTCGGGATCTTCAACTTCAATCTCGTGTCGGCGATCCTCATGGGTCCGCGCAGCGTCGGCTCGATCATCGTCTATTCGATCATCGCGCTCGCCGCGATCTGGCTCATCATTTCGCCCATCATCACGAACGGCGCGCTCAAATTGCGCGGCAACCGTACGGTGCGCCAGGAGCACGCGTAAAACACAAGAAAAAGGACGGGCTATGCCCGTTTTTTTCTTGTCATCTCGGACATGGGTATGCCGCGTTTTTGTTCCGTGCGGACATGCCCATGTCTTTTTGTTTTCGCTTTTCGGCATACCCATGTCCGCATTTCGGCGTAAAAAGGACAAAAGAAGCGGACGGCGCGATGGCTACGCATGGCGGCAAAAGGCATATTTTGTACGGGCGGCGCATTTTTAGTGGTATGAACATCACCGAGCTCAAACGCGGCGACTGCGCCGTCGTCCTCAAAGTGGAACTTCCGAACGAGATGTGCAAGCGGCTCTTTTCCCTGCGCGTCTACACGGGCGCAAAGATCGAGGTGCTCAAAGTGTCCCTCTTCAAAAAGACCTATCTGCTGCGGGCGGGGACAAGCAAGATCGCGCTTGGGAGGGAGATCGCAAAAGGGGTGCGCGTATGGCGGACATAATGCTCGTCGGCAATCCGAACGCGGGCAAGAGCACGCTCTTCAACCGTCTCACGCACGGGCACGCGAAAGTGGGGAATTGGCACGGCGTTACGGTGGGCGCGCTCGAAGGACGGGCGGGCGCGCATACAATTGTCGACCTCCCCGGGATCTATTCGCTCGACGGGGCGAGCATGGAAGAAAGGCTCGCCGTAAAGGAGATCGAAACGCGGCAGGGCGTTCTGCTCTTCGTTTCGGAATGCGAGAACGTGGCGCGCATGCTTCCGCTCATGGCGGCGTTGACGCGGGAGGGACGGAGCGCGGTGCTCGTGCTCACCAAGCGCAAGCCGTTCGAGCGGCGCGGGGGGCGGGTGGACGAACGCGGCTTGGCAAAGCGCGTCGGCTTGCCCGTCTATTATGCGGAATCCGTCCCCGACGCCCTTGAAACGATCGCCGCCGCGCCTCCCGTTCGGGTTGCGGACGTGCCGCTCACGGGGGTCTACACGCCCGTGAGCGCGGATTTTTCGCGGGCGGATAAATTGCTTTTGAACGGCTTTTTCGGCATTCCGTTCTTCTTCGCGCTCATGCTCGGCGCGTTCTTCGTGACCTTTGCGCGCGGCATGCCGGGCGATCTCATGAAAGAGGGGATCGAGCGGTTTTTCGGGGAGACGCTGGGCGGGGAGGCGGAAAAGATCGCCTCGCCCGTGCTCCGCAGTTTTCTCAAAGACGGCGTGCTCGGCAGTCTCGGCAGTGTGCTCTGCTTTTTGCCGCAGATCATGCTGCTCACCCTCTTTCTCATTCTCATGGAGGAGAGCGGGCTGTTATCCCGTCTCGCCGTGCTCACCGATCCGTTTTTTTCGGCGATCGGGCTGAACGGGCGCGCCGTCTTTTCCATTCTCATGGGGTTCGGCTGTACGGCGGCGGCGATCCTCACGACGCGCGGTCTCGACGACAAGCGCGTGCAACGGCGGGTGATCCTGTGTCTGCCCTACATTTCGTGCAGCGCGAAACTGCCCGTCTATCTCGCCCTCTCGGCTTCGCTCTTTCAAAATCCCTTTGCTGCGGTCGCGCTTTTGTACGCGCTCGGCGTGGGGATCTCGGTGGCGGTCGCCCTGCTTCTGAAAGGGGAGACCCGTCCGCTCGTGCTCGAACTCGCCCCCCTGCAAGTTCCGTCCGCGGTTTTTGTGCTGAAATCCTTGCTCTTTCAACTCAAACAGTTTATAATAAAGGTGGCGACGGTCATTCTCGCCTTCTTTCTGTTCTCGTGGATCTTGTCGTCGTTCGACAGTTCCTTTCGCCTGTGCGCGGCGGAGGACAGCATGCTCGCGGCGATATGCGGCGGTCTGCGCTTTCTGTTCGCCCCCATCGGAATGGGGGATTGGCGGATCGCCTACGCCGCCCTCTCGGGGCTCGTCGCAAAGGAGAACATCGCCGCGGCGATCGCCATGCTCTACGGCACGTTCCCTTACGGCGCGGCGAGCGCGTTCTCGTTCGCGGTCTTTGTGCTCGCCTGCTCGCCCTGCGTTTCTGCGATCGCGGCGACGGCAAGGGAGGTCGGAACGGGGCGCGCCGTCCTCTACGCCGCCGTCCAAACGGCGACCGCGCTCTGTTTGAGCTATCTCGTCTACTTTTGTCTGCGCGGCGGGGCGATCGTCGTCTTGCTCGCCCTTCCCCCTGTATTGGGGAGCGTCTTATTGGGGAAAAACATTGAGAAAATACACCGTAACCGAGCCGACAACGCTCAAAAAATTCACAGACGACACCGACGCGCAGGCGTCGTTCGCCTTCCGCACCCTGCTCAAAAACAGGGAGATCAGGGTCAACGGCAAAAAGACGGGGTGCGATCTTCCCTTGCGCACGGGCGATGAGGTCGCCTACTTCCTCACCCCGCAACAGGAGCAAAAGCCCGCCTTTTGCGTGCTCTACGAGGACGACAACGTCGTCGCGGTGGACAAGGAGAGCGGGGTCAATTCCGAAGCCGTGTTCGCCGCGCTCGCGCGGGCGGGGGAGACCTACTTCATCCACCGCCTCGACCGCAACACCGCGGGCGTGATGATCTTCGCGCGCACCCGCGCCGCGGAGACCGCCCTGCGCGCCTGCTTTGCAGGGCGGCGCGCCGAGAAGATCTACCTCGCGCGGGTGTTCGGCGTCCCCGCGCCGCCCGCCGCCGTCAGGGAAGCGTACCTCGAAAAGGACGAAAAGCGCGCCGTCGTGCGCGTCAGCCCCGACCGCGGCGAGAAGATCGTCACCGCCTATCAAACGCTCTCTACCGAAAACGGGATCTCCCTGCTTCGCGTCACCCTGCACACGGGCAAGACGCACCAGATCCGCGCCCACCTCGCCTATCTCGGCTATCCCGTCGTGGGGGACGAAAAGTACGGCGACAGCGCGAAGAACCGCGCCGTACACGCCGCCCGCCAACAGCTCATCGCGCACGCCCTGCGCCTCTTCCCCGAGGGCGAGCTCGCCTATCTCGGCGAAAAAGTTTTCCTCTCCCGCAAAAATTTTCCCGAAAACGCTTGACGGCGTTTTTCTTTTGTGGTAATATATGAACAAGTATTCATATATTGATATAAGGAGGCGGACGATGGATTGCGCGGAGGACAGACACGCGTTGGCGGCGAAGGCGGCGCGGGAGAACATGCCGTCGCAGGAGGAGACCGAGCGGCTCGCGGCGAGTTTTAAGGCGATTTCCGAAACGGCGCGGCTGAAAATTTTATTTGCGTTGCGGCAGGGGGAAATGTGCGTCTATCACATCGTGGAGGCGGTGGGGGGGACGCAGAGCGCGGTCTCCCACCAACTGCGGCTGTTGAAGGCGGCGGGCGTCGTGCGTTCCCGCCGCGACGGACAGAACATCGTGTACGCGCTTGCGGACAGCCATGTGGTGGCGGTGCTCGAACTCGCCTGCGCCCATCTGCACTGTAAAATTTGAGGGAGAGAGATGAAACGGGTCATTCATATCAAGAATTTGGACTGCGCGGCGTGCGCCGCGGAGCTTTCGGAGGAACTGAAAAAGGTGGAGGGCGTACAGGACGCCGCCGCCGATTTCATCAACCAGCGCGTCACCCTTGCGTACGAGGGGGAGGACGCGCTTCAAACCTGTATCGACGTCATTTCGCACTTCGAGGAGGTGGAGATCGTCGACGGCAACGCGCCGCGGAAAAAGGAGCGGCACTTAAAAGAGATCGTCTCGATCGCGGTCTCTCTCGTCTGCTTTATCCCCGCGCTCGTGCTCGAACTGTGCGGGTATGAAACGGCGAGCCTCGTCCTCTTTCTGTGCGCCTTTCTTGCGGCGGGCTGGCGCGCGCTTTATACGGTCGCCTGCGGCTTTTTGAAGATCTTCAAACAGGGTCTGCGCGGTTTCATCCTCTTCGACGAGAACTTTTTGATGACGCTCGCCGCCGCGGGTGCGTTCGCGCTCGGGCAGAATATGGAGGGGGCGATCGTCATGATCCTCTATGAGATCGGCGAACTGTTGCAAAACATCGCGGTCGCCTCGTCGCGCGGGGCGATCGAGAAGCTCATGGAGCTCAAAACGGACGTCGCCATCCGTATCACGGGGGAGGCGCGGGAGGAGATCCCGCCCGAAGAACTCTCCGCGGGCGACGTCATTCTGTTGCGCAAGGGGGACAGGACGCCCGTCGACTGCCGCCTTCTCGAACCCTCCTCGTTCGACACCAAGTCGCTCACGGGGGAGGCGTATCTCAAAGAAGCCGAGGCGGGCGAGGAGATCCTCGCGGGGTGCGTCAACGAGGGGAACGCCGTGCGTGCGGAAGTGGTGCGCCCCGTTTCGGAGAGTGCCGTCTCCAAGATCCTCGAACTCGTGGAAAATTCGTCGGCGGCAAAGGCAAAGCCCGAAAAATTCATCACCAAATTCGCCCGTATCTATACGCCCGTCGTCGTGCTCGCCGCGCTCCTCATCGGCGTCGTCCCGCCCCTGTTTCAGGACTATAACTTCACGGTCTGGATCCCGCGCGCGCTCAACTTCCTCGTCATCTCCTGCCCGTGCGCGCTCATCATCTCGGTGCCGCTCACCTATTTTTCGGGCGTCGGCACGCTCGCGCGCCACGGCGTGCTCGCAAAGGGCGCAGTGGGGCTCGACGCGCTCGCCAAAGTCAAGGTCGCCGCGTTCGACAAGACGGGGACGCTCACCGAGGGCAAATTTACCGTCGGCAGGGTGAACGGCGACGGGCGCGCCCTCGCGATCGCAGCGGGCGTGGAACAGGCTTCCTCCCACCCGCTCGCACAGGCATTCCGCGGGATTGAGGGGGCAAAAGCAGAGGAGGTGCGGGAACTCGCGGGGAGGGGGCTCTCCGCCGTCGTCGGGGGGAAAGCCGTCCTCGTCGGCAGTCTGCGGCTCATGCGCGAACACGGCATTCCCGCACAGGAGACGGGGGAGGGCGTAACCGTCTACGTCGCCGAAGATGGGAAGCTCGTCGGGAGCGTCGAGATTGCCGACCGCGTCCGTCCCGAGGCGGGAGAGGCATTGCGCGCGCTCAAAGACGCGGGCGTGCACAAGATCGCCGTCCTCACGGGCGACAGCGCGGCGCGTGCCGAAGCGACGCTGAAAGAACTTCCCGTCGACGAGATCTGCGCCGATCTTCTTCCCGCCGACAAACCCGCCCGCGCCGAACGGCTCAAAACGGAGGGCGCGCTCCTGTATGTGGGGGATGGGATCAACGATACGCCCGTCATGGCAGAGAGCGACGTTGCGGTGGCGATGGGCGGGCTCGGAAGTGACGCCGCCATCGAGGCGAGCGATTTCGTGCTCGCAAGCGATACGCTCACCGCCCTGCCCAAGGCGGTGAAAGGGGCGCGCAAGACGCGCAAGATCGTGTTCGAAAACATCGTGTTCTCCATCGCGGTCAAGCTCGCGCTCATGGGATTGTCGCTCGCGGGATTTGTCCCGCTCTGGGCGGCGGTGCTCGGCGACGTGGGCGTGATGCTGCTCGCCGTCCTCAATTCCCTGCGCATGCGCCGCAGGATCGCCTGACCGCGGATTTCCCGCATAACAACATAACAATAAGGGAGATGTTTCGACTTCGGCTCGCTCCGCTCGCCTCCGCTCAACATGACAAATTAGAAACGAACAGGCGTTCCCAATTATGTCATTTCGAGCGAAGCGGTATTCCCAATTATGTCATTTCGACCAAGCCGCGTAAGCGGCGCGTGGAGAAATCTCCCTTATTTTTATTTAAGCTTCATCAACGCACGAGGGGATTTCTCGATTCTGCGGGCGTTGCCCGCTCGTGCCGCCCTTGGAACATATCGGAAACTTCGGGCGGGGCAACATGACTTCGGAATAAAAACAATAAGAATAAGGGAGATGTTTCGGCTTCGGCTCGCTCCGCTCGCCTCCGCTCAACATGACATATTGGAAGCGAATAGGCGTTCCCCAAATGTCATTTCGAGCGAAGCGGTATTCCCAATTATGTCATTTCGACCAAGCCGCGTAAGCGGCGCGTGGAGAAATCTCCCATATTTTTATTTTAAGCTTCATCAACGCACGAGGGGATTTCTCGATTCTGCGGGCGTTGCCCGTTTGTGCCGCCCTTGGAATAAATCGGAAACTTCGGGCGGGGTGAAATGACATCGGAATAAAAACAATAAGAATAAGGGAGATGTTTCGGCTTCGGCTCGCTCCGCTCGCCTCCGCTCAACATGACAAATTAGAAACGACGGGCGGGGCAACATGACATATTAGAAACGACGGGCGGTACAGAATGACATTTCAGAAACTTCGGGCAGTCGGGGCGGCGGAACGCGATGCGGAAATCCGACTTTTTTTGCGTTCGGGATTGAAAATTTTTATCAAGCCCTTGTCAATAACCTCGGAATGTGATATAATTTCCTTATGAAACATCTCATCGATTGCGCCATGAAACGTTGCGCGTGCGACCTCGTCATTACAAACGCGCGCATCTATAACGTGTTTACGGGCGAGACGGAGGAGGGAGACATCGCCGTTGCCGAGGGCAGGATCGTCGGCATCGGAAAAGGGTATGCCGCGTTGCGTTCGTACGACGCCGCGGGAAAGATCGCCCTGCCCGCCTTCATCGACGCGCATATCCATATCGAGAGTTCCATGCTCTCCCCCGAGGAATTTGCCGCGCTCGCCGTGCCGCACGGCACGACGGCGGTGATCGCCGACCCGCACGAGATCGTAAACGTATGCGGCGTGCAGGGTGCGGAATATATCAAGGAAGCCGTCTCCCGCCTGCGCGTGGAGGACGTAGAGCCCTTGCAGGTGTTTTTGGAACTTCCCTCCTGCGTGCCCGCCACCCCCTTTGAGACGAGCGGGGCGACCCTTTCGGGCAAGGAGACCGAGAAAGAGATCGCAAGAGACGTCTTTTTCGGCTTGGGCGAAATGATGAATTTCCCCGCCGTGCTCGGCGCGGACGCCGACGTGCTCCGCAAGATCGAGGGCGCGCTTGCGGCGGGAAAGACGGTAGACGGGCATGCGCCCGCCCTCTCGGGGGACGCGCTCAACGCCTACCGCGCCGCGGGCATTCTCACCGATCACGAAAACGTGTCGGCGGAGGATTGCCGCGAAAAACTCGCGCGGGGGCTGTATGTGCAGATCCGTTGCGGGTCGTCCGCCAACAATCTCTCGGACGCGGCGGCAGCCGTGAACGACTGCAACTTCCGCAGGTTTTTGCTCTGCTCGGACGATAAGAACGCGCGCGACCTCACGGCGGGACATCTCGACGACGCGTTGCGCCGCCTCGTTGCGGCGGGCTATCCTGCCAAATACGCCGTCGCCGCGGCGACGCTCAACATCGCGGAATGCTACCGCCTTGCGGACATGGGTGCCGTTGCGCCCCGCTATTTCGCCGATATCGCGCTCGTGGACGATCTCTCGTCTTTCCGCGTGCGCGCGGTATTCCGCCGCGGCGTGCTCGTCGCGGAGGAGGGGACGCCCCGCTTCGAACGTCCCCGCTATTTGCCCGACGCGGTGCGCGGCACGGTAAAGACCGCCGACATCACGCCCGACAGCTTCACGGTGCGCGGGCACGGCGGCAAGTTCCGCGCCATGCGCGTGACGCCGTACGGGCTCACCACAGAAGAGAAACTTCATCCCGCGCCGCAGGGGGAGATCGGGCGCGACTATCTTCACCGCGAAGATCTCGATCTCATCGCCGTCATCGAGCGGCACGGCAAGAACGGCAACATCGGGCTGGGGCTCGTGGAGGGATACGGTCTGCGCGGCGGCGCGATCGGGATCTCGGTCGCGCACGACAGCCACAATCTCGTCGTCCTCGGCGACGATCGAAAGGCGATGGCGCGCGTCGCCGTCTTGCTGAAAGAGGCGGGGGGCGGCATGGCGTGCGTCGGCGACGGCGAGGACGTATTCCCGCTCGACATCGCGGGGCTGATGAGTTCCGCGCCCGCGGAGGAGGTCGTGCGCCGTACGCGGGAGATCGCGTTGCGCGCCCGCGCCATGGGGGTGCGCGAGGGATACGAGCCGTTCATGACGCTCGCGTTTTTGTCGCTTGCCGTCATTCCCAAACTCAAACTGCTCGACCGCGGTCTGTTCGACCTCGAAAAATATTCCTTTGTCCCGTTGGAGACCGTATGAAGATCGTCGCGGCGACGGGCAACGCCCATAAACTCAAAGAGATACGGGAGATCCTCGCGGGGTTCGAGATCGTCTCCGAAGCGGAGGCGGGCTTTTGCGGCGAGATCGAGGAGACGGGCGAAACGTTCGCGGAGAACGCCCGCATCAAGGCGGAAACGGTCTGCCGCGCCACGGGGCTTCCCGCGCTCGCCGACGACAGCGGGCTCTGCGTGGACGCTTTGGGCGGCGCGCCCGGGGTGTACAGCGCGCGCTTTGCCGAAAAGTTCGCCCCGCGCGGCTATACGGCGGGCAACCGCGCCTATTTGCTCGAACGTCTTGCGGGCGAGAAAAACCGTCGGGCGCATTTTTCGTGCGCGGTCGCGCTCGCCTTTCCCGACGGCACGCTTCTCACGGCGGAGGGAAGAACGGACGGGAGCATCCTCACGGAGAGCCGCGGTGAGAACGGGTTCGGGTACGATCCCTTGTTTTTGAGCGACGATCTCGGCGTCTCCTTTGCGGAGGCTTCCGAGCCCGAAAAGAACGGCTGTTCCCACCGCGGTCGCGCGCTTGCCGCGCTCAAAGAAAAATTATGACCACCTTTGTCGTCCTTTCGGACACCCACGGCAGACGGGGCGCGGTCGACAAAGTACGCGCGCTGTTTGCGGAAAACGACTATATCGTCCACCTCGGCGATGGCGCGGGGGACATGCGCGAAACGGCGCGGGAATATCCCGAAAAGACGTACGTCCTGCACGGGAACTGCGATTTTTCGGCGGCTTTGGAGGAGTGCGTCATCGAGACGGGCGACGGTTCGGTGTTCTGCTGTCACGGACACCGCTACGGCGTAAAGAGCGGCAGGGAGAGGCTTGCCGCCCGCGCGCGGGAGCTGGGATGCGAGGTCGCCCTGTACGGACATACGCACGAGGCGAAAACGGAGGAGATCGGCGGCGTGCTCTGCGTCTGCCCCGGTGCGCTCGGGGCGTATGCCGATCCGTCCTATTGCTATCTTGTATTGCACCGCGGGAAAGCGACGCCCACGCTCGTTTCGGTCGCAGGGAAGTAACGGTGCGCGGAGTAAGACCATGCACGAGGGACACAGAAAACGCATGATGGAACGGTTGATGCACGACGCCGAAGGATTGCAGGATCACGAACTGTTGGAGATTCTGCTCTTTTACGCGCTGCCGCGGGTCAATACCAATCCGCTCGCGCACGAACTTCTCCGCACGTTCGGCTCGGTCGACGGCGTGTTCGGGGCGAGCGTAGAGGAACTGCGCTCGGTCGACGGGATCGGCGCGTCGGCGGCGGGGCTCATCCGCACGGCGGGGCAGTTGTACCGCCGCGCGTGCGTCCGCGGCGAAGCTCCCGTCCGTCTCAACAATCCCGCCGTGCTTCTGGATCTTGCGCGGGAGCGTCTCGGCGGGCTCGACAGCGAGGCGGTCGAATGTTATTTGATCGGGAAGGGCGACCGCGTGAAGTTCATCAAGCGGTTCTCGACGGGGCGAAGCGGCGAGGCGAGCTTCGGCACGGAGGAGCTCATGCGGATCTTGGCGGCGCAGCAGCCCGGCGGGCTCGCCGTCGCGCACAACCACCCGCACGGCAAGGCGCAGCCCTCGCAGGAGGACGACGTGTTCACCGCGCGCGTGCAAATGATCTGCGCGATGCAGGAGATCGTGTTCTACGACCATATCATCGTGGGGGAGAGCGACTGTTACAGCTATTTCACCGCGGGCACGCTCGGCGAGATCAAGGAAAAGTACAATTTGAAAAAGATCTTGCAGAACGTGCACTGAACGGGTTTTGCGGAAAGGCAGGGAAGTTTTCCCGCCCGCAAAGCGGGGTTTTTTCTTCAAACCGCTTTACAGCGCGGGGAAATTGTTATATAATGATGACGGAATAAGGAGTGAGTTATGCGTACCGTATTCGGAAGTTGGAAATACATCTTCAAGAATATTTGGTTGTTGTTGCCGTTCGTGATCGTACCGGCGATCTTCCTCGCGCTCTCCGTCGACTATACGGGCGTCTCCGCGCTGACGAAAAAGTTCTTTTCGGGTCAGCCCGAAATGGAATTTGTGCAATTTTTCAAGTGTTGGAGCATCGTGCGCTTCGATTCGTGGCTGGGCGGCGTTTACAGTCTCCTCGCCTATTTGAGCGTCGCGCTGTTCGCTTCGTTCCTGCTCGCGTTCGTCGAAAAGCACATGCGCATCGGGAAGCGGACGTTCAGCGGCGTGTTCGCGGAATGCCGCAACATCCTGCCCTCCGTCCTCTTCATCACGCTTGCGTACACCGTGCTGTATGAAGTTTGGGCGGTCGTGTTCTCGGCGATCTTGTTCGTCATCTCGTTCATTCACGTTACGGCGGTCGTATATATCGCCACGGTCGCGTGCTGTCTGTTCTTCTCGTATGTGCTGTTCTTCCTCATCACGATCTTCTATCTCTGGACGCCCTGCCGTCAGGCGACGGGCTTCGGCGCATACGACGCCTTTCTCTATTCCTACCGCCTTACGGTCGGGGTGAGGTGGAAGCTCATTTTGTCCTATCTGATCTCCTACCTGCCCGCCATCGCCGCGATCGCGGGCGCGTCGCTTCTGCCCTCCGTGTTCTTCCGTATCATCGTCGTGCTCGTGTACGCCATGCTCATTCTGAACTTCTGCGTGCGCATGGAGACGGTCTATTTCGAGACGGATAAGATCGACAGGGAGGACGTGCTCCACAGTTACAGGGGGTATTTGTTATGAGATTCCGTCATTCCGTTCTGATAACCGCCGACCAATTTCCCAACGTATTCAAACTTTTGCTGTACCGCATCGTATCGGGGATCGTGTTTTTCAGCCTCACGTTCGTCATTTTGCGGCTCGGGCTCGCGGCGATCGTGCAGAGCGCGGAATTCGACGCGGTAAAGGGGCTCTTGGGCGACTTTTTGCGCGCGCTCACGACGGGCGAAGTGGAGGAGCTGCACAACTTCCAAACGGTCTCCCATAACGTCCTTGTCGCATTCGGACAGCTCGTCGCCTCCAAGATCGGCTCGATCGTCGGGTCGGTGATCGGCGTAAGCTGTATCTATCTTCTCTCCCGCTTCACCAACGGGCTCGCCCTGTTCGCCGTGGGAACGCTCATCAACGAGCGCATGAGCGTGTTCGCCCGCGTCAGTTTCCAATATTCGTTCTTCCGCAACATCGGCAACGCCGCGCTCTATCAGGTCATCTATGTCCCGCTCGCGTTCGTGTACGACCTCATCTCCATGCTCGCCTGCTGGCTGTTCTTCTTCTATGTGCCCTCGCTCTTGCCCTCGTGGGGGGTGGTCACCGTGCTCATCGCGGTGTCGCTCACGCTCACCGCGATCATCTGTCTGCAAGCACTCAAACTCACCTTTATCTCCTCGTGGATCCCCGCGATCATCGAGGGGAAGAAGTCGGTGGTCGGCGCGCTCAAAGAGACGGCGCAGAACGGAAAGCGGTTCTCGCACCGCTTTGCGGGCTTCCTCGTCGCCATCTATCTCGTGGTCGTCGTGAACGTCGCGTTCGCGCTGTGCACGGTGGGAAGCGGGCTTCTGCTCACCGTTCCGTTGAGCTTCATCTTCCTGCTCGTCATGCAGTTCGTCAACTACTACGAAGGCGCGGGCAAGAAATACTTCATCGAAAAAGATCGCATCGTCGGCGGCGTTTCCTCCGACGATCCCTCGGCAATGGATTCATAAGAAATCAAGCGGCGCGCCCTCGGCGCGCCCTCGTTATAAAGGAGAATGTTATGAGCTATCAAACACTGTACGAGAGTTGGTTGCGCGATCCCCGTCTTGCGCCCGCCGACAGGGCGGAGCTGGAAGCGATCGCAGGGGACGAAAAGGAGAAAGAATACCGCTTCGGCGGCGAGCTCGAATTCGGGACGGCGGGCATGCGCGGGATCATTGGTTGCGGCGTCAACATGATGAACGTGTACACGGTGCGCCGCGCCACGCAGGGGCTCTCCGAATACATCGGAACGCTTCCCGCGGGCAAGGAGAGGGGGGTCGTCATCTCCTACGATACGCGCAAAAATTCGCGCGTGTTCGCGGAGGCGGCGGCGGGCGTCCTCGCAAAGAACGGCATTCGGGCGTATGTGTTTTCGCGGGTGCACCCCGTGCCCATGCTCTCGTATGCGGTGCGCCGTCTCGGCACGGTCGCGGGGATCATGATCACCGCTTCGCACAATCCCAAGGAATACAACGGCTATAAGGTGTACGGCGAGGACGGCGCGCAGATGTCCCCCGAAGCGACCCAAGTGGTCGTCGGCTTCATTCAAAAGATCACCGATTATCTCTCGGTCGACGGCGACGAAACGAGCCCGCTCATCGTTCCCGTTCCCGCCTCCGTCGACGACGACTACATCGCCGAACTCTCCAAACTCACCCTCTCGGACGAGGCGGTGAAAAAGTGCGGCAAAGACCTCAAACTCGTCTATACCCCCGTGCACGGGTCGGGCTATATCCCCGTTACCGCCATTCTCAAAAAGCTCGGGATCAACGTGACGGTGGTCGAGGCGCAGACGAGCGAGGACCCCGCTTTTTCCACGGTCGCCGTGCCCAACCCCGAATTTAAGGAGACCCTTTCGATGGGCATCGCGCTCGCGAACGAGATCAAGGCGGACGTCGTGTTCGGCACAGACCCCGATTCCGACCGTCTCGGCGTCGCCGTCAAGAACGACGCGGGCGAGTTCGTCGCGCTCTCGGGCAATCAGGTCGGCATTCTGCTGCTCGACTACATTCTCACCCGTCTCAAAGAGGAGGGCAAACTTCCCGCAAACGCCGCCGTCGTCAAGTCGTTCGTCACGACGGGCATGGCAAAGGCGATCTGCGAAGATTTCGGCGTCGCGCTCTTCGAAACGCCCGTCGGATTCAAGTTCATCGGCGAGAAGATCAAAGATTGGGAAAAAGACGGCTCGCACACCTATGTGTTCGGCTTCGAGGAGAGCTGCGGGTATCTGCGCGGCACGCACGCCCGCGATAAGGACGCGGTGGTCGCCTCCATGCTCTGCGCCGAAATGGTATGCTACTACGCCTACATCGGCAAGACCGTTTGGGGGAGATTGCAGGAGATCTATCAAAAATACGGCTTCGTGCTCGATAAGAACATCTCCATCCAATACGCGGGTCTCAACGCGATGAAAGAGATGAACGCCGTGGTCGACGCGTTAAAGACGGTGAACGTGACGAACTTTGCCTCGTTCGCCGTGGAGGCGGTGCGCGACTATTCCGCCGACGTCCGCCGCGCCAAAGACGGCTCGGTGCAAAAGCTCGGCATTCCCAAATGCAACTGCGTGTACTACGAACTCGCGGGCGGGAGCTTCGTCTGTGTGCGCCCCTCGGGCACAGAACCCAAACTCAAAATCTATTTCTCCATCAAGGCGAAAGACGAGGCGGCGGCAGACGCCGCGCTCGGCGAAGTGAAAACTGCCGTTGAAACGCTTCTAAAAAGCGTGAAATAACATTCGGCACAAAACGCGCCTCCGAAGTCCGCTTCGGAGGCGCGTTTTTTTGCGCGGCTTCGCCGCTTTTTCCGTAGCGGTCGGGGCTCAAAAATAAAAAAAGAGGGGCTTTATTTGAGATTTTTGTGAAATATTTTCGTGTAGCATAAGGAAACGTTGACATTTGCGCGGGAGAGAAGTATAATGTCGGTATGATTTATTTGAAAGATTTCAAACAGGGGAAACTGCTTTACGAGGCACTCGATTCGGACGTGCGGCTCGGCATTCTCGAAGAGTTGCTCGAACACGGCGAGCTCAATCTCGCGCACTTTGCCAAGCGGTTCGGCATCTCCAACGGCGCGATCACGGCGCACATCAAAAAACTGCACGCGGCGGGGCTCATCGAGATCACCACGTCCTCGGGCGTCCGCGGGACGCAGAAGATCTGCTGTCTCGCGACCGACCGCATCATCGTCGATTTCAAGGGTCAGCCGCAAGCGGAGGGGCGCGTAGAGACGGCGCACATCGATGTGGGACACTACGTCGGGTACGACATCCACCCCACCTGCGGCATTGCGACGCGGGAAAAGGTGATCGGGCGGTTCGACGACCCCGCCTGTTTTTCCTATCCCGAGCGGATCAAGGCGGGCATACTATGGCTCTCGTACGGGTATGTGGAATATCTCATTCCCAACTATCTCACCGAGGACAGCGAGCTGTTGGAACTGCAATTCTCCATGGAGATCGCCTCCGAAGCCCCCGGCTATTCGGCGTACTACCCGAGCGACGTGCATTTTTCGGTCAACGGACATCTCCTCGGCTACTACACGAGCAAGGGGGAGTACAACGACAGGACGGGCACGGCGAACCCCGTATGGTGGTTCGGCAACCTCGGACAGTACGGGAAAAAGATCCTGATCGCCGTCAACCGCGACGGGACGTTCATCTCGGGGATCAAGGTGTCCGACGCGACGCTCTCCGACCTCGATCTGCGCGTGGGCGGGCAGATCCGTTTCCGCATCTTCGTGCCCGAGGACGCCGTGCACCGCGGCGGCTTCACCCTCTTCGGCAAAGGCTTCGGCGACTACGACGAGGGCATCGCCTGCAACTTCGTCTGTAAGGGGAGGGACAAAGAATGATCGACATCGAAACGCTCTCCCGCACCTACGGCGTGAACGCCGAACGCGGCGCAGACGGCAACTTTCCCCGCTTTTTCGAACGGGTGCGCGGAAAGCGCGTCCTCGCGATCGCCGACCGGAACACCGCCCCGCTCGCAACACCGCTGCTCGGTCGGCTCGGAGAGTACGCGCAGTGCGGCACGTTTGTCTTTCCCTCATACGAGCCCGTCGCGGACGAGCGGGCGATCGCGGCGGTCAAGGAGGCGGCGCAGGGGTACGACTATCTTCTCGCCGTCGGGGCGGGCACGCTCAACGACATTGCAAAATACGTCGGCTTTTTGCGCGGCGTTCCGAGCGGGATCTTCGCGACCGCGCCGTCGATGGACGGCTTCTCGTCGGGCGTGACCCCGCTCATCGAGGGGGGATTCAAGATCACCCGTCCCGCGCAGGTCGCGAGCGACGTGCTCATCGACCTCTCCGTCCTCGCCGCCGCCCCCCGCATGATGATCGGCGCGGGCGTGGGGGACATCCTCGCAAAGGACTGCTGTTTGACCGATTGGAAGATCTCCTCTCTGCTTACGGGGGAGAGCTACAACGAGCCCGCCGCCGCGCTCATGTACGAGGCACTCGGGGCGTGCAAACAGAGCCTGCCCGCCATAGCTTCGGGCGGGGAAGAGGGCGTTGCGCGGCTCATGGACGCCCTGCTCGTCTCGGGATACGCGATGGTCGTTGCGGGCAATTCCCGTCCCGCTTCGGGCGCGGAACATCACATGAGCCACTTCCTCGAAATGGACTTCCTGCGCCGCGGCGAGCGCATCCCCCTGCACGGCGTAAAGGTGGGACTCGGCACGGCGGTCTCCCTCTATCTCTACCGCACGCTTTCTGCCCGCGCGCCTTTCGAGGGCTGCGAGGCGGTGTACGAAGTTGCGAAACGGCTTCCCTCCGAGGAATGGGAGCGGGAGATCTTGCGCACGTTCGGCTGTCCCACCCGTTTTTCGGAGCTCGGAGTTGCCGAGGCGACCGTGCGCGACATGTTCACGTCGGCATACCGTATCCGCGACCGCTTCACCGTACTCACCCTGTACTGCACCTACGGCATGATGACGCCCGCGCTCGTCGACGAGCTCGTCGCGTGTTTTTATTGAGTTTGTGAAAGTTTGCAAAAACTTGAACGGGCGACAGGACATTTTGTTGACAAACCGCGCGATATCGCGTAAAATTTTCAAAAAAGCGAGCGCAAAGACGGGCGCAGAGGACTTGCAATGTTACAGGTAAAACATCTCGTAAAACATTATACGACCAAGGGCGAAACGGTCAAGGCTCTCGACGACGTATCCGTCGATTTCCCCGAAAAGGGCATGGTGTTCCTGCTCGGGAAGTCGGGGAGCGGGAAATCCACCCTGCTCAACGTCTCGGGCGGGCTGGACGAACCCGACGAGGGCGAGGTGATCGTCAACGGTAAGTCGTCCAAAGATTTCAGCAAGAGCGATTTCGATTCCTACCGCAACACCTATCTCGGCTTCATCTTTCAGGAATACAACATCTTGCAGGAGCTCACCGTCGCCGAGAACGTCGCGCTCGCCATCGAACTGCAAGGCAAGCCCAATGACCCCGAAAAGGTCGGCGAGATCTTGCGCAGGGTCGACCTCGAGGGGCTGGGCGGACGCCGCCCCAACACGCTCTCGGGCGGACAGAAACAGCGCGTCGCCATCGCCCGCGCCCTCGTCAAAGACCCCGAGATCATCATGGGGGACGAGCCCACGGGCGCGCTCGATTCCAAGACGGGCATGCAGGTGTTCGACACCCTCAAAAAGCTCGCCGAGGAGAAGCTCGTCGTCATCGTCTCGCACGACCGCGAGTTTGCGGAGGTGTACGCCGACCGTATCATCGAGCTCAAAGACGGCAAGATCGTATCCGACGTGACCCGCACCGCGGAGGAGCGGGAGACGGCGCGCAAGAATTTCGAAGAGGTCGCCGAAAAGAAGATCGCCCTGCGGAGCGGCGCGGCGATGACCGACGACGAGGCGCGCCGCATGGTCGAGTTCGTCAAGCGGCACAAGGGGAGCGTGGTCGTCAGCGCGGAAGAGGAGGACGTGGAGCGTCTGCCCCGCGCCCCGCACGCGACGTTCGAACCCACCGAAGTCACCGACCTGCCCGTCCCGCCGCCCGACGGAACGGAGTTCATCAAATCCAAATTTCCTTTCCGTTACGCCTTCAAAATGGGCGTTTCGGGACTGCGGTTAAAGCCTCTCCGCCTCATCTTCACCACCCTGCTTGCGACGATCGCTTTCATCGTGTTCGGCGTGTTTTCCACGCTCATCACCTACGACGCGTACAAGATCGGAAAGAAGTCGCTCGTCGGCTCGGACTACGGGGCGGCGGTCATCGAAAAGCACGGCGTGATGTATGTGGAGAACAGCAAGGGCAAGGTCGTTGCGTCCGACATCAACACGGGCGCGTCGCGGGCGCATTTTTCGGACGCCGAGATCGCGCGTATCCGCGAAAAATACGGCGAAACTTTCCTGCCCGTGTTCAATTTCAACCTCGCCTCCATCCTCTTTACGGGCTATCAATCGCGCGGGCTGAACGAACTTTCGGACGCATATTATGAGGCGATCGAGGAATTTACGGGGTTCGTTCTTCTCTCGGAGGCGCAACGCCTGTTCGACAACGGGTCGTTCACGCTGATCGCGGGGGAGATGCCGCAAGCGGCGAACGAAATGCTCGTCTCCCAAGCGGTGTACGAAACGTTCGCGCACTACGGGTACAACCGCACCTCGCCCGCGCCCGTCATCTCCTCGCCCGACGACCTCGTGGGACAGGAGATCAACCTCTCCATGAGCGCGTCCGTCTCCATTCCGTTCTACATCACGGGCGTGTACGACCCGCACGAGACGTTCGAGGAACACGAATCGCTCAAAGGGCAGTCGTCGGCGGGGCTCTCGGGCGCGCCGCTCAACGAATATAAGGAGAGCGTGAAAGAGTTTGCGGAGGTGTTCCGCTATTCGATGTCCTCGCTCGCCGTCGTGGGGAACGATTGCTGGACGGAATACGGCAAATACGATACCTTTATGAGCGGGGAGAACGTCCGCTTCGCCAACGTCGACGGCACGCGCTTCCGTTCGAGCAACTTCGTGGAAAGTTTCGGCATGGGTCCGTGGCAGAGATTTATCGTCAAAGAGGAAGCCGAGCCCGCGGGAAGCCATGTGCAGTTCCTGTTCGCGCCGCTCACGGGCGGCAGGAGCACGACGGCTTCGGCGGTCATGGCTGCCGACCGCGCCGATTGGGAGGAGATGGGCGTCGATTACCGCACGCCGTACGCGTTCATGCGGGATATCCGCGCCAACGAGAGCGTGTTCGGCGACATCATCGTGATCTTGGGACCTGCCGCCGCCGTGCTCGCGGTGTTCTCCGCGCTGCTGCTTTTCAACTTCATTTCGGCGAGCATCAACGCGAAGCGCAAGGACATTGGCATTCTGCGCGCGGTCGGGGCGCGGGGGATCGACGTATATAAGATCTTTATGGTAGAGGGGGCGGCGATCACGCTGTTCTGCTTTGCGCTCGGCGCACTCGGCGCGCTGCTCGTATGCTCGCTCATCAATCCCGTGCTCATATCGGCGGGGCTGCTCTCGTTCGGGATGTTCTATTTCGATTGGGTGAACGCGCTCGTGGTGCTCGCCGTGGCTGGGGCGACCGCGATCGTCTCCACCGCCGTGCCCGTCGCGCTCACGGTGAAGAAGAAGCCCGTGGAAGCCATCCGCGCGATCTGAAAAAAATTTCGCGGAAAAATGAAAATGCGCCCGAAAAAAATTGACAACGGACGGCGCGTCTGTTATAATAAGCGGGTAATAAGTGCTGCGGCGAAGGAGGGTTGAATATGTCTACGATCAAGGTCGGAGAAAACGAGAATCTCGAATCTGCGCTTCGCAGGTTCAAGAGAAAGTGCTCCCGCGACGGCATCATCGGCGATCTTCGTAAAAAAGAATTTTACGAGAAGCCCTCCGTCAAAAAGAGAAAGAAGTCGGAAGCGGCAAGAAAGAGAAGCAGAAACTGAAAGAAGATCCGTAACGCCCGTTACGGATTTTTTCTTGCGAAAAAAGTCGAAAAGGGGTCTATCATGGAGCGTACCTTAAAGTCGCTTGCAAAGGAAGCAAAATCGCGCATGAAACGGGGGTTCTGGAAGGAATGCGAAGAGCGTCTTTCCAAAGAACGCTCCATCGCGCGCGAACAGGGGATCAACGAAAGCAAGCTCGAACGGTACTTTCACGCAAAGGTCGAGGACACCATCAAAGGGGACGCGCCCGACGCGTTCTATTTGAAAGTGCGCGACCTCCTCCTTTCGGAGGGGGAGGTCTCCGACGCGATCGGCCGCCTCACCGACCGCGCCTACTACGACACCCTCTCCTACGACGAAAAACAAAAATATAACCTCGAACTCTCCGAGCGGTATTTGCGCGCCCTCGAACGCTTCAAACGGGAATACGAATTCGAGCTGAAAAACAAAAAGCCGTAACCGCTTTCAAACGGAAGATTTCGGTAAAATCCGCTTGCCCAATCCCGACCCGTTATGGTATAATATCAGATATGGAACTTCTGGAAGAACTCAACGAAGAACAGCAGCTGCCCGTTTTCGATACCGAGGGCGCGGTGCTTGTTCTCGCGGGGGCGGGGAGCGGAAAGACGCGCGTCCTCACGGCGCGGATCGGCTACCTCGTTACGGAGTGCGGCGTGTCTCCCGAAAATATCCTCGCCATCACGTTCACCAATAAGGCGGCGGGGGAGATGAAAGAGCGGCTCGGGCGCGCCGTCGATACGCGCAGGATGTGGGTGTGCACCATCCACTCCATGTGCGTGAAGATCCTGCGCATGTTCGCCTCGCGCAGGGGGCTCAAAGAGAACTTCTCGATCTATGCCGAGCAGGAGCGCGCCGCCGTCATCAAACAGGCGTATAAGGATTGCGGCTATGCCGACGAATCCATCCTCAAATCCGCAAAATACCATATTTCCAACGCCAAAATGCTCGGGCTTTCCCCCGAAGGCTATGCCGAAGAATACAGCTATGAGGACAATATCGACGCGTCGATGCGCATCTATGAGCGGTACGACGCGCACCTCAAAGCCAACAACGCCCTCGATTTCGACGACTTGCTCACCGAGGCGCGCGCCCTCCTGCAACAGGACGCCGAGGCGCGCGAATATCTCGCGGGCAAGTTCCGCTATATCCACGTCGACGAGTTTCAAGATACCAACGCCGTCCAATTCGAAATCATCAAGATGCTCGCCTCCGAGCACGGCAACCTGTTTGTCGTCGGCGACGACGACCAATCCATCTACGGCTGGCGGGGGGCGAAGATCGAGAACATTCTCAACTTCGAAAAGAGCTATCCGAGGGCGAAAGTCTACAAACTGCAACGCAACTACCGCTCGACGGGGGCGATCCTCGCGCTCGCCAACGCGTCCATCGCGCACAACCGCATGCGTAAGGGCAAGAAGCTCTGGACGGACGCGCCCGAGGGGGACAAGCCCACCGTGTACGAGGCGGACGAGGAGACGGGGGAAGCGATGTACGCGGCGCGGATCATCGCCGCCCTCCGCGACGGGGGATATTCGCTCTCCGACTTCGCCGTCCTCATGCGCATCAACGCGCTCACCCGCGCCTATGAACAGGAATTCGCCAAATACGGCATCGCCTATAAGGTGTTCGGCGGCTTCAAGTTCTACGAGCGCAAGGAGATCAAAGACATCCTCGCCTATCTCCGTCTCGTCGCCAACCCGTTTGACAGCGAGGCGGCGATCCGCATTATCAACGTTCCCCGCCGCGGCATCGGCGACAAGACGGTGCAGACGCTCTACGATTACGCCGCGCGCGAGGATCTCTCCGTCTACGACGCCGTGCTCGACTGCGATCTTCTCCCGCTTACGGCGGGCGCGCGCGAAAAGGTGCGCGCGTTCGGGGCGTATATCAAGGAGCTCGTCGTCCTCTCGCAGGAACTGCCCATCAACGAGCTCGTCGCCCGCATCATTTCGGGCTCGGGCATGTACGCGCAGTACGCCGACAATTCGGACGACAGCCTCACCAAGCGCGCCAATCTCGACGAATTTCAAAATTCCGTCGACGAGTTCGTCCGCCTCAACGAGGGGGCGACCCTTTCCGACTACCTGCAACAGATCACCCTCTATTCGGACACCGACGAGATGGACGAGGGGAACTATGTCACCATCGCCACCATCCACGCCGTAAAGGGGTTGGAGTTCCGCTGCGTCTTTTTGGCGGGGCTGGAAGAGGACATCATGCCCACCTCCCGCGCCGCGAACGACGAAAAGGCACTCGAAGAGGAACGGCGGCTCATGTACGTCGCCATCACCCGCGCCAAGGAAAAGCTCTTTCTCACCCGCTCGCGTTCCCGCTATCTCTACGGTCACCGCGAGCTCACCGCCCGTTCCCGCTTCCTCGAAGAACTCTCCTCCGAGCTCTCCCTGCCCGCCCGCGATCTGCGCGCAGGCTTCGGTCAGTACGGCAACGGGTACGGCAATTACGGCAACGGCGGCAACCGTTACGGGAGCGGCTACGGTCATTACGGGAATAACTACGGAAACAATTACGGAAACGGCTACGGGAACGGGGCGGTGCGGCGGGTCTCCGCTTCGGAGAGCGAGGCATACGGCGCGTTCGGCGGCGGGAAACTGCCGCGGGGGAATCCCCGTCCGACGGCGGGGACGGCGCGCTTCGGCAATGCGGGCGTAACCCAGCCCGCCGAGCGCAAAGACACTTCCCGCTTCCGTATCGGCTTAAAAGTGCGCCATCCGCGGTTCGGCGACGGGGAGGTCGTCGGCATGCGGGGGGAGGGGAATCTCATCATCGCCGTCCGCTTTGAGAAGGCGGGCGTAAAGGAACTTGCCGCGGCACTCGCGCCGCTCGAAATTTTGGAGTGATCATGGAAGAAAACAAGCGTCAGAGGGAACTGTGCGACATCCTCAACCAATGGGCGTACGAGTATTATGTGCTCGACGCGCCGACCGTCTCCGACCGCGAATACGACAGGCTGTACGACGAACTCAAAGAGCTCGAACGGGAGACGGGGGTCGTGTTCGCCGATTCGCCCACGCGCCGCGTGGGGGGCGAGCCCGTAAAGGCGTTCGCGCGGCATACGCACATCGCGCGGCTGTACAGCCTCGACAAGGCGGTCTCCGACGACGAGCTCGACGCGTTCTTTGCGCGCGTCGAAAAGGCGGGCGATCCCACCTATACCGTCGAATACAAGTTCGACGGGCTCACCGTCTGTCTCACCTATGAAAACGGCGTGTTCGTCCGCGCCACCACGCGCGGGAACGGCGTTGAGGGAGAGGACGTGACGGCGCAGGTGCTTGCCGTGCCCTCTTTCCCGCTCAAAATCTCCTACCGCGGCACGCTCGAAGTGCGCGGGGAGGCGGTGATACGGCTCTCGGTGCTTCGCCGCTACAACGAGGCGCACCCCGGCGACCAGCTCAAAAACGCGCGCAACGCGGCGGCGGGCGCGATCCGCAATCTCGACCCCGCCGTCACCAGAACGCGTTCCCCCGAGATCTATTTCTACGACGTGAACTATATGAGCGACGGCGAACTTTCGCAGACGGAGGCGATGGAATTTTTGCGCCGCGAGGGATTCAAGACCTATCCCTATTTCAAGATCTGCAAGACGCACGAGGAGGTGCGCGCCGCCATCGACGAGATCGAGATCGAACGCCGCAACATCGACGTGCTCACCGACGGTGCGGTCGTCAAGACGGACGAGAGCGGGCTGCGCGCCGCCCTCGGCTATACCGATAAATTCCCGCGCTGGGCGATCGCCTACAAGTTTGAAGCGGAGGAGGCGGAGAGCGTCGTAAAGCGGGTGTTCTGGCAGGTGGGCAGGACGGGCAAACTGACCCCGCTCGCCGAGATCGAACCCGTCGACCTCGGCGGGGCTACCGTGCGCCGCGCTACCCTCAACAACTACGGCGACCTCACGCGAAAGGATGTGAAAGTGCATTCCCACGTGCTCGTGCGCCGTTCCAACGAAGTCATTCCCGAGATCCTCGGCGCGATCGGGCACGTCGAGGGGAGCGTCCCCGTGCAAAAGCCCGTCCTCTGCCCCGCCTGCGGGAGCGCGGTCGCCGAAGTGGGGGCGAATTTGTTCTGCACCAACCCCGATTGCCCGCCCCGCGTCGTGCAAAAGCTCACCCACTTTTGTTCCAAAAACGCGGCGGACGTGGAGGGCATGTCCGAGGCGACGCTCACGTTGCTCTACGAAAAGCGGGGGGTGCGGCGGTTTTCCGACCTCTACGCGCTCACCGTGTCCGACTTCGAGGGGCTCGAAGGATTCAAGGAAAAGAAGATTGCGAATTTGCTCTCCGCCGTCGAAAACAGCAAGCGCGTTCCGCTCGACAGGTTTTTGTACGCGCTCGGGATCGACGGCATCGGTCGGGTCGCCGCACGCGACCTCGCGGCGTTCGGGAGCGTGGAGGCGGTCGCCGCGCTCACAGTGGAAGAGCTCGTCGGGATCGACGACGTGGGCGAGGTGACGGCAAGATCGGTCGCCGCATATTTTGCAGATCCCGAGAACAAGGAGGAGCTACGCCGTTTGTACGACGCGGGGGTGACCCCGTTCGTCAAGGCGCAAACGGGGGGCGCGTTCGCGGGGGAGAGCGTGGTGCTCACGGGCTCGCTCACGGCGATGTCCCGTCCCGAGGCGCAAAAGGAGATCGAGGCGCGCGGCGGGGTGTGCCAGAGCGCGGTCTCCAACAAGACCACGCTGGTGATCGCGGGAGAGAAGGCGGGCAGTAAGCTCGACAAGGCGAAGAAACTCGGCATTCCCGTCATCGGGGAAGAGGAATTTCTCAAACGGCTCGCGGGCGAATAACAGAAAAAAATCGCAAACCGCTTGCCAATTCCGCGCGAATATGATATGATAAAACAAAGGAGAATTTCGGCAGCATGTACAGTATGACGGGGTACGGAAAGGGAGAATACCGCAGCGGCGGCGTAGAGCTCGTCGCGGAGGTCCGTTCGGTGAACAACCGCTATCTCGACCTCGCCGTAAAGAGCCCCCGCGTATTTCTCGCCGCGGAGGAGACGGTGCGTTCGCTCGTGCGCGCTTGCATATCGCGCGGGCATGTCGACGTGTTCGTCTCTTATTCCGACAAGCGGGAAAAGAGCAAGCCGCTTTGCGTCGATCTCGCGCTCGCCCGTTCCTATGTGCAGGCGCAAGAGACTTTGCGGGAAAACTTTCCCGCCCTCAAAGACGACCTTTCTCTCGCCTTTTTGCTGCGCCAGCCCGACGTGGTAAAGGCGGAGGACGGCGCGTCGCTCGACGAGGAGCTCAAAGCCGCGCTCGAAAGCGCGCTCAAAGAGGCGTTGCGGGCGCATGCCGCAATGCGCGCGGCGGAGGGGGAACGGCTCAAAGCCGATCTTCTTTCCCGCATGGCTGCGATCGCCGCGCTTCGCGACAAGATCGCCGTCCGCGCCCCGCGCGTCGCCGAAGAATACCGCAAAAAACTGACCGAACGCATGGAGGAATTTCTGGACGGCAAGGTGGACGAGACGCGAATTTTAACGGAGGCGGCGGTCTATTCGGACAAGTGCAACATCGACGAAGAGCTCACCCGTCTCAAATCGCACATCGAGGAGTTCTACAAGATCTGCGAGAGCGACACGGTGGGGAGAAAACTCGACTTCCTCATTCAGGAATTCAACCGCGAATGCAATACCGTTTGCAGTAAATCCAACGACGGGGAAGTTACCAAGTACGCGCTCGAAATGAAGAACGAGATCGAAAAGGTCCGCGAACAGATCCAGAATTTGGAGTAAGCATGAGAAATTTACTGTTTGTGATCTCGGGACCCTCCGGGGTAGGCAAGGGGACGATCGTCGACGCGCTGATGGAATGCGACAAAACGCTCGCAAAATCGGTATCTTGCACGACGCGCGCGCCGCGCAGAGGCGAAAAAGAGGGCGATTCCTATTATTTCATCACCGAACGGGAGTTCCGCAGCCGCATCGAGGAGAACGACTTCCTCGAATACGACGAGCACTTCGGCAATTTCTACGGCACGCCGCGCTCTTTCGTGGAACGCCAACTGAAAGAGAGATCGGTGATTTTGGAGATCGACGTCGTGGGCGGGCTCAACTGCAAGCGTTTGATGCCCGACAAAAGCGTGCTCATCATGATCGTCCCCCCCACGCCCGAGGCACTCGTGGCGCGGCTCGACGGACGGGGCAGCGAAACGGAAGAAGCCAAAAAGAGCCGCTTGCAGAGGGTGAGATACGAACTCGGACAATGCGACCTTTACGACTACGTCGTCGTAAACGATACGCTCGAAGAGGCTCTCCGCAAGGTGCGCGAGATCATCGCAACAGAACAAAACAAGTAGGAGTGTGACAATATGATCAATGAACCGTCGGTAGACGCGCTCGTCAGAAAACTCGGGAGCGAGGAATCGCCCGTTTCCAGATACGAGCTGTGCGTCGTCATCGCAAAGCGTACGCGGCAGATCATCGAACAGATGCAGTCGACGGGCGCGACCGAACTTCCCGGCAAGCAAAAGGAGATCGTCCTCGCCTGCCAAGAAGTCATGAACGGCAAGGTCAAATGCGTGAATGACTGAAACAAGCCCCGCACGGGGGCTTTTTCATAGCGGATATGTACGCAGAGGTCATCGTAGACGTCGCCCACAGCGACGTCGATAAAATCTTCGATTACGCATGCGGCTCGCTCGCCGCGGGAATGCGCGTCGTCGTGCCGTTCGGGAACGGCGTGACGACGGGCTTCGTCATGCGCGTCAAGGAGACCTCCGATCTCCCCGCGGAACGGGTGAAAAAGGTCATCCGCGCCGCCGACGAGATCCCCGCCCTCACCGAGGAAAATCTTTCGATCGCGCGCAAGATCGCCGCGCGCTACCGCGTCCCGCTTGCCGCCGCGCTCCGTCTCTTCCTCCCCGCAGAAATGCGGACGGGCAAGGTGAGCGAATCCTACCGCACCGTCGCCGTCTTTGCGGGCGAGGCAGACGTGTCCCGCGCCCCCCGCCAGAGCGAACTTCTCTCCTTTTTGCGGGAGAAAAAAGAGGCGGACGCGGCGGCTTTGCGCGAACGGTTCGGCGCGGCGGCGGTCAAGTCGCTTGCGGAAAAGGGGGCGATCCGTCTGGAACGCCGCCGCTCTTTCCGCGATCCCTACCGCGGACAGTCCGAAACGCAGGGGGAGCATCCCCTCACCGCCGCCCAGAAAAGGGCGGTGGAATACATCGAAAACACCCAAAAGACGGTCACGCTGGTCTTCGGCGTGACGGGGAGCGGCAAGACCGAGGTGTATTTGCATCTCATCGCCAAGGCTCTCGCGCGGGGGCAGACGGCGATCTTTCTCGTGCCCGAGATCTCGCTCACGCCGCAAATGCTCATGCAGCTTCGCGCCCGCTTCGGGCGTGCCGCCGCCATTTTGCACAGCGGACTTTCGGCGGGCGAGCGGTTCGACGAATGGCAACGCTTGCGCGCGGGGGACGCCCGCATCGCGATCGGCGCGCGTTCGGCGGTGTTCGCGCCCGTCGAGAACGTGGGGATCATCGTCATCGACGAGGAGCACGACGGAAGCTATTCCTCGGAGAGCGCGCCCCGCTATCATACGTTCGACGTCGCCCGTCTGCGCGCGCAGTACAACGGGTGTAAGCTCGTGCTCGGAAGCGCGACGCCCGCCGTCGAAACCTACCGCCGCGCGGCGGAGGGGGAGTTCGGGCTCGTCACCATGCCCGACCGTATCAACGCCCGTCCCCTGCCCGCGGTCTCCATCGTCGACATGCGCCGCGAGGTGCGGCGGGGGAACGCCACGGCGTTTTCCTCCGTTCTGCGCGAAAAGCTCGCGCGGTGTCTTTCCGAACACAACCAAGCCATTCTCTTTCTCAACCGCAGGGGATATTCGCAGACGGTCATCTGCCAGAGCTGCGGCTATGTTGCCAAGTGCGAAAATTGCGACGTCGCGCTCACCTATCACAGCGACGAGGACTGCCTCAAATGCCACTACTGCGGGGCGCGGTACAAGATGCCCGCCGCCTGTCCGCAATGCGGCGACAGGCGTATCCGCTATGTGGGGACGGGGACGCAACGGGTCGCCGCCGAGCTCAAAAAGCTCTATCCCGCCGCCCGCGTCTTGCGGATGGACGTCGATACGACGAGCGGCAAGGAGGGGCATTTCCGCATTCTGCAACAGTTCGCGCGGCGGGAAGCGGATATCCTCGTCGGAACGCAAATGGTCGCAAAGGGGCACGATTTTCCGCAGGTCACCCTCGTGGGCGTGCTCGATGCGGATATGAGCCTGCACTTCCCCGATTACAGGAGCGGGGAGCGCACCTTCCAGCTCATCACGCAGGTGGCGGGCAGGAGCGGCAGGGCGCAGGCGGCGGGGGAGGTCGTTTTGCAGACCTACGACCCCGAAAATTACATTCTCCGCTTTGCCGCGCGGTACGACTACGAGGGATTTTACGAACACGAGATCTCCATGCGCGCGGCGACGGGGTTTCCTCCCTTTGCGCGCATCGTGCGGGTGATGGCTTCGGGCGACGACGAGCGGGAGACGGCGTACGCCATCAAGGAAGTGCATGAACGCTTGCGCCGCATCTACGACGCCGATCCGCAAAAATTTCTCTTCTTCCGCCAGATGCGTTCGCCCATCGGGCGCATCCGCAACAAATACCGCTTTCAAGTTCTCATGCGGCTGCTCGACCCCTCTCTTCTCAAAGAGGTGTACGCCGCGTGCGACGTAAAATATAAGAACGTCCTCGTCTATGTCGAGGAAAATCCCGCGAATCTCAATTAGGCGCAAGGCGCAAAGGAGACATTATGATCCGTGAAATCGTACAGGTGGGCGCGCCCGTCCTCCGCGAAACCTGCAAACCAGTGGAACGCTTCGACGGGGAGCTCGGGCGGCTTCTCGACGATATGAAAGAGACCTTGCTCGACGCACAGGGGGCGGGGCTTGCCGCGCCGCAGGTCGGCGTTCCCGTCCGCGCCGTCGTCGTGCTCGTCGACGAGGGATATTTTGAATTCATCAATCCCGTGTTCGTCTGGCAAAAGGGGGAGCAGGTCGGCGCGGAGGGCTGTCTGTCCGTGCGCGGCAAGGCGGGCACGGTGCGCCGTCCCTCCAAGGTGAAGATCCTGTTCCAAGACCGCAAGGGAGACAAGTATTCCATCGTCGCGCGCGACTTCTTCGCCCGCGCCGTCTGCCACGAACTCGACCACCTCGACGGCATACTCTATACCGATAAAGCGGAGAACATCCGCGACGCGGAGGACTGATGCGCATTCTGTTTGCGGGTACGCCTTCCTTTGCCGTACCCTCCCTCAAAGCTCTGCACGCGGCGGGGTATGACGTCGTCGCCGTGCTCACCCAACCCGACAAGCCGCAGGGCAGAAAGGGGATCGTAACGCCCTCGCCCGTCAAGGAGACGGCACTCTCCCTCGGCATTCCCGTGTTGCAGCCCGCCCGTCTCAAAGAGGAGGCAAATTGCCTGCCTCCCGCCGATCTCATGGTGACCTGCGCCTACGGACAGATCCTCACGCAGGAGATCCTCGACTTGTTCCCGCTCGGCGTATGGAACGTGCACGCCTCCCTGCTTCCCGCCTACCGCGGCGCGGCTCCCATCGCGCGCGCCATCCTCGACGGGTGCGAAAAGACGGGCGTCACCATCATGAAAACCGAACGCGGGCTCGATACGGGCGACATGCTCTTGCAATGCGAAACGCCCATTTCCCCGCGCGACACCTGCGGCACGCTCACCGAACGGCTCGCCGCACTCGGCGCGGAACTCATCGTAAAGGCGTTGCCGATGGTCGGGCGCGCTCCTCTCGTTCCGCAGGGGGAGGGCTTCGTCTGCAAAAAAGTGGCGCGGGAGCAGGTGGATTTTTCCCGTCCCGCCGCCGAGGTGAGCGCGCTCATCCGTGGTCTTTCGCCCGCGCCGTGCGCCTTTGGCGTCATCGGGGGGCTCACGCTCAACTTCTACTTCGCCGAGGTATGCGCAGGGGAGGGGGGCATGTCCGCGGGGACGGTGCTCTCGGATACCAAAACCCTCGTCGTGCAATGCGGCAGCGGCGCGGTGCGCATCTCCGATTTGCAACCCGCAGGCGGGAAACGCATGTCGGATACCGCCTTTTTGAACGGAAGAAAACTTCGCAAGGGGGACGTGTTTGAGCCTCTTTCTCGACCCGTATAAAATTTTATCCGAGGTGTACGGCAAGGGCGCGCATTTGAAGATCGCCCTCCAACATCTCCCGCCCGCGCACGGCAGAACGGTCAAGCTCGTGTACGGCGTGCTCGAACACGACCGCTATCTCTCCCTCTGTATCGGGACGTTCGCGGCGCGGTCGCCCAAGACGCCCGTGCGGATCGCGCTCAAACTCGCCCTCTGCGGTCTGCTCTATTGCGATATGCCGCGCTATGCCGTCACCGACGAGGCGGTCGCGCTCGTGAAAGAGCTCGGCAAGGGGGGCGCGGCGGGATTCGTAAACGCCTTTTTGCGCGCCTTCGACGAGAAAAAAGTGCATTTGCCCGCGGGGGAAGAGGGGCTCTCCGTCGCGAGCAACTTCCCGCTCTTTGCGGTGCGCGAAATACAGGCGGCGTACGGGGAGCGCGCCCCCGCGATCCTGCTCGCAAAGAGCCGCGGCGTGAGCGTCCGCTTCGTGCGCGGCATGGAGCGTTACCTCTCTCTGCCGCACGAGGACACGCCTTTCCCGAATGTGAAAATTTTCCGTAACTTTTCGCGGGACGAGGGATTTGCCCGCGGGGACTACACCTTTCAGTCGGTCGGCTCTGTCGCCGTCGCGTCCGTCGTCGCGCCCTGCGCGCGCTTGCTCGACGCCTGCGCCGCGCCCGGGGGGAAGGCGGTTTTGCTCAAAGAACGCTGCCAAACGGTCGTCGCATGCGACGTATATCCCCACCGCGCCGCCCTCATCGGGAGCTACGCAAGGCGCATGGGTGCGGACGTGGAGACCCGCGTCTGCGATTCCGCGGTCTTTTGTCCCGAATGGGAGGGGGCGTTCGACGCCGTGTTGTGCGACGTGCCCTGTTCGGGGCTGGGGACGGTCGCCGAAAATCCCGATCTGCCCCTGCGGCGGCGGGAGGAGGACATGCCCGCCCTCATCGCCCTGCAACGCGCCATTCTCGAAAACTGCGCCCGCTATGTGCGTCGGGGCGGCGCGCTCTACTACGCGACGTGCTCTGTTTTGCCGCGGGAGAACGACGGCGCGGTCGGCGAATTTTTGTCTTGCCACGCGGCGTTTTCCGTACTGCCGTGCGAAAGTCCGCTCGCGCACGAAAGAACGGCATACGGGTTGCAATTTTTGCCGGATACGGCGTTCGGCGCGGGATTTTACGTCGCCGCGCTCGGGAGAGAGACATGAAGATATTGCAAGATCTGTCCCCCCAAGAATTGACCGCGCTCGTCGAAGAATACGGCGAGCCGCCTTTCCGCGCCCGTCAGCTCTATGAGGGGCTCATGCAGGGGAAGACGATCTCGGAGATCCCCGTTTCGGCTTCCCTGCGCCAAGCCCTCCTGGACACGTATGCCGACGTCCCCGTGCGGATCAAGGAGACCTTTGTCTCCCGCGACGGGACGAAGAAGTTTTTGTTCGAACTCTGGGACGGCAATCTCATCGAGGGTGTGCTCATGCGCTACCGCTACGGCAATACCCAATGCGTCTCCACGCAGGTCGGCTGCCGCATGGGGTGCAAGTTCTGCGCCTCCACGCTCGGCGGCAGGGTGCGCGACCTCACGGCGGGGGAGATCCTCTGCGAGGTGCTCGCCGTCAACCGCGCCGAGGGGGGAACGCTCAAACGGCGCGCCGTGACCAACGTCGTGCTCATGGGAAGCGGCGAACCGTTCGACAATTACGACAACGTGGTGCGGTTTTTGAGAAATCTCACCCGCGAGGGCGGCATCTGTATCAGCGCGCGCAACGTCAGCCTGTCCACCTGCGGGATCGTGCCCGCCATGAAGCGGTTTGCGCAGGAGGAGATCCCGCTCAACCTCACGGTGTCGCTTCACGCCGCGACGGACGCGGAACGCGCCCGCATCATGCCCGTCGCCAACAAATATACGATCGCAGAGATCCTCGAAGCGTGCGACGTGTATTTTCGGGCGACGGGGCGCAGATATATCTTCGAGTACAGCCTCATCGCGGGCGAAAACGCCGACGAGGCGCACGCGCTCGCGCTGGCGGCGTTGCTCAAAGGCAAGCCCTGTCACGTCAACCTCATCCGTCTCAACGAGGTGAAAGAGCGCGACCTGAAAGGGGTTTCCGAAAAGGACGCCTACCGCTTTTTGGGCACGCTCGAACGGCAGGGCATTTCGGCAACCGTCCGCCGCAGTATGGGAGCGGACGTCGGCGGCGCGTGCGGGCAACTGCGCGCGGGATATCTGAAACGAAAGGGAGGAACGGTATGAATGTAAAAATTGCGCCTTCGATCTTGGCGAGCGACTTCTCCGAAGTGGGGAAAACCGTACAAAAATTGCAGGAAAGCGGGGCGGATTACGTCCATTGCGACGTGATGGACGGCAATTTCGTGCCTCCCATCACGTTCGGCGACCAAATGGTCGGGGCGATCCGTCCGCACACCTCTCTCCCGCTCGACTGCCATCTCATGGTCACGTCGCCCGAGACCCGCGTTCAGGCGTTCGTCAAGGCGGGCGCGGACATCATCACCGTGCACGTCGAGGCGTGCGCCGATCTCGTAAAAACGCTGCGTGCCATCCGCGCGAGCGGCGTGAAGGCGGGGGCGGTGCTCAATCCCGCCACCCCCGTCGAGGCGATCTTCCCCGCCGTCCGCGAGGCGGATATGCTGCTCGTGATGAGCGTCGTCCCCGGTTGGGGCGGGCAGAAATTTATCCCCGCCTCCCTCCAAAAGATCGCGCGGCTTCGCGCGTATTGCATCGAGGCGGGCAGGGCGGACGCCGACATCGAGGTGGACGGCGGCATCACCGAGGACAACGTGAAAGAGGTGATCGCGGCGGGGGCGAACGTCATTGTCGCGGGGAGCACGGTGTTCCGCGCCGCCGACATGGCGGCGACCATTCGGAGGCTGCGCGGATGAGCGGGCTTCGGCGCGCCGTTATCCTCTTGAACGGCGAGCCCTATTTGGGCGACATCCCCTGCGAAAACGCGTACGTCATCTGTTGCGACGGGGCGTATGCGTGGGCGCACGGACGGGTGCGGATCGACGAAAATCTCGGCGATTTCGATTCCCTCGCCATCCTTCCCGTCCCCGCGCCGCTCGCCGTATTTCCCTCCGAAAAGGACGAGACGGACGGCGAACTCGCCGTTTCCCGCGCGCTCGGGCTCGGCGCGAAAGACATCTCCTTTTACGGGGGAGAGGGGAAGCGGAGCGATCACTTTCTCGGCAATTTGCACCTCCTGTTGAAGGCGGTAAAGGGGGGCGCGTGCGCCACGCTCGTCGGGAGCGGCACGCGCTACTTCGTCTGCGGCGAGGGGGAGAGGCGGGTCGCCTGTAAAACGGGGCAGACCGTTTCGCTGTTGCCTTTCGGCGGCGACGCGCATATCATGAATATGCGGGGGCTCAAATACGCCTCCGACGACCTGTGGCTGCGCTACGGCTCGACGCGCGGGATCTCCAATCTTACGGTTGAAGAAGCGTTTTCGTTTCGGGTGAGCAAGGGATACGTGCTCGTCATCATCAGCGAGGAGGAAACATGATCGTCTGCATTAAGTTGCCGCGCGTGCTCGGCTGTCTCGTGCGGCTGTTCTACAAGGGATGAAATATTTCGATCTGCACTGCGACGCCCTCACCCAAGAGGGCGTTTTGCAAGTCACAAAAGAGGAGCTCGTCCGCGGCGGCTGCGCCCTGCAATGCTTCGCCGCCTTTGTAAAGGACGGGAAAGACCGCTTCCGCACGGTGATCTCCCTCTGCGACGCGTTCGACGAACTTGTCGCGCGGGAGGGGTATGTCGCGGTCCGCACGGCTTCGGACATGGGTGGGGGAGAGCCTGCAACCTCGGACATGGTATGTGCCATGCTCACCGTGGAGAACGGCGGGGCGGTCGAGGGAAAGATCGAAAATCTCCAAACGCTCTATGCGCGGGGCGTGCGGATGATGACGCTCACCTGGAATTATAAAAACGAGCTCGGCGACCCCGCTTTCCCCGACTACGGCGGCTACCGCGCGGGGCGCGTTCCCGTCTCCTGCCGTGCGCGGGGAGAGGGGCTCACGCCGTTCGGGTTCGAAGCGGTCGAACGCATGAAAGAGCTCGGCATGATTGCCGACGTGTCGCACGGGAGCGACCGCCTCCTTTCGGACGTTTTCAAGACGGGCGTCCCCATGGTCGCGAGCCATTCGAACGCCGACGCGGTCTATCCCTGCGCGCGCAATCTCACCGACGCGGGCATCCGCGCCGTTGCGGAGCGCGGCGGGGTGGTGGGGCTCTGCTTTTGCGCCGATTTCCTTTCGGCGGACAAAACCCCCGCGGGGCAGCGCGCCGCTCTGCTCGCCCACGCGGCGCACATTTTAGACGCGGGCGGGGAGGACGCGCCCGCGCTCGGGAGCGACTTCGACGGCACGCCCCCCAATCCCTGTGTTCCGTCTCCGTCCGCCGTCCCCGCGCTCCTCAACGCGCTCGAAGCGCGGTTCGGCGCGCGGGTCGCCGAAAAGATCGCATGGGGGAACGCGCGGCGGATGTTTTCGGAATTTTTATAAAGCGCGGCGGGCTTGTGCCCGCCGAATGTTTTCTACAAAAAAAGACGGGCTTGTGCCCGTCCGTTTTTTTCCGTTCGCTTTTATACGCGTTCTACCTTGTCGCTTTTGAGGCAACGGGCGCAAACGTAGTCGGTGACGGTTTTGCCGTCTTTCACATAGGTGACTTTCTGGACGTTCGCCTCGAACGTTCTCTTGGTTTTGCGATGGGAGTGGCTGACGTTGTTGCCCGCCGTTTTTCCTTTCCCGCAGATACTGCACACTCTCGACATATTTCTACCTCCGATGGATTGCATAGGTTTTGCGCGCAAAAAAAGCTGTTGTATAGCGCAACGTCATTATGATAGCATTCCTTTGAAAAAAAAGCAATTAAAAACGGGGCGAAAATGAAAATTTTTCGGAAACATACAATTTTTTTCCAATATCGCTTGCAAAAAAAGTTGCGATAGGCTACAATAGGGATTGAGGTGAAGAGGGAATTATGTCTGTCAGCACGAGTAACGCATACGGTAAAATTTCGATTTCCGATTTGGCGATCGCCAAAGTCGCGTCTCAAGCTGCGTTGGAGAGCTACGGCATCGTCGACACCGTACCCCGCCGCTTCTCCGACACGGTTGCCGAACTTCTCAAAAAGGACGCGGGGGGAAAGGGCGTAAAGATCGCCACTTCCGGAAACCGCATCTTTATCGACGTTTACGTCCTCATCAAATACGGCGTCTCCATCGAAGCCGTAGCGGAATCACTCAAAGAGGCGATCAAGTACAAAGTGGAATATTTTACAGGCATGATCGTGGATACCGTAAACGTCAACGTCGTAGGTCTCAAACTTTAACGCGCCTACGCGTCCCCTGATTTGGAGATTTCTTTCATGCAAAAAACGATCAATTGCGCGGTCTTCCGTAAAATGGTTCTGGTCGGCGCAAAGATGCTTGAAATCAATCGGGCAAAGGTCGACGCCCTCAACGTCTTCCCCGTGCCCGACGGCGATACCGGTACGAATATGTCGCTCACCATGCAATCGGCGGTCAAAGAGCTCTCTCTTTGCGCGTCCAACAATTTTGCCGAGGTGTGCGATTGCGTCTCGAAAGGGGCACTCAAAGGCGCGCGGGGAAACTCGGGCGTCATCTTATCGCAAATTTTCCGCGGGATCTGCTCGGTGCTCCGCGCAGGAAAGCCCGAAGTCGACACCAAGTCGTTCGCAAAGGCACTCGACGCAGGCACGAAAGTCGCCTATAACGCCGTCGCCATTCCCAAGGAAGGCACGATCCTCACCGTCGTCCGCATGATGAGCGAGTTCGCGTTGAAGTCGGCGGGAAAATACCGTGATTTCGAAACTTTCCTGCCCGCCGTCATCGAGGAGGGCGACCGCGCTCTCGCCAAGACCCCCGAGCTTCTGCCCGTGCTCAAAAAGGCGGGCGTCGTCGACTCGGGCGGCGTCGGGCTCATGACCATCATGCGCGGATTCTTGTCCGCTCTCCGCGGCGACGAGATCGTCTCCGAAGTGCAAACGGAGGCGGCGAACGCCGCGCAGTCGATGGACGCGGACTTCGGCGACAATTCCGACATCATCAACATGGATCTCGGCGAGATCCAATTCGCCTACTGCACGGAATTTTTCGTCATCAACCTCAAAAAGAGCACGACGCTCGCCGACATCGACAAGTTGCGCGAGAACCTCATGGGCATCGGGGATTCGGTCATCTGCATCGGCGACCTCGAAATGATCAAAGTGCACGTGCACACCAACTCGCCCGGGGTCGCGCTCACCTACGCGCTCGAACTCGGCGAGCTCGACCGTCCCAAGATCGAGAACATGCTCGAACAGAACAGGGCTCTCCGCGCCAAGCGGGAAGCCGAAAAGAAAGATCAGGGCATGCTGGCGGTCTGCGCGGGCGAGGGCATTGCGGATATCTTCAAAGATCTGTTCGTCGACCGCGTGATCGAGGGCGGGCAGACGATGAACCCCTCTGCTTCCGACATCGCGACGGCGGTGCAGAAGATCAACGCGGACAACGTGTTCGTGTTCCCCAACAACAAGAACATCATCCTTGCGGCGGAACAGGCGAAGGCACTCGTCGAAAACCGCACCATCCACGTCATTCCCACCAAGAACATTCCGCAGGGATTCGCCGCCGCCCTTGCATTCAGCCCCGAAGCGAGCGCGGAAGAGAACAAGACCAACATGATCCACGCGCTCGACAACGTAAAATCAGGTCAGGTGACGCACGCCGTCCGCACGACCAACGTGAACGGGTTCAAGATCAAGGAGGGGGACGTCATCGGGCTGGACGACAAAAAGATCCTCTCCAAGAGCGACAACATCGACGACGCGGTGCTCGCCCTGCTCGACAAGCTCAAAGAGGATTCGCACGAGGTGATATCGCTGTACTACGGCGCGGAGGTCAAAGAGGAGGACGCCGCCGCGCTCGCCGCCAAGGTGCAAGACGCCTTCCCCGACTGCGAAGTGGACTACCACTTCGGCGGACAGCCCGTTTACTACTACCTGCTATCGCTTGAATGACGGTTCGGGGCTACGCTTGCGCGTAGCCCCTTTTGTAAAGTTTGGGAGGAATTATGAAAACAATCCGTTATCTGTATGCCGCCGCGCTGTTTGCCACCGCCCTGCTTCTTGTCGCGCTCTTCGTCTGTACGCTCAAAATCGGCGACCTCACGGGCTCGGGCGATCTCGGATCTGCGCTCGGGGCGGTTTTCGCGCTTCTTCTCACGTTCGTCCCGTTTGTGTGCTTTCTTCCCGTCGCCGCACTGCTCATCGTGTTCTGCGTCCTCGTGCTCGCGCGCGGGGAGAGCAAAAAAGTCGCACGCGCGTCGCTCATTGTCGTATGTATTTTTTTGCCGATCCTCTTGTTTGCCGTCGTGATCGACGGCGTCACGGTCGCGGGAAGCAGCGTCCTCTTTTCGGCGGTCTTGATCGCCGCCGCCGCGGCGTACTGTTGCGTCTTCGGGCTCTCCGTCGCCCACTTCTGCATGCTTCGCCGCGCACAAAAGCGTGAAACCGAGGGGGAGGCATGAAACTCACTTCCTTAAAGGGCATCAGCGAAGCGCGCGAAAAGGATCTGAAAAAGCTCGGGATAACGTCGGCAGAAGAGCTCGTCCGCTACTTTCCGCGCGCCTATCTCGATATGACCAGCCGCGTTTCGGTGACCGAGGTCGCCCATAACGAAATGGCACTCGTCGCCTGCCGTCTCACGGGGGTGGAGAGCCGCCGCGCGGGCAAGCGACAGTTCGTCAGAGCCCATCTCGAACAGGACGGGCGGTATTTTACCGCCGTCTGGTTCAATATGCCCTACCTCGCCTCCCGCCTCCAAGCGGGGGACTATCTCTTTTACGGACGGGTGCAGAACAAGTACGGTCAGCCCTCCCTCGTCAACCCCACCTTTGAAAAACTCGGGCAGAACGTGCGCATGCAGGGGCTCGTGCCCGTCTATTCCCTGCGCGGCAACCTCACCCAAAGGGCGGTGCGCGACGGCGTAAAGGAGGCTCTGAAAGCGGTCTGTCCGACTTCGGTCATCCCCGCCGTCCTCCTGCGCCGCTATGCTATTCCGCCGCTCGGGGAGGCGTACCGCGCCATCCACGCGCCCAAAGACGCGCGCGCCATGCGCGCCGCCGCCGACCGCATCGCCCTCGAAGAATATTTCACGCTCATTGCGGCGTTCAAACTCATCAAGGGGGACAGGCGGGAGGCGCGGATCAGAAAATACCGCGTGACCGAGCGGGAGGTCGCCGACTTCGAAAAGAGGTTTCCCTTTTTGTTCACGCGCGGACAGCAGGGGGCGGTGCGCGCGATTTACGACGATCTCACGGGTCCCGTCCGCATGAACCGTCTGTTGCAGGGGGACGTCGGAAGCGGTAAGACCGCCGTCGCGCTCACGGGCATTTTCATGGCGGTCAAGAGCGGGTTTCAGGCGGTATATCTCTCGCCGACCGAGGTGCTCGCCGCGCAAAATTACGAACTTCTCCGCAAGATCTTCCCCGAATACCGCGTCGTGTATCTCGCGGGTTCGTCGACGGCGAAGGAGAAACGGGAGACAAAGGCGGCAATCGCCGCGGGCGAAGCAGACGTCGTATGCGGAACGCACGCCGTGTTGCAGGCGGACGTGCATTTTTCCTCGCTCGCTTTCTGCGTCTGCGACGAACAGCACCGCTTCGGCGTGGCGCAACGCAACGCGCTCGGCGAAAAAGGGGAGGCGGCGGACGTGCTCGTGATGTCGGCAACGCCCATTCCCCGCACCCTGTCGCTCGTCTTTTACGGCGACCTCGACGTGACGACCATTCCCGATAAGCCGAAAGAGCGGCAGGAGGTAGCCACGGCGATCGTCCCCGCCCGCAAGTACGACGACATGCTCGAATATCTCCGCGCCGAAGTGAAAAAGGGCAGACAGGCGTATTTCGTCTGTTCGAGGATCGAGGACGACGAGGGACAGGTCACCGCGGCGACCGAGCTGTTCGGCGAGCTGTGCGAACGCCTCCCCGACGTGCGCTTCGCCCTCCTGCACGGTCGGATGAAAGAAAAGGAAAAGACGGACGTGATGACCGCCTTCAAGGCGGGCGCGTACGATTGCCTCGTCTCCACAACGGTCATCGAGGTCGGCGTCGACGTGCCCAACGCGACCATCATGATGATAGCTGACGCCGACCGCTTCGGGCTCTCCCAACTGCACCAGCTGCGCGGCAGAGTTGGGCGGGGGAGCGAAAAGAGCTGGTGCTTTTTGCTCGTCGGCGCGGGCGGGGAGAACGCGCTCGAACGGCTCTCCGTCCTCAAAACCACCTCCGACGGCTTCGAGCTCGCCGAGACCGATCTCCGCATGCGCGGAGGCGGCGACTTCCTTGGGACGCGCCAGAGCGGGCGGGTGCTGTCCGAGATCAAAAATCTCAAATATTCGCAGGAGGCGATCTTCACGGCGAAGAAACTCGTCGAAGAGACCTTTGAAGCGCGCCTCGACTTCGACGCCGTGAAAGCCGCGGCGATGAAAAAGTACGAAAGCCTCAAAGACGTCGTTCTGAATTGAGACGACTGCTTGGCAAGTTTGCGGGAGGAGACCATGAAAAAGACCGCAACCGAATATATGGCGACGATCGAGGAATACGGCGGCGACATCCTCGCCTCCGACGGAATGCGATCCGAAAAACAGTTCGTACAGCACGGGGGAACGACGACCTATTCCCATTCGCTTGCCGTCACGGTGATGTGTTTGCGGATCGCCGCCGCCCTGCACCTCAAAATGCACGAGCGCGAGCTGGTGCGCGGCGCGCTTCTGCACGACTATTGCCTCTACGATTGGCACAAGCCGCACAAGGGACTGCACGCGTTCACCCACCCGAAGATCGCGCTCGAAAACGCCAGCCGCGATTTCGGCGTGGGGAAGATCGAGCGCAACATGATCCTTTCGCACATGTTCCCGCTCGGGCGATTCCCGCGCTTCCGCGAAAGCGCGGTGCTCTGCCTCGCCGACAAGGTCTGCGCCGTCCGCGAGACCTTTCACCGAAAGAAATCTCAAAAGAGCGAACAATGCGAGGTATGACCCCTCGCATTGTTCGGTTGCACATTTGAAAATCTACGCATTCGTTTTTTATCGGCACGAAAAAAGCGGGGCTATGCCCCGCCGTTATATTTTAGGAGAGCGGAGTTATTGCAATTTCCGATTCATTCATATGCCAATTCTATTTTTGTCTTGATACCCAAATAGTCTCCGTCCTCGACTTCGAGGAACGAATCTTCGTCAAAGCCGATCGAGAGCACATAGAGAAAATCATGAAAGCAATAAAGGATCTCCTCCGAATGCGCAATGTTATCTTCAATTACATCTGCTTTGGTCAATAAACACACGCGTTGATAATCCAAATTGATGGTGGCAGTTCTTCCATCCGGATGAGCGTTATTCAAGTGTTGATTCGGAGTAAGGGCAATCAGATTTTCCATGTAAAAAGATATTTCCGGAAAGTCACTTGCGGGGAATATATGATGAATGTGCGTCGCGTGTTCGGGATCGCCAGCGATTTCACTTGCTCCGTAACGGTATTGATCATTGTAAATGCGCAATCTTCTCTTTGCCCTTGTTGAAAGATACTTATAATATGCCTCATTGATCGCGAGCGGATGATTTTCCAAATATTCTTTGCGAGAGATATTCTTTGGCTTTTCCGCGTAAACATCTCTGAAATTATCCCGGTTATACATCAACATATCGTAAGTGATCGGGTGCGCCGAGAGCCGACCCTTTTCGCTTCCGCGCTTATTCAGATGAAAAGCAAGCACATTGATTATCTTTGTAAAGATTCTGCCGCACTCCGTTTGCCCGGGAGAGCCTTTATTGCCGATCGATGTATTTGCGACCGTGAACCGAAAGAAAGTGTTCTTGATGGTATCATATGCCTGTTTCGTTTGTTGCGTAAAAAATTCCCGAAAGTCATTCGTAAGCCCGGAATCGTCAATCACTTTTGTTATGTACTTTGTCAGGAACAACAAAGCGTTTCTTTCTCTTGCGGCAATGAATTCCAACAGCGGGAAGTGGACAATGGAATATCTATTTTCCTTTCCGACTTTCTGTTCGCTCAATATTCCCGCATAGGAGAATAATTTTAACGGTTGCCCGAAGAATTTATCATATTCTCTGATCGCGGCGTTGTTGTCGACAGCGACTTTTCGGAATATGTCATGAACATTTTGGATCGTATATTCAGAAAGCCAAATATTTTGTGTGGAAAATTCTATGGCGTTGTCCTCGGTTTGCCCGACATAATTGAGAATGCAGTCCGCGACAATAGCCAAAACATCGGGGGTGCATTTTTGATCTATCCACCGAGCGTTGCGGTGGATTCTGATATCATAATTATGATTGGATAAAAAATTCGCAATTTCTTGTTCTGTCATCGTTTCACCTCTTGATTCCGAAGAAATAGACGGAATTATGATCTATATTCAAAGAGCGTGTCCCATAGTTTCGGGCAATTCTATAATACATGATGAATTCTTTCGAGGAGAACAACTCTAAATCCTGTTCCGTGATGACGATATCGCGATCGGTTACGGTCAAAAGCGCGACCGAGCCGTTCGCAATCGTATTGCGCGGAAGGAAACACGCCCTCGGAGAATAGGATAGATTCGGTATTAAAACAACATTATCGCGGTTTAGAAATTTAGATACCGCGAGCGAGGATATATCATTCATATAGGCATCGTAGCCCGCAATATCTATAATGCGGTTCGATCCGATATTTCTCGATTTTAATACGCGATAATTTCCCTTCGGCGAAACCATCGTTTCTACAATTTGCCTATCACGGAAAACATCAAAGATACCCAAAATCAAAGTGTTGGCAAACGAATCGAAATCAGCGTTCCGATATAACAGCCAAACAGGATATTGAGGATCTGTAATATACGTCTGACTTTGCCGTATATTGATGTGCTGTGTTATAGAAACAATATGGGTCAAAGAGGGGGAGCTATTGCGAGTAAACAGTAAATTGACGGTTTCGATCTTTACCCCTTTGAAACCATATTCACCGAAATCTAAAATGGAAGCTATGTGACAAAGTTTCAGTTGAGAACGGATTTCCGAATATTCGGGGGCATTCAGTACACTTTTTGGGACGATGAACGAGACCCACTCGCCATCATGCATAGCCTTTTCGAGAAACCATACAAACAGGTTCGAACTTTTTGTTATTTGGCTGGATTTACGATATATTTTGAGCAAAGGGGTCTCTTTCACCTTTGCATAGGGGGGATTCCCTATGACCAAATCGAATTTTCTGTCGGAAAGAGGCAATTTCAAGTAATCGTCATGAATATAAGTTATCGAGAGATTGGGATATTTGTCTCGGTAGAAAGTTTCAAAAATCAGTTCTGCAATTTTTAATTCGTTTTCGTCGATATCAATTAAATGCAGTTCGAGAATCGCTTTATCTTTATATTTTTCCGCTATAAACGGAATAAAATTGCCTGCGCCGACGGACGGTTCCAAGATGCGTAAATGATCCTTGTCTGAAAAACTCGGCAATTCTTTTATGATATATTGACATATTGCGGTGTCGGTATAAAATGCGGCAGTCGTATCACGGTTGGGATTCAGATATTCTGCGGCTTGATACACGAACTCGGGCTGAAACGACTTGCCACGTTCCTTGATAGCGGTAACAAGTTGTTCCAAACTTTCGATTTTTTCTTTTCGCAAAAAATCCTGAAGGTTCATTTACTTTCGATCGCTTTGATTTTGTGTGCGATTTGCCTGAAAATTTCCGTAGGGACAGCTTCCCCGATAGACTGCCGTATCGTGGTATCGTTTTGTGCAAGGTATTTTTCTTTGTCCGAAAGATCAAGAGCGTTCAATTCCGATAAGGAATACGGCGACCATCGAAACGTTTCGGGGATGGTCATCATGCGCATCAATTCACGAATACTAAAAACTCGGTCATCGACGGGATGTACAGTCCCCTGGCTTGCCAAAATATCATTTCGTGTATGTACGCAAGGGGCAACCTTGTCCCAATATTGACGCGTGTATTTGTCGGCATTCCCGTTTTTGGTATATACTCTTTCTCCCTCTCGATAATAATGCGGCAATCGGCTGGGGTCGGCATTTTCGAATGCGCTTTGCCCCTCGTGTAAAAGTTCTATCCACCTGCGCATTTCGGGTGCATATTGGCGGAAAGAATGATATATGTCGTCGGGCGAAATCTCTCCCATGATTTTCAAGCTCGGCAAATCACCGATCACTTCCCGCAAGGTTCTTTCCGTACGGTATTCCGGATATAGTGTCTCGGGAGAAATGGCAAGATCTTTTCTCACGCCGATCACCAAAGTTCTTGTGCGGCTCGAATCAGATCCGTAATTTTTGAAATTCAGGATCTTACGCGCAATATTATATTCTCGACTTAAATTAACATCGATCGCTTCTTCGATCGGTTTATTGAGCCCATCGGAATCCGTGCAGATCGTGTGTAAAAAAGCTTTTACATTTTCGAGAATAAAAAACCGCGGGCGAACGGTCTTAATGAGGGAAATTGACGACACCACAAGCGAATTTCGTTTGCATTCATCTCTTTTTTTGTGATTCGCAACGGACATTCCCTGACATGGAGGGGTGGCGATCAATGCCGTAACATCTTCGATCGCTTCATTCTCTTTCCAAAAATTTATTTGAGCCAAGATCTTATTTACGGTGTCATCGGAGAGAATATCGCCCAAAATATAACCGCTTTGATATTTGCACTTGTCGTTGTACCGTTGGATGTCTAATCTCCGCGCCAACAATTCATTCGTTGCGATGCAGTCGAATCCCTCCATTTTGAATCCGTAGCATCCAACTCCTGCGCTACTGAACAGAGATACATAGGTCAACTTTTTCAAGGCGAAAACCTCCCTTGTCAAGTATAACAGATTAGTATGATACCAATCTACAATAATATTATAACATAGTTATAAAGAAAAATCAACCCATACGACGAACAAGATTTCTATCCCGAGAAGATCATCTTCCGCAAATCGGTTACAAGGATGAAACAAGATGAAACATGCTCATATGGAGCAAGCAACATATGGGGTTAGTTTTTTTATCGGCACGAAAAAAGCGGGGCTATGCCCCGCCGTTATATTTTAGGAGAGCGGGGATTTCACTTTTTCGAAAATTATCATACATTATAGCGGAGGGCTTTTGGTAGAAGAGGAAGTCCCTTGTGCTATGAAAAAAACAAAAGACGGGCGCAAATGCGCCCGAGGCATCATCCAATGTATCCTGACCGCCCTGCTCGTCCTTGCGGCAGGCGGCGTCATTCTGATCATCTGTCTTGTCGGCGGGTGCGTCGGCTATGAGGCGCGGCTCGTCATGTCCGCGTCGATGGAAAAAAATCCGCAGACCGACGTCAGCTCTTATGCCATACAAGACATTCCCGCCCAAAGTTTGGTCTTGATCAAACTTGTCCCGCGGCGGGAACGGGCGCGCGAAAGGTTCTATGCAAGTCTCAAAGCGGGCGACGTTCTGACGTTTTCTTATCGGGTCATCGGCGGGAACACGGTAATCACGCACAGGATACAGCGCATTGAACGGCGGGGCGGCGGGTACGTCATCGTGCTCTGCGGCGACAACGGGACGCATGTGGGGACGCAGACGGTCGACACGTCCGACGCACAGAGCCCGAATTTTGTGATAGGAAAAGTTGTCTCGAAGAGCCATTTCCTCGGCGTTCTGTTATGTATCCTGCGGCAACCGCAATGTCTTGCCGCCTTGTGTATGGTCGCGTCGGCGGCGATGCTCATGGGAACGCTCACACATAAGGATAGGCTTCCCTTCGGGCAAAAGTCCCTCCGTGCAGAGGGAACTATGAAAAATAAAATAATTGTACTTGCTGTTGCGCTTGTGCTGTGTTGCTTTGCGCTTGCGATCGGGGTGTCTTACGGTCTGTACGACGAAACGGTGTCCACCCAAACCCACCTCGTGGCAGGCTCGCTCAAAGCGACGCTCGAACGGGTGAAACTCACGACCTACAATATCGGCAGCGACGGCAACTTTACGACCGTCGTCGACGATACGGTAAAGGACTTTTCGACGGGAACGAAAGACAGCATTTTCGGCATCACCGCAACGACGGTCGCCGCGCCCGGCAGCACGTTTACTGCCGAAATGCGGATCGCGAACGGCGGAGACGTGGCGTTCTACTACTACCTCGAAACCTTTTACAATGCGGTCGTGAGCGATCAGACGTTCGCTTCCATGTTGCAGTTGACGGTCTCGTCGGAGGAGGGCGGACAACGCGAAGTGCGGCTCGTAGACGGATTTGCGTCGGGAGACGATACGACGATCGGGTCGGTCGACGTCGGCGAAACGGAGACGTTTACCGTTACGCTGAAATTCCTCGACGATACGAACAACAACAAAGTGGAAAATAAGTTTGTCCTGTTCGACCTTTGCATCCACGCCGTGCAAAAGATCGACGCGGCATAGCAATCATGGGGCACGCCGAGGCATTTCGCCTCGGCGTGTTTCTCATGGGGGGAGTAAATTGACTTTTCGGCATTCATTTAGAAGAGTTTTTCCCGTTTTCGGGGGGAGAGAACTTGAAACGGATATTGCTTATAAGCCCCATTCTTCATTGTGGATCAAATCGTAATGTCTATCTTTAAGACAATCCGCTCCGTTATCTACCGACGGAAATTCTTCGGCGATCTCTTCAATTAAAGTGCCTAACAGTTTATCGCCCATTATTTCACCATATTTACCGCGCAATGCTTTTTCATACCATGCGCATAGTTCATTTTCGGTGATAATGCTTTGTATTTTATTTTTCCATCCGATTTGCGTTAAAAGTGATAGAATAACGGCTTTTTCAGCTGATTTGCAAACAATAATAATTTTATCGCTATTGACACCTGAAACGATACTCTCTGCAAGGTCCGTATCTAATGACAAATGCTTAATTTGAACAGCGGGACCCCAGTTTGCATACATATCCAAGCCCCTATCGGCGGCGTTAGTTACACCTACGCGATACACTTTTGCATCTTGAATGGAAGTAGGATTTGAAAAATCTATACACATTACAGAGCGTGTAAAATCTTCAAACTCTTTAACCATATCCATTTTTTCTCCGTTGATAGATATTTCGACTTTTAACTCCAACGAATCGATAAGCGTAGAAAACAAGGAGTACACTATGATCTCATAGATTTTATCTATACTGCGCTTTAATCCCGCTTCCGCCCAAAACATATCAATAAATTCTTTAACGTTGAAAGTAAAGCGCGTTGCCCTTAAACAGTTATCCAAAGCTGTTGATAATTGATTATGCTTGTTCGCAAAGTTTTGATAAATATATGCTTCTACGACGCCCGCATCTCTCTTGTTTATTTCCGCTAAAACGGTTATTTGTTCAGGTGTTATCGCATTAAAAATATCATCCTGGAATTTAATACTTGAAGTGCATACTCTACCCAATAATGCAAGACTGATCGTATCGCGCCACGACCTGCTTTTTATTCGATATGTTTCCAGATTCGAAGTATCAATATCTTGAAATACTCTATCTCTGTATAATATTTCGGCAATTTGAATGGGTTTGTAAAGATGTACTCTTGATTTCTTAATTACTAAATCCAATGCTTTTTTTGCTTCGGTGAGTTTTTTATCCATATTAAAATCTCCTGCTTTTTTTATTGCGTCTAACATTTGTTTCGCTACCGCTGCTATCATGGGAACAGCAACGCTATTTCCTGTTTGGTGCTTTATTTGCCCATAGTTTACAACGATTTTATATGTGTCGGGAAAACCTTGTATTCTCAACAACTCTCTTTCTGTTGGTCTGCGCTCATCATTGATTAAAATATAATTTGCAGAAGCTCCCGCACGTAAAGCAGAACAGTAAGGGTGCGGAGTGATAGAGCCAGCCATATTTTCGTGAGATATATAAGGCTTCGGGTAATTTTTATCTTTTAAGCGTTCAAGGCGAGAATCCCTTATGTTTGCCTTAACATAATACTTTTTATCAACATCGCGCTCCAAAATGTCACTCAAAGATTTTCTATCCCTTTCATCAATCGGTTTTGGAAATTCAAACTCTACTTTATCAATAAAACCGCATATGATAATGCGTTCGCGTTTTTGGGGGACACCGTAATCCAAAGCGTTTAACACTTTATAGTACACATGATATCCCAATGCTTTCAAATGAGAAATAATAATTCGAAAAGTATTACCCTTGTCGTGTGCCGTCAAGTTTTTAACATTTTCAAGTAAAAAGGCTTTTGGTTTTTTTGCTCTTAAAATACGTTCAACGTCAAAAAACAATGTTCCTTGCGTTTCATGATTAAAACCCGCTTTTTTTCCTGCGATCGAGAAAGGTTGACAAGGAAAACCCGCCAACAATATATCAAAATCGGGTATAGTGTTGGCGTCTATTTTTGTAATATCTCCATATGGTTGCTCTCCGAAATTGGCTCTATATGTTTTACAGGCATTTTCGTCCCACTCCGAAGAAAAAACGCATACTCCTCCAAGGCTTTCAAAAGCGAGCCTGATACCACCTATGCCAGCAAATAAATCAATGAACTTAAACTCTTCCCGTTTTTTATCAACGGAAGTTTCTATTTGATTCAATAAGCTACTTTGATATAAGTTCATTTCTTACAATTAACCCTTAATGGCACAGTATAGGCATATTATATCACAAAACGAGAAATTATTCAATCCCCTACGATAACCAAACTTAAATATTTTAGACCAATATATTTTTCTACGCCGAACAATGATAACGGCATAAATGGTTCGTTTTAGGTTTTTCGTAGAGCGAGGATAACCCTAAAACGAATGACTGTTTTTAGTACGGTGGGGGACGGCTTTTCATAGGAACTCTGAAAAGCCGTGGTAGATTTTGCCGAACCCCCCCAAGGGGGTCCCCTCGGCAAAGCGTCGCCTCCTGCGGAGGCTCGCGCGCACTACGCGATAGTTCGCGTTACTACCTTATGTCACAGCAAAACGGCACCCCGAAAAGGGTGCCGTTTTGCTGGTGGGCAGAGGTAGATTCGAACTACCGAAGTCGTAGACGTCAGATTTACAGTCTGATCCATTTGGCCGCTCTGGAATCTGCCCATATATATTCATTTTTACGTCGTTCGGTGGAGCCGGTGACGGGAATTGAACCTGCAACCTGCTGATTACAAATCAGCTGCTCTGCCGATTGAGCTACGCCGGCATGTGGTGCCTTGGGGCGGAATCGAACCACCGACAGACGGATTTTCAGTCCGTTGCTCTACCATCTGAGCTACCAAGGCATGACGCCTTTTGCAAGGCGGGAGCTTCATTCCGCCGAATGAAGCTCCTGTTGTTTGGCGACCCAAAACGGGCTCGAACCGTCGACCTCCAGCGTGACAGGCTGGCGCTCTAACCAACTGAGCTATTGGGCCATTTGATTTACCGCGAAAGCAAATGCCGTTTCCGACAATGTGGTGGGCCTTCACGGATTCGAACCGCGGACCGATCGGTTATGAGCCGACTGCTCTAACCACTGCGCTAAAGGCCCGTGATCTTCCGCGGCGAACCGCAATGCTTGTTAATCATAGTATAAACCGCGTGAAATGTCAAGTGTTTTTTGCCCGTTTTATGATTTTTTTTTGTCTTTCCGTTTTGCGGGTCTTTTTCGACAAAATCCCCCGCGGATTTTCATCGTTCCTGCGGATCCGCGCCCCGCGCCGTGTTACAATGCCCGCGATCCCATGGAGGGGGAGCGCGTATGAATTTACAGGGCAGCCGCCGCGGCGACAATCTCTACATTTACCTGTCGGGCGAACTCGACGAGCATTCCGTCGCCAAAGTCCGCGAGCGCGCCGATAAGCTCATCGACGACAACGCGGGGCTTTCCCGCGCCGTGTTCAATCTTGCGGGGCTTCGCTTTATGGATTCGACGGGGATCGGCTTTCTCATCGGAAGATATAAAAGGCTGAAAAAATACGGCATGGACATGTATCTCGAAAATCCCGACGCGGGTGCGGATAAGGTCCTCTCGATCAGCGGACTGTACTCGTTGATGCCGAAAATATAGGAGACATCCATGAACGAAATGTATCTGAAATTTCCGTCGCTCTCGGAAAACGAAGTTTTTGCGCGCAACGCGGTCGCGGCGTTTGTGCTTCCCCTCAATCCGACGCTTACGGAGCTCTCCGACGTAAAGACCGCCGTATCGGAGGCGGTGACGAACGCCATCGTGCACGGCTACGGCGGCGCGGCGGAGGGCTGGATCGAGCTGAAATGCCGCACGGACGGGGATCTCCTCGAAATCGAGGTCGCCGACCGCGGCAGGGGGATCGAGGACGTCGCCCGCGCGCTCACGCCCTTTTTCACGACCCTCCCCGGGGAGGAACGTTCGGGCATGGGCTTTACCATCATGCAGACGTTCATGAGCGGATTTTCCGTGTCGTCCGCGCCGGGAGAGGGGACGCGCGTGAAAATGAGCAAGCGGTTCGGGGAGCTCGAAGCGAATGCTGGATGAGGCGGAAACGCTCTGTTATCTGCGCCGCGCGAAGGCGGGGGACGCCCAAGCCAAAGAGATCTTACTCACCCACAATTCCTCTCTTCTCAAAAGCATTTTGCGGCGATATCTCGGCAAGGGGGTGGAGTACGACGATCTCTATCAGCTCGCCTCGCTCGGCTTTCTGAAAGCCATTGCGGGCTTCGACGAGAGCTTCGGCGTGCGCTTTTCGACGTACGCCGTCCCCATGATCGCGGGGGAGATCAAGCGGTTTTTGCGGGACGACGGGAGCGTAAAGGTATCGCGGGCGATGAAAAAGACGGCGCGCGACATGAACAACTATATCGAGCGGTACGCCCTCGAACACGGCGAACAGCCCTCCGTCCGCACGCTCGCGGAGGCGTTTTCGATGGAGGAGGGCGACGTTGTGTTCACGCTCGGGTCGGGGCGCATGCCCGTCTCCATCTACGAGCAGACCGACTATAAAGACGACAAGGCGACCACGCTCATGGAGAAACTTCCCTCCAAAGACGACCCCGACGACCTCATCGACCGCATGGCACTCAAAGATGCGATTGGGCGGCTGTCCGAGCGGGAGCGGAAGATCATCTTTTTGCGCTATTTCCGCGACATGACGCAGAGCGAAGTCGCCAAGGCGATCGGGGTGAGCCAGGTGCAGATCTCGCGGATCGAGAGCCGCATCATGGCGCAGTTCCGCAAGGACATGACGGGATGAAAGAAAGTCGGGAAAAAAGGGACGGTTACCGTCCTTTTTTTGTCGCTTTTTATCGTTTTCGGGCATAATTATGATTTTTTCGTGAAATTGTCCGTTGGGGCGAGAAATCATTGACATTCCCGTGCGCGCGTGCTAATATATCATATATGGTCGTCGAAAGCGTAAAGCCTCGTTGCGGGATTTACGGTTTTTTCTTATACTGAATAGGAATGCGCCCGTATGGGGCGCGGAGGTGTTGCTTGATCAAGACGCTCATGAAATCCATCAGGGAGTATAAACTTCCATCCATCCTCTCGCCGATCTTCGTGTCTTTCGAGGTCGTGCTCGAATGTTTGATCCCGTTCATCATCGCCAAGCTCGTCAACGCGATCGAGACGGGCGGGGAGGGGGGCGAAATGCTTCGTCTCATCCTCATCTACGGCGGGATCCTCGTCGGCGTGTCCTTTGTCTCGCTCATTTGCGGCGCGCTCGCGGGGCTGTTCTGCGCGCAAGCCTCTTCCGGCTTCGCCAAAAATTTGCGCAAGGACATCTATTACAGAATCCAAGATTTTTCCTTTGAAAACATCGACAAGTTTTCCACGCCTTCCCTCGTGACCCGTATGACGACGGACGTGAATAACGTGCAGTTCGCGTATATGACGATCATCCGTACGGCGATCCGCAGTCCGCTCATGATGGCGTTCTCGCTCGTGATGGCGTTTGTGATGGGCGGTCCGCTCGCGTGGATCTTCGTCGGCGTCATTCCGCCGCTCGCCGCCATTCTCTTTTTCATCATGTGGCGCAGCATGCCGCTCTTCCACCGCGTGTTCCGCAAGTACGACAACCTCAACGAATCCATACAGGAGAACGTGAAAGGCATCCGCGTCGTGAAGTCGTATGTCCGCGAGGAGTACGAAAAGGAGAAGTTCGACCGCGCCGCGACCGACGTGCAGGTCGACTTCACCAAGGCGGAACGCATTCTTGCGTGGAACAACCCCGCCATGCAGCTCTTTTTCTACGGTGTGCTCTCCGCGGTGCTCTTCGTCGGCTCGTACCTCATTCTCAAAAATACGGGGGCGGGTCAGTACAACGTGGGCGTCGTCTCCCAGCTCATCGTGTACGGCATGCAGATCTTGACGTCGCTCATGATGTTCTCGATGGTGTTCGCGATGATTACGATGTCCGTCGAGAGCGCGCGGCGTATTTGCGAGGTGCTCAAAGAAGAATCCACCCTGCACAATCCCGAAGATCCCGTCTATGAGGTCGCCGACGGCTCGGTCGACTTCGACGGCGTGAGCTTCAAATATTCGGCGTCGGCGGAAAAGTACGTGTTGGAAAACATCGACCTGCACGTCCGCTCGGGGGAGACGATCGGCATTATCGGCGGGACGGGGTCGAGTAAGACCTCCCTCGTCAACCTCATCTCCCGTCTCTACGACGCGACAGAGGGTACGGTGCGCGTCGGCGGGCGGGACGTGAAAGAATACGATCTCGAAACGTTGCGCAACCAAGTCGCCGTCGTCCTGCAAAAGAATGTGCTCTTTTCTGGCACGATCAAAGACAATTTGCGCTGGGGCGATCCCGACGCGACGGACGAGGAGCTCGAAGCGGCGTGCCGTCTCGCGCAGGCAGACGAATTTATCCAGACTTTCCCCGACAAATACGATACATACATCACGCAGGGGGGCACGAACGTTTCGGGCGGGCAGAAGCAACGCCTGTGCATCGCGCGCGCCCTGCTCAAAAAGCCCAAGGTGCTCATTCTCGACGACTCCACGTCCGCCGTCGATACGCAGACGGACGCACTCATCCGCAAGGCGTTCCGCGAATACATTCCCACGACGACCAAATTCATCATCGCGCAACGCACCTCCTCCGTCGAGGACGCCGACCGCATCGTCATCATGGACAACGGCAGGATCGTGGCAGTCGGGTCGCACGCGGAATTGCTCAACCACAACGACATCTACACCGAAGTGTACAACACGCAAAACAAGGGCGGTAAGGCGATCAAGTCCCTCGATCAAATGGACGGAGGTGACGAAGAATGAAAATGAATATGAATGTCAGAAGAGGCGGCAGGGGCGGCATGGGCGCGCCCAAAGGCGCGCCCAAGGGGACGATGAAGCGCGTCATCAAATCGGTTTTCCATTTCTATCCCAAGATGTTGACGCTCACGCTCATCCTCATCGTATTCAACGCGATCATCAGCGCGCTTCCGTCCATTTTCATGGAACGCATCTTCACCGTGCTCGAAACCGCCGATCTTTCGCTCGGCTGGGCGGTCTACGGCAAGGACATCACCCGCTTCATGTGCATCCTCATCGGGCTGTACGTCGTCTCCCTCGTCGCGGGGGCGGTCGACAAACAGCTCATGGCGATCATCACGCAGGGCTACCTCAAACAGATGCGCGGGGCAATGTTCGACGGCATGCAGGATCTTCCCATCCGCTACTTCGATACGCACAGCCACGGCGACATCATGAGCTATTACACCAACGACATCGATACGCTGCGGCAGGTCGTTTCCCAATCGTTGCCGCAACTGTTGACCTCGGGCGTCATGGTGTTCACCCTGTTCTGCATCATGCTCTGGTACAGCGTCTACCTGCTTCTGATCGTGCTCGGCGGGATCGTCGTCATCTTCCTCGTCACCAAGATCGTGGGCGGCGGCGCGGGAAAGTTCTTCCTCGCCATGCAGACGTCCATCGCGCGCACCGAGGGGTTCGTCGAAGAGATGATGAACGGTCAGAAAGTCGTCAAGGTGTTCTGTCATGAAGAGGCGGCGAAAGCCGACTTCAACAACGTGAACGACGCGCTCTGCAAACAGTCGACGCAGGCGAACGCGTACGCAAATATGCTCATGCCCATTCTCGGCAACCTCGGACATATCTTCTACGTGCTCGTTGCCATTTTGGGCGGCGTGTTCATCATCCACCATACGCAGAACGTCGGTCTGTCGCTGCTGTTCGGCGGTTCAGGCGCGTATTTCAGCATCCCGCTCGTCGTCGCCTTCCTGCAAATGACGCGGCAGTTCTCCAATAACATCAACCAGGTTTCCAACCAGGTCAACCCCGTCATCATGGGTCTTGCGGGCGCGGCGCGTCTGTTCGCCCTCATCGACGAAAAGCCCGAGGAGGACGAGGGGTATGTCACGCTCGTCAACGCCCGCGAGGAGGACGGAAAGCTCGTGGAATGCGCCGAACGGACGGGCATTTGGGCGTGGAAACATCCCCACGCCGACGGCACGGTCACCTACGAACGGCTCGCGGGCGACGTGAGAATGTTCGACGTCGACTTCGGCTATACGCCCGATAAGATCGTCTTGCACGACATCTCCCTCTACGCCCGCCCCGGACAAAAGGTCGCCTTCGTCGGCGCGACGGGCGCGGGGAAAACCACCATCACCAACCTGCTCACCCGCTTCTACGACATTCAGGACGGCAAGATCCGCTACGACGGGATCAACGTGAGTAAGATCAAGAAAGGGGAGCTTCGCCGCGCGATCGGCATGGTCTTGCAGGACACCAACCTCTTCACGGGGACGGTCATGGACAACATCCGCTACGGCAAGCTCGACGCGACGGACGAGGAGTGCATCGCGGCGGCAAAACTCGCGGGCGCGGACGACTTCATCACCCGCCTGCCCGAGGGCTACAACACGATGTTGCACCAGAACGGCGCGAACCTCTCGCAGGGACAGCGGCAGCTCCTTTCCATCGCGCGCGCCGCGGTCGCCGACCCGCCCGTCATGATCCTCGACGAGGCGACGTCCTCCATCGATACCCGCACCGAAGCCATCGTCCAACGCGGCATGGATAAACTCATGGAGGGGAGAACGGTGTTCGTCATCGCCCACCGCCTCTCCACCGTCAAAAATTCCAACGTCATCATGGTGCTCGAACAGGGCAGGATCATCGAACGCGGCACGCACGACCAGCTCATCGAGATGAAAGGCAAGTATTACCAGCTCTATACGGGCGCGTTTGAGTTGGAGTGAGTTCACAAATTTTCTTTTCTTGTGCCGTGCGCGTTGCGCGTTCGCGCCGCGCGTGTCTTCGAAAAGAAAATTTCGTGACGGAAACCAACTATCGCTTAAATTAGGTTGATCCTCTCGTTCGCTTTGTAAGACAATAAGCCGCAAGTGTGCGGCAAATTGTGTCGCGCAGCGGAAAAGCGTGGTTTTCCTCGCGCCGTAAATTGGAAGCCTCAAAGGCGTTTCTAATAATGTCATTCAGAGCGAAGCGAAGAATCTCCCGCATTTTATGGTTTCCTCGTGCCATAAATTGAAACGTTCACGAAAAATGCTTTTGCTTGTCGGCAAAAGCATTTTTCGTGAGGGAAACCAGCTCTCGCTTTAATTAGGTTAGTCCTCTCGTTCGCTTTGTAAGACAATAAGCCGCAAGTGTGCGGCAAATTGGGTGGAGCGGCGTTGCTTCTGTTCATCAGCCCTGTGGGCTGTGAACAACGCCGCGACAGGAGCGCAGGCAGGCGCGACGGGCTTTGCGGCGGTCCCTGCCGCCCAAAGGCGCAGCGTATAGGGTTCCCGCAAAAAGACGTAGTATTTTTGCGGGACAAAAATAGCGTGGTTTTCCTCGCGCAACATAATTGGAAGCCTTAAAAGCGTTTCTAATATGTCATTTCGAGCGGAGGCGTAGCCGTAGTCGAGAAATCTCCCTTATTTTTATTACAAACATCATCAACGACCAAGGGGATTTCTCCACTTCGCGGGCTTCGCCCGCTTCGGTCGAAATGACATATTGGAAGCCGTGGGCGGGGCGAAATGATATATTAAGAGAGCCGCTTCGGTCGAAATGACAGATTGAGAAGCGGCTTGGTACTTCGCCCTGCGGGCTCGTGCCGCCCTTGGTCTACAAATAGAAGCCGCGGGCGGGGCGAAATGACATATTGAGAAGCGGCTTGGCACTTCGCCCTGCGGGCTCGTGCCGCCCTTGGTCTACAAATAGAAGCCGCGGGCGGGGCGAAATGACAGATTAAGAGAGCTGCTTCGCTCTGAATGACAAATTGGGGATGCCCGTTCGCGTTCCATGTTACCATGAAAAAAGGCTTTCTTATATATCAAATCATATTGAAAAATCCCGCGCGGGGCGCGGGATTTTCGCTGAAAATATCAATATATTCTTACAATCAAACGAAAAACGTCATGCAAACGGCGAAGCCGTACATCAACCAAATTCCGCGGGAATTTGCCGTCTGCTCATAATTGAATGCGGTCGGCGGCGAGGGAGAGGGAGGAGCGGTAGAAGGCGGTCAAGCCCTTGACGAGTTCGCCGTAGTCGTCGCGCGCCATCGTCTCCACGGCGGAGTGCATGGCGAGTTGGGCGACGCCGACGTCGGCAGAGGGGACGCACACCTGCCCGAGCGAGATCGCGCCGAGCGTCGAGCCGCTTCGCATGTCCGAACGGTTGTAAAACTTCTGATACTTTACGCCCGCCCGTTCGAAGAGGGCGCACACCGCCGCCGCCGTGAGCGAATCGGTGGTATATGCGCCGCCCGCGTGCGTCTTTACGGCGATCCCGCCGCCGAGGACGGGGCGGTCGCACGGGTCGCATTTTTCGGGGTGGTTGGGGTGGAGCGCGTGCGCGCCGTCGAGCGAGAGCAGGAACGACGCGTTGAGATCGCACAGCATCTGCTGTTTGTCCTCGCCGCGAACGGCTGAAATGCGTTCGATGACGGCGCGGAGCAGGTCGCCGCCCGCACCGTCCCGCGTACGGCTACCGATCTCTTCCGCGTCGAGACAGGCGCACACGGCGGTGCGGCTGTTATCGGCGGCGAGGAAGGCGTCGAGCGAGGCGCATACGCCCGCGAGGTCGTCGAGACGGGGGGAGCAGAGCAGTTCCCCGTTCGCGCCCGCAAAGAAGGGCGTGTCGTCGGGCACGGCGAAGAGATCGTAGGAGAGGGCGTCGGGCAGATCGGCGTTTCCCACCGCAAAGAGCGGGAGCTCGGTCTGCAAATTGGGCGAAAACTTTTCGTTGGCGTCCCGTTGCATATGGACGGCGAGGGAGGGAAGCACGACGGTCCCGCCCGTATAGATCGCCGCAGCGAGGTCATGTCCTACCGTGCGTCCCGCGAGGCGCAGGGGACGGTCGAAAAAGGTGTACCACAGCCCGCCGCCGTACGGCTCGGTATTGAGACGGACGTAGGTTTGGTCGCGCAACACGCCCCCTTTGAGTTTGAGACAGGGGGAATCGGTATGCGAGGCGACGATGAGATACCCGCCCGCGGCGCGGTAGCGGAAGGCGATGACGCCGCCGCCGCGCACGACGTAGTAATTTCCGCCGTCTTTGAGCGACCAGCGTTCGCCCTCCGAGAGGGGGACAAAGCCTGCGGCGTTCAGGCGGGCGGCGATGTTCTGCACGGCGTGGTACGCCGTATAAGAGGTTTTGAGAAATTCGGTAAAGTGTTCCATATGGGCTATTATACACGAAATTTTCGTCGAATGCAAGACATTTGCGGGGCGTATCTTGACAGACGCGCCGCAAAATGTTATAATCAAAGCAGTACGGTTATGGAGTGAGTGTATGCCCAAGACCATCAGACAACGTTTCGTCAATCTCGCCGCGCGGATGTACAACAAACTTTCGGGAAATTCCCTCGCGCAGGGCGAGAACACCGCCGCCGAGGGGGAATACGACTGTCCCCCCGCGACCTCCGAAATGTTGCGCCGCGCCGCCGCGGAGGGCGCGGTGTTGCTCAAAAATCAAGATACGCTTCCCCTTACGGGGAAATTCGCCCTCTTCGGACGGGTGCAGATCGACACATTCTATACGGGTTACGGCTCGGGCGGAAACGTGTTGAAGCCGTACGCCGTAAGCATTCTCGACGGGTTGAAGCGGGCGGGCGCGAACCTGTCCTCCTCCGTCGAGGAATTTTACCGCGGCTACGTCGCGGCGCATCCCGCGCCCAAGGGGAGCTGGGGGAATTGGCCGTTCTCTTTCCCCGAACCCGACGTGCCCGAGCAGGTCATGCTGCACGCCGTGCAGGAGGCGGATACCGCCGTCGTCGTGATCGGCAGGGCGGCGGGCGAGGACCGCGAGAGCGAGCTGATAAAGGGAAGTTTTTACCTCACCGACGCCGAGCGGCGTCTCCTCGAACGGGTGACCAAGAGCTTCCCGCACGTCGCCGTCGTGCTCAACATCGGCAACCTCATCGACTTTTCCTTTTTGTCCGAATACGAGATCGACGCGCTTCTTCTCGTATGGCAGGGCGGCATGGAGACGGGGAACGCCGTCGCCGACCTCCTGCTCGGGAAGCGGTCGCCCTGCGGCAAACTGCCCGATACCGTCGCGCTCGCCTACGACCGCTATCCCGCCCGCAACTTCGGCAACGCCCGTTTCAACCAATACGCCGAGGACGTGTTCGTCGGCTACCGCTATTTCGAGACGTTCGCGCGCGACGACGTGCTCTTTCCGTTCGGGTTCGGGCTCTCGTACACCACGTTTACGGTCAGCGCGACGTACGACGACATGCACGTCCGTTTCCGCGTCCGCAATACGGGAAAACGCGCGGGACGGGAGACGGTGCAGGTCTATGTGAAAAAGCCGAGCGTTTTGCTCGCCAATCCCGCGCGCGAGCTCGTCGGCTTCCGCAAGACGCCGCTCTTGCCCGCCGACGGCGAAACGTTCGGCGACCTCTATTTCGACGACAGGAGTTTCGCCTCGTACGACGAGAGCAAAAAGGCATATGTGATGTACGCGGGGCGGTATGAGATCTTCGTGGGGACGGACGTGCGGAGTGCGACGCCCGTGGGGGGATTCACCCTCGAAATGCCGCGCGTCGTCGAACAGCTCTCCGAACAAGCCGCGCCCAAGCGTCCGTTCCGCGTGCTCGCCGACAACGAACTCGGCAACTACTGCGCGTTCTCCGAAAAAAATCTCAAAGCGCAGATCCTCGAACATTTACCCGAGGAGATCGCCCCGTCGGGGGACAGGGGGATCACCCTCGGCGACGTAAAGGCGGGCAGAGCCCCGCTCGACAGGTTCGTCGCCCAACTGACCGCGGAGGAGCTCGAAGCACTCTCGCGTGGGGATTTTCACATGGATTCCCCACTCGGCGCGGCGGGCAACGCGGGCGTGCTCGGCGGCGTTACCAAGTCGTTGCGGCAAAAGGGCGTGCCCGCGGTGACGGCGACGGACGGACCCTCGGGCATACGGCTCAAAGCGTCCTGCTCGCTCGTCCCCATCGGAACGCTGCTTTGCGCCACTTTCGACGAATCGCTCATCTTCGGCGTCTATGCCGCCATGGGGCGGGAGATGCGGGAGCGCGGTTCGCACGTCTTACTTGCGCCCGCCATGAATTTGCACCGCAACCCGCTCGGCGGCAGGAATTTCGAATACTTTTCGGAAGATCCCTACCTCGCGGGGAAGATGGCGGCGGCGGCGGTGCGGGGACTGCAATCGGAGGGCGGGTCGGCATGTCCCAAGCACTTCGCCTGCAACAACCAGGAATTCAACCGCAACCGCAACGATTCCCGCGTCTCCGAACGCGCGTTGCGCGAGCTGTATCTGCGTGCGTTCGAAATCTGCGTGAAAGAGGGCAAGCCGCGCTTTTTGATGACGTCGTACAATAAGATCAACGGCGTTTGGGCGCACTATCATTACGAGCTCATCCGCGGAATTCTGCGCGGCGAATGGGGATTCGACGGCTGTGTGATCACCGATTGGTGGATGCGCCCCGCGAAGAGCCCCGAATTTAAGAACATCTCCAACAACGCCTACCGCATCCGCGCGGGGGTCAACGTGCTCATGCCCGGCGGGAAATACGTCGGCAAAAAGATACAGGGCGGCTCGCCCCTCAAACAGATCGGCAAAGAGGAGGGGTTCACCCTCGCCGAACTGCAACAAAACGCCATGGAAGTGTTGCGCGCCGTGATGCATACTTCGGCATTCAAAAAACCCATTCCCGACGAAACAAAAGAGACAGAGTGAGACATTATGTGGTTCGACGAAAGCGTATTTTATCAAATTTATCCCCTCGGATTTTGCGGCGCGGAGCGTGAAAACGACTTCGGCGAGATCCGTCACAGGCTCGGCAAGATCCAAGCGGAGATCCCCCGCCTGAAAGCACTCGGCGTTACCGCCGTGCTGTTTAACCCGCTCTTCGAATCCGAGCGGCACGGCTACGACACCGCCGATTTTTTCCGCATCGACCGCCGCCTCGGCACGAACGAGGAGTTCGCCGCGCTCGTGCGCGCCTTCCACGAAGCGGGCATCCGCGTCGTCCTCGACGGCGTGTTCAATCACGTCGGCAGACATTTCCCGCCCTTTTGCGAGGTGCAAAAACAGCGCGAAAACACGGGCTACCGTTTTTGGTTCGACATCAATTTTTACGGCGATTCGCCCTACCGCGACGGATTTTCCTATCGCGATTGGGAGGGACACGCCGAGCTCGTCGCGCTTCGCCTCGAAAATCCCGACGTGCAGAACTACCTCATGGATGCGGTGCGGTTCTGGATCGACGCGTTCGGGATCGACGGGCTTCGGCTGGACGTGAGCTATCTCCTGCCGCAGTGGTTCATGGAGTTGTTGCGGCGTACCGTGTCGGAAAAGCGGGCGGATTTCTTTTTGATGGGGGAGGTGGTGCACCTCACCAATTTCCGCGCGCTCGTCCACCCGGCGCGCCTCGATTCCATCACCAATTACGAGGGTTTCCGCAGCATGCTCTCGGCGTTCAACAGCAAAAATCTCTTCGAGATCGAGTATTCGCTCACGCGGCTGTTCGGGGCGTTCGAGTGGACGCTGTTCTGCGGGAAGAACCTCTTTTCCTTTGTCGACAATCACGACGTGGAGCGCGCCGCGACCGCGCTCAAAGAGCGGCGCAACCTTGCAAATCTCTATACCCTGCTCTTCTCCATGCCGGGAATTCCCTGTCTTTATTACGGCTCGGAGTTCGCCGCCGAGGGGGATAAGTCGGACTTCGACTATCGGCTTCGCCCCTGCATCGACGACCTTGACAAGACCGAAGTCCCGCTCACGGGACATATCCGCAAGCTCTGCGCCATCCGTAGCGGCACGCCCGCGCTCGCCTACGGCGACTACGCAAAATGCGCGCTCACGAACACCGCGCTCGCCTTCTCCCGCACATGGCAGGGGGAGCGGATCGTCGCCGCCGTCAACATTGCGGACGCGCCCTGTACGCTCAACGCGGGCGCGGGGGAGGGGGTCGACCTGCTCACGGGCGAGAAAAAAGACCTCGCCGCGCTCACGCTCGCGCCCTTTTCGGGCGCGGTCTGCCGCGTCGGTTGAACGGTTTTATCGGAGAGACACGAGCCCCTGCGCCGAAAGCGCAGGGGCTCGTATTTCATGCGATGCAAAGCGTTATGAAAAGCGGAACGGACGTACGACGAACGCGCGGCATGATACGTACTTTTTGAACGGCTTGCAGTCCTCTCGGTGGGCTTGCCGTTTCCACGCGGCGCGGTCGAAGAGCAGTCCGCTCAATCCCGTGAGGAAGAACAGCCCGAGGTAGATGGGGATGAAGAACCAGAGAATGGGCACGTAGGGTCGGGTCTCGTTGCCGAGCAAGAAGGACGGGGACAGGCTTTCCAAAAGATCCGCCGCCCATTGGAAGTTCTCGGGCGCGGCGGGGCGCATCGACCAGCAGGGGTTGAGATCGGAAAGCGTTTGGAAGATGTTGTCGGAGGGGATGAGCCCCGTAAGACAGCAGAGGGTATCGTTGAGCAAGATTGCGGCGAGCATGGCAAAGAAGGCGAGGGGGATGAGGGGAGCGCGCGCGAACGAGGGGCGGTGCAACCCGACGAGGAGCGGGGCAAGCGAGGTGAGGATCAGGAGGACGTGGCACACGAAGAAGCGCAACACCTCCCATTGCAAAAAGGGCTGTCCCTGAAACCAATAGGGGATGCAGAGGGTGAGCGACGGACCGATCGTCCCGATGTATAAAACGGTGTCCCGCAGAAGATCGAGCTTACAGCAGTAGGCGATCGGCGTGAGGTAGATGAGAATGGCGCACACGTTGTACGCCGTGTTGCTGCTCGAAAATCCCGTCCCCCACATGTGCGGCCAAACGAAAGATTTCAGAAGATGCTGAACGAGGTTCAAAAGGGCGAACGCAAACAAAACGGCGCGCTTTGTCCCATCCGACCGTCCCCGCAACAAAAGGCAAACGCCGGCGACAAAGCACACGGCGACTGCGATCATCAAAATATGCGGAGCGGAGAGATAGGAAAGATTCATTTGCCCGTCGGATTATAATTTTTTGAGGAAAGAACGGCGGCGTTTGTGCTGTTGCGTCGAGAATACCTTCCACTGGTTTTGGATGTTGAAGTTGTCCTCCAACATGAGGTTGGTCTCACAGTGGTCGATCCCCGCGTCCCGCATCATGCAGATGAGTTCCCACAGCAAGACCGAGCTCACCCCTTTCATGTGATATTCGGGAATGACGCCGATGAGTCCGAGGTCGAGCACTTTCGGCTTTTTCACCGCTTTCAGAATGCGGAAGAGGGTGGGGAGGGTGAGTTTCCCGCCTGACGGCTGTAACGCCTCTCCGATGGCGGGGAAGCACAGCCCCGCGCAGACGGGGCGGCCGTTCTCGTCCAAAATGATGCGCACAAAGCGCAGGTCGATGATCTGACGGAAACTCTTGATGAGCTCGCGCTTCATCGCGGGGGTAAAGGGGACGGTGCCGTACAGCCCCGAATAGGTCTCGTCGAGCAGATCGAGGAAGAGATCGGAATACTTTTTGAGGAAGTCGTCGGTGTCTTTCGCGTCGCCGAACCGAAGATGGAAGCGTTCGAGGACGCGCTGTCCGACCCGTCCGTACCGCTCGTCGATCGTGTCGGGCAAATAGAGCTTATATTCCACCCAATCCGCCTCTTTGGCGTAGCCGTTTTCCTCGATGAGTTTTTGGTAGTAGGGATAGTTGTACTGCTCCTCGAACGTGGAGAGTTCTTCGAAACCCTCGATCAAAAGTCCCTCGCGTTCGAGATCGGAGAATCCGAGCGGACCGACGACCTCTTCCATGCCCTGCGCCTTCGCCCAATCCTCGACGGCGGTAAAAAGAGCATGGGCAACTTCGCCGTCGTCGATGCAGTCGAAGCGGGTGAAGCGGACGCGCCGCTGATTCCACTTGCGGTTGCTCGCGTGGTGCAAGATCCCTGAAATACGGCCCACGACCTTGCCGTCGCGGTAGGCGAGATAATAGACGGCTTCGGCTTGCTCATAGTAATGATAATCGTCGCGGAATACCCGCATTTCGTCGCCGTAGAGCGGGGGAACGAAGTAGGGATTGCCTTTATAGAGTTTGAGCGGAAAGTTGACAAAAGCCTTTCTTTGCGATTTCGTTTTGACTTTTTCGATGGTAATCATAGTTGATATTATAGTGACAGGAGATGAATTTGTCAACATAATCGCGCTTTTTTCCGTTTTCCGTTGACAGAATTTTTTTTGCGGAGTATAATGAGCGGCATGAAGAATTTCATCTTTTTATCTCCGAATTTTCCCGATAGCTATTGGCGGTTCTGCGCCGCGCTCCGCGAACAGGGCGTGCGCGTGCTCGGCATCGGCGATTGCCCCTACGACAATTTGTCCGATGCGTTGCGCGCTTCGCTCGAAGAGTACTATAAGGTCGGCGACCTCGGCAACTACGAAGAGGTGTACAGCGCGGTCGCCTTCTTTCTCTTCAAATACGGTCGGTGCGACGCCCTCGAAAGCAACAACGAGTTTTGGCTGGAACGGGACGCCCGTCTGCGCACCGACTTCAACATCCCCTCGGGTTTCCACGTACAGGACATGAAGCCCGTCAAATACAAGTCGCAGATGAAAGAAAAATACCGCCTCGCGGGAATCCCCGTCGCGCGGTATGTGCTCGCCGAGGACTTTTCGGTCTGCCGCGAGTTTTTGCGTAAGGTGGGCTGCGCCTGTCTCAAACCCGACAACGGCGTGGGGGCGAACGGGAATTTCAAGATCTCGAACGAAGAGGAACTGCGCGTCTTTTTCGAAAAGGGGCTCACGGGATACATCATGGAGGAGTTCGTAAACGGCACGGTCTGTTCGTACGACGCCATCGTCGACTGCCTCGGCAATCCCGTGTTTGAGACGGGCAACATCACCCCGCATTCGCTCATGGACATCGTGAACGAGGGCGCGACGAGCTGTTTTTACATCGTGAAAGAGCTCGCCGACGACGTGCGGGACGCGGGTCGCCGCGCGCTCAAAGCCTTCCGCGTGAAGAGCCGCTTCGTCCACTTCGAGTTTTTCCGTCTCGACGAGGACTGCGCGCTCGGCAAAAAGGGGAGCATCGTCGCGCTCGAAGTCAACATGCGCCCCTCGGGCGGGTGCTCGCCCGATATGATGAACTATGCCAACAGCGTCGACGTCTACCGCATTTGGGGGGAGATGATGGCGAAAGGAACGGCAGGTTACGAACGGGGCGAACACTGCTACTGCATGTTCGTCGGACGGCGCACCGTGCGCAACTACAAACTTTCGCACGAGCAGATCTTACAGCGGTACGGCGAGCATTTGAAGTCGTACGGCGGCGTCGATTCCGCGCTCGCGCCCGCCATGGGAAACTATCACTATATCGCCGTTTTCGACACCGAAGAGGAGGGCAAGGCGTTCATCACCGCCCTCTCGGAATAAAGGAAATATGCCTGCGGGCGACCCGATTCGATTCGGGTCGCCCGCATTTTCATTGCAAGGATTTCGTTCAGTCGGAGAGGAGGGTAAAGGTCTCGGAGAGCGGCTTGCGCTTTTTCTCGCGCACGGGGTAGTCTTTTGCGGGATAGCCGAGCGCGACCACTTCGGGAATGCGCACCTTGTCGGAGAGGGAGAGGAGGGAGCGGAGCTCCTTTTCGTCCCGCCAGCCGAGGATGCAGCTGCCCACACCCGCCGCCTGCGCCGCGAGAACGAGGTGCGCCGTGAGAATGCCGAGGTCGTTGCGCACAAATTCGTTTTCTTTGAACGCCGCGCCGATCTTCATGATCCCGCCGCTCTTGTCCTCCGCCACCACGACGATCGCGCCCGCTTCGCTCGCAAACTTGTTCATGCCGAGATGTTGCATGGCTTTCACGATCTCCGCCTTCTTCGCGCCCGTCGCCGCAATGAGATGCCACGGCTGCGCGTTGCACGCCGAGGGGGCGAGCAGGGCGACGCGGCAGATCTCGCGCACAAGCGCGTCGTCGAGCGGTTCGCCCGTAAATTCGCGGCAGCTCTGGCGGGAGAGATAGAGGGCTTCAAGTTCCTTCAAATTCATAGCGTTTCTCCTTTTTTGAATTTTTTAGGTCGGTTTTGCGATGTTTTTCGAACGTCATTTCGGACGTCATTTCGAATGCCGTCGCCCCGTGCGGGCGGGCGTTTTCGGCTTTTTTGAACGGTCAGCGGACGCGGACAAAGGAAAACACGACCGTCGAAAATCCGCTCCCGCCGTCGGGGAATCGCGCCGAGAGGGAGCGGTAGAGCTGTTCGGCGTCGCACCCCGCATAAAGGGCGCAGGAGATCATCCGCTTGCGGCGGCGCAGTTCTCTTTCGCTGTCCCATTCCGAACCCTTGAAGAGGGCGTCGAAAGAGGCGAAATCCTCCGTCTTGGTTACCCGCACGCGGCAGACTTCCCCGCAGGTGAAGCAGAGAACGTCGCCCTTGCACACCCGCTCGAAGCCGTTTTCTTTGGTGAGGATCTCCTTGGTCTTTGCGCCGCGCCGCACCGCGTTTAAGGCGGCGGGGGAGACGGGTACGGAAAATTCCTCGCAGAGCTCGCTCCGTGCGACGATGCGCGCCTTGTCCACCCCCGCGGGCGGCAAAATGAGCGTTTCCCCGTCGAGCTCTTTCTGAATGTCCATATACCACGCCATATAGTCCCAATCGTCGCCGAGACGAAGCTCGTACGCCTCCGCCATGAGGTAGCCCCATTCTCGGAAAGAATAGCACGCCCGCGTGCCGTCGTTGAGCACGGGCGTGCAGGGCGCGCCGCTCTGATGAGTGTCGCCGCCGAAACGGAATCCCCCCGCGCGGATCGCCTCCACTACGGCGCGATCCACCGCCCCGAAATCCCCGCTGTGCATGGGATACGCGTCGTTTTCGTAATCCGTCCAACCGATCACTTGAAAGTTCATGCCCGTATTATAGCAGACATAAGGGAGATTGTCAACCGAGCGAAGATATTCACAAAGGAGTTCACACTTTTCTTTTCGCTCCGTGCCCGTTGCGCTTCGCGCCGTGCGTGTCGCGAAAAGAAAAGTCGTGAGGGAAACCGACTATCACTTTAATTCAGTTTATCCTCTCGTTCGCTTTGTAAGACAATAAGCGCGAAGTGTTGCGCAAATTGTGTCGCGCAGCGGAAAAGCGTGGTTTTCCTCGCGCCGTTATTTGGAAGCCAAAAGAGCGTTACAATTATGTCATGTTGAGCCAAAAACCCGTGCCGAGCAGGCACGGGTTTTTGTGTCGAAACATCTCCCGCAGTTTTATTGTCTTGTTTCCCGTTGTCATTTCGCCCCGCCTGCTCTCTCTGTCATTTCGACCAAGCGAACGCAGTGAGCGCATGGAGAAATCCCCTTTGTCGTTGATGATGCTTATGATGTAATGCGGGAGATTTCTCGACTACGGCTACGCCTCCGCTCGAAATGACAAATTGGAAGCCGCGGCTTGTTACTTCGCCCTGTGGGCTCGTGCCGCCCTTGGTCTACAAATAGAAGCCGCGGCTTGCTCGAAATGACAGAATTGAGAATGTTGCTTTGTTTCAATGACATTAGAAAGCCCCGTTTGGGGAAACGGCAAATAGGGGATCTCCAGAGGGCGGGTAAAAAAATATATCACAAAAAGACAGCCGCCCGAGGGCGGCTGTCGCATGTTAACGGGTTATTTGTTCAGGCTGATCTTCGCCTTTTCGACGACGTTCTCGACGGTGAAGCCGAAGCGTTTGAAGAGCTGGGGCGCAGGGCCGCTCGCGCCGAACGTGGACATGGCGATGATCTCACCCTTGTCGCCCGCGTACTTATACCAGCTGTACGGCGATCCCGCTTCGACACAGACGCGCGCCTTGACTGCGGGAGGAAGAACGCTTTCGCGGTAGGAGACGGGCTGTTTTTCGAACTCTTCGAAGCAGGGCATGGAGACGACGCGCGCCTTGATGCCCTCTTTGGCGAGTTCGGCTTTCGCGCCGACGCATTGTTCGACTTCCGAGCCGCTCGCGATGAGCAGAACGTCGGGCGTGCCCTCGCAGTCTTCGAGGACATAGCCGCCTTTGAGCGCGTCGAGCCCGCTGTTTTGGTATTGGGGCAGGTTCTGGCGGGTGAGGACGAGGGCGGTGGGAGCCGTTCCCGTGAGCGCGGAGATCCATGCCGCCGCCGTCTCCTTGCCGTCCGCGGGACGGTACACTTTCATGTTGGGGATGGAGCGGAGGGCGATGAGCTGTTCGACGGGCTCATGGGTAGGACCGTCCTCGCCGACGCCGATGGAATCGTGCGTGAGAATGTAGACGACGGGGATGTTCATGAGCGCGGAAAGACGCATCGCGTGTTTGCAGTAATCCGAGAAGATGAAGAACGTCGCGCAGTAGGCATGGATGCCGCCGTGCAGCTGCATGCCGTTGGAGATCGCCGCCATCGCGTGTTCGCGGATGCCGAAGTGCATGTTTCTGCCCTCGTACGAACCGGGCGCGAAGTTGCCGTAGTGGATCGCGTCGGTATCTTTCATATCCGAGAGGTTGGAGGGCGCGAGGTCTGCCGAGCCGCCGACGAGCGAGGGCACGAGCGCGGCGATCTTGTTGAGCACGACCGACGAGGTTTGGCGGGTCGCCATGGGTTTTTCGAACTTGAAGAGGTCGTCTACGGCGGTGAGGTCGACGATCTCGCCCTTCATCGCCGCCGTGTATTCTGCGGCGAGTTCGGGATATTTCTTCTGATATTCGGCGAACATCACTTTCCATTCGCTCTCGCGCTTTGCGCCGCGTCTGCCCGCCGCCCGCGTGTGGCGAAGCACTTCGGCGGGAACTTCGAACGGGGCGTACGTCCAGCCGAGCTTTTCCTTGGTCTTTTGCAGGTTCTCCGCGCCGAGGGGCGAGCCGTGGCACTTGTGGCTGCCTTCGAGGGGCGTGCCGTAGCCGATCTTGGTCTTGCAAATGATGACGGACGGCTTCTTGGTCTCTTTCTGCGCCTTGCGGATGGCGGCGGAGATGCGTTGCACACTGTCGGGATAGGTGACGAGGTCGACGTGGATCACCTGCCAATTCTGCGCCTTGAAGCGCGCCCCGACGTCCTCTTTGAACGTGATGTCGGTGTTGCCCTCGATGGTGATGTCGTTATCGTCGTAGAACAGGATGAGCTTGCCGAGTTCGTGCGTGCCCGCGAACGAGCAAGCCTCGTAGGAGATGCCCTCTTCGAGGCAGCCGTCGCCGCAGAGCGCGTAGGTGTAGTGGTCGACGACGGGGAAGCCTTCGCGGTTGAACTTCGCCGCGAGGTGCGCTTCGGCGACCGCCATGCCGACGGCGTTCGCAATGCCCTGTCCGAGCGGACCCGTCGTCGTCTCGATGCCGACGGTATGACCGTATTCGGGATGCCCCGGGGTCTTGCTGTCGAGCTGGCGGAAGTTTTTGAGATCTTCAATGGTGAGCCCGAAGCCGTAGAGATAGAGGAGGGAGTAGTCGAGCATCGAGCCGTGCCCCGCCGAGAGCACGAAGCGGTCTCTGTCGTCCCACTTGGGGTCTTTGTTGTTGAACTTCAAGAAGTTCTGGAAGAGGGTGTACGCGATGGGGGCAGATCCGAGGGGAAGCCCGGGGTGTCCCGAATTTGCCTTCTGGATCGCCTCCGCCGAGAGAATGCGGATGGCATTGATGGTCGTCTGTTTCATTTTATATTCTCCTTAATAGATTTTACGGTTTTTGTTGCGCGCTATTGTTTGAGCGCGTCGGCGCAGAGGAAGTCGTACTTCTTCAACATGTTGTACAGCGTTTCGGCTATCCCGCGAAGCCCGCCCTTGCGGTTGCTTTCGAGGTTGACGGGCATGATCGGCTCGTGCAGGCTCATGCGGACGAGTGCCCAGCCGTCGCCCGCGTCCTTCCCGAATACGATGCGCACGCCCTCGCGGTTGTCGGGCGCGAGCGAGAGGGTGGGGGACGCCTTGACTTCCGCTTCCACCTCTTCGAGCACCCGCGCGCCTTCCTTTTTGAAGTCGCACCCCTCCTTGAATTTGAGACGGACTTCGCGCGCCTCCGCGGGTTCGGGGAGGTCGGCGATCAGGCTCGTGAGGTCGCCCTTTTGGGCGAGCGCGATCAAGAGACGGGTGACGAGGTACGCGCCGTCGTCGAGGAAATAGTTCTCTTTGAGCGCGGCGTGCCCGCTCGTCTCGATGGCGAGAGGGGAGTATTTTCCCTCGGCGTTGAGCCGCTTGGATTCGTTGATGACGTTCTTATATCCGCGCTTGAAGCGGTGATGCACGCCGCCGTGCGCGGCGATGAACGAGGCGAGCCCGTCGCTCGTTACGGAGTCGGTCACGATGTACGCACCCGCCCGCTCTTCGAGCAGAATGGCGGAGATGAGCGCGATGAGGCGGTTGCGGTTGATCTCCTCGCCGTCGGGGGCGACCGCGCCCGCGCGGTCGACGTCGGTATCGAAGATGATGCCGAAGTCCGCGCCGTGCTTTACGACCGCTTCCGAGACCGACTTCATCGCCTCGGCGTTTTCGGGATTGGGAATGTGATTGGGGAACGCGCCGTCGGGTTCGAGGAATTGGCTGCCCTCGGTGTCCGCGCCGAGCGGTTTGAGCACGAGGTCGACGTAAAAGCCGCCCGCGCCGTTGCCCGCGTCCACGAGGATCTTTTTGCCGAGGAGCGGGGTCTGTTTGCCCGTGCTCTTGCGCACCTTTTCCACGAGGTCGGCGGCATACTTTTCGATGTAGCTCTTTTCGATGACGCGGGGGGTGACGTCGGTGCGGGGCTGCGTGCCCTCCGCCGCGAGGTTGAGGATCTCGGTGACGTCGCTTCCTTCCAGCCCGCCCTCTTTCACGAAGAACTTCAATCCGTTCTTTTGATAGGGCAGATGGCTTGCGGTGATCATGATCGAGGCGTCCGCGCCGAAGTCGTCTTGCAGAAGCATGAACATGGAAGGCGTGGAGGAGAGCCCCGTTAAAATGACGTCCGACCCGCAGGCGCAACAGCCGTTCGTGACCCAGCGGGAGATGTCGTCAGCCGAAAGACGGGAGTCGTGCCCGACTGCCACCGTGGGGCGGGCGATGTGTTTTTTTACGGCGAGCCAGCGGCAGAACGCCCCCGCGATCGCCGTTACGGTTTCCTCGGTGAGCGTTACGGGGTCGCCTTCCACCCCCGCGATCGCCGTGCCGCGGACGTCCGTTCCGTTTTTGAGCGAAAACAGTACGCGATTGTCCATAATTCCCCCCTGTGCGCGCCCGTATGCGGGTGCATTTGCAAACATTATACAAGGAAGCGCGCCGATTTTCAAGAGGTTTTCCGAAAAAAACGGGAAAAGTCGGGAAAATTTCCTTTGAGCAGTTGCGAACTTCCGCGGTTTATGATATAATGAAACAAAACCACACGAGGTTCATTTGGCTATGGAACACAAATTCACGCTTTCCAGCGATTCCACTTGCGACTTTTATGCCGAGGATTATGAAAAATACGACGTAAAACACGTCCCGCTCACCTTTACCGTGGAGGGAAAAGACGGAAAAATGGAGGACCGTCTCGACGCGTTCACCGATTACCGCCAATATGTCGACTTCTACAACGAGCTGCGCGGCGGCGCGTTCTCGCGCACGTCCATGCTCAACTACGAATCGCACTATTCCCACTTTCTGAATATGGCGCGGGAGGGGGCGAAAGACGTCGTTCACCTCACCATTTCGTCGGGATTGTCGCCGACCAAGGACGTTGCCGCCAAAGCCGCCGCCGACGTCAAGAAAGACTATCCCGATTTCAACGTGTACGTCGTCGACCCGCTCACGGCGACGGTGGGGCAGGGCGCGCTGTTGCGCGTCGCCGCAAAATACCGCGACGAGGGCAAGACGGCGCAAGAGACGCACGCGCTCTGCACCGACCTGCGTCTGCACATCCAGCACTTCATCGTCGCCGACGATCTCAAATATTTACAGCGCGGCGGGCGCGTGTCGGCGGTCTCGGCGGCAGTGGGGGGCGTGCTCAACATCAAGCCGATCATCTCGTTCGACAACGAGGGCAAGCTCTTCCCGCTCACCAAGGTGCGCGGTCCGAAAAAGGCGGTCTCCTTTATCAAGGAGAAGCTCGACATCGAAGGACCCGATCCCGCCTACAACTACTGCTTTATCGTGCATACCGACAACGAAGCCCCCTGCGAGGAGCTTGCGCAGTATGTGCGCGAGAAGTTCGGCATCGAGCCGTTCGTCTCCATCATGGGACCCGTGATCGGTTCGCACGTCGGACCGGGCGCGTTCGCCCTCGGCTACATTTCCAAGAGCCTGCGCAACGCGTTCTGACCGAAATTTCCAAAAAAACATCGCGCAAAGATTCGACAAATCCCGAAAGATATGGTATAATTGCCATATCTTTTTTGTTACGGAGCTATCTATGGCGAAGAACGAGCAATTCGTATCGCAGATCGCGGACATCGAAACGGACTTTCCGCAGTGGTACACCGACGTGGTGTTAAAGACAAAATTGGTCGACTACGGTCCTGTCAAGGGGACGATGGTCATCCGTCCCTACGGCTATGCCATTTGGGAGAATATTCAGCGTGAGCTCGACGCGCGCTTTCGGGAGGCGGGCGTGGAGAACGCCTATTTCCCCCTCCTCATCCCGCTCTCGTTCATGACGAAAGAGGCGGAGCACGTCGAGGGCTTCGCCCCCGAGGTCGCCGTCGTCACCCACGCGGGCGGCGAAAAACTGCAAGAGCCGCTCGTCGTGCGTCCCACCTCGGAGACCATCATCGGACACATGTTCGGGAAGTGGGTGGAGAGCTGGCGGGATCTTCCCCTCCGCCAAAACCAGTGGTGCAACGTCATGCGCTGGGAAAAGACCACCCGCCCCTTTCTGCGCACGAGCGAGTTTTTGTGGCAGGAGGGACATTCGGTGTACGCGACGGGGGAGGAAGCCGAGCGCGAAACGTTCGCCATGCTTCGGCTGTACGGAGAGTTCGCGAAAACCGTCCTCTGCATGCCCGTGCTCACGGGGCGCAAGACCGAAAAGGAAAAGTTCGCGGGCGCGGTTGCAACCTACGGCATGGAAGCCATGATGCACGACGGCAAGAGTTTGCAGTCGGGCACGACCCACTACATGGGTCAGAACTTCGCCAAGGCGTTCGACGTCCGCTTTACCGATAAAGACGGGACGCTCAAATACGGATATACGATGTCGTACGGCGTTTCCACCCGCCTCATCGGCGCGCTCATCATGACGCACGGCGATCGTCGCGGGCTGGTATTGCCGCCGCCCGTCGCGCCCGTACAGGTCGTGATCGTGCCCATCGCGGCGAAAAAAGAGGGGGTGCTCGAAGCGTGCAGATCGCTCGAAGCGCGGCTCAAACGGGCGGGCGTCCGCGCCAAAGTGGACGATTCCGACAATTCGCCCGGCTGGAAATTCAACGAGTGGGAGATGAAGGGCGTGCCCCTCCGCGTCGAGCTCGGTCCGCGCGACATCGAAAACGGCAAGATGACCGTGTTCCGCCGCGATACGCTCGAAAAGGACGACGGCTATGCCCTCTCCGACGCCGAAACGCAGATCGGAGAACTTCTTCGCACCATCTGCAAAGACCTCTACGACAGAGCCGAGCGGCGCATGCGCGAGCGCATTCTCACCGTGCATTCGCCCGAGGAATTGCTCGACGCCGTGAACCGCGGCAACTTCGCCCGCGCGGGCTGGTGCGGGGAGCGCGCCTGCGAGGACCGCGTAAAGGAGTTCGCACAGGCGACGGCGCGTGTGCTCGACGAAAACCATACCGAAACCGTTTGCCTTTGCTGCGGGAAGCCCGCCAAACACACCGTATTTTTCGCACGGGCGTATTGACCGCGCCGAGGAGGAGCTATGAAACATACCGATATTTGCGAAATTCTCAAAGATCCCGCCCGCATCGGCACGCAAGCCGTGGTCTGCGGTTGGGTGCGCACCTCGCGCGATTCGGCGCAGGTCGCCTTTTTGGAACTCTCCGACGGGACGAGTTTTCCCCGTCTGCAAGTGGTCGTCGACAAGAACAAGCTCGATCTCGACCCCGAATGTATGAAGCTCGGCGCGTCCGTCTGCGTCAAGGGGGAGGTCGTCAAGGCGTATAAAGGGGAGGGACAGGAGCTCAACGCCTCCGAGGTCGTTCTGCTCGGCAAATGCCCGTCCGACTATCCCATTCAGAAAAAGCGCGCGACGCTCGACTTTTTGCGCACCATTCCGCATTTGCGGCTGCGCACGAATACCTTTGCGGCGGTGTTCCGCGTCCGTTCGGTGGCGGCGCAGGCGATCCACCGCTTCTTCGCCGAAAGACGGTATTACTACGTCAACGCGCCGCTCATTACGGCGAGCGACTGCGAGGGCGCGGGCGAGATGTTCCGCGTCACCACCCGCCCGTGGAACGCCTCCGAACCCGACGAAGCCTCCTATTACAAAGCCGACTTCTTCGGTGTGAAGGCGGGGCTCTCCGTTTCGGGACAGCTTGAGGGGGAGGTCGCGGCGACCGCGCTCGGCAAGATTTACACGTTCGGCCCGTCCTTCCGCGCCGAAAATTCCAACACGACCCGCCACCTCGCCGAGTTCTGGCACATCGAGCCCGAAGTCGCGTTCATGGAACTGCCCGACGTGATCGAGCTCGCCGAGGAACTTCTGAAATATCTCATCCGCGCCGTCATGGAGGAGTGTCCCGAGGAGCTGAAATTCTTCGACAGCTTCGTCGAAAAGGGGCTCATCGAAAAACTGCGCGGCGTGGAGAGCAGCGAGTTCGCGGTCTGCGAATACACCGAAGCCATCCGCCTGTTGCAGGCGGCAAACGTCCCGTTCCGCTATCCCGCCGAATGGGGGTGCGATTTGCAGACAGAGCACGAGCGGTATCTCACCGAGCGGGTGTTCTTAAAGCCCGTGTTCGTCATCAACTATCCCAAGGAGATCAAGTCGTTCTACATGAAGCAGAACCCCGACGGCAAGACGGTCGCCGCCACCGATTTGCTCGTCCCCGGGATCGGGGAGATCATCGGCGGGAGCGAGAGGGAAGCCGATCCCGAAAAGCTCATGCGGGCGATGCGGGAACGCAACATGGATATGGCGGCATATAAACAATATCTCGACCTGCGCGTGTTCGGCAGCGTGCCGCACGGCGGCTTCGGGCTGGGATTCGAACGCTTTTTGATGTACGTTACGGGAATGGAGAACATCCGCGACGTCGTGCTCTTCCCGCGGAGCGCGGGAAGCATCGTATGACGCGGCGCAACTTGCCGCGCTTTCAGGCTTCGGGGGGACTTGCTTATGACAGACGCTCGGCGTGAAAAGATCGTACAGATCATTCTGCTCATCGCCTTTCCCGTCTTGCTCTCGGGGATCGTCCGCGCGCTCGCGATCTACATTTTCGTATCGCCGAACTCGTTCGCGCCCGGCGGCATCAACGGCTTGTCCGTTTTGCTCGAATATGTCACCAAAATCAATTCGGGCTACTTCCTCATCATCTTCAACGTCCCGCTCTTCTTCGTCGCCTTTTTCCTGCTCGGCAAGCGCGAGGCGGTCATCTCCACGAGCTCCATGCTGCTCACTTCGGGACTTTTGATCGTGTTCGACTACATCCCCGGTTTCCCCAAATACGGGGGAGCGGCAGACGGCGCGTCGGCGACGGTCAACGGCATGCTCGCCGCCATCGCTTCGGGGATCTTGCTCGGCGTTGCGCTCGCGGTCATGCTCCGCTCGGTCGGCACGGCGGGGGGAACGGCGGTGCTCGCCTCGGTCGTCAACAAAAAATGGCGGTTTTTGAGCGTGAGCTGGATCACGTTCGGCTTCGACGCTTCGGTCGTCATCGCCTCTTTCTTCGTCTATCACCGCGGCGCGAGCTTCACCGTAAAGCTCGATCCCGTGCTGCTCGCCCTCGTCTCCCTCTTCGTCACGAGCAAGACGAGCGACGCCATTTTGCACGGGTTCAAGATCGCCTATAAATTCGAGATCGTCACCAACACGCCCGAGGAACTTTCGGCGGAGATCATTCAGAAACTGCACCACAGCGTGACCCGCCTTGCCGCGGAGGGAATGTATTCGCACACCGACAAGAGCATGCTCGTGTGCATCATCCGTAAACGGCAGATCGCGGAACTGCAACGCATCATCAAAAAATATCCCGATACGTTCGCCTACTTTTCGCCGACCTCCGAAGTGTACGGCAAGTTCCTCAAATAGAGCCCGCTTCGGCGCGAAAAGCGACGCTTCGGCGTCCTTTGCCCGTTTCGGAATGCAAACTCCCGTCCCGACCGATCCCGCTTCGGTCGGTTTTTTTGTTTAGAGCGTTGCCGTCCGCGGTATAATAAATACGAAAGAAACATGACGGGAGGTCAGAATGGACGCACAAAAATTTACCAAGAAATCGTTGCAGGCGATCGAGGACGCCCAGCGGCTCGCGCTCGACCGCGGGAACGCGGAACTCACGACGTTGCACCTGACGGCGTCCCTGCTCGGGCAGGACGGGCTCTGCGCGCGCATCCTCGGACGCGGCGGCGCGGACGGCGACGGTCTGCGCAGGGCGGCTCTCGAAGAGCTCGACCGTCTGCCCCGCGTCTCCAACGTGTCGCCCGAAAATCTCTATACGACGGCGGCGTTCCGCCGCGCGCTCGACGAGGCGGAAAAACTCGCCGAGGGCATGAAGGACGACTATATCTCGGTCGAACATCTCTTCCTCTGCCTCTTCGACAATCCCGACGGCAGGCTTTCCGATCTCTTCCGCCGCTTCGGTGTCACCAAAGACGTCTTTTTGCGGGGGCTGAAAGAGGTGCGGGGCAACCAGAACGTCAAGAGCGACAGCCCCGAGGAGACCTACGAGGCACTCGAAAAGTACGGCTCGGATCTCACCAAGCTCGCCCGCGAGCACAAGTTAGAGCCCGTGATCGGGCGGGACGAGGAGATCCGCAACGTCATCCGTATCTTGTCCCGCAAGACCAAGAACAATCCCGTGCTCATCGGCGAGCCGGGCGTCGGCAAAACGGCGATCGCCGAGGGACTGGCGCAGCGGATCGCGCGCGGGGACGTCCCCGAGGGGCTGAACGGAAAGACGCTCTTCTCCCTCGACATGGGCGCGCTCATCGCGGGCGCGAAATACCGCGGCGAGTTCGAGGAACGCCTCAAAGCCGTGCTCGGCGAGGTGGCGAAGTCGGGCGGGAACATCTTGCTCTTCATCGACGAACTGCACACCGTCGTGGGAGCGGGCAAGAGCGAGGGGGCGATGGACGCGGGCAACCTCTTAAAGCCCATGCTGGCGCGCGGCGAATTGCACTGCATCGGCGCGACCACCCTCGACGAATACCGCAAATATATCGAAAAAGACGCCGCTCTCGAACGCAGGTTTCAGCCCGTGCTCGTCGGCGAGCCCACCGTGGAGGACACCGTGTCCATTCTGCGCGGGCTCAAAGAGCGGTTCGAGATCTTCCACGGCGTGCGCATCCACGACGACGCGCTCGTCGCGGCGGCGACCCTCTCCGACCGCTACATCACCGACCGCTTCCTCCCCGACAAAGCCATCGACCTTGTGGACGAGGCGGCGGCGATGATCCGCACCGAAATCGACTCCATGCCCGCCGAAATGGACGCGCTCAACCGCAAGATTCTGCAACTCGAAGTGGAGGAGAAGGCTCTCTCCAAGGAACAGGACAATCTCTCGGCGGCGCGGCTCGATACCTTGCGCAAAGAGCTCGCCGAAAGCAAAGAGACCTTCCGCGCCATGAAAACCAAGTGGGAGGACGAGAAAAATTCCATCCGTTCGGAAAAAGATCTCAAAGCGCAGATCGACAAGGTGAGCGGGGAGATCGAATCGGCAATGGCGCGCGGCGAACTCGAAGAGGCTTCCCGCCTGCGCTACGGCGAACTTCCCGCCCTCCGAAAGAAGCTCGAAGAGGCGAAAGAGAACGTCGCCAAGCGGGAGGACGCCCTCTTGCAGGACGAGGTGACCGAGGAGGAGATCTGCCGCATCGTCGCCCGCTGGACGGGCATCCCCGTCTCGCGGCTCAAAGAGGGGGAACGCGAAAAACTGCTTCGCCTCGAAGAGCAACTGCATCGGCGGGTCGTGGGGCAAGACGAGGCGGTCTCCAAGGTCTCCGAAGCCATTCTCCGCGCCCGCGCGGGCATCTCCGACCCCAACCGTCCCATCGGCTCGTTCCTCTTCCTCGGACCGACGGGCGTGGGCAAGACCGAGCTCGCCAAGACGCTCGCCGAAAGCCTGTTCGACGACGAAAAGAACCTCATCCGCATCGACATGAGCGAATATATGGAGAAATTTTCGGTCTCCCGTCTCGTCGGCGCGCCCCCTGGATACGTCGGGTACGAGGAGGGCGGCACGCTCACCGAAGCCGTGCGCAGAAAGCCGTATTCCATCGTCTTGTTCGACGAGGTGGAAAAGGCGCACCCCGACGTGTTCAACATCCTCTTGCAGATCCTCGACGACGGCAGGGTGACCGACTCGCAGGGCAGGACGGTAGACTTCAAAAATACCGTGCTCATCCTCACCTCCAACCTCGGGTCTGACCTCATCATCGACGGAATCGAGGACGGCGAACTCACCGAAAGCGCGCGGGAGGGGGTCAAGGAAGTGTTGAAGCGCACCTTCCGCCCCGAACTTCTGAACCGCCTCGACGAGATCGTCACGTTCAAACCGCTCACCCACGCCGAGATCGACCGCATCGTCGATCTGCTGCTCGAACGGCTCATCGCGCGCGTCAAGCCGCTCGACCTCGAAGTCACCGCGCGGGCGCGGGCGTATATTTCGGACAACGGCTACGACAGCGTGTACGGCGCGCGTCCCTTAAAGCGGTTCATCCAATCGCACGCAGAGACGCTCATCGCGCGGTATATCGTCAAAAACGATCCACCCGCGGGCGCGCATATCACGCTCGACGCCGCGGACGGGCTCTTCCTGCGGGAGGAGTAAACCGTCGCCGCAAGGGCATTGGAAGAACGAAAGAACGCCAAGAGCGGAAATTTTCCGCTCTTGACTTTTTTTCGGGAATGCGCTATACTGTCCGCATGAGCGTTACCGTATATGTCGCCCGCATTCCGTTCCGCGACCGCGGGATCGTGTGTCCCGCCCGCCGCGCCGAGATCGAAAGCTGTTCCAACGCCACGGTGCGGGAGCAAAAAATTTCCGTTTGGGAGCTCTTGACGTTCGCCCTCCGCGCGCAAGGCTTTTCCCCCGAAACGATGGAGTTTCATTGCAAAAACGGCAAATGGGGTGCGGATTTTGTGGAATTTTCCCTCTCCCATTGCGACGGTCTGGTCGCCGTCGCCGTCGGAGATACCCCCGTCGGCGTGGATATCGAACGGAACGCGCGCTGTACGCCCAAGCTCGTGCGCGTGATGTCGCAGACGGAACGGACGCGCTTTCTTGCGCTCGAAGAGGAGGATAAAACGGACTTCCTCGCAAACATTTGGACGCGCAAAGAGGCGTCGTTCAAGCGCGGCGGGAACTTCTTCGCCGAGACGCAGACCCCCGAATTTTGCAGTCGGAAGGTGGGGGACGCCACCGTCTCCGTCACGCCGCCCGCAACGTTCGTCGGGCTCGGCATCGAGATCGAGCCGTGAGCGGAAAGGGGCAGGCTCGGCGCGGGTTCGAACAAAGGCGCGGCAGGTCGCCAACCTTGCGCGCATCGAAAAGATTTCGGACAAAATCGAAAAAGTATGCGAAAACGGTTGATTTTTTCGACCGATTCATGTACAATGATAGGGCTTGCAGAGATGTCTGAGTGGCTTAAGGAGCACGATTGGAAATCGTGTGACGGTGGTGAATCGTCCGGAGGTTCGAATCCTCTTCTCTGCGCCAACAGTAGCGGGACGGATTTTTCCGTCCCGCTACTGTTATGAAAACGAAAACAGAAGAGGATTCGAGGGTGGAGGCACGAGCGGGAGCGAGTGGTTTGCGGGCGAATGGCATGAATACAACAAAGTTTGCCGCAAACTGAACAGCACGGTGTGCTGTTCACCGGGGCGCGCCGCCAAAGGCGCGAATCCTCTTCTCTGCGCCAACAGTAGCGGGACGGATTTTTCCGTCCCGCTACTGTTATGAAAACGAAAACAGAAGAGGATTCGAGGGTGGAGGCACGAGCGGGAGCGAGTGGTTTGCGGGCGAATGGCATGAATACAACAAAGTTTGCCGCAAACTGAACAGCACGGTGTGCTGTTCACCGGGGCGCGCCGCCAAAGGCGCGAATCCTCTTCTCTGCGCCAAGTGGGACGTAAGTTGAACGACTTACGTCCCACTTTTGTGTTAAAAGCGATCATTGTGATAAGACAGCTATATGAATTTATAATCTGATTGCGGTTTCCAACGCCACCAAAAGAATTCTTTCCCGCATTGTTTCGGGCATATTTCCCACGATACGCTTGTCCCATTCTTTCCCGTCCAAACAATCTGCCGCGTAAAGGAATTGATAAACTTCTTTTTTGCGGAATTGACCGACTGCCATTACGGACGCGCACTCCATCTCCACAACGCCGCAACCTTCATTTTTCCGCTTTGCTACATTGCCTTTCGTCTCTCTGTATAATGCATCCGTTGTCCATGTCTTTGTCTTATGATAGGGAACATGAATTTCATCAAAAATGCGCGCCAATTTTTGCGCCGTTGCAATTTCCAAATAATCTCCCGCTTCCGCATAATGATAACTTGTGCCTTCGTCTCGGTATGCCGCCGTTGGAATAAGGAAATGCCCTGCGGCAATCTTTTTATCCAATGCCCCGCAGGAGCCGAAATACAAAACCTTTTCCGCGCCCAATGCGATAAGTTCCTCCAAAAGAGCCGCCGATCCCGCACCGCCGAGAATGGTATTGAAAAAACCGAGTTGAACGTCTTTATATTCAAATTGATAAATGGGAAGTTTCAATCCCGCGGACAGCGAGCCGATTTTTGTTCCGCCGTATTTTCTCATCAATAAATCGGTAAATTTTGAGGAAAAGACGATAAGCACGGTCTTGGGGAAATTTTCAAGCGGCTGAACAGTGTTTTTTGCCTGTATGATTTCCTCTCCGTTCAAATCAAATGTATCCATAATACTACTCATACGAAGCCTCCGACAAATTACAGTTTAACACTTTATAATTATAGCATGGAATGCGAAAAAGTCAAGTAATAAAGGAGGAACGTAACACTTTGGCATTTAGGCGTGAGCTTGTCTTGACAAGCGCGCCGCCCAAGGCGCGAATCCGCTTTCCGAAACTTTCGGAAGCCCCTTACGGGCGATTCAACTTGCGTCCCGTTTTTTATGGAAAAAGCGGGGACAAACCGCCCTCGCTTCCTTGTATTTTGCTAAATTGAAATTTACTATTCAGTGTAGAACTCGATCTTGCCGCACTTATGACAAATAGCTGCTTTGATTTGTTTCTCCTCTTTTCCCTTTTTTAATGAAATATAAGCTAATAATGATGTGCCGTGAATTTTTAACTCATAATCCATTTTCATTTCTTCATTGCAATGATTGCATTTCATGTATTTTCCCTCCCCAAATTCCCGTTTATTGCCCCCATTATATCATAGCCGCGCGGAGAAATCAAGCGGAAGAATCTCAATGGCACTTTGGCGGGGACTTGGCTGAAATGACCAATACGGGCGCGCCGCTTTACCTTTGGGAATGCGGGCGAAATCCGATAAGGGAAACGATTGCCTTTTGGCGGCGGGTGTGATATAATAGAGCCGCGGAACAAAAGAGCGGGAAAGGGTTCAAACCTGCGGAGGCGGCGGGAGTTTTCAAGTCCGCAGAAGCGGGAGAAAGTTTCCAAGTCCGCGGAAGCAGGATATCCGATCCCGAACGGGGGGCGTATGGAGTGTTTTAATTGCGGATCCAAGCGGCTGAAATACGACGCGGAGCGGGACGCGTATGTCTGTTTGGACTGTCATCATGAATTTGTGAAGCAATACTTTTTCATATCCCATTCGCATCTCGACATCGAAAAGGTGCGGATCGTGCGCAACATCGTGGAGGAGACGTTTTTCTACGAGCCCATCCTCTTCTTTTTGAAGTGTCTTTCGGAGGACGCCGAGATCAACGATCTCATCCGCCGCGAGATCGACGAGCGGGTCTGGTTCATCTATTGCAGAAGCGAGAACGCCGAGAGGTCCAAATACGTCCAACAGGAGTTGGAGTACATTCACAGCCTCATTCAGAGCGGTCGGAACAAAAAACTGCTCACCGTCGACCTCGACCGCTTCGAGATCTGGGACGAGCACTGTTACGACGACATCCGCACGCAGATCGCCTATCAGATCAAAAAGACCAAGATCTTCCTGTCGTACGCGTACGGCGACGAGCCGCTCGCGCGGCAACTTCGCGACCGTTTGACCTCCGAGGGGTACACCGTGTGGAGCGGCGAGCGCGGAAAGATGTGGGCGGACAACGTGTTCGGCGGGCTCGTGGGGATCAGTCACAGAGACGGGATCTTCATGCCGCTCTTCACGGAGAACAACGCCTGCGAGGCAGGAGCGGAGCTCGCCCGCGCAGACGAAACGGGCGCGCTCATTCTGCCCGTCGTCGAACGCGGCGCGCTTGGCGCGCTTCCGCCCGCGCTCTCCGAGCGGACGTTCTGCATATTGGAACAGGGGGACGTGGAAAGCTCGGTCGAACGTCTCGTCGCTTTCATCGGAAAGATGTAAAGCGCGGTTTTTTCGGCGGGAGGGACATACTGACGTCGGGGGACGCATATGGAAAAATACGATACTGCGATCGTGGGCGGCGGCATCGCCGCGTACACCGCCGCGCTCACGGCGAAAAATTTACTTTTGAACTATCTTTGGCTGGGCGAAGAGGGATTCGGCAAACTTCCGCTCGCCGCGAAGCTCACCGACTTCCCCGCGGACTACCGCTCGGGCGCGGAATTTGCGGAGGCGATCCGCCGTCAAATGGAGTGGGAACGGCTCACGCTCACCCCGCTTCGTGCGGACGGCATATATAAGACGGGGGACGGATATCTCATCACTGCGGGCGACAAGACGTTCTCCGCCTCGACGGTCATTCTCGCGACGGGGGTGGAGCGCAAGGGCTCGCTCGGAGGCGAGAGCGAATTTCTCGGACGCGGGGTGAGCTATTGCGCCGTGTGCGACGGCGCGCTCTACCGCGGAAAGACGGTCGCCGCCGTCCTCTCCTCGCCCAAATTCGAGGGGGAAGCGGAATATCTCGCGCGGTTTGCGGCGCGGCTGCACCTCTTCTGCCTGTACCCCGAACCGCGGGTGACGGGGGAGAACGTGATTCTGCATTCCGAAACGCCGTTGTCCGTCGCGGGCGGGACGCATGTGGAGCGGCTTTTATACCGCGGCGGGGAGATCTCCGTAGACGGCGTGTTTCTGCTCAAACATTCCGCGCCTCCCGCCGCGCTCGTCGGCGGGCTCAAAACGGAGGGCGCGCACGTCGCGGTCGGCAGGGATCTTTCGACCAATCTCGCGGGGCTGTATGCCGCGGGGGACGTGACGGGCAGACCCTACCAATACGCCAAGGCGGCGGGGGAGGGGTGCGTCGCGGCGCACTCGGTTTGGGAATTTTTGCGGGAGCGGCGAACTTTTTCATAATTTTTCGGCAATTCCCTTGATAATCCCGCCGAAATATTGTATAATGGCGGTAACGGAGGTCAATATGCCGAAATCAAGCGATACAATCATCGAGACGACGCCCATGGCGCGTCTCGTGCGGGAAGGCGCGTCGTCCGACGTACCTTTTTTGCGCTTCCGCCGCTTCGAGCGTCCCGCTTCTTCCAAAGACAAAAAAGGAACGGTGGAGAGCTTATACTATACGGCGACCGCGATCGAGGGCGCGCCCCAAAAGCGCGCGCTTGTCTATCTCCCTTACGGCTATTCGCCCGAAAAACAGTACGGACTGCTCATTTTGCTGCACGGCATCGGGGGCGACGAGACCGAGTGGATCGAGCCCGCCGTTGCAGGTCCGAGCAACTGTCTTTCCATTCTCGATACGCTCATGCGCGGGGAGATCGAGGACACCGTCGTCGTGTTCCCCAACGGGAGGACATGTAAAAATTTCGAAGATAAATCGTCGGGTGCGGTGAGCGGATTCATGGTGGAGACGCCCGAAAATGTGCGCGGCTTTTACGACTTCGGGAAGGAACTGCGCGACGACCTCATTCCCGCCGTTCAGAACAAGTATTCCATCAGCGGCGACCGCGCCAAACACGCGCTCGGCGGCTTCTCGATGGGGGGCATGCAGGCGATCAACTTCGGCATGAAGAACTTCGACTATTTCTCGTGGCTCGGCGGATTTTCGTGCGCACCCACCACGCAATGCGGCGTGCTCGTCGGGCTCGCCGTCCGCGAGAGCGGCTACCCCGTCGACGGGATCTACCTCGTCTGCGGCGACCGCGACGAGATCGCCTATCCCGTGTTCCGCTCGGTGACGGAGGGGCTTCGCGAGAGCGCGGGGGAGAAGCTGTCCCGCTTCGTCGCCGAAGTCATGGAAGACAAAGGTCACGACTTCGAGGTGTGGAATCACGCGCTCGAAGCGTTTTTGCGGCTCGCTTTCCCCAAAGCCGCGGAGGGAGACCTCTAAAAAAGGGGAAAAATCGGCGGCAGCATGCCGCTTTTTCGGAGGAATGATTTTTCGATGGACAGTAGCGACATAGGTCTATTGGTCGCACTCATCGTGCTCGTCGTACTTTCGGGCTTTTTCAGCGCAACGGAGACGGCGTACACAAGTTTCAGCACCGTTCGCATGCGGAGGCTCGCGGCAAAACGCCGTTCGGCGCGCACCGCCCTCGAAATCAGCGCGGATTATAACAAAGTTCTCACGACCCTGCTCATCGGGAACAATATCGTGAACATCGCCGCGGCGACCATCGCCACGGTGTTCTTCACGCGGCGGGTCGGGGAGGACCTCGGACCTACCCTTTCGACGATCGTGCTTACGGTCGTTATTCTCATTTTCGGGGAGATCACCCCCAAAACGCTTGCAAAGGAAGCTCCCGAGCGGTTCGCCTGCTTCTCGGCGTATCCCTTGCTCGTGCTATCCTACATCTGTTTGCCCTTTACTTACCTGTTCGGCTGGTGGAAAAAACTGCTCTTTCTCATCTTCGGGTTGGATAAGAAGCGCAAAAAATACACCGAAGCGGAATTCAAGATGCTTGTTTCGGACGTCCGCGAGGAGGGCGTGCTTAACGAGGTCGAGCACGAACTCATCAACAACACCCTGCGGTACGACGATCTGCACGTCGGCTCGTGCATGATCCCGCTCGACCGCGTGATCATGGCGGAGATCCGCGACAATTCCCACCTCGTATATAAAATTTTCCGCGAGACCAACTTCTCGCGCATTCCCATCTACAAGGGGACGAAGAAGAACATCGTCGGCGTGCTCTACCGCGCCGACTTCTACGAGAACATGCTCGCGGGCAGGCGGGACTTCGGCAACATCGTCCGCCCCGTCTCCTTTACCGCGACGGACGAAAAACTTTCGGTGCTGTTCGATCGCATGCAGTCGATGCGCGAGCATATGATGATCGTGGGCGCGGAGGGGAACGCGCTCGGGCTCATCACCCGCGAAGATATTCTCGAAGAGATCCTCGGCGGGGATATCGACGACAAGTACGATATGACGCCCGTCACCTCCCCCCTGCAACCCTTTATCCCCGAACCCGTCGCACCCGATACCGTCGACGAAACGGAGGAATAAAATCATTGTGATATTATCATGAATTTCTCGCGGAATATGATTCATTTTGTTGACTTTTGCGTTCCCGTCGGATATAATGGACAATGTTCAGTACATGACATAAACGGAGGATAGCATTCATGGTCAACGAATATCTCATCAAGCTCTTCCAAACGATCAAAGAAATGGAGGAGCTCGATCTTTTTTCCGACGTCGGCAATCTGACGCGCACCGAATTCCGCCTCATCCGTGAGATCGTTCTCGAAGAGGAGAAAGGGAAAAAGATTATCTCGTCCGAGCTTGCCCGCCGCCTCGGCATTACGCGTTCGGCGGTGTCCCAGCTCGTCACCAAACTCGAAGCGCGGGGCATCGTAGCCCGCACCGCCGCCGAACACGACAGAAAGATCGCCTACGTCATCCTTTCCGACCGCGCGCGTTCCATCTTCAACGCGCAATGCGCCAAGGCGAACGAGGTGATGGAGACCGTCGCGGAGAAGTACGGCGCAGCCCGTCTCAACAAGCTCATCGAAGATTACAACGATTTCAGCAAGGCGTTCGTTGAAGCCCGTAAAGCACAGGCAGAAAAACAAGAGGGGAGCGAAAACGTTTTTTGAGCATAGGAGCGTCAGGACAGTATGCTGAAACTTACGGACATCAAAAAGGACTATAAAATTTCCGCGGGCGTCGTCCACGCACTCAAAGGGGTGAGCCTCGAATTCCGCAAGAGCGAATTCGTGTGCATCCTCGGACAGAGCGGCTGCGGCAAAACGACCCTCCTCAACATCATCGGCGGGCTCGACCACTATACCTCGGGCGATCTCGTCATTCAGGGAAAGTCTACCAAAGACTTCAAAGACCGCGATTGGGACGTCTACCGCAACCACCGCATCGGGTTCATCTTCCAAACGTATAACCTCATCCCGCCCCAAACGGTGCTCGGGAACGTGGAACTCGCCCTCACCATCGCGGGCGTCGGCAGGGAGGAGCGCAGACAGCGCGCCGTGCGCGCGTTGGAGCGCGTCGGGCTCGGCGGGGAACTCACCAAACGCCCCAACCAGCTTTCGGGCGGGCAGATGCAGCGCGTCGCCATCGCACGCGCCCTCGTCAACGACCCCGATATCCTGCTCGCCGACGAGCCCACGGGCGCGCTCGACAGCAAGACGAGCGTCGAGGTCATGGAGCTCATCAAGGAGATCGCCTCCGAACGGCTCGTCATCATGGTCACCCACAACGCCGAGCTCGCCGAACAGTACGCCTCGCGCATCGTCCGCCTCAAAGACGGGCTCGTCGAAGCGGACAGCTCGCCCTATCGCGCCGCGGACGGGGACGAACTTCCCGCGCCGCCCGAAGAAGCGGACGGGGAAGCGGGGAAAGCGGCGGCAGAGACGGGTAAAAGGGGCAAGCAGAAAAAGCCGCGCGCCAAGATGAGCTTTTTCACCTCGCTCGCCCTCTCCGCGCGCAACCTGCTCACGAAAAAGGGGAGAACGATCATCACTTCGGTGGCGGGGAGCATCGGGATCATCTCGGTGTGTCTCGTGCTCGCCCTCTCCTCGGGCTTCAATCACTACATCAAACGCACCGAAGAGGATATGCTCTCCTACTATCCCGTGGAGATCGAACAGAATACCCTCGACCTCTCGGCGGTCATGGACAACGTGGGTTCTATGGACAGCATGCCCGATATGGATCAGATCGGCGACAAGGTGTATGTCAATTCCTTTTTGACCCAGCTTGCGCAGGGGATCGCGGTCGTCAATAACATCTCGCCCGAATACATCGAATATCTCGAAGCGGGGAAGCGGGAGCATCCCGATTGGATCTCGGCGATCAAGTACACGCACGGCGTGTCTCTCGTCGATAACCTCTTCACGGACGTGACGACGGGCGGCGTAAAAGATCGCGAGGAGGGCGTCATTACGCCCGTCGAGGAGAAGCATTTTTCCCTTTCGGAGTTGCGGTCTTTCTATACGAAAGAGCTCATCAACCTTGCGCCCGAGTATGAAAATCTGTTGATGTACGTCAATTTCTTCGATGACGTCGTGAGTGCCATGCCGGGGACGGGTGATTTTTCCGACCCGCGCTACGGGGAGTATGTGCTTTCGCAGTACGATGTTCTCGACCCCGAAACGATGCACTTCCCCGAAAATGCGAACGAAGCCGTTCTCGTCATCGGCGAAAAGAACGACGCGACCGATCTGACCCTCGCCCAGCTCGGATTTTTGCCCGAGGCGGACTTCATGAAGCTCTTCAATATGGGCGAAGAGGGGAGCGAGACGGCGGGGGACTACAAGTCCATTCCGTTCTCGGAGATTTTAAGTAAGAACTATACGCTGTATTATAACGACGCGGTCTATACGAAGCAACCGCTTTCGACCGTTCCCTTTGTGTATCAGGGGGAGCGCGACTCCGTTGCCGTGGAGAACGACAACGGCATCCCTATCAAGATCTCGGCGATCTTGCGGCTCAAACAGGGGCGCACGTACGGATGCCTCGGCGACGGCATCAACCTCACGGAGGCGGCTGTCGAACAATATATCGCCCGCAATATGCAGTCGGAGATCGTAAAGTGGATGAACGACGAGGAGAACGGCGCGGCGATGACCGTCGATCCCTCCGCAATCCCCACCGAATACCAGACGTTTCTTCCCGCCGACGGAAAGGTCTACCGCGCGCCCGCCGTCAATTTGGCGACGACGGAAAACGGATATTTCGCTTTGGAGATCCCCACCCCGTTCGGCACGCAGACGCTCTATATCGCCGTAAGCCAGAGCACAACTTTGCGCGCGCTCGGCGGCGACGATTCGCCCAACGGCGTGTATCTCTATCCCTCCGATTTCGACGCAAAGGAAAATCTCCTCAACTATCTCGACGCATGGAACGACGCCGAGGGACGCGCCGAGGAGGATAAGATCACCTATACCGACCGCGTGGGGCTTCTGATGGGCATGGTGCAGACGATGCTCAACGTCATCACCTATGTGCTCGTCGCGTTCACCGCGATCTCGCTCGTCGTCAGCTCGGTCATGATCGGCATCATCACCTATGTTTCGGTCGTCGAACGGGTCAAAGAGATCGGCGTTCTCCGAAGTCTCGGCGCGCGCAAGATGGATATCCGCAACCTCTTCAACGCGGAAACGTTCATCATCGGGCTCGCCGCAGGGCTCATCGGCATTGCCGTGACCTATCTGCTCTCCATCGTCATCAACCTCATCATCTTCTCGCTCACGGGCATTGCGGGCATCGCGGCGTTGCCGCCGCTCACCGCTTTCATCATGGTGCTCGTCAGCGTCGGGCTCACCCTCATTTCGGGTTTGATCCCCGCGCAGGCGGCGGCAAAGAAAGACCCCGTGATCGCCCTGCGGACCGAATAAGAGACCGCCTTTTTGGACATACTCCTTGCAGAACCCAAAAAGGTGCGCTATGGAAAAAAAGAAGATCCGAAAACTTACCGACGAGGAATACGAGGAATATCTCAAATCGCTCTTGCAAGAATAAGCGAGGGAGCGGCAAATGCCGCTCCTTTTCGTTTGCGCTCTATCCTTCGCGCTTTTTATCCTTTCTGCCGCCCGTCTTTTGTAAAACTATCCATATTCCGACACAAACAGGCAAAAGCCGCCGCCCGCGCCGCGGTACAATGTTGGAAAACGTACGCGGGAGGACGCATGGCAAGAAAGATCGTGGTGACATCGGGGAAGGGGGGCGTCGGAAAAACGACGGTCTGCTGTAACCTCGCCGTCCAGCTCGCCAAGCGCGGGTCGCGCGTCATCGTCTGCGATCTCGATTTCGGGCTCAATAATGTCGACGTCGTGCTCGGCGTCGAAAATCTCGCCGTCTACGACGTGCTCGACGCCGTGGAGGGGCGTTGCCGCGCAAGACAGGCACTCGTGCGCCATCCGCGCTATCCCACCCTCTATACGCTCGCCAGCAACCGCGTGAGCGAGAGGTACGTCTCCCCGCAGGCGGTGCGCCTCATCCTCGATTCGCTCGCCCCGCAATTCGACTTTATCCTCATCGACTCGCCCGCGGGCATCGAAGAGGGTTTCCATCGCGCCGCGTCCTGCGCGGAAGAGGCGATCGTCGTCACCACGCCGCACATCTCCGCCATGCGCGACGCCGATCGCGTCGTCACCATCCTCGGAAGCTACCATTTTTCGGACGTGGGGCTGGTCGTCAACCTCGTGCGGCGGGACATGATGCGGCGGGGGGAAATTTTGAGTTCGGCGGAGATCGCGTCGGCGTTGCGGCTGCCCGTCCGCGCCGTCATTCCCGAGGAGGACGCCTTCTTCCTCGACAACGTCGCCGACCGTTCCCGCGCCATGCGCAAGCTCGCCGAATGGTACGCGGGCGGGGAGAAAAGGGGGTTCGGATTGCTCAAATGGGGAAGAAAATAAGGGACGACAAAAACAGACTGCGCCTTTTGCTCGAAGCCGACAAAGCCGAAATGAACGAGGTGAGCCGCGCGGCGGCACTCGCCGATTTCAAACGCGTCGCCGAGGAATACTTCGAAACGTGCGGCGGCTTTTCCCTCACCGCCAAAAAAGATAAAACGGGGGAAGAGGTCACCCTCACGTTCCGCATTACGCGCGTCAAAAACTGTTCTGCGTTGAAATAAGCGAAAACAGTTGCAATTCTTCCGTGAATTTGGTATGATAAGAGTGAGCACACGGAAGGTTGGCGGAGCGGTCGATCGCGCCGGTCTTGAAAACCGGATTAGCGCAAGCTAACGGGGGTTCGAACCCCTCACCTTCCGCCAGACAAGCAGGGGCGGGGACACGAAAGTGTTCCCGCCCCTGCTTGTGGAAACGACCGCCGTGAGGGTTGAAAGGATATGAGCCGCTGTTTCACCTTTTCCTCTTCCCCGTTATGCGAACGGGGGCTTATTTTTCTATACGGGATTTTCGGGGGAATGCTTGCTATGCGGCGGCGTTCATGGTATAATTGGCGCGGAAGAGGAAACGCGTATGTTGTATGCATTCATTGCGATCGGCGTTGTGTGCGCCGTCGGGGCGGGCGTTGCGGGCTTGCTCGGCGTGCGCGCCGCAAGACGGAAAAACGCGCCGCTGCGCGAAGCGGAAGCGCGGGGCGGGTACGTCGTGCGCGGGCTGTTTTTTCGCAACGATTTCGGACATGGGGTCTACATCGACCGAATTTTGCTGGCGCAAAACGGCGTTTGGGTGATTTCGGAAGAGGACTGCGAAGGCGTGCTCCGCGGCAGTGCGGCGCGCCGCGAATGGACGCTGACCCCGCGCGGGGGAACGTCCGAAGCCTATCCCAATCCCATTGCGGAGAATGAGACGCGGGCGTATCATCTCGCCCGCGCGATCGGCGCGCAGGACGTTTGCCGCGATCTCGTTGTGTTTTACGACCGCGCCGACATCTCGCGGATCAGCTCGCGCAAGCTCTGCCTTCGCCGCGATCTGAACGCCATCCTCGCCCGCGATACGGGGATCTCCCTCTCGGAGGGCGAGCTCCGCGCCTACCGCGACGCGCTCGACGGGTTGAAAAGACGGTCGAAAGCCGAATGGCGGCGGGAGAAAAAGGCAGCCGCTGCGGCGCAAAGAGCCGTGCGGCGGGGGATCTGTCCGCAGTGCGGAAAGAGGCTGGTTGAGAAAGGGGGGAGATACGGCAGGTTCTACGTCTGTTCGCGCGCTCCCGTCTGCAAATTCAAATTGTATCCAAAACAAAAGGCGCGCCGAAAAAAGTGAGGCGCGCAAAAAAAGCGGCGGGTTGCCCGCCGCTTTTCCGTAAACAAACGCCCCGTGAAAGCGGGGCGTAAATGTTATGCGTTGATGTTTTTTTGCTTCTCGTTCTCGAACGGAACGTTGTAGAGCGAGGCGGGGTCGATGACGAACTTGGGCGCGCCGTCCTCGCCGTATTCGACCTTGACGACGTGCGCGTGGCGGTTGTGATCGTCGAGCGGGTCGCCGTGGATCTTCTCGTAGTTGCGGAAGTGCATGAGCGCGATCTGCTCGCCGTCGTCCCCCTCCACAAAACAGTTGTGCCCCGGACCGTACACTTTGAGCGCGGCGTTGGTGCTGAACACGGGATAGCGGTCTTTCGACCACGAGCGCGGGTCGATGAGGTCGGCGTTTTGGTCGGCGCGGAGAAGCCCTATGCAGTAGCACGCGCCCGTCGCCGAAGCGGAGAACGCGCAGTAGATCTTCCCGTCGTGCTTCAAGATCGCGGGGGCTTCGTTCACCCAGAACCCGCCGTCGCGCTCCCAATCGTAGTCGGGCGTGGAGAGCAGAACGTGGAAAGTTTTGAGCTTGGTCGGCGTGGCGAGCTCGGCGATGTAGAGGTTGGAGATGTCTTTCTCCACTTCGGGCGTGCCGAACTTCTGCGCCCAAATGATGTACCACCTGCCGTTTTGCTCGAACACCGTGGTGTCAAGCGAGAAGTTGGTGAACGGATAGGGGTCGCCGTCGGCGGCTTGCAACATGCCCGCCTCCTCCCACGCGTCTTTCATGGGGTCGTTACCCTTGCAAATGAGTGCGTAGGGACGGATCTTCCACTTGCCCGGTTTGTGTCCCGCCGCAAAGTAAATCACCCACTTGCCCATGATGAAGTGGATCTCGGGAGCCCAAATATGACACGCCATTGCGCCGTGGGAATGCTTGCGCCAGACGACGCGCGCCGCCGCTGTCCGGATGCCGTTTACGGTGTCGGCGCAACGGATCTCGATGCGGTCGTACTGCGGGCAGGTCGCCGTGAAATAGTACTTCCCATCGGTGTGCTTGTAGAGATAGGGGTCGGCGCGTTGAAACGCCAAAGGGGAATCGTAAGTTGCCATGTTCTACCGCCTTGTGATTTTTCCTGATTCTTTCGCATGCCGCCGCGGAGCTCCGAAGCAGCTTGCCGATTTTACACGATTTGCGCACATATGTCAACAAAAGCGCGCGTTTTCCGCCTATTTTCTTCTGCGGTCGCCGAAGTACTTCGCGGGGACGAGCGCGGCGTAGACGCCGATAATGATCACCGCCAAGACCGACAGAACGACGATGAGGCTGATGCGGAGCGCGTCCGATTCGCCCCGCTCGATCATGCCGCTCTGCACGGTTGCGGCGTACAGCTTTCCGTCACGCGTGAGGACGGCGGCGTACGTCCCGTCGTCGTTCTCCCCGACAAGCCGCACGAGGGTGCGCTCGGTGACGACGATGCGGTCGCCGTCCGACGAGACAAAGGCGAGCCCATCGGCGTTCTCTTTGAGATAGCCGTATTCATAGCGCGCCGCCTCTTCGGGGTAGGGGTTGACGATCGTGAGGTAGGCGACGGGGACAAAGCCCGCCCGCGCGGTGTTGTCCTGCGTCATAAAGTCGACGAGGGCATAGTCGCGTTCGGGCGCGGAGAGGACGCCGCGGATGCGGACTTCCGTGCCCCGCTTGATGCGGAGATCGCCGAGCGCGGGATGCAGACAGGGATAATAATAGGAATTTACGTCGTTGGTGAGATATTTCACGTCGGTCTGCGCCGTCCAATATTCCTCCAAGGGGACGGGCGTATGCGTGCGGAACAGCGTCGTCGTAAAGGTGCGCCCCTTGCCGTCGGCGTTCATTTCATAGAGCACGACGAGCGAATAGCCGCTCTCCGACTGCGTGAGCAGAATGCCGCGCAGATCCTCGTTTGTGCGATAGTAGGAGATGTAGGGGAAGAAAGCGGGATCTTCGTCGCGCAACGTCTGCAAGTCGGTGCGGATGCCGATCGTCCCCGCGGGGATGTCGACGAGCAGTCCTTCGCCGTTTTGGTGCACGCGGAACACCGAACCGTGCACGCCCGCCGCCGAGATCTCGTTGAGCGTGGGGATATCCACCGCGTCGTTCTCGGTCTGTACGATGTAATTCCCGTAGAGGAAATAGCAGACGTCGTCCTCAAAGCCGATCGCAACCGAGAGGGGAACGTCGCCCGCGCCGCCGAACACGAACGCCGTTTCGGGCAGCGTGTAGATCTTCGTGCCGTTTTTGTAGAGCGCGTTGCCCTGTATATGATAGACGTTGCCCTCGAAGTCGGCGCGGATCTTGCCCGTTTCGGAAATCGTGAAAGGACATTTTTCCGCGGAAACGGCGTTGTTGAGGAAGTCGGTCTCGGAAAATTTCCCGACCGAGCCGTCGTTGTAGAGCACATAGAGGTCGCCGTAGAGGTCGGAGGCGAGGGAGATGTTCGTTCCGTGCCCGCTCCGCTCGACGGACGCTACGCCCTCTTCCGCCTTGCCGTAGGCGTGTTCGGTGACAAAGTAGGTGTTGCCGTAGACGCAGGCGAGCCCCGTGGCGGGAGTGCCGCCGAGGCTGTGACGGTAATAGGGCGTCAGTTCGCCGTAGCGGTATAAATAGACGTAGCCCACGGCGTCGGCGACGGCGATCACGTTGCCGTCCGTTGCGACGAGCGTGGGGGTGTAGGGGATCTCCTCATAGACGCAGGGGACGGTTTGATAGGACACGACGGCGTTGACGTTCTGCCGTCTCTCGAACGAGATCACCGAAATGCGCCCGTTGCCCGCGTCCGCCGAGACGATGAGATTTCCCGCCCGCGCGACGTCGACCGCGCCCGAGAGGCGGTTCTCGGAATTCGAGGCGGCGGCGATCTCGTAAGAGCCGTACTGCACGCCGTCCTCCCCGACGGTGAGTTTGCGCACGGATTTTCCCTTGACGCAATAGATCTCGCCCTTCTGCACGGCGAGCGCGGAAAATCCGTCGTCCCCGATGAGGAGGGTGGACAGTTCGCCGACGCTCTTATACAGACCGTTGGGATAGTCGGGGTCGGAGATCGCGCCGTTTACGGTGTAATACAGTTCGCCGCCGAGCACGCAAATGCCCTTTAAGTCGCCGATGATGCGCTTGGTTTCGTCGATGCGGATGAGTTCGAGCTCGTTGGGGTTGCCGTACGGTTCGAGCGTGTCGGCGCGGTAGACGACGTAATCGCCGTTGTCGATGGAACAGTAGAGCTTGTCCCCCTCGATGGCGAGGTTGGAAGAGCGTCCCTCCGCCGACTTCTTCGCCGCGAAATTGGTCTGCGCGATGTTCTCGGCGTCGAGCAGGTAGCGGTTGATGGAGATCTTCCCCGTCTCCGCCGAGGCGTTCGCCGTAAACAGGTAGCCCCGCTCGGAGTCGATGAGGAAGGTGGGGCAGGGGATGTTGTCGACGATCTTTTCGTCGTCGCCCAAATATTCGAAGAGACGGGCGTCCCCGTCCGAGAAAAAGATCCTGTCTTTGCCGTCTTTGGTGTAGATCTGCACCTTGGAGACGTCGCTCGCCTCCTGCGTGCCGTAGCCGTGGTGTTCGTACTCGAAATATCTGTTCCGCGCGCGGTCGTAGATATAGAGCTTGCTCCCGTCGGCGATCACGGTGTGCGCCGCGCTCACGGCGACGGAGGACGGCTGTTGCAGGTCTAAATACTGTTCGTATGTTTCGGGCAGCATGAGGGATGCGTCGTCCGAAGTTTCGGCGGCGTTCGCCCTCGTGTGCGGCAAGAACAGCGCGCATGCCAAAAGGACGGCAAACAAAGCCGCCGCCGCGAAAATGATTTTTACGCGCGCCTGAACTCTCATATATACACATTATACCACGCGCGCGAGAGAAACGCAACGGCTTCCCAAAAATATTTTCCGAAAATTTTCGGCAGTTGAATAGACTTTTCCCGCACGGGTGTGCTATAATAAAAACACGAACAAACGTTCGGAAATTGGTGTGACATGAAGCGGGATTTTACGAAAATTGTTTTGTACGCATATCCGAGGCTGGAAGCGTTGGGGGAGGCGTCCGCGCAGGCGGCGCAGAACAAAGCCGCGCTCTCCTTTCTCGACCGCCGCGACGGCTACCGCGCGGCGCGGGACGTCTTTGACGAGTTCGCGGTCGCGGAGGAGCTCTATGCCCTGAAAGCCGCCGTCGACGAACTTTTGCTTACGCTCACGGACGAAGAGCGGTTTTTGCTCGGCTACAAATATTTTCGCAATACGCAGGCGGGGAACGTGTTGCCCTGTTCGGAGCGCAGTTATTTCCGCAGGCAGAGCGCGCTTTTGTGCCGCGTCGCCTCCCGTCTTACGGGGTACGGCTGGACGGACAGCCGCTTCCGCGCCGCCTTTCGCGGGTACGCGCCCTTTCGCCGCGCCCTCTTCGCCATCCGCTCGGGGCGGGAGAGGACGATCGCCGTCCGCCGCATGCGCAAGGAGCTCGTCTTTCAGAGCTCTTCGGAATCGGGCGACCGCCGTTTCCCTTTGAGCACGAGCACCGCCACGAATACCGCCGCCGCGCAGGCGAGACAGATGAGCACGATCTGCAATACGTCGGGCGACTTGCTATCGTCGCTCGTCCCGTCGCCGTCCGTCTCCCCCGCAACGGGTTCGGACGGCACGTTGAGATAGTCGTCGTTGTGTTCAAAGACGAGTTCCTCGGCGGCGGGGATGTAGCCGAAGGTGTCGCCCGAGAGGACGTAGTAGTAGAGCTGACCGCTCTCGTACCGCGCGCCGTAGTACACAAAGGTGCGCTCGATGTCGCCGAACGTGTCGTCGAACGGGTTGCCGAGCGGCAGGGTGTAACTCACCGTGATCTCGCGGCGCAAAAAGGGGCGGGCGGGAATGAAGTTGACGAACGTGAGCGCGCCCGTGCGGCAATAGCCCATCACCTTGCGGTAGGGGGGATCGTTGACGAGATATTCTACCGCGGAGTATGTGTCGCCCTCGTACAGGACGCGGACATAGTACGATTCGGGGATGAGAAAGAGCTTTTCCGCTTCGCTCTCCGCGCCGTAAAACCAGACGTTGGAATCGGCGGCGACCGCATAGCGCAAAACGTCGGCGCGCGCCTCCGTCCGCGGGCGGGGAGGGAGGATGGCGGCGAACGCGAGAATACACACAAGGATAGGGATAAATCGTTTCATACGCGCCATGATAGCGCGTTTTGTCCCGCGCAGGAGGGGGGATTTTGACGAATACGGACGAATTACTGTTGAAAATCCGCGCAATCGAGCTCGAACAGAAAAAACGCGCCGAAGCAGACGCCCTCGCCCGCTACAACACGGGCAGAAAAAAACATAAAAAACAGCTCGCCTTTCACCGCTGTAAAAAGCGCAACCGCTGGGTGTTCGGCGGGAATCGCTCGGGAAAGACGGAGTGCGGGGCGGCGGAGACCGTCTACCTCGCCCGCGGAATCCATCCCTACCGTCCCAACAAAAAGGACGTGTTCGGCTGGGTGGTCTCGCCGACGGCGCAGGTCCAGCGCGACGTTGCCCAGCGCAAGATCCTCTCCTATTTGCGCCCCGATTGGATCGAGGATATCGTGATGACGAGCGGCAGAAAGGACGCGCCCGCTTCGGGGGTCATCGACCAAATTATGGTAAAGAACGTGTTCGGCGGCGTTTCGGTCATCGGGTTCAAGAGCTGCGATCAGGGCAGGGAAAAATTTCAGGGCAGTTCGCTCGACTTCGTTTGGTTCGACGAGGAGCCGTCCGAGGACATCTATCTCGAATGCCGCATGCGCGTGCTCGACAGGGAGGGGGATATCTTCGGCACGATGACCCCCCTCAAAGGGCTCACCTTTGTCTATGAGGACATCTACCTCAATCCCAAAAACGACCCCGAGATCTGGTACGAGTTCATGGAGTGGGCAGACAACCCCTATCTTTCCAAACGGGAGATCGCCCTGCTCGAAAGCACGCTCGACGAAACCACCTTGCAGTCGCGGCGGTACGGAAAGTTCTGCACCCGCGAGGGGCTCGTCTATCCCGAGTTCGACGAGAGCGTCCACGTCATCGACCCCTTCCCCGTCCCGCCCGAATGGCAGGATACCATCTCCATCGACCCCGGGCTCAAAAATCCGCTGTCCGCGCATTGGTACGCCGTCGACTACGACGGGAACGTCTACGTCGTCGCCGAACATTACCGCGCGGGGGAGAGCGTCGATTTTCACGCCGACGCCATCCGCGCCGTCAGCGGGCGGATCGGGTGGAAAACGGACGGCAAGGGGCGGCTCTCCGCGCTCATCGATTCGGCTGCGGAGAGCCGCACGCTCGCGGGGCTCAAAAGCGTCTCCGAACTGTTCGCGGAGCGTGGCATCCTCGTCAATCCCCGCGTCAACAAAGACCTGTTCAGCGGGATCGCGCAGGTAAAGAGCTATCTCTCGCGCAAAAACGGACTGCCCGATCTCTATATCTTCCGCAACTGCGTGAACATGATCCGCGAATTCAAGGGGTACTTTTGGGGGAGCGGCGACGCGCCCGTGAAGCGGGACGACCACGCCATGGACGAGCTGCGCTACTATCTCATGAGCCGCCCCCGCCCGCCCCGCCCCGAACAGGTGACGAACGAGATCGTAAAGGACAAGGAACGCAAGATGCGGCAGCTTCGGAGGAGACGATGAACGACAAACAAGACCGCGTACGCGACGCAATCATGAAAGTCGCCCTCGGCTATCGCGTCGAGGAGGTGACGGAGGAATACGACGCAAAGGACGGCGAGCTCAAACTCGTCAAGCGGCGGGAGACGCATAAAGACGTCCCGCCCGACCTCAAAGCCGTAAAACTTCTCCTCGGAGATTGGGACGGAAGCTCCCTCTCGGACGAGGAGCTGGAAGCCGAAAAACAACGCCTGTTGAGGCAATTAAAGGAGGAAAACGAATGAAACATGACATCGAGAAGGAAGCCGAAGCCCGCCGCAAGCAAGATCTCGTGCACGAGGTGCAGGAAGATTTCGCTTCGCGCAGGGAAATGCGGCGGCATCTCGAACGGGGCTGGGAGCTCAACATGAACTTCGTCAGCGGGAATCAGTACTGCGACCTGTCGCCGTCGGGGGAGATCGAGGAAGAGGACCCCGCGTTCTATTGGCAATCCCGCCGCTGTTTCAACCACATCGCGCCCACCGTCGACACCCGCCTCGCGCGGCTTGCCAAGGTGCGCCCCGCGCTCACCGTGCGTCCCTTTTCCGATCAGGAGAGCGACGTGAAAACGGCGCGGCTCGCCTCGAACATCCTGCGCTCGGTGAAGAGCAGGCTGGACTTCGACAAGATCGTCTCCCGCGCCACCCTCTGGTCGGAGACGTGCGGCACGGCGTTTTACAAGATCGTTTGGAATTTCGACGACGGCAACGTCATCGGAACGGACGCCGAGGGACATTCCCTCAAAGAGGGGGATGTGAACGTCGTTGCCCTCTCGCCCTTTGAAATTTATCCCGATTCGCTCTCCGCGGAAAGCATGAGTGAAGTGAAAAGCATTATCCACGCCAAGGCGATCCCCGTCTCGGAGATCAAAGACAAGTTCGGCGTGGAGCTCGCAGGCAGGCGCGTCGACGAGTTTTCGCTCGCGCCCTATTCCTCGGCGGGGGGCTGGAAACGCCCCGCAGACGGCAACTTCCGTCCCGCCGCCGAAAACTGCGAGATCGTCATCGAACGGTATTCCCGTCCGGACGGGGCGCACCCCGACGGTCGGCTTGAAATCGTGGCGGGGGACGTCCTCCTCTTCGAAGGACCGCTTCCCTACAAAAACGGCGACCGCGGCGAACGCGCGCTTCCCTTTGTACGGCAGACGTGCATCGGGCTCGCGGGCGCGTTCTTCGGAACGTCCGTCGTCGACCGTATGATCCCCTTGCAGCGGGCATATAACGCGGTGAGAAACAGAAAACACGAGTTTTTGAACCGCCTTTCCATGGGGGTCATCGCGGTCGAGGAGGGCTCGGTCGACGAAGAGGAACTTGCGGCGGACGGGCTGTATCCCGGGAAGGTGCTCGTCTACCGCCAAGGGTCGCCCATGCCGGGATTTCTCGATTGCGGCAAGCTGCCCGCCGAGTTCGAACAGGAGGAGGAACGGATCGCGAACGAGTTTATCCTCGTCTCGGGAATGAGCGAGATCTCGCGCAATTCCGCCAACCCCACCCATGTGACGAGCGCGACGGGGCTGCAACTGCTCATCGACCAAGACACCAACCGCATGCGCATGAGCGTGGAGAGCGTGGAACGCGCAATCAAAGAGACGGGCAAACAAATTTTGCACCTCTACAAACAGTTCGCCGCGTCCAAGCGGCTGCTGCGCATGACGGGGACGGGCGGGGATACCGAACTCTGCTATTTCAACGCGAGCGACATTTCCGCGGACGACGTTACGTTCGACACGGCGTACGATCGCACGCCCGAGCAAGCCAAGGAGGATCTCTTGCAACTCCTTTCCCTCGGGCTTCTGAAAAACGCAGACGGAACGCTTTCGGACGACACCCGCAACCGCGTGCTCGACGCGCTCGGCTACGGTTCGTTCGAGAACGCGCGCGACATCTCCCGTCTCCACATCTCCAAGGCGGAATGGGAGAACGCGCGGCTGGCGCGGGAGGACGTCGATGCAGACGAGTACGACGATCACGCTCTGCATATCACCGAGCACCTCCGCTACCTGCTCTCGGGCGGGGAAAACGACGCGGCGACAAAGGCGAGGATCATGCGCCACCTCGAAGCCCACCGCCGCAAAGGAGTATAAACGTGGAAGAGGAAAACACCAACGCGAATCCCGAAACGATTTTGGGGAAATTCAAGAGCGTCGACGCCCTCGCGCATGCGTACGGGGAGCTCGAAGCCGAATTTACCCGCCGCAGTCAACGGCTCAAAGCTCTCGAAGAACAGCTCGCCGCGCAGCCCGCGGAAGCGTGCGCACCGTGCGGCGACGAGCTGTACCGCGCGGTCACGGCGGATGAAGCGGTGCGCGCCCGCATCGTGGGAGACTATCTCGAATCCCTCAAAGGCGCGCCCCTGATGACGGGAGGCGGCGCGGGCGTCGCCGCGCCGCCCCCCAAGCCCGCCTCCATCGGAGAAGCGGGAAAACTTGCGCTCGCATATCTGCGCAATCGCAAATAACAGGAGGAATTTTTTATGGTAACAACTCAATCGGCAGACAGCGTTCTCAAATCGTACTATCTCCCCGCGGTGTGCGACCAGCTCAATAAGTCGGTCAACCCGCTCCTTGCCGCCATCAAGCGGACGACCTCGGACGTATGGGGCAGAGACGTGAGAAAGGCGGTGCGCTACGGCGTGAACGGCGGCGTGGGCGCGGGCACGGAGACGGGCGATCTTCCCGCCGCGGGCGGCAACAGCTACGCGCAGTTCGTCGTCCCCCTCAAAAACCTCTACGGCGTGATCGAGATCTCCGATAAGGCGATCCGCGCGTCCGCTTCGGGCGAGGGCGCGTTCGTCGACCTGCTCAACGACGAAATGGACGGGCTCGTGAAGAGTTCTTCGTTCAACTTCGGCAGAATGCTGTTCGGCGACGGCTCGGGCAAGCTCGCCACCGTCTCCGCCGCATCGTCTACGACGTACACCGTCGACACCGTGCGCAACCTCGCCGAGGGCATGGTCGTCGATATCTACAACGCCAAGGGGGCGTCCGTCGCGACCAAACGCACCGTCGTCGCCGTGGACAGGGCGGGCAAAACGATCACCCTCTCGGGGGACGCGATCGCCTATCCCGCGCCCGACAGCGACGGCGTAACGCCGTTCACCGTCGTGTTGCAAGGGTCGAAAGACCTCGAAATTACGGGGCTCGGCGCAATCTTCGGCACGGGCGATCTGTACGGCTTGTCCCGCGCCGCCAACCCGTGGCTCGAACCCGTGAAAAAGACGGAGTTCGGCGCGATCACGGAGATCAAACTGCAAGAGGTCATCGACGAGCTCGAAGCCGCCGCGGGCGGGAGCGTGAACTTCATCGTCTGTTCGGCGGACGTGCGCCGCGCCCTGCTTGCCGAGCTCTCCAAGAGCCGCCAGCGCGAGACCATCGACCTCGAGGGGGGATTCCGCGCGCTCTCTTTCAACGGCATTCCCGTCGTCGCCGACCGCTTCTGCCCCGACGGCACGATGTATTTGCTCAACACCGACGACTTTGCCCTGCACCAGCTCTGCGATTGGCAGTGGCTCGAGGGCGAGGACGGCAAGATCCTCAAACAGATCGCGGGGAAGCCCGTCTATACGGCAACGCTCGTGAAGTACGCCGAACTTCTCTGCTACCGCCCCGCGGGGCAGGCGATGATCTCGGGGATCACGCAGGGCTGATAAGGAGGGGAAGATGCTGGTCAAAGAGATCCTTGCGCTTGCCGCCTTCGAGGCGGGGCGCACGGAGGTCGCGGACGACATCGTGGACGAAGAGCCCACGATGGACGACCAGATCGACCTCCTCCTCCGTAGCTACAACCTCGTCGAAAACGAGATCGCGTTCGACTATTTCCCGCTCATCGCCCGCGAGCGCGTCACTCCCACCAAAAACGGCGTGCTGTTCATGCAGCTTGCGCATGCGCCCGTCGACGTGCACGCCGTCAAGGACGAATGGGGGAAAGACGTCCGTTTCGAGATCTTACCCACCCGCCTCGTCCTCCCCGAGGGGACGGGGGAGGTGGAGGTGACCTATGCGTACGCGCCCGAAAACAAGGGGCTCGACGACGAACCGTCCTTTTCGGGACGCATCTCGGGACGGCTGTTGGCACTCGGAACGGCGTCGGAGTATTGCCTCGTCCGCGGTCTGTATGAAGAGGCGGCGATGTTCGAAACGCGCTTTCGCGACGCGCTCCGCGCCGCGGGCATTCTGCGGAGAAAGTTGAGCATCCCGTCGAGGAGGTGGTTATGATCCTCCCCAAAAAGCTCGCCGTTCCCGAAAAGGAACGCTATGAGATCCGCATCACGCCCGAATTTCTGAAAACGTCGCCGCTCGTTCAAAAGTATTACTATTTGCAGTGCCGCGAATCGGACGGGAAGATCGTCCCCGCCGACGGGACAAGGCAGATCCGCGCGGCGTACATGGGAACGTTGAGCCTCTTTTCGGCGGGCGGCACGGAGTATTCCTATACGACGGAGGACAAGCTGTTCATCTCCCCCGGGACGACGTTCTTTTCGGGCTTCCGCGGCACGCCGACCTGTGTGTACAGCTACTTTCTCGCCGACGGGACGCAGCGCACCGTCTGTCTCACGGAGAGCGCGGTCTACAAACTCGACGTGGAGCGGGCGAACGCGCTCACGGGCAGCTTCGGCGGGACGTGCGCCGTCTTTCACAACGAGCGGCTGTTCATCGCCGACGGCGTGCACCTGCACTATTCGTCCTCCCGCGATCCCGACCGCTTGGACGGGGAGGACGCGGGGACGATATCCCTGTCGGGCATGGGCGGCAACATCCTCGGGGTATTCTCCATGAAGCGCATGCTCTTCGTCGTGTGCGAGAACGCCATCTACCGCATCCGCGCCGACGCGAGCGACCTCAACTTCAAGGTCGATCCGCTCGTGCATTCGACGGGGTTCATCAAGGCGGGGAGCGTGCAGTGTACGGGGAAGGACATCGTGTTTTACGCCGACAAGGGGGTGATCGTGTTCAACGGCGCGTCCGAGCGCATCGCCTTTGCCCCCGACTCTGCCGTCACCTTTCGCGAAACCACCCAATCGTGCGTCTCGGCGGGCAAGTATTACGCACTCACCACGCACGCGTCGTACGGGAACACGATCATGGTATTCGATCCCGACACGGGGGAGCGGTACTTCGTCTGCACCAACGCCGTGTTTCTTGCGGCGAGCGGCGACCACGTCGCATACATCGTCTCCAACCGTCTCATGTACATGACGCCGCTGGGATTCCCGACCGGGACGTACGAATGCAAGGTGGAGATCCATATGAATTTCGCCGCCGACGGGGGCGCGCCCGTCTGGCTCGACAGCGTGGAGTCGGACGCGACAAGGGGGTCGTTCACCCTCGAAGTCACCACGAAAGACCGCGAAGAGATGTTCTACTTCCCCCTCAACAAGCGCAGGTATTTCCCGCGGAGCGTGTGTTGCAAGGAAGCCGTCATCGGCATTTGCAGCGCGGCGAGTAAAACCGAATACCGCGCCGTAATCTTGGGAGTGAGGAGGGCGCGCAAATGAAGATCGACATCATCGACCTCACCGATCCCAAATACGCCGACCTTTCGCCTGTCCAGCTCTCCATGGTGCGCGCGGCGCAGAGCAAAAAAGACAAGATCGTCGAGGAGCTGAATACGGCGGTGAACGGCATGTACGAGCTCTTGCTCGCGAATTGGAACGGACGCTCCTCCGCCTACGAGCGGGAGACCTCCGTTCTGCAAAGCAAGGCGGACAACGACGTCGACGCCGTGCGCGAAGATCTTCTCTACCAGCTCGCCTACGAGAGCATCGGCTCGGAGGGGAACGAAAACGGTCCGTACCGCTATCCCGAAAATCCCAACTATTCGCTCGCCTATTCGCAACGGTTTCTCGTCGTACGCAAGTACTATATGGACGTGACGACCAACCCGCAGGCGCGTTTGGAGGCGTACGGCATGGACACGCTCGCCCGCGCCTATCTCGGGGAATTTTATCAGACGCTGTACGACATGCTCGCATCCTATTGCTGACGCCGCGGCGCGTTCGCGCAAGGATAAAGCGATGAAAAACAAGGTAAGCCTTTCCCGTTCGGGGAAGGCTTATTTTGCGTATTTTCGCGTTTTTTTGGCGGGCAGGCGGTTTGTGCCGAAAGGTCGGTTTCGGAAAAAAACGGCAAAACGGTATAAAAATCAGACAAAAATCCCACATTAGGGACATGAAAAAGATCAAGAGAAACGAGCTCGGCAGACCGCGCGGGGAGCACGAGACCTGCTTCCCCGAACCGCGGGATACGGAGGTTCGCCCGTGACGGGTCAATCGCGGGAAAATCTCAACCGCAACTATCTTCGCTATGTGAACGCGTTCGACCCGCCCACCCAGCACTTCAAAACGTGCGGCAGGGCGTTCGCCGTCGGCGGCTTCATCTGCTGTATCGGGCAGTTTTTTCGGTATATGCTCGAATTTGCGGGACTTTCGGGGGACATGCTCGCGGGAACGGTGTCGGTTTTGCTCATCTTTTTGGGCTGTCTTTTAACGGGGCTCGGCGTGTACGACCGCATCGGGAAGAACGCGGGCGCGGGGAGCATCGTGCCCATCACGGGGTTCGCAAACTCGGTCGCCTCGCCTGCCATCGAGTTCAAAACGGAGGGGTTTGTGTACGGCATGGCGGCGAAGATGTTCATCGTTGCGGGACCCATCATCGTATTCGGCGTATCGGCGGGGGCGGCGGTCGGGCTCATCTATTGGCTGTTCACCCTATAAATCAAAAAAATTTTGCGCAAAACGGTTGAAATGAAAGAAAAAGTGTGATAGAATATACGAGAACAAAACCAAGGAGTGTATTGATATGGCTAAAATTACTGCGGATACGTTGATTTCCGACTGCCTCGAACTCAATCCCGACGCGGCGGAGATCTTGCTTTCGACGGGCATGCATTGCATCGGCTGCGCAATGGCGCACGGCGAAACGATCGCGGAGGCGGTCGCCGTACACGGCGAGGACCTCGACGCGCTTTTGGCAAAACTCAACGAAGGCGTGGAATAACAAATACGAAAAAGCGACCCCGCGAAAGCGGGGTCGCTTTTTCGTTCGTTTGATAGCGTTTGTGCGTTTTTTGCGGAAAGAGGGCTATTCTTTGGTCGCCGTAAGGAAGAAAATGCCGAGCATGATGAAGTATTTTCCGCTCATGTAATCGGCTTTCATTTGCGCGTGCCGCGCCTGTACCTTGCCGAGGCGGTCGAACGCCTCGTAGTTGTCGAAATACGCCGCGCTGTCCGCCGACCACAGTTCGGGATTGAAGTAAAGATCCCACAGCTCCTCCTTGAATTTGCCGCCGAAGTCGACGGAGGAGATCGCCGAGGAATGCAGCGCGATGTTTCGGAAGCCCGCCTCTTGCAGCATGGAGGGGAGCTTGCGCCCCGTGCTCCTGTCGCCCGATTCCTTGGAATGTTCCCATATGTAAAAGCAATCGTCGAAGTAGGTGGAATTGGGATAGGCGAGATTCACGCCGTCGTCCTCGTCCTGGATGAAGATCGTCCCGCCGGGGTTGAGCAGCATATACAGGTTTTTCAACAGCTCGTCCACCTTGGCGAGGTGCAGGAGGACGGCGGAGATATGGATGACGTCGAAGCCGATGATCCGAAGCCGTTGCATCTGCCCGAAGAGGGTGCGCACGAAGTCGTCCGAAGTCACGTCGCAACAGAGGAACGCGGCGTTTTCGGGCGCGGAGGCGGCGGCTTCTTCTACGGCGGCGGGGTTGCGGTCGACGCCCACGAGGAAGCGGTATTTGCGCCCCTGCAAGCGCAACAGGATGTTGTCGCCCGTGTCGCAACCCACGTCGAGCACCGCGGGGTCGTCGTATTTCAAAAACACCTCGTCGAGATACTTTTCGGCATAGACGTTGAAATATTTGTTTTGCTCTTTGAGACGGATCTTTTCCGCCTCTTTTTCGGTGGAATAGGCACTCTGGGTATGCTCTTCCGTCCGCACGGGCTCGATGCCCGCCTGTTCGAAGATGGCGAGCGCGAGGCTTTCGGGGTCGGCGTATTTATCGGCGTAGAGCCAATTCAGACTGCCGAGATAGAGGTTGATGATCTCGAGATTTTCTTCGGAAAGGTCGCCGATGACGACGGGAACGATGTCGTACGAGGCGTCCTTTTTCTGCTGGAAGATGGCGCGGGAGATTTCGTTGCGCACCATGAGCGAGGAGACGCTTGCGTTCGACAAGAAGATGACGAAGTCGCGCGAGTTGTTGATCGCCTGATTGATCTCCTCGATGTAATGCTGTTTGCTGTCCCGCAACTGAAACCAACACGAAACGCCGTAGTACTTGATGGTATTTACGATCTGTTCCACCCCGTCGCGGTCGACATTGGAATAGGATATAAAGATATCTTTCTTTTCCGACATAGCTATACCTCGGCTGTATTATAGCATATCGCCGCGCGGATTTCAAGATATTTTCGCAAAGATCCTCCCGCAACGACCGTCATTGTAAGCCGACCGTCACCGTGAGCGAGGCGGCTTGGGTGAGGATCTCCCTCCATTCCGCTTCGGATACGCCCTGCACTTTCCCGATCCGCGTATAGCTCCACGCGTTGCTTCCGTAAAAGAGGACGATCCGATCCCCCTCGTAGAGCACGACGTCGCCCGCCCCGGTCGTCGTCTGCGCGTCGTCGCGGGGGAGGGAACGCCCCAAACTGCCCACCATTTCGAACCCGCCGTACTCGTGCGCGGTATAGGTGACGTCGCCCTCTTTCAGAAGCCCGACGAGCGCGTCGGTCGCAACGTTGTGTTCGAGTTTTACGGCGATCTTCCGCCCGCCGACGGTCAGAAAAATTTGCTCGGTCTGCCCGCTTTCGTCCGTCTTGAAATCCAGCCCGAGCGAATCGACCCATGTATCGACTGCGGAAGAGGGCGCGCCCGCGGGGAATCGCTTGCCGTCGAGCCAATTTGCGTTCTTCGCAAGCGGATGTAAATTGGTCGCGCTCGACCCGACGCCGCTCGAACCCGACGTGCAGAACGGCACGATCGTCTTGCCCGAAAAATCGCCACTTTCGAGAAAGGTGTAGATGATCTTCGGGGCTTGCGCCCACCAGATAGGGTAGCCCAAAAACACGACGTCGTACCCGTCTGTGTCGGCGGTTTGCGCAAGCGCGGGACGGGCGGCGGGGTCGTTTTGTTCGCGGTTGGCGCGGCAATCCGAGTTGTAGTCGAGGTCGGCGGCGGTGTAGGGGACGGCGGGGACGATCTCAAAGAGCGTCCCGCCCGTTTTGGATGCGATCTTCTCCGCAACGTCCTCGGTCGTCCCCGTGCACGAGAAGTAGGCGACGAGCACGCCGTCCGCGGGCGCGCCGTCCGTATTTTGCGTTTTACGGTCGCAAGCCGTCAACAAACAACATGCCAAAAACGCTCCCATAAGAAGCGCGATCTGCTTTTTCATGCTTGCCTCAACGGATAAAGTTCGTCCATACGGCGCGGGCGGTGGGGGGCGCGTCGATCCCCGCGCGCCTTCCCGCCTCGATGCAACGTAGCAGCCAAGCCATGTTCTTTGCGATGTTTCGCATGGTCTGCATGCCTTCGAGGTCGCGCCGCACTTCTTCGGGGGAATTTCCGTGCACCATGTTCCAATAGGTGGAGGAGACCACGGGCATCTCGGAGATCCCGAGATATTTCATGAGGACGTCGAGCGATGCGGTCGTGCCTGCCCGACGGGCGGAGGCGACCACGGCGGCGGGCTTGTGCGCAAACGCCGCCCCGCCCGCATAGAACATTCGGTCGAGGACGGAGAGGACGCGCCCCGAGGGGTGCGCATAGTAGACGGGCGTCCCGAACACGAACCCGTCCGCGGTCTCGGCTTTTTCGAGCCATTCGTTCACGCAGTCGTCGAATACGCATCTGCCCGTCTGCTCGCACCCGCCGCACGCGACGCAGTCCTGCACGGGCTTGTTGCCGATCTGCAACAGTTCCGTTTGGACGCCCTCCGCTTGCAGTCCGCACGCGACTTCCGAGAGCGCGGTAAAGGTACAGCCGTCCTTTCTCGGACTTCCGTTGAGGAGCAGAACTTTCATGCCCGCGCCTCCCCGAAGCTCTCTTCGAAGATCGCGCGGATCTCCGCTTTTTCGAGAATTTTATAGCCGCCGTCCATGATGAGCGTACTTTGCACCATGCCGTCGAGCATCTCCCGCGTCGCGCCGAGTTCGGTGAGATCCATCGCGAGCCCCAACTTCCTCATCCACGCCTCCATGCGGGCGAGCCCCGCGCGGGCGGTCGTCTCGGGATCGCCTGCGGGAACGCCCCAAACGTTTTGCGCATACCGCGCGAATTTTTCAACGCCGTAGGGGAGGATGTGTCTGTAATAGGGCATACTCACGGCGGAGAGGGTCATGCCGTGCGTGGCGTTCGTATGCGCGCCCACCGCCTGACCGAGCATGTGCACCATCCAATCGGTCGTCTTGCCTTTGGCGATGAGGGTGTTGAGAGCCCACGTCGCCGTCCACATGATGTTGCTCCGCGCCTCGTAGTCGAGCGGGTTTTCCACGGCGATGTCCGCGCTATGGATGAGCGACCGCAACAGCCCCTCGGCGATGTAGTCGCTCGTGTTGTCGTCCGTCCCCGAAAAGTACTGTTCGAGGATGTGCGACATGATGTCGTATATGCCAGAGACCATTTGATATTTGGGGAGGGTAAACGTGAACTCGGGATCGAGCACGGAGAACTTGGGAAAGACGTTTTCCCCGAATACGTGTCCGATTTTGAGCTTCTGCGCGGGATTGGTGATGACCGACCCGCCGTTCATCTCGCTGCCCGTCCCCACCATGGTGAGCACGCACCCGACGGGAACGACCTCGCAACTCACGTCGTCGAAGCGGATGAAGTACTTCTCCCAAATGTCCTCGTCGCAATGGACGGAGACCGAAACTGCCTTGGCGTAGTCGCAGACCGACCCGCCGCCGACCGCCAAAATGAGGTCGGCGTTCGCCGCTTTCGCCCGCGCCACGCCCTCTTTCACCTTGTCGATGGTGGGATTTGGCATCACGCCGCCGTCCTCGAAAACCGTCTTGCCGTTCGCTTTGAGACGGGCGAGCACCTTTTCGTAGACGCCGTTTCGCTTGATCGACCCGCCGCCGTACACGAGCAAAACGTTCTTGCCGTATTTCGGGAGCTCTTCGTCGAGCCCCGCCAGCGCGCCTTTGCCGAAGTAGAGCTTGGTCGGGTTGCAGTAAGTGAAGTTTCCGATCATATCCGATCCTCCTTATTTTTATGATTGGATTTGTTTTACGATTTTTGCGGGGACGCCGACGGCGACCGCGTTTTGGGGGACGTCTTTGGTCACCACCGCGCCCGCCCCGATCACCGCGCCGTCGCCCACCGTCACCCCGGGAAGAATGGTGGCGTGCGCCCCGATCCATACCCCGTTCCCGATCTTGACGGGCGCGGGACGCATGTTCTGCCGCTTGCTCGGGTCGGGATCGTGGTTGAGCGTCGCGATCACAACTTGATGTCCGATGAGCGCGCCGTCGCCGATCTCGATCCCGCCTTGATCCTGAAAGCAACAGCCCGCATTGAGAAATACCCCTTTCCCGAGCTTGATATTCTGCCCGTAGTCGGTGTAAAAGGGGGGAAACAGTCCGAATTTCTCGTCCACCTCTTGCCCGATGAGCTCGGAGAAGAGCTGGCGCAGTTCGTCCGCCGTATGATAGCCGCCGTTGATCTTTGCCGTGATCCTGCGCGCACGGTCTGCCATTTCGAACATGTGCAGGTGCATTTCGGAACTTCCCCCAATGTAGTCCTGCCGTTTCATCGCCGCCTTGAATTGTTCCGTATCCATATTTTCATTATAATCCCGCTGTAAAGATATGTCAAATACCTATATTTTATAGAATGATATGCTTGACAAGCATGGAAAACCGTGGTATGCTGTCCGCGGAGGAAAAGGATGGAGATACGGGTCTTGCGATATTTCGTCGCGGTCGCGCGGGAACAGAGCATTTCGCGCGCGGCGAACAGTTTGTTTTTGTCCCAGCCGAGCCTGTCCCGCCAGATGCAACAGCTCGAAGAGGAGCTCGGGCAGAGGCTGTTCGAGCGGGGGAGCAGGAAGATCGCGCTCACCGAAGCGGGGCGGCTGTTGTACCAGCGCGCCGAGGAGATCTTGGAACTCTACCGTCAGGCGGAGGGCGAACTGAAAACGCCTGCGGGCAGGGTGAGCGGCGACATCCGCATCGGCGGCGGGGAGAGCTATGCGTTGAAGCTCATCGCGGGGGCGGCGCGCGACATGCAGCACGACCACCCCGACGTCAAATTTCATTTGTACAGCGGGGATATGCGTTCGATCGCCGAAAAGCTCGACAAGGGGCTCATTGACTTCGGCATCTTCATCGAGCCGTCCGACCTCGGAGATTACGAATATTTGCGCCTGCCGCTCGTCGATACATGGGGCGTCCTCATGCGGAAAGACAGCCCGCTCGCGGAAAAGGAGCACATTTGCCCCGAAGATCTTTGGCGCGTCCCGCTCATCCGTTCCCGCCATTCGCTCGGGAAGAGCCCGATCGGCGAGTGGTTTCATAGGCGGCAGGAAGAGCTGAATATCGTCGCCACATACGACTTGTTGTACAACGCGTCTCTTCTCGTGGAAGAGGGGGTCGGCTACGCCGTCGGGCTCGAACACATCATCAATACCGCGGGCGACAGCGCGCTCTGTTTCAAGCCGCTCTATCCCGCCCTCACCTCGCACCTCGACATCGCATGGAAAAAACATCAGGTGTTCCCGAAATGCGCCGAGCTCTTTTTATCCCGCCTCCGCGCTTTTCTTCAAGCAAAGTAGGGGAGCAACCCCGCGCCTCGTTCTCCGATTCCGTCAAGAAATACAACATAAGACGCGGACGACCGCCCGCGTCTTATGTCGGATATTTTGTACACAGGCGAAACCGTCAATAAAAAGAGGGATCGCCAATTTGAATACAGACTACAAGTTTTTAATTCCATTTACAATCAATGGAAATAATCGCTGTTGGCATTCCAATCATTTGAATATCAAATTTCAAACTCGGCTCAACTATCGTTGACGCATTGTGAATCCGAAAACTGAATTGCCAACCGCCATCCATATAGAGTTCTACGGTAGTTGTGCTATTCGGCTTAAACTCCATCGAAACGATCCTTGTCGGAAGAGCCGCGAGCGGAACGAAGATTTTAGGTGCTATTTTGTGCGTCGAATGATTGAGTTGTCCGTGCATATTATAGGTTTGGATTTGCGTAAGCCGCTTTGAATCTATACTTATAATTTTGTAAAAGTCGAACTCGCCGAGGAGATATTCGACCATTTTTTTCGGGACGGCGGGATCAATCGCATTGCTATTTTTGACTTCTTTCATGAAGGCATTGAGTAACGGGATATAGACATTCGTATCTTTATCTTTCAAATCACGCCAAACATGCGCAAGCTGTTGTTCTTGCTCCAAACGTTGAAAAATCGGCGTGACGCTTTCCCAATAACTTTTCGAACATGGTATTGCATACCACTTTGCACCAAAATCGAGATTTTTTGCGAGGCGGTTGTGTTTTACTGCAAAATGATTGTGCTTAATGCTTAATCCGATTTCCCATTCAAGATCTTTACGGGTAATGACAATATCGCGGACATCCCCATCTTTTCCTTTTTGGTCTGGTTGGATTTGAAGTAAAAGCACATCGCCATTTTGATCTATGATCGTGGGCTCCATGTCAAACACCGTTGCAACAGTGGCTTTTGCGCTACCCCGCAAAATTTCTTGCGAAGCTATGCTTATTGTAGACCAAGCGCGACGCGCAGCGTGATATGCGCTGTTTTGTTCTATATCAACGTCTCGGAAACGTTTGATTTCTTCCGACAAAGTTATCAAACAAATATATTCATAAGCGCGTCCCAAATTGTTGCTCTGTTCGCTCATTTTTACTTTACTCCCAATGTACATAAAACATTTTTTATTGCGATTGCAACTTCATATGCAAGATTCACGGGAACGGCATTCCCTATCATTTTATAGGCGTCATCCGTATTCTCATAAAGGAATCGGAAGGAATCGGGGAAACCTTGGATTCTTGCAATTTCACGAATCGTCATTCTTCGGTATAAGTGTTCTTGCCCTTTGACAAACTCTCGCTTGTTTTGTGAAATTAACACCATTTTCGGGGCTTGCGGGTGAAGTTGACATTGTCGTCCCGACGCCTGTACCGTAAACGCTTGCTCGTCCCAAGATTTCACACGATTGCGGCTCATAAAAATGGGGGAGAATGTACCTGTAAAATACTCATTGTTATTGATCGCGTCGGGATTATGATAGTTGCGCGGTCCTGCGGGGACGGCCGTGTCTTGTAAGTCCCAGATTACATCTCGCAATGTCAATTTCAGATCGTCGTTTTGTGTAGAGCCTTGCGGAAATGCGAATTGTATATTAAGATCCTCACGAAAACCAATATAAAAAACGCGACGACGTTCTTGCGCTACGCCATAATTTTTCGCATTGACCAAGGAGAGGGTTACGTTATAGCCGCAACTCTGAAAAGTGTTAATAATTTGTTGAACCGCACTCGAATGACGTTGTGCAAGCATGCCGCTTACATTTTCCGCGAGAAAAAATTTAGGTCGAATTGTTCTTAAAATTCGAATATATTCGTAAAATAATCTTCCGCGCGCATCGTTTATGCCGCGCAACGAACCAGCCTCCGACCATGACTGACAAGGAGGACCGCCTATCATGCCGTCCACGTTGCGCGGGAACATATTCTCGTCAAGCACGCGGATATCACTTTTAATTAAATCGGTGCATGGGTGGTTGAGGCAATAAGTATCCCAAATGGAAGCGTCGTACTCATTGGCAATCGGAATCTCAAATCCAGCACGTTCAAATCCTAAATCAAGACCTCCGCACCCGCTAAATAGACTTATGACTTGCATAGATTTCCTTTTCTCTTTTGTAGCCACATTATATCACAAAATTGTAAAATAATCAAGAGACAAAACCCGATAAGAAAAATTATCTTTTTCGGGGGGAATAAACGCACCTATTCGGTCAACTCGTCTTTCTTCCAATCCCCGTCTGCGCAATGGATCGTGCAATCGTGAATAACGTTCTCCCGAGCGTCATGCGCAATGACGTCCCACAGCAGGTTCGTGCCGAGGGCTCTCCATTGCTGTTTTGTCCCTCGATAAAAAATGTCTTTCAAACTGTTGCAAAGTCCGAACGTTTTCTTCCCGATCGACGTGACGCTCGCAGGTATCGTTATGCTTTTCAGGCGTGTGCAACCGTAGAACACGATTCCGCCGATCGAAGTTACGCCGTCGGGGATCGATACGGTTTCAAGGCTTTCGCAACGAAAGAACGCGCCCGACTCGATTTTGGTCAAACGATCGGGTAGCACAATGTCTTTCAGACTGCGGCAAAAAGAGAACGCGTCCATAGCGATCGTAGGGATATTCTCGGACAGAGTGATGTGTTCCAGCCTTTTGCAACCGCGGAACGCCCATTCGCGCAGCGAAGTTACACTGTTTGGCATGGTGATGCTTTTCAGACTGCTGCAATTCTCAAACGCCGCGGCGTCGATCGTAGTTGTTTTTTCGGATAAGGTTACGCTTTTCAGACTTGTGCAACCCGAAAACACTCCGCGGGCGATATAATGTACTTTTTCGGGGATGACGATGTTTTCAAGGCTTGTGCAATTGCAAAATACATAATTGCCCATCCGTGCGATATGCTCGGGCAGCTCGATTTCTTTCAGCCATCGGCAATTCGCGAATGCACAGTCACCGAGTTCGTCGGCAACGACGGATTCCCAATCTTCATTCAAATATTCGAATTCATTCGCTTTCACAACTTCCACTTGAAGATCGTTTACGGAAACCGCGACGTCGGAACGGAACGCCAATAAAGGCTCGCGCCATAAGGAGAGAATTTTCTCGATCTGCGAGTCGATATCTTCATTGAACGGCAGGAAAGTTATCTTATCGTTAAATGTCTCCCTTAAAACAGCCATTTTTTCGTCGTAATTTTCAATTTCCCGCCCTTGTCGCTTTAATAATTTGAGCATTTGCGCGGCGGATAAATATTCGCCGATATGCCCCTCGATCGTTTCGCAAGGTAGATTGATCGAAAGATACGATTTCCCGCAGTTTTTTACGAATTCAATCTCTTTATGGATGGACTGCGAAAGCACCGCATTTTCGCTCAAAAAAAAGATGACGCCCTTGCATTTGAAGTCGCCGATATAACGGCGGGCTTCGATTTCCCAATCCCTGCCCGGGACAAGACTGTGGTCGTACCATAAATTGAGCTGCGTTTCGCCGTTTTGCAGTCTGTGCAAACTTTCGTAGACCAATTTATAGTCCTTGTGCGAATAGCTTACAAAATAATACTTTTTTTCATGATAAGGCGGAAACCAAGCGTTTTTCACGTCTTGATAGCCTGCGGTATTTTTGATCGCCGCAATTTTTTCTTCTACGGTAAGCTCTTTCATGGACGCCTCCCCGAAATCAAGTATATCAAAAAAGGGGAATTATTTCAAGTATATTGCACAGCAAAAAATAGGAATGACATCGGGCGGGTACGTTGGCTTTACCGAGCGCACCGCAAAATATAACGAAAGAGCCTCAATCAAACACTTACGCGTTCAATTAGGCTCTTCGTGGTTGAGGGGGAGACTTGAACACGCGACCGCGTCGCCGTAGCCCGCTTTTCACGCTTTTCTTGCGAAAAGCTCCTTTTGCGGGCGATGTCTCCTTTTCCCGTAAAAATGCTTCGCCTTTTTATGGGAGTCCTATCAAAATAGACCAAGAGGTCGCGAGAATCAAATTGCATAACACCAAAATCGCACGGACAGAAATCCGTGCGATTTTGGTGGTTGAGGTGACGTGACTTGAACACGCGACCTCTTGGTCCCTAACCAAGCGCGCTACCAAACTGCGCTACACCTCATTGAAAGCATATCTAATTATATAAAAAAAACGGGAAGTGTCAAGCAATTTTGTTTGCTTTCGTAAATTTTTCTTGTACGGATTTTTTGCGCGTCCGATTGCGCCCCGCATTCCCATCGCGGGAAACCTCGAACGACGATCCCGTGACATCAGGAGATGGGGGACGTAAAAAAGCCGTCCGTTCAAAAATCCGTGCGGCATGGTCGGGGAGACGGCAGAACCACGACCTCGGCAAATAAAAACCGTTCTACCTAAATCAGATAGAACGGCATGGTCGGGGAGACGGCAGAACCACGACCTCGGCAAATAAAAACCGCCCGACATAACAGGCGGTCTTTTCATGGTCGGGGAGACGGCAGAACCACGACCTCGGCAAATAAAAACCGTTCTACCTAAATCAGATAGAACGGCATGGTCGAGGAGACGGCAGAACCACGACCTCGGCAAATAAAAACCGCCAAATACATTAGGCGGTTTTTCATGGTCGAGGAGACGGGATTTGAACCCACGACCTCTTGGTCCCGAACCAAGCGCGCTACCAAACTGCGCTACTCCTCGACGCATGGTCTATTATAGCAAAAGCGGGGCGGGTTGGCAAGCGTTTTTATCACATTCCGAGAATTTTTGCGGAAGCGGTTGCCACGGCGGGGTCGGGGTGGTATAATAGTGTATAATATAGATGATGAATCCGCGCGCCGTCGTCAAGAGAAAATCCTTGATGATTGAGAGGAACAGGAACGCGTCGAGGGAAGCCGTCATAGAATAGTGGGGGAGGCGTTATGTTGAAGATCACCCGAGTAGAAATACCCATTGCGGGACTTCCGCGGCAGTTCGACGGTTTTCGGATCGCCCACATTTCGGATTTTCACAACGACAAGCGGTGGGAGCGGGTCGCGCAAGCCGTCGAGGCGGGCGCGCCGCACATGATCGCGGTGACGGGCGACCTCATCGACCGGCGGCGACAGGGGATGGACCGCGCCGTCAAGTTGATCCGCGCGCTCACGGCGGTCGCGCCCGTATATTATGTGACGGGCAACCACGAGAGCCTGACCCCCGAATTTCCCGCGCTCGAACGGGAATTGGCGGCGGCAGGGGTGATCCTCCTCCGCGACAAAGCGGCGCATATTTTGCGGGAGGGGGAGGGGATCAAGATCGTAGGTCTGGACGATCCCAACTTCACCCAACGGAATTTGCCGCTCGAAGATCGTCTCGCGCTCACCCGAAAGAAGCTCGGAACGTTGATTGAGGAGGGAGAGGTCTCCGTCGTGCTCTCCCATCATCCCGAATATTTTGCGTCCTACTGCGCGGCGGGGGCTTCCCTCGTGCTGGCGGGACACGCGCACGGCGGGCAATGGCGGTTGCCGATGGGGCTGTACGCGCCCGGACAGGGGGTGTTTCCGCGCTATACGGCGGGCGTCTATACGGACAGCAAAACGCAGATGTATGTGAGCCGCGGCATCGGAAACAGCGCGTGCGCGCTTCGGATCAACAACCCGCCCGAGCTCGCCCTCCTCACGCTCACGCCGAAGTTTGTATAACGGACGCTCATTTGTCTTTTGCGCGATTTCTAAATTTTGTCGAAAATTTTACTGCGCGCCCCTGCGCCGATTCGGCGCAGGGGCGCGTATTTTGTTGACATATAACTGCGGGAGATTCTTCCCTGCGTTCGCTTCGCTCACTTCGTTCTGAATGACAAATTGAAATGCCCGTTCGTTTCCCCACGAATGACAAATCGGAATGTCCGTTCGCGCCATTGCAACCCACGCGCCAAGCATTCCTACTTCTATCATTTCGCCCCGAAGATTCTAAAATGTCATTTCGAGTGAAGCGGGCGAAGCCCGCGGAATCGAGAAATCTCCCTTATTGTATCATAAGCCTAATCAACGACCAAGGGGATTTTTCGACTGCGCGGCTACGCCTCCGCTTTGAATGACGAATTGGAATACCGCAAAACTATTTCATATTTCGCACGGAAACAACAGAAAAACGGACAGTCGCGAAAACGAAAGCGAAATCGGTGCGATCGAAAAGCGCGAATCCGAAAAGGTAGAATGCGTTTCTATCGTTTTTTATTTGTCTCCCGCCCATTTCCGCGCTTTGAGTTCAAAGAGCTGGGTGTGTTCCGCGTTCATGAAGTGGATTGCGGAAAGGACGGCAAGCCGAAAATCAAGGTTCTCCGCGTCGCTGTTCGCAAGCAGGAAGTGACCGTTTTTTACTTTTAAGAGCCGTTTCACATAGTACGGCAAATACGGCAAGCCTTTCAAGTAGCGGTCAACACAGCTGCCTTGCCGCAATCCCCGCGTTATGATCGCCACCAAAAATTTGGCGATTTTTTCATAGCACGCCGTTTGCGCGGCGCGGTCTAAAAATGGCGAGGCGATTTCAAAAAAATCATGTTCCGTTTCGGTCGCAAGAATCTTATGAAAGAGTGGAAACAGACGCATGATATAACCGTTCAGCCCCTCCTTGTTAAACGGGCGCAGACCGTTTTCATCATCGTCTTTTCGCTTGCTATAAGGCGCAGTATCAAAGACGTCGTTCATGTGGAAGATAAAACACTCTTTCTCAAAGAAGCCGATATCCTTGTCCGCGATCGTTTCGTTTTCCGCAATGGCTACGCCTCCGATACAGTTGCGAACGCTGTAAACTTGCCAAGCGGTCAGCCCCAAGTCCTCTATGAACTTATCAAACGGGATTTCATCCCGCGGCTTCAAATCGCCGAAAGCGACACTTTCGATCGCGTAGGCATTGAACAGCGCGCTTGCATCCATAGCAAAAAATGCCTTCAAAATCCTTATAAGTGCCTTTCGTTCTTCTGCCGTCATTTTTTCGTTGCTCATGGCGTTTCTCCTGCGATAGGGGCATAATTACGCCCTAATTATAGCATAGGGCGTAGCGTTTGGCAAGAGAATAGGGATATAATTACGCCGTATTCGCAAGAGTGGGCTTTGATAAAATAGTGTCGTAAAAACAACCCTATTTTGGAGAAACTATGAAGTTGAGTACGGCGGTCGCGTTGCGGATCAGCAAAATTTTGCAAGAGAAAGGAATGTCGCAGTATCGGCTTGAAAGGAAAATTGCCATGCCGCACAGCACATTAAAATCGTTGATGGGCGAAAGAAATAAGAGCGTTAACTTAACGACGCTCATGCTAATCATGAAAGGGCTTGAAGTTTCGCCCGCAGCGTTTTTCGACGACCCGCTTTTTACCGACCCCGAACTCATCATAGAGTAGCAAAAGCGATACGAATGGAGAATATTTCCCCATGGCGACGGTTTTAAGCCGCCGTGGAAGCGTGGAGATTTTTCAGAGATTTTACTGCGCTCCTGCGCCGATTCGGCGCAGGAGCGCAGTATGTTTTATTCTCGTTGTCATTTCGCCTTATTTTTTATTGTCATTTCGACCGAAGCGGGCGAAGCCCGCGAAGTGGAGAAATCTCCCGCATTATCATATAAGCATATGCAACGATCAAGGGGATTTTTCGACTGCGGCTCGCTTACGCTCGCCTCCGCTCAAAATGACATTGTAGTATAAAATGAAATAAGAATAAGGGAGATTCTTCGCTTCGCTCTGAATGACAAATTGTAACGCCCGTTCGTTTCACCATTAATGACAAATCGGAACGCCGTGGGGCGAAGTATCAAGCCGCTTCTATTTTGTCATTTCGCCCCGTAGTTTCTAAAATGTCATTTCGCCTTATTTTTTATTGTCATTTCGACCAAGCGAACGCAGTGAGCGCGTGGAGAAATCTCCCGCATTGTAATATAAGCATATGTAACGACCGAGGGGATTTTTCGACTGCGGCTCGCTTACGCTCGCCTCCGCTCAAAATGACATTGCGGTATAAAATGAAATAAGAATAAGGGAGATTTCTCCACGCGCCGCTATCGCGGCTTGGTCGAAATGACAAATTGTAACGCCCGTTCGCGTCACCACGAATGATATAATAGAATCAAATCGAAATAACAGAGCGTGGGGGCAAAAAACATATAATATATTCATCAAAAAAGAGGGAGATGTCGGAATGTTATTAAATTTGTTGCGAAAAGTTAAAAAAATTTGGAAATATTTCCAAAATCTCCCGCTTTTTCTTTTGACATCGTTATCCAATTATGTTATGATAAAAATAATAAATTCATATATTTTGTATGAACGCTCTAACAAACAACAAGGAGGGATGATTGGATGAAAAAAGCGATATGTTGGTTGAGTGCTTTGTTTGCTCTGACGCTGTGCTTTGGGATAACGGCGTGCGCAGGGAAAAAATTATCCGCTCCGACCGGTTTTCAGGTAAACGGGAGAACGATATCGTGGAGCGAGGTGGAGGGCGCGTCGGGGTACACAGTTTCATTCGGAGAGGGGGAGCAAGAGACGGATACGCCGAGCGTTGTTGTTCCCGAGGAGGTAGGATACGGCGAGCATCAAATAGAGGTATTTGCGAGAGGGGACGGGCGCACCTATGCGGATTCCGAAAAAGCGTCGTTTTCATTCACTGTTGACCAACCTGTCGAGCATGGGTTCGACAAAGACGGATTTGAATACACCTTAATGGAGGATGGAAAGGGTTACGAAGTTTCTATGGGCAGGACCACTTTTGAGAACAGGATCAAAATTCCCGCTTATTTTAAGTGGTTGCCCGTCAAAAAGATAGCGAACATGGGGTTCATATGGCATGTCGGAAACGAAATGCCCAATCGACAAACGGGGGAACACTGCAACACCGAGACGACGTCGATCATACTTCCCGAAACGCTCGAGGAGATCGGCTCGTACGCCTTTGCTTATACAAACAATCTTACAGCGATCAAGATTCCCGATTCGGTTACGAAGCTTGGGGCGTCGGCATTTTACAGTTGCAGAAACCTGGCTCGCGTCACGTTTTCCAAAAATTTGAAAGTCATTTCAAAACGTTGTTTTGAAGATTGCTCTCTTTCGGAGCTCTCTTTGCCCGACGGGCTGGAAGAAATCGAGGCGTCGGCATTTGCTTACAGCTTCCCTGCATCTACGGATATCGTGCACTCGCAAAATTTTGCGGAGATCTCTATCCCCAATTCGGTGAAACGGATCGAGGATTTTGCGTTTGATGGGTGTTGGCAGTTGAGGAAGATCAAAATGCCCAACGCGCTCGAAGAGATGGGGGGATATGTCTTTCGAGATACAGCCTGGCTGAATGCCCAATCGGACGGTTATGTCACACTCGGCAACGTGCTCTATCAATATAAGGGCGAAATGGAGGCGGGAACGGTGATTGACGATTTTCCGTCCGACATCAAATATATTGCATCTATGGCGTTTTCCGATCAAAGAAATTTGGTTGGGATCACGCTTCCCGACGGTGTGAAATTGATCGGTGGATCTATTTTTTCGCATTGTGAGAATTTGGAGAGAGTAAGACTTCCGTCCGATCTGACGGAGATTCCGGATAGCACGTTCAGCAATTGCTACAAGCTGCTTCAGATCCAAATTCCCGATGGCGTCAGGACGATTGGATATAGTGCATTTTCGAATTGTCAGTCGCTTGAAGAAGTCATTATGCCCGATGGATTGACCGAAATCGCGGATCGGACATTTTTTCATTCGTTAATCATAAGGCTTGTTGTGCCCGTTACGGTGAAAAAAATCGGATTTGGTGCGATCAGAGCGATGCTCACGATGGAGACGAAGATCTATTACGCGGGGACAAAGGAACAATGGGAAGATGTAGTCGTTGATGAGGACAATGAAGTGAGCGCGGAAAATGTTTACTTTTTCAGCGAGGAACAACCGCAATCAGAGGGCAACTATTGGCATTATGTTGACGGCGTTCCCACGGTCTATTGATGGGATTTCGCCCTTATGCGGCGATTGAAACAACCGACAAAGCCCCTGCGCCGATTCGGCGCAGGGGCGCGTATTTTGTTGACATAAAACTGCGGGAGATTCTTCACTGCGTTCGCTCCGCTCACTTCGTTCTGAATGACAAATTGAAATGCCCGTTCGTTTCACCATGAATGACAAATCGGAATTTCCGTTCGCGCCATTGCAACCCACGCGCCAAGCATTCCTAATATATCAAGACAAACCGTGCGCCCGCGTCGAAATGACGCGGGCGCACGTGTCGAAACATTTCCCTTGTTTTTCGCCGTCAGGGCGCGTCGTGTCGCGACGGGCGAGCGGGGCGGTAGCCTTCGAAAATGATGTTGTCGACCATCTTCCGCGCCTGCGATTCCTGTTCCTCGGAGGAGACGACCCACGCGAGGCGTATGCCGCGAAAGCGGGTGACGCATTTGCGGGGAAAGTCTTGGAGGCGGTAGCTCACGAAATCGGGCTTCACCGTAAAATTCAACAAAAGGTTGCGGATGACGGCGGCTTTGATCCTCCAAAGCATAGACCCGCCGAAGTCCGCTTTCTTGCTGTCCGCCGTCCCGAGTACGCCGCAGGGTACGTTCGGGCAAAGTTTTTTGTACGCTTTCACATACATGGGCTGAAAGGATTGCACGGCGTATTCGCCGCGGAAGCCGCTTGCTTGAATCTCGGCGAGCATGGCGCGCGCGATCTCGTCGCCCTTTATGCCCGCCATATTTTTGATTTCGATGAGCAGGGGGACTTTCCCGTCTGCGAGCGAGAGCAGTTCCGAAAAGACGGGGACGCGCTCGTCCGTCCCGCCGAGGCGGAGCGCGGAGAGCTCTTCCAGCGTGCAATCGGATACGGCGCGCCGATCGCCCGTCATGCGCAGGAGGGTATCGTCGTGGAAGAGGACGAGGGCGCGGTCTTTGGTGAAGCGCACGTCCGTTTCGATGGCGTAGCCCGCCTCGGCGGCGGTGCGGAAGGCGGCGAGAGAGTTTTCGGGAAATTGGGCGTCGTGCAGCCCGCGGTGCGCCACGGGCAAAAACTTCAAAAAGGATTCCATGCGAATATTGTAGCAAATCGCCATAAATTTTGCAATAGCGGTTGCCAAATTTCCGAAAATTTTGTATAATACTTCCAACAGGTAACATCATGCAACGACCCAATCCAAAATTGCGCAATTTTTGTATCATCGCGCACATCGACCACGGGAAAAGCACCATTGCCGACCGCCTCATCGAACTCACGGGTCAGGTGAGCAAGCGGGACATGGAGGAGCAACTTCTCGACAGCATGGACATCGAGAGGGAGCGCGGGATCACCATCAAGCTCGCGCCCGTCCGCATGTATTATACCGCCCTCGACGGGGAAGAGTACGAGCTCAACCTCATCGACACCCCGGGGCACGTCGACTTTACCTACGAGGTGAGCCGTTCTCTTGCGGCGTGCGAGGGGGCGGTGCTCGTCGTCGACGCGACGCAGGGCGTGGAGGCGCAGACGCTCGCCAACGTCTATCTCGCGCTCGACAACAACCTCGAGATCGTCCCCGTCGTCAACAAGATCGACCTCGCCTCGGCGCGGATCGAGGAGACCAAGCGGGAGATTGAGGACGTGATCGGGCTGGACGCGGAGGACGCGCCTTGCGTTTCGGCAAAGGAGGGCTTGAACATCCGCGACATCCTCGAAGCGGTGGTCAAGCGCGTTCCGCCCCCCGAAGGCGACGGCGACGCGCCCCTGCGCGCCCTCATCTTCGACAGCTATTACGACAACTACAAGGGCGTCATTTTGTTCGTCCGTATCAAAGACGGCGCGGTGAAAGTGGGCGACACCGTAAAGACGTTCCGATCCGAAAAGACGTATGAGGTGACCGAGGTGGGGGCGTTCGCGCCCGCGCTCCAACCCAAGGAACGGTTGGCGGCGGGGGAGGTCGGCTACATCGCGGCGAGCATCAAATCCATCGAGGACGTCGCCGTGGGCGACACGGTGACCGACGCGATTTCACCCGCCGAAGAGCCGCTTCCCGGGTACAAGCAGGTGCGTCCCGTGGTGTTCTGCGGGATCTATCCGCTCGACGGAAGTAAGTTTCTCGACCTGCGCGAAGCCATTCTCAAATTGAAGCTCAACGACGCGTCGCTCGTGTTCGAGCCCGACAATTCGGTCGCGCTCGGGTTCGGCTTCCGTTGCGGCTTTTTGGGACTTCTTCACATGGAGATCGTGCAGGAACGCATCGAGCGGGAGTTCAATCTCGACATCATCACGACCGCGCCCTCCGTCTCCTATCTCGTGCACAAGACGAACGGCGAAGAATTTTTCGTGGACAACCCGTCCCACCTGCCCGCACCGTCCGACATCGACTATATGGAAGAGCCCATCGTGCGCGCGGAGATCTTCACCCCGCCCGATTATCTCGGGGCGATCATGGACCTCTGCCGCGACAAGCGGGGGGTGTTCAAAGACATGAGCTATCTCGACGCCCGCCGCGTCAAGCTCGACTACCGTCTGCCGCTCAACGAGATCGTGTACGACTTTTTCGACGAACTCAAATCGCGCACCAAGGGATATGCGAGCTTCGACTACGAACTCGCGGGCTACGAAAGAAGCAAGCTCGTCAAGCTCGACATCCTGCTCAACGGGGAGATCTGCGACGCGCTCTCGGTCATCGTGCACGAAGATCACGCCTATTCGCGGGGCAGAACGCTCTGCGAAAACCTCAAAGACGCCATTCCGCGCCAACTCTTCGAAGTGCCCGTACAGGCGGCGGTCGGGGGAAAGATCATCGCCCGCGAAACGGTGAAAGCGGTGCGGAAAGATGTCCTCGCCAAGTGCTACGGCGGCGACATCACGCGCAAGAAAAAGTTGCTCGAAAAACAAAAAGAGGGCAAAAAGCGCATGCGGAAAGTGGGCAGCGTGGAAGTTCCCTCCGAAGTGTTCATGCAGATCTTAAAGACCAATAAAGATAAGTGAGCCGCGGCGCGGGGAAAGCGGCAAAGACCGCTTGATCACAGCACCATAAAACAAAGGCAGGTTTGACGGATGACGTTCGACGAATCGGTGTACGAATATGTAAAGACCGTGCCGCGGGGGAGGGTGGTCACCTACGGCATGATCGCCCACGCCATCGGGCGGCCGCGGGCGGCGCGGCAGGTGGGGAACGCGCTTCACCGCAACCCGACGCCCGTCGTCGTGCCCTGTCACAGGGTCGTCAACCGCGAGGGACGGCTCGCGCCCGCCTTTGCGTTCGGCGGGATGGGCGTGCAGGAGGCACTGCTGCGCGCGGAGGGCGTGGAAGTGCGCGGCGGGGCAGTCGACCTAACACAATATCTTTGGCGGGAGTAACACCATGGCGGGGATCTACGTTCATATTCCGTTCTGCAAACAAAAATGCACCTATTGCGACTTTACGTCCTTTCCCAACCGTCTCGGGTTTGCCGAGGCGTACATGGCGTGCGTCTACAAAGAAGCCGAAATGCGGGGGAAAGAACTGCAAAAGGAGACGTTCGAAACGGTGTACATCGGCGGCGGTACGCCCTCCGTCATCGACCCGAACTATATTTACGGGCTCATGAAACAGCTCGCGCGCACCTTTCATCTTTCCAAAGACCCCGAGGTTACCATCGAAATGAACCCGGGGACGGTGGACGCCCAAAAGATCGCCATCTATAAGCGCGCGGGGATCAACCGCTTTTCGGTCGGATTGCAGACGGCGAACGACGCGTTGCTCGCCGACCTCGGGCGCATCCACACCCGCGCCGACTTCGAGGCGTGCGCCCGTCTGCTCCGCGGGGAGAACTTTTCGGCGGACGTCATGCTCGGGCTCAAAGGGCAAACCAAGGAGGACGTGCGCGACACGATCGCGCTGGCGGCGGACTGCGGCGCGAGCCATATTTCCATGTACGCGCTCACGCCCGAGGACGGCACGCCCATCTATACCGACTACCTCAACGGCGAACTTCCCGACGGGGACGAGGTTGCCGAACTCTACGAATATGGCAAAACGCTATTAAACGAACGCGGATTTCTGCGGTATGAGGTGAGCAATTTCACCAAGGCGGGCTACGGCAGCCGTCACAATCTCAACTATTGGAAACGCGGACAGTACATCGGGCTCGGCGTGTCGGCGAGTTCCTTTTTCTACGGCAAGCGGTTCACGAATACGTTCGACCTCGACGAGTACATCAAGTGCATACTTTCGGGACATTTCCCCGTCGTCGAGAGCGAAGAGGTGGGGGAGGCGGACGCGAAGTTCGAATTTGTTATGCTCGCCCTCCGCACGGTGTTCGGCATTTCGGCAAAGGAATACAAAAAGCAGTTCGGGAGCGATTGGAAGGAGGACTTCCGCACGGCGTACGAAAAGACGCGCGCCTATCTCGACGAGAGCGGCGACGTCACGCGGATCAAAGACGAATATCTCTACGTCCAGAACCGCATTCTCACGGAATACATGACCTGACCCGCAAGAACGGTTGAAAAATTCTCGCGGACAGGGAAAAGCGGCGCGGCGGGTCTCCCCGCCGCGCCGCTTTTGCGCCGATGTTTTCGGATATTCATAGCTTGATATTTCCGTGCGCACGCCGCCGTTTTTCGCACTTATATCGCATTTTCGCCGCGCGTTTTGTGCACATATATCGCGTTTTCGGCTGTTTTACCAGAGCGAAACGGGGTCGAAACCGTAAACCTGCACGACTTCCAAGAGGTCGCTCATGGAGATGTCGCGGGAGGTGCACACGGGACCGCCGTCCGTGTCGATGTCGTAGCCCGCGTTGTAATACGCCTGCCAAACGAGGTGGGAACAGTTCGTGCCTTTTTTGGACTTGCCCTGATCCTTTTTCATGAAGATCCCGACGGCGAGCGAATACGGAATGCCGACGAGCTCGCTTTCGGCTTGTTCGGCGAGGGCGCGGCGGGACTGCCCGTCGACGCCTTTGAGCCGCAGCACCATAAAGTTCGCGGCAGTGCAAAACCACGGGATCGCCGCGTCGTTTGTAAAGCGCATGATCTCGCTCAATTCTCCTGGGGCGACCGAGCAGAGGATGCGGTGGTCGGGGAGGACGAGCACGGCGTGCCCGTTCCGCCAACCGAACGTATGGCAGGTGGAAGTGAGCACGATGTCGCCCGCTTGCATGGGGACGATGGGTGCTTTGTACGGCGCGTCCTTTACGGGGTCGTAGAGCACGTCGTGCGGGGTGGTGAAAGAGACGAGTTCGTGCCGCACTTCGCCCTCGAAAAAGAGCGCGTCCTGATAGGAGGTAAGAACGGCGGGGTCGATTTCGCCGAGCGTCTCGCGGGAGAGAATCCCCGTCTGCCGTTGCAAGGTTTCATAGTCGTCGTCCGTCCAATCGTCCCGATCCTTTTGCAGGATCGCGGAAAGATCCTCCCGCGCATAGGAGGGGAGGACGCGGGCGGTGCGGTCGACGAGGGCTTCGGCGACCGCGAGAAAGGAGACGCATGCGCCCAAAAAGACGCATATCGCCAAACATACCGCAAGAATTCTGAACCGTCGACGGGAATGCTTCATCATGCCACGCTCCTTTCGGAACGTCTTTCATTATAGCATGACGGGGACGGATTGTCAATCCATTCGCGGATTTTTCCGCAACGCGGGGGATTCCCTCGATTGGGAAATTCAGGGATTTTCCCGCCGCGCGAGCACCTCGCCCGTTTCCGCGTCGAGGAGTAGGGAGAGCGTCCCGCCCGACGGGTCGACGATGCCGACATAATAGTAGTTCGCGTCCCGCCGCAACAGCCGTACGCGGAATTCCCCGCCAAACACCCCGTTCTGCGTGAGCCGCGCAACCGTCTCCTTTTCATGCTCGACGGCGACGGCAAGCGCGCGCTCGGGGGAGATGGTAGACGGGGTCTTTACGGACGTTGCGACAAATTCCCGCGTCTGCCCGTCGAACGCCACCCGCATTTCGACCTGTCCCTCGGGAAAGACTTCGATCCCGCGGGAATAGTAGTAATCCCCCTTGACGTTGCGGTACGACATCTCGCCGCCCCATTCCGCGCCGCCCGCAGTAACGTAGATCTCATAGTCGTACGAGACGCCGTTTTTGGCGGTGAGGGAGATCTCGGCGACGTTCTGTAAGGGGCAGGCGACGCCGTCCGAGGCGTAGGGATATTCGCGCGCGCCGACGGTGAGGGTGAGCGAAAACTCTTCGGATTCGGCGCGGAAGATGTCGCTTCTGATTTCGGAGAGGTGCGCGGTATAGTCGTAGCTCTTGCCGCCGCAGGCAGCGAGGAGGACGGCAAGGAGGGGAAGCAAAAGAACGAAGAATGCTTTTCTCATGCCCTATTTCTATGAAAATGCGCATTTCTTCATGACGAATTGTCGCGATTCGGTTGATTTTTTCTGCGCATTGTGGTACAATAGGAAAAATGCAACGGGACGGTATGTTCCGCCGCGGATACAACCATGAAAAGACTTGTATTGAAAACGATTTTGATCACCGTCGGCGTATTCTTCATTCTCGCGGTCTCCGCATTCGGGATCGCGTCGATGTGCGCGCCCCGCGCCATGATGCGTCTCACCGCGTCGATGGGGCTCGAGGGGGTCAGCGGCGATTATGCCTTTCGGGAATACGAGCGTTCGGGCGACGTGGGTTGCCTCGCGCGCTCGTTTTTGATTTCCGCACAGCGCAAGAACGACAGGAAGGCGGACGAACGCTTTGAACTGCTCGTCGCCGACGAGGGGTTCGAGGCATTTTGCGAACACGAAGATCAAACGCTCGACGTGCACGAGAGCGTTGCGGGCTATTCCTACCGCAACTATGTAATGGGTTTGGAGGCGTGCGTGAAATACCGTCTCGCCCAAACCGAAGAGGAAGAGACGGCGGCGATCGACTTCGCGCTTTCGCAGACGGACGCGTCTTTCCCCGAGGACAATCCCACCGTCGCGCTCGTCATCGAATGCGCGCGGGAGGAGGACAAGCCTTTCTGCGCCGCGCTTCTTGCCCGTTTGGAAGCGGGCGGCTATGCGGGGGACGCTTATCACGACATCATCAACATCTTGGAGGATGCCATCAATGAGTAAAATCGTAAAAGAGGGACTTACGTTCGACGACGTCCTGCTCATTCCGCAGGAATCGCACGTTCTTCCCGCCGACGTCGATCTGAAAACGACGCTTGCCGATGGGATTGACCTCAACATTCCCATCCTTTCGGCGGCGATGGACACGGTGACCGAATCCCGTTTGGCGATCGCCATGGCGCGCGAGGGCGGCATGGGGATTCTGCACAAGAACATGTCCATCGAGGATCAGGCGAAAGAGGTGGACAAGGTAAAGCGGAGCGAGCACGGCGTCATTACCGATCCGTTTTTCCTCGAACCCGCCAACCTCGTACGCGACGCCGTCGCGCTCATGGAGCGGTATAAAATAAGCGGCGTTCCCATTACGCGGGGGGGCAAGCTCGTCGGCATTCTCACCAACCGCGATCTCCGCTTCGAAACGGACTTCGACCAACCCATCGAAAACGTGATGACCAAGGACAACCTCGTCACCGCGCCCGTCGGCACGACGCTCGCGGAGGCGCAGAAGATCCTCGGAAAACATCGCATCGAAAAACTTCCGCTCGTCGACGGAAAGGGATATCTCAAAGGGCTCATCACCATCAAAGATATCGAAAAAGCCATTCAATATCCCAATTCCGCGCGCGACAGGAACGGGAGACTGCTCGTCGGCGCGGCGGTCGGCATCGCGGCGAATACCATAGACCGCGTGGCGGCTCTCGTCGAAGCCAAGGCGGACGTCATCGCCATCGACACCGCGCACGGACATTCCCATAAGGTGCTCGAAAAGGTTTCCGAGATCAAGGCGAAATTCCCGAACGTTCCGCTCATCGCGGGCAACGTCGCCACGGCGGCGGCGACCGAGGCTCTCATCCAAGCGGGCGCGGACGTCGTAAAAGTGGGCATCGGACCGGGGTCGATCTGCACGACGCGCGTCGTCGCGGGGATCGGCGTGCCCCAGCTCACGGCCGTTCTCGACTGCGCCGAGGCGGCGGACAAGCGCGGCAAGCGCGTCATCGCGGACGGCGGCATCAAGTATTCGGGCGACATCGTAAAGGCGATCGCGGCGGGCGGCAGCGCGGTCATGATCGGCTCGATGCTCGCGGGCACGGCGGAGAGCCCGGGGGAGATCGAACTCTATCAGGGCAGGAGCTTCAAGGTGTACCGCGGAATGGGGTCTCTCGCGGCGATGGCGGCGGGCTCGAACGACAGATATTTTCAGGAGAACGCCAAGAAGTTCGTCCCCGAGGGCGTGGAGGGGCGCGTGCCCTACCGCGGCTCGGTCTCCGAGATCATCTATCAAATGACGGGCGGTATCCGCTCGGGCATGGGATATTGCGGCAAGGCGACGATCGAGGAACTCCGCAAAAATTCGGAGTTCATCCGCATCACCAACGCGGGACTTTTGGAGAGCCACCCGCACGACATCTCCATCTCCAAGGAAGCCCCCAACTACACCGTAAGAAATTGAACGAAACGCCCGTATCCGACGGGCGTTTGCATTTCGGAAAGATCGCCGCGAAACATCGGGCATGCAGAATAAGGCGGACAAACTATGGAACATCAGAAAATTTTGGTGCTCGACTTCGGCGGGCAGTACAATCAACTCATTGCGCGCCGCGTGCGCGACCTCAACGTGTATTGCGATCTGAAACCCTGCGGCATGACCGTGGAGCAGATCGCTTCGTACGATCCCATCGGCATCATCTTCACGGGCGGACCCGAAAGCGTGTATGAAGCGGACGCGCCCCGCGTGCCGACCGAAATATTCTCGCTCGGCGTCCCCGTGCTCGGGATCTGCTACGGAGCGCAGCTTATCGCCCATACGCTCGGCGGGGAAGTGGTCTCCGCGCCCCGCGGCGAATACGGCAAGCGCGCCGTCACCCGCGTGGGTGAGAGCCCGCTCTTTCGCGGCATTCCGCAAACGAGCGCGTGCTGGATGAGCCATACCGACCTCATCGCCCGCCTGCCTGCGGGATTCCAAACGCTCGCCGCCACCGAGCATTGTCCCGTTGCGGCGTACGGCGATCCCGTGCGGAAGATCTACGGCGTACAATTTCATCCCGAAGTCGTCCATTCGGAATACGGAAACCGCCTGCTCGAAAACTTTCTCTATGCGGTGTGCGGGGCGAAAGGGGATTGGACGATGTCGAACTTCGTCTCCGCGCAAATCGCGCGGCTCAAAGAGCGCGTCGGGTCGAAGCGGGTTTTGTGCGCGATGTCGGGCGGGGTCGATTCGGCGGTCGCGGCGACCCTCGTTCACCGCGCCGTGGGCGACAACCTCACCTGCGTGTTCGTCGATCACGGTCTGCACCGCAAGGGGGAAGTCGAGGAAGTCATGCGGGTGTTCCGCGACGGGCTCGGCATGAAGCTCGTCAAGGCGGACGCCGCCGACCGTTTTCTCGCCGCGCTCCGAGGAGTGAGCGACCCCGAGCAAAAGCGCAAGATCATCGGCGCGGAGTTCATCAAGGTATTCGAAGAGGAGGCGAAGAAGATCGGCGCGGTCGATTTTTTGGTACAGGGTACGATCTATCCCGACGTCATCGAGAGCGGTTCGGGCAAGAGCGCGACCATCAAATCGCACCACAACGTGGGGGGACTGCCCGACGTCGTCGATTTCAAAGAGATCGTCGAGCCGCTTCGCGACCTGTTCAAAGACGAGGTGCGGCGGGTCGGCGCGGAGCTCGGCTTGCCCGACGGCGTCGTATGGCGGCAACCCTGCCCCGGACCTGCGCTCGCCATCCGCATCATGGGCGAGGTGACGCGCAAAAAGTTGCAAACGTTGCGCGACGCCGACGCCATTTTCCGCGAAGAGATCGCCCGCGCGGGCTTGGATCGGGAGATATGGCAGTATTTTGCCGTCATCACCGACAGCAAGACGGTCGGCGTTCAGGGGGATTTCCGCACCTATGAAAACGTCATCGCCCTGCGCGCGGTCACCAGCGTCGACGCCATGACCGCCGATTGGGCGCGCATTCCGTTCGAGGTGTTGGAGCGTACGTCCTGCCGCATCACGGGGGAGGTCAAGCACGCCAACCGCGTCGTGTACGACATCACGTCCAAACCGCCCGCAACCATCGAGTGGGAATGATCAAAGTCCGAAATATTGTCGGTTGAAGAGAACGGAGGGGTTCGCAGGCGCGATCTCCTCTGTTTTTTTATGATAAAACAACGCTTTTTCGCGATCGCCGAGGCGGTCGTAACACACGACGAGTTGCAGGACGGGGAAGAGCCCGCGGCAGTTCGGCGATTCGAAATCTCCCTCCGCGCTATGGTCGCGGCAGGAGAGGGCGGCTTCGTACCAGAGCGCGGCGTCGCGGTAACGCCGTTCGGAGAAAAAGACGTCGGCGGCGGCGCAGAGCACCGAAGCGCGCGGCTCGCCGTAGAGAAAACTTCCGAAGAGCGCGCGGAGCGCGTCGTCTCTTCGCCCCATGGCGAGATAGCATTCCGAAAGCGTCTTGCACGCCTCGATCTTGTTGACGTACCACCCCTCGCCCGCAAGCATCTCTTCGAGCTTTTCCGCCGCTTCGCGGTAAAATTTATGGTACATGAGTTCCCGCCCGTAGTAGAAGAGATCCCGCCCGAAGAGCGGCTCTTCCTGCGCCCAGCGGCGGTAGATGCGCAGGTTGCGCGTCCCGCGGTCTTTGTTGCTTCCGAGGTGACGGACGGTCATGTCGGCGTACGCGACCGTGCCGCGCGGGGGAATACACTCGTGCACCCGCCCTTTCCAAACAAACTGCGCCGCCCGCCGCAAAACGCGCTCGCGGTAGAACACGACGGACGACGTTTGATAGGGGCACATGACCATATCGGCAGGCGTCTTTTCGAGCCGCTCTTTGAGCAGACGGAGCTTTTCCCCGTCCTGCGGGGAGAGCGCGTCGTCGGCGTCTAACCATAGAATATAGTCCTCCTCCGCCGCCGAAAAGGAGAGGTTGCGTGCCTTGGAAAAGTCGTCCTCCCATTGGGTGAAGAGCAGTTTCGCCCCATATTGTTGCGCGATCTGCGGCGTGCCGTCCGTCGAGCCCGTATCGACGATCACGATCTGTTCCGCATATTCTTTCACGCTGTCAAGACAGCGCGCAAGCACCTCCGCTTCGTCCCGCACGATCATGCAAAGCGACAGCATTTCCCGCCTCCGGTTGAACTTTTGCGGTCATTCGCCCGCCCTCTATGGCAGAATATGCGCCGCCCGCCTCCCCGCGCCACCAAAAAAACGCGGCGCACCCGCGCGGGGAGTTGACTTCCTGCGGGAAATGTGTTACGATAGGGCAAAGGAGAACGCTATGACAGTACTTGTAACGGGCGGCGCGGGATTCATCGGCTCACACACCGTCCTCGAACTTTTAAGCAACGGATACGACGTCGTCGTCGAGGATAACCTCTGCAACGCGAGCAGAGAATCGCTTCGCCGCGCTGAAATCCGCGCCCGAAAGCCGCATTCGCAAATCACATTCGCAAGCCGCGCCCGCTCGAATGTTCTGCGTGATCGCGCGATGACAAACGTGAGAGGAGGGGGAATTTGACGCATTCCATGAAGTTAGCCCCTGCGCCGTTCGAATCGGTCAGGTCGGGCAAAAAGACGATCGAGATGCGCCTCTACGACGAAAAGCGCGCAAAAATCAAGGTCGGCGACCAAATTGTATTTGAGAATACGGTTACCCGTCAAACCATCGGGTGCGTTGTCGTAGCCCTTACCCGTTATCGGGATTTTTACGAATTGTATTCGGACTGCGATAAAACCGCCATCGGATATCGCGCGGACGAAATCCCCGACGCGGCGGATATGAACGCGTATTATTCCCCCGAACAGATCGAAAAGTACGGCGTATTGGCAATCGAAATCCAAGTGATAAGGGTGCGTTAGGAGGTGCGGTATGAATTTTTGCGAGGGGTGCAATCTTGCTTTTCAAGGCGAGAGATGTCCCAAGTGCGGAAGAAAAAAGGTGCGCGCCGTAAAAGAGGATGATTTTTGTTTGGTCGCGCAAGTGGATCGGATCTTCGGCGACAACTTAAAAGATTATCTGGAACGCGAAAAGATAGAATGTGTGCTTATGCCGTACGGAACAGGCGTGAAGTCTCAATTCGCTTTGCCGCTGGAAAACTATCTGCTCTATGTCCGATACCAAAATTTAGATTCCGTTCGGCAGATCTTAAAGGACGCAAACGCTTGAATTTCAGTTTGGAGCGGATAAGGGAAGAGGAATCCCTTTGGGTCGGCGGTCCGAGCCCACCTCTAATCGCATAAAAAGAGAGAAACGCTTGTGCGTTTCTCTCTTTTTATGGAGCTGATGAGCGGACTCGGACCTCGTCGCCGCACGAGTGCTTTTTACGCTTTTCTTGCGAAAAGCTCTGTTTGCCCTCGGCGGCTCCTTTTCCCGAAAAAATACTTCGTCTTTTTTCGGGAGCCCTTTGGGTCGGCGGTCCGAGCCAAAACCTCTAATCACATAAAAAGAGAGAAACGCTTGTGCGTTTCTCTCTTTTTATGGAGCTGATGAGCGGACTCGGACCGCCGACCTCGTCCTTACCAAGGACGCGCTCTACCTGCTGAGCTACACCAGCGCGATCGCGGGTTTTCCCCGCAACGGTTAATAGTATATAAAAAAGCGGACGATTCGTCAAGCGATAATGGGCGGCATTTGCAAAATTTCCGTCAAAGAATTTCGGAAAGCAGATCGTCCATATTGTAGAGCCCCGCGGGGCGACCGATGAGCCACGCGCCCGCGCGGAGCGCGCCCGCGGCGAACACTTTGCGGCTGCGCGCCGAATGGGAGAGGGTGACGATCTCATCCTCGCCCGCAAACATCACCTCGTGTTCCCCGACGATCGTCCCGCCGCGTACGGCGTGAATGCCGATCTCCTGTTTGGAACGCGCGCCCGTCATTCCCGCCCGTCCGTAGACGGGGGTAAGCGCGCGGTCTGCGCCCTCCCGCACGCTGTCCGCGAGCATCAACGCCGTGCCCGAGGGCGCGTCCTTTTTGTCGCGGTGATGCCGTTCGACGATCTCCGCGTCGAACCCGCCGAGAGCCTGCGCCGCCGTTTTTACGAGCCGTTGCAGCACGTTCACGCCGAGCGACAAATTCCCCGTGCGAAAGACGGGAACGCGCCTTGCCGCCTCTTCGATCTTCGTTTGATCTTCCGCGCCGTACCCCGTCGCGGCGAGAAGGACGGGGAGACGATGCGCCGTTGCGTACGAGAGCACGTCCGAAAGGGCGGCGGGGGAGGAGAAGTCGATGAGGACCTCCGCGCCGTCGCAGGCTTCTGTGAGGGAGGGAACGACGGGGAAGGGCATGGGCGCGGGCGAGATGTCTACGCCGCACACCACAACGTCGCCATGGGCGGCGGCGAGTTCCGCCACCATCCGACCCATTTTCCCGCACGCGCCGCACAAGAGGATGTTCATGCTTTCACCTCCAAGCCGAATGCTTGCATGGCGGTTTTGAGGGCCGCGAGGTTTTGCGGTTCGATCTCGGTGAGCGGGGCGCGCGGCACGCCCGCGCGGAAGCCGAGCAAATTCATGCCCGCCTTTACGGGGATGGGGTTGACCTCTGCAAAGCAAGCCTTGGCGAGGGGGAATAGGCGGTCGGCGAGCGCGTTTGCGGAAGCGAGGTCGCCCGCGAATACGCGTTCGGTGAGCTCCTTTACCGCCCGCGGCGCGAGGTTGGAGAGGACGGAGACGAGCGCCGTCCCGCCCGCGCAGAGGATGGGCAGGTTGAGCGCGTCCTCGCCCGAATAGAGGTCGCACTTTCCGCGGATGCGGCGCGCCGTGTCGAGCGTCTGTTCCATGTTGCCGCACGCGTCTTTGATGCCCGCGAGATTGGGGATCTCGGCGATCTCGGCGGCGGCGTCGGGAGTGAGGTTGAAGCCCGTCCGCGAGGGGACATTGTACGCGATCACGGGGATACGCACCGCCGCGCACACCGTGCGGTAGTATTCGACGACCCCGCGTTTGGTGCACTTATTATAGTAAGGCGTGACGGCGAGAATGCCGTCCGCGCCGAGCGTTTCCGCCCGCTTCGCATGTTCTACGGCGGTCGCCGTGCAGTTGCTTCCCGCCCCGACGATGACCGCGATCCTGCCCGCGGCGGTTTTCACGGCGCAAGCGATCGCCGCGTCGCGTTCGGCTTCGGTCATGACGGAGGGTTCTCCCGTCGTACCGAGGACGACGATGGCGTCCGTCCCGCCCGCGATCTGATATTCGATCATTTCGCGGAAGCTGTCGAGGGCTACGCCGCCTTCGCAGAACGGCGTGATCATCGCCGTCGCGCTTCCTTTCAAAAATCCCGTCATAAAATTCCTCCCTTGTGATGTATGCGCGGTTCAGGCGAAATAGCCCTTTTTGGCGAGAAGTTCGGCGAGCAACACCGCCCCGCCCGCCGCGCCGCGCAGCGTGTTGTGCGAACAGCCGATAAATTTCCAATCGAAGAGCGTATCCTCGCGCAGTCTGCCCGCCGTGACCGCCATGCCGTTTTCGCACATGCGGTCGAGCTTGGGCTGCGGACGGTCGTCCTCGGGAAGATAGTGCAAGAATTTACGGGGCGCGGAGGGGAGACCAAGCCGCTGCGGCTCGCCCTCGAAATTCTCCCACGCCGATACAATGTCCTCTCTTGCGGGACGCTCGGAAAAGGAGACGAACACCGCCGCGGTGTGTCCGTCCGACACGGGCACGCGCAGACATTGTGCCGTGATGGCGGGAGAGCTCGCCGCCTCGATTGCGCCGTTTTGCAGCGTCCCCCAAATTTTGAGGGGCTCTTTTTCGCTCTTTTCCTCCTCGCCCGCGATGTAGGGGATCACGTTGTCGCAGATCTCGGGCATCGTCGAAAACGTCTTTCCCGCCCCCGAGATCGCCTGATAGGTGCATACCGCCACCCGCTCGATCCCGAACGGGCGCAGGGGGTGCAGGAGGGGGACGTACGATTGCAGAGAGCAGTTGCTCTTTACGGCGATGAACCCGCGCTTTGTGCCGAGGCGTTTGCGCTGGGCGGGGATCGCGCCGAGGTGCTCGGGATTGATCTCGGGGATCACCATGGGAACGTCGGGCGTGCCCCTGTGCGCGGAGTTGTTGGAGACGACGGGGATCTCGGCGCGGGCGTACGTTTCTTCGAGCGCGCGGATCTCCTCTTTCTTCATATTGACGGCGCAGAACACGAAGTCGGCATGCCCTCGGAGGGGGGAGGGGTCGGCGGCGTCGAGGACTACCATGTCGCGGGCATACGCGGGCATGGGTGTCTCCAATGCCCAACGCCCCCCCACGGCGTTTTCATAGGTTTTGCCCGCGCTTCGCGCGCTTGCGAGCAGAAATTTCACCTCGAACCAAGGGTGATGTTCGAGCAGGGATACGAACCTCTGTCCGACCATGCCCGTCGCGCCGACGACGCCGACGCGGAATTTTTGTTGCATACCGACCTCCGAAAAACAAAGGAAAGAAAAAAGGACGCGCGCGCCCGCCGTCCCGATCCGAGCATTTCCCCGGACATTCGAAAAAGCGCGCCACCGCAGTGACAGAACCACGGGTATTGACCCGTACTTCCAACGGCGGCGGGCAGGGACGCCGCGTTTCGGCGGCGATACCCTTTCCCGTGCGCGTTCGGCGGAATTTCCTGCGATCCCTCCGCGCGCGGTACTCATGTTCTGCCGCTCCTCTTTTTCAGCGAAATAATTTTATCATACGCCGTGTGAAAAATCAAGGAATTTACCCTTGTTTTAATTGAAATATTTTTTGATTTGTAGTACAATAACATCCGACGGAAATTTTTTCGGCGCAAAAGCGGACAAATTCGGGGTGAAATATGGCAGATAGAGAACATAAAGGCATTGTCGCCCGCTGGCTCGAGGGAAAGGAGCGCGACGAGGACTACGCGCGCAGTACGCTTCCCACCAGCCGCACGGCACTCTTTTGGGATATTTTGAAAGGAAGATTCGGGCGGCTCATGCTCGTGAATCTTTTAATGCTTCTCACCTTTCTTCCCGTGGGCTTCCTCATCTTTTGGAGATATCTCTCCATCGGCTCGAACGGAATAACGGGACCTTACGGCGCGGGGCTCGCCTTCGGCTATCCCGCCATTCCCGACATCGTGGGCATTGCGGAGATCACCATTTTGCAGAGCGACCTCGTGTTCTTCGCCCTCATGATCCCCGCGGCGGTCATCGCGGCGGTCGGGATCTCGGGCGGCGCGTACATCATCCGCAACCTCATCTGGACGGAGGGCATCTTCGTCGCGAACGACTTTTTGCGCGGCATCAAGCGCAACTTCCTCAACGTGCTCGAAGCGGCGTTATTGTTCAGCGTCGTACTCTTCCTCGCGCGCTTTACGGGCAACCTCGCCGACTTTTATGTGGCGACGGGGGCGCAGTATGCGGGGCTCATGGTCGCGTCCAAGGTGGTCGGTTACATCTTCGTCGCCTTCTTCCTGCTCGTTTCGATGTGGATGATCGCGCTCGGCATCAGCTATCGGCAAGGTCCGTGGGCACTCTTCCGCAACGCCGTCGTTATGACGATCGGCACGTTCCCGCAGACGGTGCTCTTCGCCGCGCTCGCAACGTGGCCCGTGTTCCTCGCCATCTTTTCGAAGGGCGTGATCCTCATCATCGCGCTCATTCTGCTCTTGCTCTTCGGATTTTCCTACCTCTTCCTGCTCTGGCTCGACTATTGCCAATGGGCGTTCGATAAATTCGTCAACCCGAACATCGGCGTGCAGACGGGCAGGGGACTTTACAACAAAGACAAGCCCGCGGGCGCAAAGACGGAACAGCCCGCCCCGACGAGCGCGGCGGCAAAGGAATACCAGCGCATGATCGTGGCGCAGGGCAGGTCGATGCTCGTGTCCCGCCCCATCAAGCCCATCGACGACGGCGTGGAACTCTATCAGCTTCCCGAAGCGTTCTCCCGCGAAGATCTCCAAAAGCTCAAAGAGAGCAAGCAGTCGATGGAGGAGGACGTGAAGGCGTACGCCGAGGAGCACAAGAACGACGCGCAGTATGTGGAGTATAACCGCGAATTCGACGAGCGCGAGCGCGCCATCCGCGACGAGGACGAGGGAAAAAAGAAAAAGAAAAAGTCGCCCCGTCCCCCCAAAATGCTCAACAAGCGTTGACCATGGCATACGAAGCACTTGCCGATTGGTTCGAATTTCTCAACGACGACTGCGACTATGCCCTTTGGTCGCAGTATTTTATTCGCAAGCTCGAAGAAAACGGCGCGGGGCGGCGCGGGCTCGAAGTGGGCTGCGGAAGCGGCGCGTTCTCGCGGCTTCTTACGCGCGCGGGTTATAAAATGTCGGGCGCGGACATCTCCGTCCCCATGCTCGAAAAGGCGGCGTATCTCGCGGGGCGGGAGGGGCTCGACGTCTCCTTTTTCCGCGCCGACGCCGCTCGGCTCAAAGCCCCCGAAACGTACGACTTTCTCCTTTCGCCCAACGATTGCTACAACTATATCCCCACCGCGGGTCTGCCTGCGGCGTTCAAGAGTGCGGCGGCGTGTCTGCGCGCGGGCGGGCTGTTCCTGTTCGACATCAGTTCGGCATGCAAACTGCGCGAAAAAGTTGCAAATAATATGTTTGCCGACGACAGGGACGAGGTGACCTACCTCTCGTTCAACCGCCTGTACGGAGACCGCGTGGAGACCGACGTCACCCTCTTCGTGCGCGAAAAGGACGGGCGATTCCGCCGCTTCGACGAGCGGCATACGCAGTATATCCACGAGGAGGAGGAAGTCGTGCGCGCGCTGGAAGCGGCGGGATTTCACACACGGGTCGAGGGACATCTCGGCGAACAAAAAGAGGGGAGCGACAGGCTCAATTTTCTATGTCGGAAAGCGTGATCCGAAAAACTTTGATCTGGGGGGACGCAGTTTCCCTTGCCGTCCTCGATACGACCGAGCTCGTCAACGCGGCGATTTCGCACCATCATCTCTCCGCGGTCGCCGCGGCGGCACTCGGGCGCGCGCTCACGGCAACGGCGTACCTTTGCAGTTGGCTCAAAGACCCGTCGAGCAGCCTCTCCGTTACGATTCGGGGCGGCGGCGCGGGCGGCAAGATCTGTACGGCGGGCGACGGCGCGCTCGGTCTGCGCGGCTTTGCGGAACATCCGCAAGCCGAACTTCCCCCGCGTGCGGACGGCAAGCTCGACGTGGGCGGGTTCGTCGGCAGAAACGGGACGCTCTCGGTCGTCCGCGACGACGGCGAGGGCATTCCCTTTGTGGGGACGTGCGCCCTCGTTTCGGGGGAGATCGCCGAAGATCTTTCGGCGTATTTTCTCACGAGCGAACAGCGTCCCACCGCCGTCGCGCTCGGCGTGCGGGTACAGGGCGGCAGGTGCGTCGGCGCGGGCGGCGTCTTTTTCCAGCCCCTGCCCGGCGCGGGCGACGAACTTCTGCGGCGCACGGAGGAGGAGATCGCAAAGTACGGGAATATCTCGGCGCAGATCCGTGAAAGGGGGGCAGCGGAGATCGTTGCCTCGTACGGGCACGGGGAAGTGTCGTCCCGTCCGATCGCTTTCCGTTGCCACTGTTCGCGGGAGCGGGCGGCGGGGCTCATCCGTTCGATGGGGCGGGAGGAGGCGTTCGCGCTTCTGAAAGAGCGCGGGGTCGTCTCGGTGTACTGCCACTATTGCAATACCGACTATTCCTTTGACGGCGCGGCACTCGGCGCGCTATTCGGAGACGATGTATGAAAGAGACCGCAAAATTTCAGCTTGACGACGATTTTTTGCTCGAAAGCGCGGAGCGGCGTTTTTCGGACGGCGACTATCTCGGCGCGCTCACCGTACTCAACAAGCGGGAGGCGATGCACGACCCGCTTGCGGACGCGTACGCCCTCGCCGCCGACGTGTATGAAGAGCTCGGCGTTTGGGAGAACGCCGCCGACGCGTGGTATCGCTTCCTCGACACCTGCAACGAAGCGGATTTTTCGGAGGGGTACGAGGGACTTGCCGTCGCGTTCATGCACCTCGGCAACGAATTTCAGTCCTCCTATTATTATAAACTTTCGTGCGGGGAGGACGGGTTTTCGGTGTCGGCGGAGGAGTTCGAAGAGCTCGCCGCGGCGGCGGACCGTCCCAAACTGCGGCTGGTGTACGCCAAGGGGACGCCTCTTCCCGACAGCGAAACGCTCGCGGAGGGGCTCGCCCAACTCAAAAGCGGCGAACTCGAAAAGGCGCGCGCCACCCTGCACAGCGTCGACGAGGAGAGTGCCGACTATCCCTCGGCATGCGGCATCGCGGCGATGTGCAGTCTCATGATGGGGGAGGAGGACGAAGCGGAGCGGGAGTGCACCGCGCTGCTCAAATCCTATCCCGACAACATTCAGCTTCTCACTTCCTATTGCGCCGTACTCGGCGCGCGCGACGACAGGGCGGGGGCGAAAGAGGTCGCGCGGCGGCTCTACGCGCTCGACGCCGAGAGCACGGAAGATCTCTACCGCATTGCCACCGCGCTCTGCGAAACGGGGCTGGACGCGGAGGCGTACGACAAGCTCTCCGTCCTCAAAGAGCGGCTTCCGTACGACGCGAACGTGCTGTGGTTTTACGCCGTCGCCGCCCACCGTACGGGCAGGAGCGAACAGGCGGTGGAGGCTCTCGAATTTTTAACGCTCATCTACCCGCGCAAGGCGGTCGCGCAGTGGTATCTCGAACATCTGCGCCTGATGCTCGACGGGGGCGAACCCGTCAAGATGAACTACTACTACCGTCTGCCCGAAACCGAATACCGCGAGATCGCCGCGTTCTTCCTCGCGCTCAACGCCAAAGACGGGCAGACCGCCGAGATCGTCGCCGCGTCGGAGGAGTTCAAAGAGAAATTCCGCTTGGCGTTCGACGAGATGGAGGGGCGGGACGAAAAATTGCAGCTTTTGGCGGCGAAAGTGGCAGTCAAATGCCATGCCGACGCCCTGCTCCGCGCCGTTCTGCTCGACTTCAACGGCAACGAGGGGATCAAAATTTCGGTGCTTCACGACCTCATCGCCCGTAACGAGGACAATTCGTTCGGGATCGTGGTATGCAATCTCTATCGGGAATTTTTCATTCACGAGCTCGAACTCGGGCGGCGGAAGAGCGGCGCGCTGTTGCAGGCGTTTGCGGACGTGTATTCCAAGTACGCGCTGTTCAGCGAGGAGCACGAGGGCAAGCTGTGCGCGGCGGCGGAGGAGGTGTACGACGCGCTCGCCGAGGGCGGCGCGTGGGAGCTCTTCGAGGACAGGAGCGCGCTGGCGGCGGCGATCTACCGCGAGGCGCGGCTCTCGGGCGGCGTGCGCCCCATCGGCGACATTTGCAAACTCTTCGACGCCGATCCGTCCTCGGCAAAGAGGATCTTGAACTATTTAATGTGAGGGAAACGTATGAAAGAACTCATTGATTTCGACGGTCTTTTCGACGAAAAGCTCGCCGAATACATGCAACGCAACGCGGGGAAATACACCGAAAAGCAGTGGGAGAGCGTCATTCCCAAGCTCTACAAGCAGTTCGGCGACACCTATATCCCCAAGGTGAAGAACACGCCCAAGGGCTACTACGGCGGGATGACGGACGGGGAGCTCGTGGAAACGCTCGTGCGGCATGTGCGGGAGGGCGTTCCCGCTTCCGACTTCCTCTGCAACGAGCTTGAAAGCCGCGGTTGCGCGGCGTCGCTCGTCCCGCTTTTGGGAGAGAAAGACGAGGAGCTCGTCACCCTCGCCGTCAACATCATCGGGGCAGATCCCGTGGGATTCGACGGCTACTTTTCCATTCTCGAGGAGAAGGATTCGAGCGAAAACGTCGTGGAAGCCGTCTGCGAACAGCTCAAAAACGGGGCGGACGCGGCGAAACCGCGCGCGCTCGACCTCTATAAGAGAGGGGTGCGCCCCGAGCTCATGCTCGAAATTCTGTCCCGCGTCAAGCAAAAGGACGACGCCGTTTTCGAGATCCTCCTTGCCGCCTTCCGCGGGAGCGGGGAGGAGATGCCCATGCGCGCGAGCTACCTCGCCGCCTACGGCGATCCGCGCGCGCTCGACGTTCTGCTCGAAACCATCGACCGCGACGACATCGGCTTCATCGAATATCAGGAACTCAAATACGCCATCGAGGCACTCGGCGGGGAGTACACCCGCCTGCGCGATTTCAGCGACGACCCCTACTACCGCGAGATCATGTCCCAGCAAGCGGACGCGGTCGATCTGATGAAGCCGAAAAAGACAGACGCATAAGCGCGCCCGAAAGACGAAAAACGAGCATAGACGCCCCCAATGCGGGGGCGTTTGCATATTTTCCGCGCCGCCGTCATATGGTAACATAGCAAGAAATTCGGCGGAGGCGTTTATGAAAACTTTCAGCGTGTACGAGGACGTGGCGACGCGGACGGGCGGGGATATCTTTATCGGAGTGGTCGGACCCGTCCGCACGGGCAAATCGACGTTCATCAAGAAATTCATGCAGGAGCTCGTCCTGCCGGGGGTCGCGGGCGCGAAAAAGAAGCGGTTTACCGACGAACTTCCGCAGGCGGCGGCGGGCAAGACGGTCATGACGACCGAGCCCAAATTCGTCCCCGAAGAGGGCGCGGAGATCAAGGTGAAAGACGCGGTCGCCAAGGTGCGCCTCATCGACTGCGTAGGCTTCCCCGTCGAGGGGGCGGGGGGATTCGAGGAGGACGGCAGTCCGCGCCTCGTCAAAACGCCGTGGAACGACGCCCCCGTGCCGTTCGGGGCGGCGGCGGAGGAGGGCACGCGGCGGGTCGTGCGCGACCATTCCACCATCGGCGTGCTCGTCACCACCGACGGCAGTATCGCCGATCTTCCCCGCGCGGCGTACGAGAAAGCGGAACGGCAGGCGTACGACGAACTGAAAGAGATCGGAAAGCCGTTCGTCATTTTGCTCAACTGCAAAGACCCGAGCGCGGCGCAGGAACTTCGCGCCGCCATGGAGGAGAGCTATCAAACGCCCGTGCTCGCCGTCAACTGCGAAACGCTCGACGCGGACGCGCTTTCGGCGATCCTCGAACGGGTGCTCTACGAGTTCCCCGTGGTCTCCATCGACGTCGATCTTCCCGATTGGCTGCGGGTGCTCGACGCCGACGCACCCGTCATCGAAGAGATCCTTGCGGGCATCCGCGCCGTCGCTCCTAAGATCGCGAAGATGAGCGACTGCGCCCTGCTTGACACCCTCTTTGCGGACAGCGAGCGGCTGAACCCGCCCGCGTCGTTGCAGATCGACGCCGCCACGGGCACGGCGCATTGCGCAATCTCGCCCAAGGAGGGCGTGTTCTACGAGGTGATCGGCGAGGCGTGCGGCGAAAAGATCGAAAACGACTTCGCGCTCATGAGCTACATCAGCGAGCTCGCCGAAGCCAAAAAGGTATTCGAGCGGGTGGGTCAGGCGTTTGCCGACGCGCAGGAGTACGGCTACGGCATCGTGCCGCCAGAGCCCGTCGAAATGAGTTTATCCGAACCCAAGGTGGTAAAAAAGAGCGGCAGGGTGGGGGTGAATCTGCATGCGGACGCGCCGAGCTATCACATCATCCGCGTCGACGTGAGCGGCGAAGTACGTCCCGCGCTCGGCACGGCGGAACAGAGCGAAGCGTTCGTCAAACAGATCGCCGAGAATATGGCAACCGAGCCCGAACGCGCATGGAACACCAACATGTTCGGAAAGACGCTCAAAGAGATGCTCGGCGAGGAACTCTCGGTAAAGAACCGCTCGATGGGCGAAACGGTGCGCCGCAAGATGAGAAAGACGGTAACGCGCATCGTCAACGAGGGCAAGGGCGGCGTCATCTGTATCCTGCTGTAAAAATGAACGAAACTTACAGAAAAGAGCCGCCGAAGGCAACGCCTTCGGCGGCTCTTTTCTCATGTCTTTTTGACCCCATGTTGTAGGTCGCATTTTCGGATATCCCGAATGTTGTGGATAACATTTCCGAACATTCCGATGAAATTTTAGCATATTGAAAAAAAATTTCAAAAAATTTTCTTCAAACGGTTGACAGGGGGGGTCGCCTGTTAAAATGAAAACATCTCTCTTCCCATCGGGGGAAACCGTCTCTGCGGGGAGACGGGAAAAGAGGGATTGCGGTTTGTGGATGTTCCGCGCGCTTCGGCGTGCGGAACACAGATCCGCAAAAGAACACGGGAGAAAATAAGGAGGAAGAGGAATGGCAACGATGGTTTGCATTGCGTCGGGGCTTGCGTGGCTTCCGTTTGCGGCGTCGGTGGCGATCGCGGCGGTCTTGGTCGCGGTGATCCTTTCGATGAGAAAGTTCTTCGCCCTGTACGGCGAAGAAGCCGAAGAGCCCGCCGCGCCCGAGCAGTCTGCCGAACCCGAGCCCGCCGCGAACGTGGCGACGCTTGCGCCCGAGAACGGTGCGCAAGACGCGGAAGCGGCGGCGACCTTGGCAGTTACGGCGGTTGCGGACGGACAGACGCAGACGTATTACGACCGCACGTATCTTGCGCGGCTCATTCAGTCGGACGAAGAGGTCAAGGCGCGGTATTCCCGCATGAAGAACGCCTTGCTCGCGTACGCGGGGGTGAGGGCGCGCGTCAGCCGTAAGAAAGAGACGTTTCGTTTGGGGAGGGCGACGGTGGCGGCGTTCCGTTTCAAGGGAAAAACGCTCTGTCTGTATTTTGCCGTTCCCGCGGAGTACGGCGAGGGCAAATACAGGCTCGAACCCGTAAAGGGGGCGGCAGGCAAAGACACGCCGTCGATGATCCGCTTAAAGAACGAAACGCGGGCAAAGCGCGCCGCCGCGCTCATCGACAGCATGCTCGCCGAGCGGAACGCGCAGAAACAGGAGCGCGAGCAGAGCAACTACGCGCCGCCCTATGAAAACGACGAGACGCTTCTTTCGAAAGGGCTCATCAAACCCAAGACGGGCTCTTTCCGTCCGACGCCTGCGAAACGGGCGTAAACAACAACGATTTTGAGGAGGAAACAATCATGAAGGGGAAGAACACAAATGTCAAGACGCTCGGAAAGACGTTGACCGTACTTTTGATCGTCTGCGTGGTATTGCTCGTGGCATGCCTCACCGCCTCTTTGGTGCTCGCCGTCGGCGGATCGGGTCAGTCGGCGTACGACGTCGCCGTGAAAAACGGTTTCGTCGGCACGGAAGAGGAGTGGCTCGAAAGCCTGAAAGGCGACAAGGGCGACAAAGGCGACACGGGCGCGACGGGTCCTGCGGGCGCGCAGGGCGCGACGGGTGCAACTGGTCCTGCGGGCGCACAGGGCGCGACGGGTGCAACTGGTCCTGCGGGCGCACAGGGAGAACAAGGTCCTGCAGGCGCACAGGGCGCGACGGGTGCGACGGGTGCGACGGGTGCAACAGGCGCGCAAGGTCCGCAAGGCGAAACGGGTGCGACAGGTCCGCAAGGTCCGCAGGGCGAACAAGGCGAACAAGGTCTGCAGGGCGAAACAGGCGCGACAGGTCCGCAAGGTCCGCAGGGCGTACAGGGCGAACAAGGCGAGCGTGGCGCAACGTGGTTCTACGGTAAGGTTTCGCCGCGGCTCAACGAGGAATTGGCGGACGCCAAAGTGGGCGACTTCTATTTCCGCTATTTCGACGCATTCGACGACTACACGGGTTACCGCATCTTTGTTTTGGAGGAGAGCGGCTGGACCATCCTCGTCAACAATTCCACGCAGGAGACGGTGGAGGAGAGGGCGGAATTCCACATCACCGAGCCCAACGAATTGTTGGAACTTTTGCGGCAGGCGACGGGCGAAGGGCTCGGCGATTTCAGCGGAAAAACGGTGTATCTCGACCAAGACGTCGACGTAACAAACATCGAGAATTGGACGCCCATGGAGCATTTCAACGGCACATTCGACGGGCAGGGTCACACCATTTCCAACTATAAAGTGGACGCAAACGGCGAGAGCGCGGGGATCTTCAAGGGCGTTACCGACTACACCAAGATCAAAAACGTTACCGTGGAGATCGCGGTCGAGAGCGAGGAGTTCGTGCACGTCGTAACGTACGACCCCGAAGGCAAGATCGAGAACATCGAAGAAGTTTTCGAAATTCGGGGGAAGAACGGGCTCTATGCCTTCCAGAGCGAGAGCAACAAAGACCGCAACGAGTTCGAGAATAAAACGGTCAAACTCACCGTCGATGTCAACCTCGACCTCTTAGACGGCGACGGACAGCCCAAAGAGGAGGCGCAACCGTTCGCACCCATCGGCGTAGACACGCACACGTTCAAGGGCACGTTCGACGGCGATGGCAAGAAGATCTCCAATTTGTACGTCAACGACTCGCATGAGGACGGCGAGAACGGGTCGCTGGGCGTCGGGCTGTTCGGCTCGATCGAAAAGGCGACCATCAAGGGTCTCACGATCGAGAACTGCTACATCGAGGGAAAATCTTCGGTTGGCGCGTTCGTCGGCAAACTCGGCGGCAACGGCGGGATCGGGAACTGCCATCTCACAGGCAAGATCACCGTTAAAGGACATTACAAGATCGGCGGAATTATCGGCGAGAGCAACGGCACGGTGCAATTTTGCACGGTGAACGGCGAGAGCGCGGCGACCTGCACCATTACGGGAATTTATAAGGAAGCCAACCTCGAAGGCGACAACATCGGCGGCATTATGGGCTTCTCGGAAGCCCACGCCGAAACCAAGGTGTACACGGGGCTCTCCGTCGAAAACGTCACCGTCGAGGGGACGAGAAAGGTCGGCGGCGTCATGGGCTATCTGCATAACCATAACGACCTCAAACAGTGCACGTTCAAGAACGGCACGGTGAAATGCAATGCCGACGTAGCGTATCAGAAGGCCAATCACGGCAAACTGTTTGTGGGCGGCATTGCAGGCGAAGCCAACACGAACAACACTATTCAGGATTGCTCGATTGAAAATGTGACAATCGACGAAGTGGAGCTTCACACTTTGAAGAACGTAAACGCCAAGACGGTCATCGTCGGCGGTTCCCGCACGGCTACCACAGGAGAGCCCAACCTCACTTATACGGGCAATACATATAAACAAATTACGCTGATTCTTCACCTCGTTCATGACAGCGGGCATACCGAATATGTTCCCTTTGCGACCGCGCTTCCCGAGATCAACGACCTCAACGATACAGACGGGTTGAAAGCTGCGACGATTTATCTCGCCCCCGGCAGATACGTTGCGACTGCGCTCGAGCAGTTCAAAATTCTCGTTCCGAACGTCACGATCATCGGTTCGGGCACGCCGAATATCGACACCTCGTTCGGCAACAAGGAGACGGATACCGACCCCACGACCTATACCATCATCGACGCGGGCGAATACAGCGAGGCGGGACAGGCGGCGTTCGAAGTTTCGGCAGACCATGTTACCTTGCAAAATCTCGTCTTTGAGACGACGAGCGAGAATGCCCAAGTGTCCGCGATCAAAGTCACCGAGGTCGATAACAACGTCAACATCATCGAAGATTTCCTCATGGAGAATTGCATCGTCTACGGGTACAAGGGACACGCGATCAACCTGCACGGCGTCGATAGGGCGACAATCAAAAACGTCGCCATCCGCAATTACGCAAAATGCGGCATTTCGCTCGCCAAGGCAACGAACGTGCTTCTCACGGGCGTACACTTCACAACGGGGCAACCCGAAGATCCCGCACAGCACAACGCGTCGTGGGCGGAGATCGGATTTATGTGTAATGCCAATCAAGCGGACACATACGGCACGCACTGCGAATTGACGGTCGACTTTGCTACCTGCGACTTCAACGGGACGTATTGCAATGCAAGCGGCGCACGGCAGGCAACGATGTACTCGGAACGGACGAGCGAGAAGTACAACGGACAGGACTACGACGGAACGCCCGATAAGATCTATATGGGAAGTTCCATCGAAGAACATACCGAGATCACCGCGTCGAACGCGCCCGAGGGCTGGACGTTCACCGAAAACGCAGGCGCATGGGGGCTCGGTAAGAACCCCGCCGAATAAACTTCACCGCACAAAAAAAGAGCCGCCGAAGGCGTTGCCTTCGGCGGCTCTTCGCGCTTTCCGCCCGCGGCGGGCAGAAGCGGCGGGAGTTTCGGCGGACAGAAACGGCGGCAGAAGCGGCGGGAGAAAAGGTTCGGCGGAAAAACTTTCCGAAAAACAAAAAAAATAAAAACGACGTTCTTGACAAGGCAAACGCGGCGAAGTATAATAGGGGCAAACATGGGAAGAGCATCGAAAACCGAACAACTTCCCGAGGAGCAGACAATGGACAATTCCACTTTGAAAAAGAAGTACGGCGCGAGCTACAAAACAGGGCTCGTGCTTCTCGCCGTTTTTGCGGCGATCTCCGTACTCGGATTTGTGTTTTACGGCGAACTGTACGGCGAGGGCGGCTGGTGCGATGCCGACCCCAACCGCGGCGATCTCGTCAACAAACTCATCTCACTCATTCCTCCGCTCGTGCGCTGTATTCAGGTTCTGTTTATCGCGCTCGTCGTGCTGTACGTCGTATGTACGGTCATCGACAAGATCTTCCGCGGCACGCCCCGCCGCGTCACGATCGGCAAGCTCGTAAACAGCATCATCAAGGTGGTGATATGGGTGGTCGCGGTCATCTGCATTCTCGCCGTATGGGGGATCAACGTTACCGCGCTCGTTGCGGGCGCAGGCGTTCTCACCCTCGTCATCGGGCTCGGCATGCAGAGCCTCATCGCCGACGTCGTTGCGGGGATCTTCATCGTGTGCGACGGAACGTTGCAGGTGGGCGACATCGTAACCATCGACGGCTGGCGCGGCACGGTGCAGGAGATCGGCATCCGCAACACCAAGCTCATCAATTACAGCGGCGACATCCGTATCGCGAACAACAGCACCATCAAGGTGTTCATCAACCAGAGTAGGGAGCTCTCCTATCCCATCGTGTATATCGGGATCGCCTACGACGAAGATCTCGAACGGGTGGAGAAGATCCTTTCGGACAACAAAGACTGCCTCAAAGAGCGTCTGCCCCGCGTGGTCGAAGGACCCGACTATCTCGGCGTGAACGCGCTCGCCGATTCGAGCGTGATCTTGCAATTCGGCGCGAAATGCAAGGAGGAAGATTTCTTCCAAGTCCAGCGCGACATGAACCGCGAGATCAGGCTGCTCTTCGCGGAGGAGAACGTGCACATTCCGTTCCCGCAGGTGGACGTGCACTATCCCGACCAAGAGGAAAAGCCCCAAACGAAATAAGCGATTTATCCCGCCGCCCGCCGCAAAATGCGGCGGGCGGCGTATGTCCGTCAAAAAATTTCCAAACATTTTTCGGCGCAGCTATTGAAATTTGCGCCCGTTTATTCTATAATAGGATCGTACGAATGTACGATAATACGCAAGGGGGATACTATGGAAACCAAGCAGCTCATCGAGCTCGGCAGGACCGCGCTCGGCATCGAATTCGGTTCGACCCGTATCAAGGCGGTGCTTGTCGACGAAACGAATAAGCCCATTGCTTCGGGAAGCCACGAATGGGAGAACCGCCACATCGGACACATTTGGTCGTACACGCTTGAAGATATCATCACGGGATTGCAGGGCAGCTATGCCGACATGGCGCGGGACGTCAAGGAAAAATACGGCGTAACGCTTACGACGGTCGGCGCGATCGGCATTTCCGCAATGATGCACGGCTATATGGTCTTTGACAAGAACGACAAGCTGCTCGTGCCTTTCCGCACCTGGCGCAACAATACGGCGGCTTACGCGGGCGACCGTCTCACCGAACTCTTCCACTACCACATTCCCGCCCGCTGGTCGATCGCACACCTCTATCAGGCGATCCTCGACGGCGAGGAGCACGTGAAAGACATCACTTTCCAAACCACCCTCGAGGGCTACGTCCATTGGCTTCTCACGGGCAAGAAAGTCATCGGCATCGGCGAAGCCTCGGGCATGTTCCCCGTCGACCCCGTTACCAAACAGTACGACAAGGAAATGCTCGAAAAGTTCAACGATCTCGTCAAGGGGAAGATCCCGTTCAAGGTGGAAAGCGTGCTTCCCGAGATCCTCGTTGCGGGCGAGGACGCGGGTCGGCTCACCGAACAGGGGGCGAAGATCCTCGATCCCACGGGAAACCTCAAATACGGCATTCCGCTCTGCCCGCCCGAGGGGGACGCTGGCACGGGCATGGTAGCCACCAATTCCATTAAAAAGCGCACGGGGAACGTGTCTGCGGGCACGTCGGTGTTCGCGATGATCGTCCTCGAAAAGGAGCTTTCCAAGCCCTATCCCGAGATCGACCTCGTCACCACGCCCGTCGGCGACCTCGTGGGCATGGTGCACTGCAACAACTGCACGTCCGACCTTAACGCATGGGTCGGCATGTTCGGCGAATTTGCCAAACTTCTCGGCGTCGACATTCCCCGCTGGAAGCTGTACGACACCCTGTATTTCGAATCCGAAAAGGGAGACAAAGACTGCGGCGGCTTGCTCGCCTATAACTACGTCTCCAACGAGCACGTCACCAACGTGGAGCACGGCAGACCGCTCTTCGTGCGCACGGCGAACGGCAATTTCAACCTCGCCAACTTCATGCGCACGCATCTGTATTCGGCGTTCGGCGCGCTCAAAGTCGGGTGCGACATCATGCTCAAAGAGGAGGGCGTAAAGCTCGACAGGATCACGGGTCACGGCGGGCTCTTCAAAACCGAGCGCGTCGGGCAAAGCTATTTGGCGGCGGCGATCAACGCGCCCGTCACCGTCATGAAAACGGCGGGCGAGGGCGGCGCGTGGGGCATGGCGATCCTCGCAAACTACCTCATCCGCAAGAAAAAGGACGAGAGCCTCGAAACTTATCTCGACGAGAGCGTATTCGCGGGACAGGAGGGGGTCACGCTCGCGCCCGATCCCGCCGACGTTGCGGGATTCGAAGCGTTCGGCGACCGCTACGTCGCGGGTCTGCCCATCGTGCGGGAAGCCGTCCATTCGCTCAAATAAAGGGGGAAACAAACCATGTTGGAAGCATTGAAAGAAAAGGTACTCAAAGCCAATCTCGATCTCGTGAAGCACCATCTCGTGCTCTTCACTTGGGGGAACGTTTCGGAGATCGACCGCGCGAGCGGGCTCATCGTCATCAAGCCTTCGGGCGTCGAGTACGACGTGATGAAGGCGAGCGATATGGTCGTCGTCGACCTCAACGGAAAGGTCGTGGAGGGGGATCTGCGTCCCTCGTCCGACACGCCGACGCACATCGAGTTTTATAAGGCGTTCCCCGACGTGGGCGGCGTAACGCACACCCATTCCACCTATGCCACGGCGTGGGCGCAGGCGGGGCGCGCCATTCCGTTCTACGGCACGACGCACGCCGACTACTTCTACGGCGACATTCCCTGCGCGCGCTCGCTCACCCAAGCGGAGATCGAGGGGGAATACGAGAAGAACACGGGGCTTGCCATCATCGAGAAGTTCCGCGCCGACGGGTTGAAGCCGCTCGAAGTTCCGGGCGTGCTCATCAAGAGCCACGGCGTGTTCGCGTTCGGGAAGGACGCCGACGCTTCGGTGTATAACGCAACGGTCATCGAAGAGGTCGCCAAAATGGCGACGATCACCGAGGCGGTCAATCCCGACGTCACCCGCGCCGACCGCTTCATGATGGAGAAGCATTACCAGCGCAAGCACGGCAAAAACGCCTATTACGGACAGAAGAAGTGAGAGGCGCGCGATGGATTACATGGATTTTTTGAAAAATCCCGTCTTTCACCTCACGCGGATCGACAAGGTACGCCGCGCCGACGGCAAATACGACTATCACCACGTTCTGCGCTATGAGACGGATGAGGGATACGTCGAGCATGTCTTGAAGTCGGTCGCGCGCGTCACCTATTCGGGAGAGAATTATATCATTCTGCTTCCGCTCGACAGGGAGGCGTTCGCCAACGGACAGATCGTGTTGCCCGAGAACGCCGCGTTCCTCTATCGGCTCGTCGGGGACGGGTTAGACTACGAACGCGTCTTCGACAATACGCTCGCGGAAGCGGTATTCGCGAAATACCGCACGACCTATCCCGCGCCGTACGCCGACAACGCGCTCACCGTCTTGGAACACTATTTCGAACACGATCCGCAAGAGATCAAATTCGAATATGTCGACGAACCCAACGACGGGAAAGACGGCGTCATCATTTTGAGAAATCCAAACGGGGACGAAGTTCCTTTCGGCGTGCTCGGCTCGATCGCATACCGCGGCGCGCTCTATCTTCTGGTCACATTGGAAGAGGAACTTGCGGCGTCGCTCGGCTTGCCCGAAAACGGCGCGCTCGTGTTCCGCTGGGGGACGGGGGAACACCCGCGCCCGCTCTACCTCGTCACCGACGGAGAGCTCGCAAGCGCGGTCGTCGAAGCGCGCAACAAGCTCGTCTCGGGCGAATAAAGAAAGAAAAATCAAATTAAGGAGATCATCATAATGAAAGAAAAAGTAGTGTATTGGCTTACGGGTTCGCAGACGCTCTACGGGGACGACGTGCTCGCGCATGTCGCGGCGCACTCCGAGGAGATGGCGGAATACGTCAACAAGTACGTTCCCGTCACCGTGAAATATCTTACGACCTGCAAGAGCTCGGACGAAGTTGTGGAAGCCGTGAAAAAGGTGAACGCCGACGACAACTGCATCGGCATCATCACATGGTGTCATACGTTCTCGCCCGCGAAGATGTGGATCAAGGGGCTCAAAATGCTGCAAAAGCCCATGTGCCACTTCGCGACGCAGTACAACGAAAAACTGCCCTACGATACCATCGACATGGATTTCATGAACGAGAACCAGGCGGCGCACGGCGACAGAGAGTTCGGCTACATCGTGGCGCGTCTGCGCATGGACAACAAGGTGATCGTCGGCTACTATAAAGATCCCGCCGCGCTTGCGGAGCTCGCGAGCTGGTGCAAGGTCGCCGCGGGCTACGCCTTCTCCAAGACGGTCAAGGTTTGCCGCTTCTCCGACAACATGCGCGACGTCGCGGTCACCGAGGGCGACAAGGTGGACGCGCACATTAACCTCGGCTGGCAGGTCGACTACTATCCCGTCGGCGACCTCGTAGACTATATCGACATGGTCACCGAACAGGAAGTGGACGCGCTCATGGCGGAATATGCGAAGAAGTACACGATGGGCACGAAGCGCGTCGAGGTCGTCCGCGAACAGGCGAAGTACGAGATCGCGATGGAGAAATTCTGCAAAGACAAGGGCGGCTACATCGGCATCGTCGACCACTTCGGTTCGCTGCACGGCATGAACCAGCTTCCCGGGCTCGCCATTCAAGACCTGCAAGGCAAGGGCTACGGCTTCGGCGCGGAGGGCGATTGGAAGATCGCCGCGCTCGGCGCGACCATGCAATACATGGCGGATCAAAAGGGCACGGGTCTCATGGAGGACTACACCTACGACCTCAAAGACGGGCTTTGCCTCGGCGCGCACATGCTCGAAGTCAGCCCGCAGTTCGCGGCGACCAAGCCCGAGATCCAGGTGCACCCGCTCGGGATCGGCGGCAAGAGCGATCCCGCCCGTCTCGTATTCGAGGGGATCGAAGCACCTCACGCGATCGCCGTCTCCATGATCGACATGGGCGACAGAATGCGTTTGATCGTGCAGAAGATCGAGCTCGTGAAATACCCGCACAAGATGCCCAACCTCCCCGTCGGCGGTCTGATGTGGAAATATCAGCCCAACTTCAAAGACGGCGTTGCGGCATGGATCTATGCGGGCGGCGCGCATCACACCGTCGTGTCGTCCGTCGTTACGGCGCAGGAGATGGTCGACCTCGGCAACATGTGGGGCGTTGAGGTCGTGCTCATCGACGAGAATACCGAGATCAACAACTTCAAGAGAGACCTCATGTGGTCGGACCAAGTTTGGAAAACGAGAAAATAACAACAAAACAATGAGGGCAGGGCGGCGGAAATCGCCGCCCTTTGCAGGGTATCGGCATGTACTGTAAAAAATACGAATTCGGCGACGTTGTGGTAAGTTACGTCGAAACGCCCGTCGAGGGACACGAGAAAAAGACGGTCATCGGGTTTACGGCGTATCCCAAGGAGTTCGACGTCGACCCCAAAAAACTGCACTGCGACAGCTTGGTACAGGTCGCCTTTACGGGCGACGAACCGCTCATCGACTATACGCCCGGCGTCTCCATGCGCAACCGCAATTCCACGCTGCTCAAAATCGAGCGGCAGACGGAGTTCTCGCAGGGCAATCTCAACACCTATCTCACCGACGGCGCGGGGAATCAATATATCCACCGCCTGTGGTATGACCGCGAGACGGGCGTATTCACCGTGGAGATCACCTATGAAAACCGCACGGGCGCGCCGCAGACGCTCGAATATTTCCCGTCGCTCTCGTTGAGCGGGCTGGCTTCGCCCGTCAAGCACACGACGTGCGGCTTCCGTCTGCACCGCATGACGAGCGCGTGGTCGCGCGAATGCCGCCTCGTCACCGATACGTTCTCCCGCCTCGGCATGGACATGAGCTGGGCGCGCTACGGGGTGAAGTCCGAAAAGTGGGGGCAGAACGGGAGCATGCCCAACCGCGGCTATTTCCCGTTCGGCGCGATCGAGGACGCGGAAAACGGCGTCGTTTGGGGGGTTATGCCCGAAGCACCCTACTCTTGGGAGATGGAGCTCTACGAGGAAAAGGAGAGCTGTTCGATCACGGCGGGGCTTGCGGGGTATGAATCGGGGCATTGGAGAAAAGTCGTGCCCGCGGGGGGGAGATTTACCGCCCACCGCGCCCGCTTCACCGTAAAAAGGCGGCTTCAAGACGTGTTCAACGCCTTCGTGCACGAGCAGGACGCCCGTCTCTCCGTCCCCGCGAGCGAGCAAGATATGCCCGTGATGTACAACGAATATTGTGCGACGTGGGGCAATCCGAGCGAGGCAAAGATCGACAAACAGCTTGCGGCGGTCGCGCCGCTCGGCGTGAAGTATTTCATCATCGACAGCGGTTGGTATAAGCCGCTCGACCGAAATTGGTGCAACGCCATCGGCGATTGGGACATCAATCCCACGATCTTTCCCGACATGAAGCGGGTCGTCGACAAGATCAAGGCGCACGGCATGAAGGCGGGCATTTGGTACGAGTTCGAGATCACGGGCAGGGACAGCAACGCCTTCCGCTTTGAAGAGGCGCATGTCCGCCGCGACGGCAAGACGCTCACCTGCAAGAACCGCCGCTTCCTCGACCTTCGCCTACCGCAGGTCAAAAGTTATCTCGAAGAGAAGCTCGTCCGCACCTTGCGGGAGAACGGCTTCGAGTATTTGAAGATCGACTATAACGAGAACATCGGCATCGGGTGCGACGCGCCCGACGGCTCGCTCGGCGAGGGGGGACGGCAGCTCACCGAAGAGAGCCTCTGGTGGCTCGAACATCTCAAAGAGAAGATCCCGGGCATCGTCATCGAGAACTGTTCCTCGGGCGGGAGCAGGATCGAACCTCTCCGCATGAACAAGGTTTCGATGTGCTCGTTCTCGGACGCGCACGAATGCGCCGAGATCCCGCTCGTGGCGGCGAACGTCTCGCGCGTCGTTCCCGCGCGGCAGTCGCAGATATGGGCGGTTATCCGCAAGAACGAGACGCCGAGCCGCACGATCTATTCGCTGTGCGCGGCGATGATGGGGCGCATCTGCCTCTCGGGCGACATTTCCCCCCGCAACAAGGAGAGAATGACGCTTCTCAAAGAGGGGCTCGCCTTTTACGAGTCGGTCAAAGACATTGTCCGCCGCGGCGACATCGTGCAGATCGACTGCAACGTGGAGTACTACCGCGAGCCGCAGGGCAGACAAATTTACGTCAAAGACTACAAAAACCGCAGACTTGTGATCGTGCACTTCCTCGACTGCGAGACGGGCGTGGAGATCCCGCTCGACGGGTATTCTCTCAAAGCCGCTTTCACCGATCTTCCCTATACGGCAGACGGCGCGCTTTCCGTTGAGGGCGGGAGCTATCGCGCGGGCGCATTCCTGCTCGAAAAATAACCTCATAAGCAAAAAACAACGGCAATTCGGAGTATCGCATGGATCTTTCAAAGGAACTTATCGCGCGCGGACAGGCGCATCTTCTCGACTTCGGGGGACTTTCCCCGTCCGAAAAGGAGGAATATGTCGCGCGGCTCAACGCCATTGATTGGGAGGTCGTCGAACATTGGCGGCAGCCCGAAGATTTGAGCGGCGGCAAAACCGTCCGTCCCATCGCGGGGTTGCGCCTTTCGGACATCGAGGCGCGCCGCGCGGAATTTACCGAGATCGGCGTACAAGCCGTCCGCGCGGGCAAGGTCGCGGCGGTCTTGCTCGCGGGCGGGCAGGGGACGCGGCTCGGCTGGGATGGACCGAAAGGGACGTTCGACGTCGGCGTCACCAAACCGCTGTATATCTTCGAACAGCTCATCCGCAATCTCAAAGACACGGTGAACGCGTGCGGGGCGTATCTTCCGCTCTTCATCATGACGAGCGAGAAGAACGACGCGGAAACGCGGGAATTTTTCCGCGCGCACGATTATTTTTCCTATCCGCAGTCGGAGATCTACTTTTTCACGCAGGAGATGGCACCGAGCGTCGGCTTCGACGGAAAAATTTTGCTCGAAGGAAAGGGCAAGCTCGCGCTTTCGCCCAACGGCAACGGCGGGTGGTATTCCTCCTTATTGAAAGCGGGATACGGCAAGACGCTCGAAGCGCGCGGCGTCGAATGGATCAACGTGTTCGCTGTCGACAACGTGTTGCAGCGCATCGCCGACCCGTGCTTTGTCGGGGCGACGATAAAAAGCGGCATGGAGAGCGGCGCAAAGGTGGTATGCAAGGCTTCGCCCGAGGAGAAAGTGGGGGTGCTCTGCCTGCAAGACGGGCTTCCCTCGGTCATCGAATATTACGA